>NZ_KB900035.1:0-323083 GCF_000378545.1 Thioalkalivibrio sp. ALE23 | reverse complement strand
AAGCTCGCCTGCCCCGTGTACTTCGCCCGGCCGTATCACAGCTGGGAACGCGGCTCGAACGAGAACACCAACGGCCTGATCCGGGAGTACTTCCCGAAGGGCACCGACTTCGCTCAGGTCAGCGAAGAACGAATCCAGGAGATCGAAGACAAACTCAACCTTCGACCGCGCAAGCGGCTCGGCTACCGGGCCCCGATCGAAGTGCTGGAGCAATCCTTACAGCGGCGACGCGCCGCATGACGTGGCGTTGCACTTATTGGTTGAATTCAGGACAGCTATCTGCTTTTCAAACGGAAAAGTGAATAAAAGTATAACGCGTACAGCGACGTTATCAGAGCCCGCCCCTCACTCTGCCCGATCCTAATCTCGTTCATGAGCATTATCAAAAGCACCACGGTTGCACTAAGTAGCCCCACGAACAGCGCGGGAGAAATCACCGCCCGAAAGTACGACCGCACAACCCCCGCGTAGAGCAATACGTGGAACGCCAGAAAAAGCGCCCCGCCAACCACACCGAAACTGGTCAGAATCTCCAGATAGATGTTATGAAAGTGCCCGTAATCCAGGCCCGCAGGATTCAGAATCATCGACCCGCTACCACCTCCCCAACCGAATACGGGCCGATCCAGTATTGCCTCCAAGCCAACCAGCCACATCGCCACACGAGATCCGAAGGACCCCCCGATCTCGGCTGATGTCGACCAGTCCAGGTACAAAAATGCCTGAAGCGCTTCCCATTCTCTGCTGAAGCGCTCAACGAAATATTCCATATTACTAAAAACTACCGCCGCCAGAATCACCAGCGCGAGACCGGAAAGGAATATTGTGGCTTTATTCATTCCACCGACGGCACGGCTCAACAACCCATACAACAGAAGGATCCCGAAACCAGCCGGAAACGCCAGCCAGGCGGTCCGTGAGCCGGACGTGTACAACATCATCACGAGACCCAGAAAGACCCCGGCACCAAGTATCCATTCCCAGCCTCGCAGCCGCCCCTTACGCTCGTAGAGGACCCACGAGAGCAAGCCCAGCATCAGCATACTGCTGAACATACCTAGATAATTCGGCGAATACCCCCAAACGGACCTGTCCCAGATATCTCCATCCAGCAGCGCCCCTACATCACCATCCACCCCCGCCCCAAAGAACAGGCCGACAACAAGGGTCACAAGGAATGGCTTGAGATGACCGGGGAAGCACCAGAGCCACCACCCCAGGAGGACAGACCACAAACCCCCTACCCGAAGCCAATGATTCCAGTTGGGGTTTATCGAATCATCAAGCGCAGGGGCAAACTGGAGATAAACCAGGGAATGCAAAAGAATATAGCCTGTTATGCCGACAGCCAGCCAGAACACTGGCTCGCATTTTATATCTGACCAGATACGCGGAAGAAGGAAAAGACTCCCGACTACCACCAGAAAGAGTCCCACATCGACAAGGGTAGTAGACCACGCCTGCGAGACCGCAAAAAGGTAGACCCCAAGGAAACCAACAACGATACCAACCCCATGAAACGACCGATAACGCCGCGCTTCCACGTCAGCCACCCTCAAGACTCACCCGCCGCAACGGAAGGGCGAAGCGCTCTGGCATACCGATACAGCTCGATATCATATGCACACATCTCGGAAACGCGATCACGAATCTCGGACGAATTTTTGATTTCCCGGGCGTACCGATCCGGAGCCGGGTTTCGCCGCTCGTGGGGGATCTTTATACGCGCGCCAACGAGGGCCTCAATCTGCTCCGCAAACAGCCTGATCTCATCCAGAAAACCAACCCCATCAAGTTCATGAATGGCGGCCTTTGCCTGTTTCACTGCCGCTTCCGTCTCGTACACGCGATCAGCGCATCCCCCTGTGAGGTATCGAACATATGTCGTCGCCTGGGATCGGGCCTCAGGCGACGAAAGATAAGAATCGATATCCAGCGATGTACGCATGTGAGGGGTCGTCTTGAAGCGGTTATAGAGAAAATTCGAGATAAAACGATCCACCGGATCACGAAGACAGGTCAGGACCTGATATCCGGCTTTCTGCAAACTTCTGATGCCACCTGTATACCACACATGCCCCGTGAGGTAGCGGGTCCCTGACTCGGCGGCGTAAAGCAGAAGATCCGAGCGCAGGCCCTGCATACGCTCCTCAAAACCAGGCGCGTTTATATCGTGGGTCCTTGCGGCGGCGTGTCGTGATTCGGCGGCCTTTACGTGATATCGCGACCCCCGATATCGGCGACCCACCGCCTTCGCAATGGAACTCCCGCCGGTTTTGGGAATATGGAGAAAGACGATTGCCTGATCGGGAGAACGAAACATGGGAATCCACCTTGAGGAATCACGAACGACGGAGCACGGACCGTAAAGGCGCCCGGGGCGAAGAACTGGCCCTAGCACCAACAGGGCTGCACCCCGTTCTCCTGCAACTGGTACGCGATCCTTGATCGCATGTCCGCCGGTCCCGGCCCCGATCGCGCGAGAATCCACCTGCGGTGGACAAAACGGACTTCCGCGGTGACCAACGACAGGCCGAGGACGAGGGCTGTATGGAAACGATGATTCCCATTGGGCACCTTGACCCAGCGACCTTCGCGATCGATGGCGAGGCCGATTTCATCTGCGGCAAGGTTTGGGACATAACCACTGGCCTTCATGCTTTGAAAAAGTGCGTGATATTGTCGGATGTAAGCGTCGCCTTCCTCAGCAGCCTTCCGCCTCGCTCGATCGACACTGCGGCCCTTGTCGCGAAAATAGCGAACGAGGGTTTCATGGCTGGCTTCAGGTTCAAACTGGTTATCGGCGAGCTCGCGGATAAGACGATATCCGGGATGCTGGGTCACAGGGATGGTTCGCCGGTCCCAGCTCCCCGAACGAAGCATCTCGGGCTGCCCGAGACCATTCAGACCAAACCGAAGCTTGTCCCAGGAGCTCCGCCTCACGAACGAACGGTCGATCGCAGTGGGGTCGACCGTGACCAGTAATCGGCCCGCGGTCACCTGCCTGCCGTCCGCTGCCATTTGAAACGATCGCCAAGGTAGTTTGGCAGCGCGCGCGGCAACGCGCTGAGCCACTGGACGCGGCTTGGCACCTCGTGCCATTGGGCAGAAAAATGGATGCCGCTGTGCAGAGCGTACCGTATGTACTCCGCATAATGCCGTCTGCGGACCGAACGGCTGAGATACATCTGATGATGGAGTAGGTCCGATTTCCAGTAGAGATACAGACCACGAACATGTCGTTGGCGCCGGGTCGAAGCCGTGCGCGTAAGCCCTCCTTCCTGGAATTCGATTTCCTGAAGGACCTCGTTGATGAAACGGACGCGCCAGCCCGCCGCAGAGAGCTGCTTCCACAGATAGCTGTCACGCATTCGGTCTTCCCCGGGCACTTCGGGATACAGGAAGTCACGGAGCACATCGACGCGCAGGGCGTGCCTCTTTTCTCCCGTCACCCCGTACCGACCGATCATCTCCAGGTAATAACCATCGACGACGTCAGAGGGATAGGCGCTGCCGTGCAGGCGCCCCTCCCCGTCGCGGCACAGGCCCTCGACACCCACAAAGCCCTCTCTCTGGTCCGGGGGAATCGCGGACCACGCCTCATGCACCCGAGCCAGGCATTCCGGAAGCAGAATGTCATCGGAGTCGAGCACCATCAGCAGTTCGCCACACGCCAGTCCAACCGCCCGGTTGTGCGCCCTATGCTTGCCTCCATTGGGCTGACGGTAGTACCGCACGGGAATATCGGAATCCTCCGCCCATTCACTCACGACCGTTTCAGTGTCGTCCTCGGACCCGTCATCGACCACCAGGATCTCGTAGTCCTGCAAGGTCTGCTCGCGTACACTGTCGAGCGCCCGGCGCAGGGTATGTGCACGGTTGTATGCCGGGATGAACACCGTGAAGGCGGGTGAATTTCGCATGAGCACAATACTACCAGAAGGCAAATGGCGCGCGCCCCGGCCAGATGCCTCCCCGCGCTACTGGTGGCGGGCACCAGCTACCCGATGAACGAATTCGCGACCGCCCCGGCCCCCATCGTGGAACGGCTTGAACGGCCAGCCGGCCAGGCCTGCATCTACGACGCCTCACGAATGGATCGCTGCGATCTTGCGCTGTTCGATCCCGTCTCCCCCGAACGACCGGGAGAGTGTTCCATGCTCGGGGACGGTCGCAGGCCGGTCCATCTCGTGCGCAGGGGTGGTCATGACTGGGTGCTACGGCACTACTGGCGCGGGGGGCTCATGGCGCATGTCCTTAGCGACCGGTACCTGAGAACGGGACTGGCCCGCAGCCGCCCCCTGCGGGAGTGGCGACTGTTGTGTACGTTGCATGAGCTCGGACTGGCGGTCCCGCGACCGGTGGCCGCCCGGGTCGAATTTCAAGGACCCTTCTGGAGGGGGGACCTGATCACGGAGTTGATACCCCATACCAGGACTCTTTTTGACGTAATCAAGAGCGAGGAGGACTCGCCCTCCACCTGGCACTCCGTGGGCCGCAGGATCGCGGCATTTCATCGCCACGGCGTCTGGCACGCGGACCTGAATGCACGCAACATACTGATCCAGAGAGGGAACAACGTCTGGCTCATCGACTGGGACAGAGGACGGCAAAATCCCGTCTGGAGCCTTTCGGGCAACCTGAAACGACTGGCGCGATCCCTGGAGAAATGGCCCGAAACCCGGGAACGGGCCCGAGAGGGCTGGACTCACCTGCTACAGGGTTACCACGAGGAAAGGAACCGCCATGGAGGATAAACGCCTGGCGGTTCTGGTCGCCTATACCGGAGACGGCGGCGTCGAAAAAATGATCAACCATCTGCTGCGCGGATTCGTGGATTCCGGCGTAACAGTGGATCTCCTGTTGCTCAAGGCGCGCGGGGGGCACCTGAAGGGCATTCCCGAAGAAGTCAACGTCATCCGGATCAATGCGCTGACCTCCATTCTGGCACTGCCGGCGGTGGTCCGATACCTGCGTCGTGAACGCCCGGCAGCGCTTCTTGCCGCCAAGGATCGGGCCGGTCGCGTGGCGCTCCTGGCACGAGCACTCGCCGGAGTGCCTGTACGTATCGTGCTGCGCATCGGGATGCACCTGTCCGGTTCTCTCCAGGGCAAGTCCCGGTGGCAGAAGCTGGCCCGTCATCTCCCCGTACGGTGGATATTCCCGCACGCGGACGCGATTGTGGCGGTAGCCCGTCCCGTTGCCGAGGACCTGGCCGAGATCGGCCGCCTGCCCCCCGAACGATTCCATGTCATTGCGAACCCCTCGATCCCGGCCGACCTGGAAACACTTGCACGTCAGCCCTTCGTGCATCCATGGCTGCCCCCTCGCCCTCGTGAGGTACCCGTGCTGGTCGCAGTTGGCCGTTTGAGGCCGCAAAAGGGTATGGACCTGCTGCTGAACGCCGTCGCCCGGGTACGGAAGAATCGGCAAGTCCGCCTCCTGGTAGCCGGCGATGGCCCGGATCGCAAACCACTGGAAGACGAAGCGAAGCAACTTGGAATCGATGACGTGGTGCAATTCACCGGCTTCGTGGAAAACCCCTACCCGCTCATGCGGGCTGCAGACGTGTTCGTGCTGCCCTCCCGTTTTGAAGGCTCCCCCAACGTCCTCGTCGAAGCGATGGCCCTGGGCACCCCGGTGGTAGCGACCGATTGCCCCAGCGGTCCCCGGGGCATCCTGCAAGATGGCCTTCTGGGCCCGCTGGTGCCGGTGGAGGACGTCATGGCCCTGGCCAGGGGGATCGAAGAAGCGATTGATCATCCCGCCCCGTCCGAGGACCTGCGCACTGCCGTGCGGCCATTCGAGGCGGAGCGAAGCAGTCGGGAATACCTGAGGGTACTGGACATCGAGCCGAGCTCACTCAACGCCCCGTGAACGGATACGCTTGACCGGAGACATCGCGGTTACAATACCGCCACCGATCCCTAGCAGCCCCGATCCATGCTGATTTCCTATCGCAAGAATTTCCTGTTCGTGCACATCGCCAAGACCGGCGGGACCAGTATCCGGGCGGCGCTGCGGCCGTATCGCTGGGGCGGCTGGTACAGCATCCCGCTGTGGGCGGCCAGCCAGGTCAGTCAGCTGACCCGGCCCCGGCACAAGCTGGGGCTGAAGTTTCCGCGCCACGCGAAGGCGATCGCGGCCAAGGAGATGCTGCCGGAACCGGTCTACCGCGAGCTGTTCAAATGCGCGATCGTGCGCAACCCCTGGGATCTGCAGGTCAGCTCCTGGCACCACATCCGGCGGGAGAAGCCCGAAGTACTGGAGGGCATAAGCACCTTCGGCGATTTCCTGCGGCTGAAGTTCGACCCCGAACGGCCGTACGACTACATGCTGGATACCTCGGCGGAGCTGCAGCACGAATACATCGTCGATCTGCAGGGTCGGGTGATCGTGGATTTCATCGGCCGCTACGAGAACCTGCACGAGGATTTCGCCACGATCTGTCAGCGCATCGGGATCCCGACGCCCGAGCTCCCGCATCTGCGCCGCGCCAGTGAACGCGACGACTACCGCAGCTACTACGACGACACCCTGGCGGAGATGGTGGCGCAGCATTACCGCCGCGACCTGGACTTGCTGGGCTACGAATTCGATGCCCCGACTTCCACAAACCGGTGACCGCCCGGAGATCCCGGGCCTCGGGACCCTCGCGCTGGAGGACTGCCTCCACGAGTACCCGGGCAAGCGGCGGATCTTTCGCGCCCGGTTGCCCGACGATCGGGCGGTGGTCGCCAAGTTCTATCTGGGGCGCATCGCGCAGTGGGCCGAATGGCGCCGTGGCACCCGCGGGGCGCGCCGGCTGGAGGCGGCCGGCGTACCGGCGCCGGCGGTGCACCACGCCGGCTACTGCCCGCAATACCGCGCGTGGCTGCTGGTGCTGGACCTGGTCGAGGCGGATACCCCCTGGCCCCCGCCCGGCGGCGATCCCGGGCACGAGGCCCATGCCCGGCTGCTGGCCACCCTGGCCGAACACCACCGCGCCGGCGTCGTGCAGAACGATCTCAACTGGCTGAACTTCATCCCCCGCGACGGAAAGCTGTACGCGATCGACGGGGACCGGGTACGCCAGCGTGGAGCCGCCCTCGGACGGCGAGCCGCCCTGCGCCACCTGCAGCGGCTGTACGCGTCCAAGACCCGCGTGCCCGAGGCGCGCATCCGCGAGGGCTTCCGGCGCTACCACGAATTGCGCGGCTGGGACGCGAGCGAGGCCGAACTGGAACGTTTCCTGCGGGTACTGCGCCACGCCCGCGTGCGCCATGCCCGCCGCGTTGCGCACCGCGCGGCACGCGGCTGGAAACACTACCCGCGCTTTCGCAGCGACGACCTCGGGATCATCCACGACCGGCGCAGCCTCACGCGCGAGCAGGCCGGCGAGATCGCCCGCCACCTGTACGCGACCGGCGAGCTGCCGGAGACCGTCGCCTCATCGGACACGCCCGAACTCTGCGCCCGGCGGATTGATGCACCCTGGCAGACCCTGCCCGCCCTGCTGCGCCCGGCCCTCACCCGCCGGACCGCGCGTCGGGTCTGGAGCCATGCGCTCACCCTCCGGCGGCTGGGGCTGGCGGCGCCACGGCCGGTGGCCGTGGTCGCCGCGGATCGCGGCATGATCTGGCTGGTCCAGGAAGCAATCGCAGACATGCACCCGCTGACGGACGGCGGCCCTCCGCCCGGACCGGAAGCGGCCGAGACCCTGTGGGCGGGTCTGCGGGACTACGGGATCCGGTTCCGCGGGCGGGACCCGCGCATGCTGGGCAGCGACGGCCAGGCGTTGTGGATCCTCGACCCGCTGCCGCTGGCCTTTGCCCGGCCGGGGGCGCGCGGTCTTCTGCGCGCCGCCCAGCGCGACCGGGAGTGGCTGCGGCAGGTCAGCGAGGCGCGCTGACCCGGCGCTGACGACGCGGGTGCGTCAGTCCAGACCCCAGCGACGCTCCTTGGCGTCGTTGGCCACGCGCCCGGGCCAGGCGATCACGTTCTGGATGCGCTGCATGTACGGCGGAATCACCTGCTTCCAGGCATCGTCCGGCCAGATCACGCTGCCCTCGGTCTTGCGGAAGACATCCGCCGAACCGATGTTGTGATGCGCCATCTCCGCCCAGGAGTCCAGCTGCGGGCGCTCGAACTCCAGCCCCAGGCGCTCCATCAGCTTCGGCAGCTGGTCCTCGGGGTCGTAGGCCAGCTTCTCGTAGTTCACCACGATGTGCGGCTCGTTGCGCAGCAGGCGGTACAGCCGCAGCGAACGGTGGGAATAGGAGAAGGTAGGGAGGTAGTTCTGCTGCTTGCGCTTGCGCAGCGACTGCGCCCGGCCACGCGGGTCGCGCAGCACGTGGATGGGCACCACGTCGATGTCGGGCGCGGCCATCAGCCGGCGCAGGCGCTGCACCGACTTGGAATTGTCGGTCACGAACGGCACCCCGCTGACCTCGGAGACCACCTCGAACAGCGTGCGGTTGTGCTCGTTGAAGCGCGCCGGGTCGCGCGCATGCACGTCCAGGGTCTCCAGATTGCAGCCCAGGCGCTCCTCCAGCCGGGCGTTGACCGCCGACCAGAACTCGCATGCCCAAAAGCTGGGCGCGCCGCAGGGGCAGGGATGCTTGCGCGCGTAATGCGCCAGGCGCCGGACCCCGCCCAGCGCGCGCACCTGGCTGTGCGCGTCCAGCAGGATGTCCAGCAGGGTGGAGCCGCTGCGACCCATGCCCACGAGATAGAGTACTTTCATGTGTCGGTGTTGCCTCAGTAATGGCCCTGCCGGATCCGCTCCATCACCGCGCTGGTCGAACAGCCGTCCACGAAGCCCAGCACCTCGACCCGGCCGCCGGCCGCGGTGACGGTATCATAACCCGCAATGTCTTCCGGCCTGTAGTCGCCGCCCTTCACCAGCACGTCGGGCAGCACCTCGCCGATCAGCGCCGCCGGGGTGTCCTCGGCAAACGGCACCACCCAGTCCACCGCGGCCAGGCCGGCGAGTACGGCCATGCGGCCCTCCAGCGGGGTCACCGGTCGTCCGGGGCCCTTCAGGCGCTGCACCGAGGCGTCATCGTTGACCGCCACCACCAGCCGGTCGCCGCGAGCCCGGGCCTGCTCCAGATAAGCCACGTGCCCGGCATGCAGCAGGTCGAAACAGCCGTTGGTCATCACGATACGCTCACCGGCAGCCCGCGCGCGCTCCAGCACGGCCATCAGCCCGGCGCGGGACACCACGCCGCGATCGGCGCCCTCCGGCTCGTGCCGCGCCGCGCGCAGTTCGTCCGGCGATACCGTCGCGGTGCCCAGCTTGCCGACCACGATCCCGGCGGCGAGGTTGGCCAGATGCATCGCATCCTCCAGCGGCTCGCCGGCCGCCACCGCGGCCGCCAGGGTCGCGATCACGGTGTCGCCGGCACCGGTCACGTCGAACACCTCGCGGGCGCGCGCCGACTGATGCACCGGCGGGCGGTCGGGACGGAACAGGGTCATGCCCTCCGCCCCGCGCGTGACCAGCAACGCCTCGATGCCATGCTCGCGGAGCAGATCGGTGGCCGCGCGTTCCAGCGCCGCCGTGTCCGGACAGGGACCGGCCACGGCCTCCAGTTCCGCGAGATTGGGCGTCACCAGGGTGGCGCCGCGGTAGGCGGAGAAGTCGGTGCCCTTGGGGTCCACCAGCACCGGACGGCCGGCGGCCCGTGCCGCGCGGATCAGCGGCTGCGGGTCGCGCAGCGCGCCCTTGGCGTAGTCGGACAGCACCACCACCTGACAGTCCCGCAGCAACGGTTCGAAATCCGCCAGCAGGTCACCGGCCGTGGCGCCGGGGAAACCGTCCTCGAAATCCAGCCGGATCAGCTGCTGATGGCGACTGATGACCCGCAGCTTGGTGATGGTCGCGCCCCCCGACCGGCGGCGGAACTGGCAGCGCACGCCGGCCTCCTGCAGCAAGGCGGACAGATCGGCCGCGGCGGTGTCGTCCCCGGTCACCCCCACCAGGTCGGGACGCCCGCCCAGAGCGGCCAGGTTCAGGGCGACGTTGCCGGCCCCGCCCGGACGCTGCTCGATGTCGCGCACGTGCACCACGGGCACCGGGGCCTCCGGCGAGATGCGGTCGGTCGCGCCGTGCCAGTAGCGATCCAGCATCAGGTCGCCGGCGACCAGCACGCGGGCCTGGTCCAGGGGGGGCAGGGTCATGGTCATGCGCTCGCGCCGGGGTTCCGCCGAGCGACAGTCCCCGGGCGCGAAATCAGTCGGCGGCGTCTTCGAGGATGTAGATCGTGCCGCAATAGGGACACTGGTAGCGCCCGTCCTCGGTCTCGTCGATCGGGATGTAGACCCGCGGGTGCGAGGCCCACAGCGCCGCCCTGGGGCCCGGGCAGTGCAGCGGAAGGTCCGCACTGGTGACCCGTACGGTCGTCTCGGCGTTGGCGGTCTCGTACTGATCCTGATGTTTGGCGGTTTCGGGATTCACCATGGTTCGGGTCTCGCTCCGGGTCGGGGTCGCGTGAATCAATCAGACGTAGGTCAGCCAGTCCTGATGGCGGGAATCGCGCCCATGGACCACGTCGAAGTAGCGCGACTGCAGCAATTCCGTGATGGGACCGCGGCTGCCGGAGCCGATCGGCCGGTCGTCGACCTCGCGGATCGGGGTGACCTCGGCGGCGGTCCCGGTAAAGAAGGCCTCGTCGGCGATGTAGACCTCGTCGCGAGTGATGCGCTTTTCCACCACGCGGAAGCCTTCCTCGGCCGCCAGCTCGATCACCGTGCGCCGGGTGATGCCGTCCAGCGCCGAGGTCAGGTCGGGGGTGTAGATCACCCCGTCGCGGATGATGAAGATGTTCTCGCCACTGCCCTCGGCGACATAGCCCTCAGTATCCAGCAGCATGGCCTCGTCGTAGCCACAGCGGGTCGCCTCCTGCAGGGCCATCATCGAGTTCATGTAGTTGCCGTTGGCCTTGGCCTTGCACATGGTCACGTTCACGTGGTGCCGGCTGAACGACGAGGTACGGATGCGGATGCCGTTCTCGATGCCGTCATCGCCGAGATAACTGCCCCAGCTCCAGGCGGCCACCATCACGTGCACCTCGAGGTTGTCGGCGCGCAGGCCCATGCCCTCGGAACCGAAGAAGGCCATCGGCCGCAGATAGGCGCTCTCGAGGTTGTTCTCGGTGATCGCCGCCTGCTGCGCGCGGTTCAGGCGCTCGGCGGTGAACGGCAGAGTCATGCCCAGGATCCGGGCCGAGTTGAACAGCCGCCGGGTGTGCTCCTCGAGGCGGAAGATGGCCGGTCCGTGATCGGTAGGATAGGCCCGAACGCCCTCGAACACCCCCATGCCGTAATGCAGGGTATGGGTCAGCACATGGGTCTTCGCATCCCGCCAGGGCACCATCTCGCCATCCAGCCAGATCACCCCGTCCCGGTCGGCCATCGACATCGCTTGTGTCCTCTGTTTCGTGTTGTTTCGTCGGGTCAGGCCCCGGAATCGACCTCGGATTCGCCCCCGGATTCGATATCGGGGCCGGCGTCGCCGAACACGCTCTCCCAGGCACGCATCACCCGCTCGCGCACCGCTTCCAGCTCCGCATCCGGCTGTTCCACGCGGGCGTCGCGCCCGGCCAGAGTCAAACGATGGATGCGGTTGCGCAGGTCGCGATAGGCATCGGCCAGTTCGCTGCTGAACCCGGCATCGATCACCCCACTGGCGCCCAGGGCCTCCAGGGTGCGGATCTTGTCCGGGTATTCGCAGACTGCCGGATGCTCGTGCGCGGCAACCAGAACCCAGTATTGAACCATGAATTCGATGTCGGTGATACCGCCACGGTCGCGCTTGAGATGGAACCCTTCACCCGGTTTCGACGCGTGCTCGGCCAGCATGCGCCGGCGCATCTCCACCACCTCCTGGCGCAGCGCATCGGCGTCGCGCGGGCGGGTCAGCACCTCCCGGCGCAGCGCGGCGAAATCCTCGCCGAGCAGGCGATCTCCGGCCACGAAGCGCGCCCGCACCAGTGCCTGGTGTTCCCAGGTCCAGGCCGACTCGTCCTGATAGCGACGGAACGCCTCCAGCCCGGAAACCAGCAAACCGGCCGTACCCGAGGGGCGCAGCCGCGTGTCTACTTCGTACAGCCGCCCCGAGGCGGTGAACGCCCCCAGCAGGTGCACCACCCGCTGGGCGACCCGGGCGAAGAACTCGCTGTTGTCGATCACCTTCGGCCCGGCGGTGCGCGCGCTGGCGCTGTCGTCGCTGTCGTGCAGGAACACCACGTCGAGATCCGAACCGTAGCCCAGTTCGAAGCCGCCCAGCTTGCCGTAACCGATAACCGCGAAACGCGCCGGACGGCAGGCGCTGGCATCCTCGCCACACTGCGGCGCGCCGAAACGCTCCACCATGTGTTCCCAGGCCAGATGCAGCACCTGTTCCAGCAGCACCTCCGCCAGCCAGGTCAGATGGTCCGAGACCTTCATCAGGGGCAGGTAGCCGGTGATGTCGGCGGCCGCCACGCGCAGGGTCTGCACCTGTTTGAACTGCCGCAGGCGGTCCAGCATCTGCTCGTGGTCCTGCCCCGGGAAGCGCGCCAGCTCGTCTTCCAGTTCCGCCTGCAGGCCCTCGCGGTCGGGCGGGGCATACAGCGCGCGCGGATCCAGCAACTCGTCCAGCAGCAGCGGGTGCCGGGTCAGCTGGTCGCCGATCCACGGGCTCGCACCCACCAGACGCACCAGCTGTGACAGTGCCAGCGGGTTTTCCACCAGCAGCGACAGATACACCGAGCGCCGCGCGATGGTGCGGATCAGCTGCAGCGCCCGCGGCAGGACATCGTCGGGGGCATCCTGCTCGCCGATGGCCCCCAGCAACAGCGGCATCAGGCGGTCGAGGCGCTGGCGCCCGGTGGTGCTCATCGCGCGCACCCCGGGGCTTTCGCGCAGATCATGGATGCCGGCGAAGGCCGACCCGGGATCGTTGAAGCCGAGTCCGGCCAGCGCCTCACGGGCTTCCTCCTCGTTCAGGGTGCCCATCCACAGGCGCTGGATCTGCTGCTCGCGATCGGCCTCCGGCGAGTCCTCCATGCTTTCTTCGCCGGCACGCTGCGGGGCGACGAAGACCTGATCGAAATGGGCATGGACCCGGTGCTGTTCGCGTACCAGGGCGGCCTCGAAACTGCCCTCGTCCTCGAACCCCATGGCCAGCGCCAGGCGCGCGCGGTCATCGCCCTCGCGCGGCAGGCGGTGGGTCTGCTGGTCGTTGAGCATCTGCAGGCGGTTTTCCACCCGCCGCAGGAAGCGATAGCCGCGTTCCAGCTGCTCCACCACGTAGCCCGGCAGCAGCTCGCGCTCGCCCAGCACCCGCAGCACGCCCAGCAGGTCGCCCCGCTGCAGGGCCTGGTCGCGCCCGCCGCGGATCAACTGGAAGGCCTGGCCGATGAACTCGATCTCGCGGATGCCGCCCTCGCCGTGCTTCACGTCCTCGAACCGGCCCTTGCGCGCGGATTCGTCGTTGATCATCTGCTTGAGCTGGCGCAGGTTGGCCAGCGAGCCGTAATCCAGGTAGCGGCGATAGATGAACGGCCGCAGCCGACGCATCAGGCGTGCCCCGGCCTCGCCGTCGCCGGCAATCACCCGCGCCTTGATCAGCGCGTAGCGCTCCCACTCGCGGCCGTGGGCCTGGTAGTAGTCCTCCATCGCGTCGAAATGCATCACCAGCGGCCCGCTGTCGCCGAACGGCCGCAGGCGCATGTCCACGCGATAACAGAAGCCGTCCGCCGTCACCTCCGACAGCGCGGCGATCAGCGCCCGGCCGAGTCGCTGGAAATAGGTCGGGTTGTCCAGCGGCTTCGCGCCGTCGGTCTCGCCGTTGTCCTCGAAGGCAAAGATCAGGTCGATGTCCGAGGAGAAATTGAGCTCGCCGCCGCCCAGCTTGCCCAGCCCCAGCACCACCAGCGACTGCGGCGAACCGTCCTCGGCGCTGCGTGGCTGGCCGTGGCGCGCGCGGTACCGCGCATCCAGCCATCCCAGCGCCGCGCCGATCAGGCCGTCCGCCAGGCGGCTGAGGTCGTGCATCACCTCTTCCAGATCCGCCGCGCCGGCCAGATCCCGCCAGCCGATCCGCAGCAGCTCGCGGTGGCGCGTCTCGCGCAGGGCCCGGCGCAGGCCCTCCTCGTCCTCCGCGGCGTCCACCCGGGCCTGCAGGGCGGCATGAAAGTCCGCGTCGGTGCAGGCCGGCATGCGGCCCTCGGCATCCAGCGCCTCCAGCAGGTAGGCCGGATGGCGCCGCACCGTCTGCGCCAGGTAGTGGCTGAAGGCCAGCGGCCGGTGCTCGGCGGGGGGCGAGTCCGGCGCTATGCCTTCCGCGGGTTCCAACTCCTCCCACAGGCGCCGGATCTCGTCCTCCAGCGCGGCGGGCAGCGGGGCGGGGGTCTGCGGCAGTGGCTTGTCCATGGGTCTCAGATTAGGGAAACACCGATCGATGTGCACGTCCGGGTCGGGCCGCCGCGAGAAACAATCCGGATGATGGGACTTGACCACGGAAGCTAATACAAATAACAATCGTTCTCGCTTTTATGGCGAATCAACTACAGGAACCAACCGTCTCGAGGACCAACAGCCATGCGTACCCGCCCCCTGAACTGGATCATCGGTGCCGCCGCCACGGTGGCCATCACTCTGCCGCTTGCTGGCTGTGGCCCCGACGCCGATAACGGTGCCGCGGACGCCGGTGAGGTCAATCTCTATTCCGCACGTCAGGAACAGCTCATCCAGCCGTTGCTGGAACGCTTCACGGACGAGACCGGGATCGAGGTCAACCTGGTGACCGGGGGTGCCGACGCCCTGCTTCAGCGGCTGCGCCAGGAGGGACGCAATTCGCCCGCCGACGTCTTCATCACCGTGGATGCCGGCCGCCTGCACCAGGCCCATGCGGCCGGGGTTCTCCAGGGCATCGAGAGCACGACCCTCGAGAACAACGTCCCCGAGCGCTACCGCGACCCGGATGGCGAGTGGTTCGGCCTGTCCATGCGCGCCCGCCCGATCATGTACCACACCGACCGGGTCGACCCGTCCGAGCTGTCGACCTACGAGGCCCTGACCGACGAGCAGTGGGAAGGCCGGATCTGCATCCGCTCCTCCGACAACATCTACAACCAGTCGCTGGTCGCCTCCATGATCGCCACCGAGGGCGAGGACGCAGCCCAGCAGTGGGTCAACGGCATCGTGGCCAACATGGCCCGGCGCCCGCAGGGAGGTGACCGCGACCAGATCCGCGCGGTGGCCGACGGCGTGTGCGACATCGCCATCGCCAACACCTACTACCTCGGCATGATGCTGGAAGGCGAAGGGCGTGATCGCGAAGTGGCCGAGCAGATCGGGGTCTTCTGGCCCAATCAGGACGACCGCGGCACGCACGTGAACATCTCCGGCGCCGGGGTCACCGCCCACGCGCCCAACCAGGAGAACGCGGCGCGGCTGATCGAGTACCTGACCTCCGAATCCGCCCAGGAGTGGTACGCCGAGGCCAACCAGGAATACCCGATCCGCGACGACGTTCCCGCCAGCGACATCCTCGCCGGCTTCGGTGATTTCGTCTCCGACGACATCGACCTGTACCTGCTGGGCGAGAACAACGCCGAGGCGGTGCGCATCCTCGACCGGGGTGGCTGGCGCTGATCCCGCCTGACCCGGAGACCCCCGCAGCGCCCCGGCCACCCCGTGGTCGGGGCGCTTGCGTGTGGCCCCCCGGAGCGCAGCAGTGGCCGTACTCCCCGCAGACTGCGGGGTCACCCATGGAATTCGAAACAAGAACCTTTACTATTTGCACTCCATGACCCAAGCCACCACCAGCACCGGGGCCCGCATGCCCGCCTTCCGCCGCCCGCGGCTGCCGCTCAGCCCGTGGTCGCTGGTGGCGGTGATCACCGCGCTGGTCCTCGCCCTGCCGGTGCTGGTGATCTTCGGACACGTGTTCATCCCCGCCGGCGAGGTCTGGGAACACCTGCGCCAGACGGTGCTGGCCGACTATGTCACCAACTCCCTGGTGCTGCTGGTCGGGGTCGGGATCGGCGTACTGCTGATCGGCGTGCCGGTAGCCTGGCTGATCAGCATGTGCGAGTTTCCGGGCCGCTCGGTCTTCCAGTGGGCGCTGATGCTGCCGCTGGCGATGCCCGCCTACATCATCGCCTACACCTACACCGGCATGCTCGACTTTTCCGGGCCGGTGCAGGGGCTGATCCGCGAGCTCACGGGGCTGGGCTACGGTGAGTACTGGTTCCCCGAGATCCGCTCGTTGGGCGGCGCCATGGTCATGCTGCTGCTGGTGCTCTACCCCTACGTCTACCTGCTCAGCCGGGCGGCCTTTCTGGAGCAGTCGGTCTGCGTGCTGGAGGTCTCGCGCACGCTGGGCGCCGGCCCCTGGGAGGGCTTTCGCCGGGTCGCACTGCCCCTGGCCCGTCCGGCGATCATCGCCGGGCTGACCCTGGCACTCATGGAGGTGCTGGCCGACTACGGCACCGTGGCCTATTTCGGTGTCAGCACCTTCACCACCGGCATCTTCCGCACCTGGTACGGCCTCGGCGATCCGGCCGCGGCCGCCCAGCTGGCGGCCGTGCTGCTGAGCTTCGTCTTCATACTGATCCTGCTGGAGCGCTGGTCGCGCGCGAAGGCCCGCTTCCACCACACCAGCCGGCGTTATTCCACGCTGCCGCGCTATCGCCTGCGCGGCTGGAAGGCGACCGGGGCGTTTCTGGCCTGCCTGCTGCCCATCCTGTTCGGCTTCCTGATCCCGACGGCGCAGCTGGCCCTGTGGGCGATACAGACGACCGATCAGTGGATGAATCCGCGGTTCTACGGTCTGGTGTTCAATACCTTCTGGCTGGCGACTGCCGCCGCGATCATCGCCGTCGCCCTGGCTCTGGTGCTGGCCTACGCCCAGCGCATGGAGGGAGGACGGATCACCCGCGTGGCGGTGCGCATCGCCGGCATGGGCTACGCGGTACCGGGCACGGTGATCGCCATCGGCATCATGATCCCGTTCGCGGCCTTCGACAACGCGCTGGACAGCTTCATGCGCGAGACCTTCGGCGTCAGCACCGGACTGCTGCTGTCGGGCACGGTGTTCGCGCTGCTGTTTGCCTACGCCGTGCGCTTCCTCGCGGTGTCGCTGCAGACCGTGGAAGCCGGGCTCGGCAAGATCCAGCCGAGCATGGACGACGCCGCGCGCTCGCTCGGCCTGCATCCGCTCAAGACCCTGTGGCGGGTGCACATGCCGATCATGCGCGGCACCCTGCTGACGGCACTCCTGCTGGTGTTCGTCGACGTCCTCAAGGAACTGCCGGCCACGCTGATCCTGCGGCCGTTCGATTTCAACACCCTGGCGGTGCGCGCCTTCGAGCTGGCCGGGGACGAACGCCTGCGGGAGTCGTCCAGCGCCGCCCTCGCCATCGTGCTGGTGGGGCTGGTTCCGGTTATCCTCCTGTCGATGACCATCGGGCGCTCGCGCCCCGGCCAGGGCGCCGAAACCGCGCAGGCCACCACCGACGACCCCGACCGCCGCCCGCGTTCGCGGCCGCTGGCGATGCCCGCGGGCACGGCTGCGGACCCGCGCGCCGACGACCCACAGGAACGCTGATGCAGGTACCCCATACGCCGCTTCTGGATCTCGACCACGTCGACATCGGCTACGACGGGCAGCCGGTCGTCCACGACGCCTCGCTGCAGCTCCCGGAGGGCCAGATCGGCTGCCTGCTGGGCCCCTCCGGCTGCGGCAAGACCACCCTGCTGCGTGCGATCGCCGGCTTCGAGCCGGTGATGCGCGGCGAGGTCCGCCTGAACGGTCAGGCCATGAGTCACCCGGGGTTCACCCTGCCCCCGGAAAAACGCGGTGTGGGCATGGTGTTCCAGGATTTTGCCCTGTTCCCGCACCTGTCGGTGGGCGACAACCTGCGCTTCGGCATCCGCCACTGGAGCCGCGAAGCCCAGGACGAGCGGGTCCGGCAGCTGCTGCGGCTGGTCGGCCTGATCGGCTATGAACCGGGTTACCCGCACGCCCTGTCGGGCGGGCAGCAGCAGCGCGTGGCGCTGGCCCGCGCGCTGGCGCCGCGGCCGGGCCTGCTGCTGCTGGACGAGCCGTTTTCCAGCATGGACGTCGAGCTGCGCGGCGAACTGGCGCGCGAGGTGCGCGAAATCCTGCGCGCGGAGAACACCACCGCGGTCCTGGTGACCCACGATCAGAACGAAGCATTCGCCTTCGCCGACCGCATCGCCGTCATCCACGAGGGGCGCATCGCCCAGCTGGACAGCGCCTACAACCTCTACCACCGCCCGGCCAACCGCTTCGTCGCGGATTTCATCGGCGAGGGCACCCTGATCCCCGGCATGGTGGAGCCCGGCAATCAGGTCGACACTGCCCTGGGCCACCTGCAGGGCCCGCTGTCGGAGGCGCTGCCCCCGGGGACCGCAGTGGACGTGCTGGTTCGCCCGGACGACATCGCCATCGACAACGAGAACGGGGAGGTCCGCACCGAGGTGCTGGACAAGGCCTTCCGCGGCGCGGATTTCCTCTACACCCTGCGCCTGCCCGATGGCCTCAGCGTGCAGTGCATGGCACCGTCCCACGACAACTTCGTGATCGGGGAGCATGTCCGCCTGCGCCTGGATTTCTCCCATCTGGTGGTATTCTCGCGGGAAAGCGGCGTCGACTGCCCGAGCGGCTGACCCTCGCAGGAAACGAGCGAGCGCGGAACCCGCAGCCCGCGTCCGGACTCGGAAGAGAGACCCGTCAGGCCTGTCGACACCCATTCGGCCCTTCCCCCGTGATCGCGTGACCCGCCATCGATGACTTCCATCCCCGTTCCCGCCCGGTTGTGCCGTCCCTGCCTCGCGGCCCTGCTCGCGCTGCAGCTCCTGCTGGCCGCACCGGCGGCGGGGGACGAACGTCCACGCCTGGCGCTGGAGGGCGGCACTGCCGAACAGCGCGACAACATCGAGGCGACCCTCAACATCGCGCGCCAGCGCTGCGAGCTTCCCGAATTCCGCGAAAGCCGGGTGCTGCGCGACGCCGAAAGCCGCGCCCGCGACGCCCTGCGCGCCATCGGTTACTACCATCCGGAGCTGGAACTGTCGCTGGACCGAGACTCCGGCCCCTGCTGGACCCTGAACCTGGACTTCGACCCCGGCCCGCCGACCACGGTGGAGTGGCTGGACCTGCAGGTGACCGGCGAGGGCCGCATGGACCCCGCATTCGAGGCCATCCTGATGCAGACGCAGATCGCCACCGGCGACGTGCTGCGCCATGACCGCTACGAGGCCCTGCGTTCGCGCTTCACCCGGGTGGCCGCCGAACGCGGTTATTTCGATGCCGAGCTCACCATGCGCCGCCTGGAGGTGGACACCGAAGAGCGTACCGCGTCCATCCGGCTGCACATGGACACCGGACCGCGCTACCAGCTGGGCGAGATCCGCATCGAGCAGGACATCCTGCGCGGGCGTTTCATGCAGCGTCTGCTGCCATTCGAGCCCGGCGAACCCTATGCCTCCGCGCGGATCATCGAACTGCAGCGCAATCTCAACAACAGCGGCTATTTCGAATCGGTGCGCGTGCGCCCGCTGCGTGACGAGGCCGAGGAGCGCCGGGTACCGGTGATGGTTGAACTGGAGCCGCGCAACCGCCTGGCCTTCGAGGCCGGCATCGGCTACTCCACCGACATCGGCCCGCGCACGCGCTTCGGCATGGAAAACCGCTACGCCAACCGCCGCGGTCACCGCTATACCGGCGAGGTGGAGGCCTCGCCCGTGCGTTCCGGCGTGGCCTTCAACTACGAGATCCCGCTGCGCGACCCGCTGCGCGAACGCCTGAACCTGTTCACCTCCTGGCGCACCGAGGACACCAGCACCCAGCAGTTCGACCGCTTCCAGCTGGGCACCAGCCGTGTACTGCAGCGCGAGTCCGGCTGGCAGACCACCGAGATGGTGCGCTACGAATACGAGGATTACACCGTCAGCGATCAGACCGACACCTCCCGACTGCTGATCCCCTCCTACCGCGTCAGCCGGACCGAGGCCGACGACCCGATGACCCCGCGCCGGGGCTACCGCCTGGAGGGCACGGTCCAGGGGGCCGCGGAGGAACTCCTCTCCACCACCAGCTTCGCCCAGGTGCGCGGCAACGCCCGCTACATCCGCGGTCTGGGACCGGGACGCGCGCTGCTGCGCGCCGATGTCGGCTTCACCGAGGTTGATTCGGTGCGGGAACTGCCCAGCTCCCTGCGCTTCTACGCCGGCGGCGACGGTTCCATCCGCGGTTATGGCTACCAGAAACTGGGGCCGAAGAACGAGGACGGCGACATCATCGGCGGACGACACCGCCTGGTGGGCAGTGCCGAATACGAGATCCCGGTGGTGGGTGACTGGAGCGCGGCGATCTTCGTGGACGCCGGCAACGCCTTCGACGACTTCTCCGACTTCGACACGGTCTACGGCGCGGGGGTCGGCGTACGCTGGCGCTCGCCGGTCGGTCCGATCCGCCTGGACATCGCCCACGGACCGGACTCCGACGATGACTTCCGCATCCACTTCTCCATGGGGCCGGACCTGTGAAGCGCTGGCTGCGCATCGGGGTCCGCGGGCTGGGGGTCCTGCTGATCCTGCTTGCGGGGCTGGTGGCCGCCGTGGTCACCCTGCTGGCCACCGAATCCGGCACCCGCTGGCTGGCCGAACAGGGCGAACGCCATGCCCCGGTGGATCTCGCCATCACGGAGGTGGAAGGCACGCTGTTCCGCGGCCTGTCCGTGCGCGGACTGACCCTGGAGCTGCCCGAGGGCCCGAACATCGCGGTGGACGAGGCACGCGTGGCCCTGGACATCGCCGGGCTGCTGGCCCTGGACCTGCGCGTGGCCGAGCTGGGCGCGCGCGGCCTGCGGGTGGATCTGCCGGAGGCCCCCGACGAGGTACCCGAGCCCGAGGAGATGGACGATCCGCCGGTCTTCGAACTGCCCGAGCGCATCGCCATCCCGCTGCTGGGCCTCCATCTCGACCGCCTGTGGCTGGCCGATCTGCGCGTGACCCGGACCGGCGACGATCTGTTCGCCCTCACGCACCTGGAGGCCCGTGCCAGCGCCCGCGAGACGCAACTGCACCTGCACCACCTGGACGCGGCCCTGCCGGACCCGGCGCTGCGGCTGAACCTGCACGCCCGACTGCAGGCCGACGGCGAGTTCCCGCTGGAGGCCGGCGGACGCTGGCGGCTGGGGCTGCCCGAGGCGGCCGGCGAATGGCTGGAGCGCGAGGACGTCGCCGGCGCGCTGAATCTGGAAGGTGATCTGCGGCGCAGCCTGCGCCTGAACCACCGGGTGGAGGCCGGCCCGGCGATGGAGACCCGTGCCACCCTGCACGACCCGTTCGATGCCCCCGCGCTGGAGCTGGAGCACGCCTGGGAGGCGTTCGCGCTGGCGCTGCAACCCGACACCCGGCTGACGCTGGACGCCGGACGACTGCAGGCGGACGCGACCCCGGACGACTGGGATCTGGCGCTGGCCACCGGTGCACGGCTGGACCCGTGGCCCGCGCTGGCCCTCCAGCTCGCGGCCCACGGCGATCCGGAGTCCGCACGCGTGGAAACCCTGGATCTGCGCTCCGCGGCGGGGAATCTCGCCGTCAGCGGCGAGGCGGGCTTCGCCGATGAGCTCACCTGGGACCTGGGACTGGATCTGGACGATCTCGATCTCGCGGCGCTGGGAAAGGCACTGGACGACATGCCGGAGCTGGATGCCGGAATCCGGCGCCTGAGCGCAACCAGCCGGGGACGCCTGCCACCGGGGGCGGAGAACCCGCTGGCCGCGCTGGAGGCCGCGGTCACCCTCACCGAACTGGACGGCCATTTCGAAGACCAGCCACTGTCCGGCGAACTCGACCTGCAGCTGGCCGAAGGCCGGGCCCGCTTCGAGCGGGGAAGTTTCGCGCTGGGCGATGCCCGCCTGACGCTGCAGGGCCATCTCGAAGGACTCCAGGCCGCCGCCGACGACCCCGACACCCGCTGGCCATTCGACCTGCAACTCGAGCTGGAAGACGTCGACGCCTCCGCCTTTCGGGCCGGGGCCGACGCCCGCCTCGAACAACTGAGGCTGGCGCTGGACGGTGCACTGAACCCGGCCGAAGCCGACTTCGACGCCAGGCTCGAGATCGCGGCGCTGGATGCCACCGCGCGGGGCATAGGGGTACTCGGCGACGGCCGCATCGACCTCGACGCCGGCCGTGCCCGTATCCGTGCCCTGAACCTGCACAGCGACCCCGGGGCGCGACTCGCCCTGAGCGGTGAAGTCGGCTACGCCGAGGGACTCGACTGGGCGCTGCAGCTGGCGGCACGGGACCTCGACCCGAGCCTGGCCGCCCCCGAGTTCGCCGGCCGTCTGGCCCTGGATCTGGAAAGCTCCGGGCGCCTGGACCCGGAGACCGGGCCGCAGGTCGATGCCCGCATCGACCGGCTCGACGGGACCCTGCGCGGGCAGCCGGTATCCGGCCAGGGCCGACTGCAGCTGGCGGACGAGGTCCTGCAAATCGACGACCTTGCGCTGGGACTGGGAGACAACCACGCCCGGATCGGGGGGCGCGTGGGCGACACCCTCGACCTCAACATCGCACTGCAGGCGCCGGGGCTGGACGCACTGATGCCGGGACTGGGCGGCGAACTGGAACTGGACGCGCATCTGCAGGGAGAGCGCGCGGCCCCGCGCGTGACCGCCCGCGGCCGCGGCTCGGGGCTGCGCTTCGAGGACTTCGCGCTGCAGCGGCTGGAACTGGAGGCGGACGCCGGGCTCGCGGAGACCGCCCCGGCGGCCATCGACCTGAGCCTGCAGGGAATCGAGGCGGACGACCGGCCACTGATCGAACGCCTGCGGCTGACCGCGGAGGGCACCGCCGGCGAGCATCGCGCCCGCCTGGACCTCGAAACAACCGAATTCGGGCGGCTGGAACTGGGACTGGGCGGCGGGCTGGACACCGAGGCGCTGCACTGGAGCGGCCGCATCGAGCAGCTCGAACTGGATCAGCCGCTCGCCGGACGCTGGTCACTGGCGGAGCCGGTGGCACTGGAAGGCGGCGCGGAATCGGCGCGCCTGGAACGGCTGTGCCTGCGCCGCGATGACGGCGAGATCTGCGCCGAGGGGCGGCGCGACGCGACGGGCGCTGCGAGCTTCGCCGCCCGCCTGGCGGCGATCGACCTTGCCTGGCTGGAACCCCTGCTGCCACCGGAGCTGGCCCTGCAGGGCACCGTGGATGCGCAGGCCGACGGGCGTCTGGACGCCGACGGCCGGCTGGATGCGGATCTCGCCGTCACCCCGAGCGATGGCGTTTTGCAGGTACGCGACGGCGACGACCTCCTGCAGGAGGTCCCGTGGCGGGACACCCGGCTGACGGCCCGGGTGCGCGACCGCGACGTGGATGCAGCCCTGCGCCTGGACTTCCTCGACAACGGCATGGCCCGGGCCGATATCGCCCTGCGCGAGGAAGACGGGGTGACGCGCATTCAGGGCGACCTGGAGGCGCGGCTGGAGGATCTTGCCTGGCTCGCGGCCACCAGCCCGGAGATCGAGAACCTGCGCGGCGCGTTCGAGCTGGCGCTGGGACTGGACGGGCCGCTGCAGGACCCGCTGGTGGAAGGCGGACTGCGCTTCCACGATGGCGGGGTCACGATCCCCGAGGCGGGCATCGACGTGGCGATCCCGGAGCTGCGCGCCGATGTGCTGTCCGCGCGCGAGATGACGATCAGCGGGGCCCTGGAGTCCGGCGAGGGCCGGATCGACCTGGACGGCCGTGCCGATCTCGGCGAGGACGGCCCGCAGGTCCTGCTGCGGGTCGACGGGGAAGACTTCCTCGCGGTCAACCGTGCCGATGCGGAGGCCCTGATCGAACCGGCCCTGCGCATCCGCTTTCGCCCGGACGAGGGCCTGGCGATCCGTGGCGGTATCAGCGTGCCGTGGGCGCGCCTGCGCCCGCCCGACCTGCCGCCGGGCGCGGTGCGGGTATCGGGCGATCAGGTCATTGTCGGTGAGGAAGAGGAGCGTCCGGCGGCGCTCCCCATCGATATCCGCGTGCGCCTGCATCTGGGCGATGACGTACGTTTCGACGGCTTTGGCCTGACGGCCCGCTTTGCCGGCGAAGTGGACGTGGAACAGGTCACCGGGCGCCCGACGCAGATGTTCGGCGAGATCCGCATCCCCGAGGGCGAATACACCTCCTACGGCCAGGACCTGCAGATCGACCGCGGCATCCTGCTGTTCCAGGGACCGCCGGAGGCGCCCGATCTCGACCTGCGCGCGGTACGCCGGGTGCCCGAATACAACGTGACCGTGGGCCTGGAGATCGGCGGCACCCCGGAGGCCCTGCGCAGCCGGATCTTCTCCGAGCCGCCGATGGACGAGACCGAGGCCCTGTCCTACCTGCTGACCGGCCGGCCGCTGTCCGGGGCATCGGAATCCGACGGCAACATGCTGGCCGCGGCCGCCGCCGGCTGGGGCCTGGAACAGGGGGCGATGATCACCCAGCGCATCGGCACCGAGCTGGGCCTGGACGAGGTGGAGCTGGACACCGAGGCCGGCCTCGACCAGAGCGCGCTGACCCTGGGGCTCTACCTGTCGCCGCGACTGCTGCTGCGCTACACGGTCGGGCTGTTCGACAACACCTCGCGGGTGCTGCTGCGCTATGAACTGACCCGTTCGCTGAGCGTGGAGACCTCCTCGGGCAGCGAGGGCCAGGCGATCGACCTGATCTACCGTCACGAGCGCTGACCCCGCCCCGGACCGGGGCTGCGGGCCATGCACCTGTTACGCCGAGATATCCCGTGCGATACTTGCGGGAGTTGCCCCGACATGCCGGAGGGCCCCTTGCCGGATTCCACCGAACCGCCGCTGTTTCGCGACGAGGATCCGCCCGCCGCCGCCACCGAAGAACGTGCCTGGCGGGTGCTGATCATCGACGACGAGCCCGAGGTACACCGCGCGACCCGGTTCGCCCTGGGCGACGTCCGTTTTCAGGGACGCCCGCTCGAGTTCCTCAGCGCCTACTCCGCCGCCGAAGGGCGGCGCGTGCTCCAGCAGCAGGACGACATCGCCCTGGTCTTCCTCGACGTGGTGATGGAAGACGACCACGCCGGGCTGGAACTGGTGCGCAGCATCCGCGAGGAGATCGGCAACCGCGACGTGCGCATCGTGCTGCGCACCGGCTACCCGGGGCTGGCCCCCGAGTACCAGGTCATCGCGGATTACGACATCAACGACTACCGGGTAAAGACCGAACTCAGCGCGGAGCGGCTGTACGCCACCACGCTGGCGGCCCTGCGCGCCTATCGTGACCTGATGATCGTGCATCGCAGCGAAGAAGGCCTGCGCTTCATCGTCGACACCGTGCCGCTGCTGCTGCGCGACCGCGAACGACGCCGCTTTGCCGAAAACATGCTGCAGCAGCTGGCACGCGCGCTGGATGTGGCGCCGCAGGGGGCGGTGGTCGAAGGCACCGATCCCCCGCGGCTGCTGGCGGTCGCCGGTATCGAGGCCGCCCCGGGCGAGGCCCTGGACAGTCAGGGGGCGGGCATGCCGGTGTCGGCGATCCGCCGCTGCCTCGAACGCGGCCTGGGCGATGACGGCAACGGGGATCTGTTCGTGCATCTGGGGTCGGGCGAACACGAGGCGCCAGCGGTCATCTGGCTGCATGTGGGGCGGCCACTGGAATCGGTCGAGCGCCAGCTGCTGCAGGTCTTCGGCATGAACCTCGGGGTGGCGCTGGACAACCTGTCGCTGTACGAGCGCACCCGCCAGCTGGCCTATTTCGACACCCTGACCGGACTGGGCAACCGCGCGCTGTTCGCCCAGCAGCTGGAGGCCATGATCCAGCGCAGCACGACACCGGCGGAATCGCTGAACCTGCAGATCGCGATGGTCAACATCGTGCGCTTTCGCGAGTTCAACTCGGTCCTGGGGCGCGCCGCGGGGGATCGTCTGCTGGTGGCCCTGGGGCAGCGGCTGGTCGAGCATTTCCCCGAGGCCCATGCCGCCGGTCGCATCAGCGGCGACACCTTCGTCCTGCTGCTGCCGGCGGACACCCCGCCGGAACGCCTGTTCCAGGCGACCGCCGATCCCTTCGACATCGTCGACACCCCGCTGCGCCTGGAGATCAGTGCCGGACTCACCCGCTACCCCGAGGACGGCACTGACGCCGAGACCCTGCTGCGCAACGCCGACGTGGCCCTGGGCCTGGCGCGGCGCGACCACCCGGGCGAGATCGCGGCCTATTCGCGTGCCATCGACGAGGGGCTGGCACGTCGCCTGAACCTGCTCCAGGACCTGCGGGGCGCGGTGGAACGCGACGAACTCATGCCGTGGTTCCAGCCCCAGATCGACCTGGCCACCGGCGAGACCGTGGGTGCGGAGGTCCTGCTGCGCTGGCGTCGCCAGGGCGAACTGGTGTCACCTGCGGAGTTCATCCCGATCGCGGAATCCTCCGGTCTGATCCGGCCGATCGGGGAACGGGTGCTGGAACTCGCGCTGGAATACCAGCGTGCGCTGGCCCGTCGCTACGACCGCCCTTGCCGGCTGAGCGTCAACCTGTCCGCGATGCAGCTTGCGGACGAGGAGTTTCCGGCCCGCCTGCGCCGGCTGCTGCGCCGCCACGAGCCGCTGGAAGCCCCGCTGGAGATGGAGATCACCGAAACCGTGCTGATGGAAGACGTGGACTCCAGCATGGCCAGCCTGGACGCCCTGCGCGAGCTGGGCCTGGAGCTGGCGATCGACGACTTCGGCACCGGCTACTCGTCCCTGGCCTATCTGCGGCGCGTGCGTCCCGACCGCCTGAAGATCGACCGCGCCTTCATCACCCCGCTGGAGACCAGCGAGGACGCGCGCAGCATCACCCGCGCGATCATCGAACTGGGGCATCATCTGGGCATGCGGGTGATCGCCGAAGGGGTGGAGACCCCGGCGCAGCGCGACCTGCTGCTGAGCATGGGCTGCGACGAGGGGCAGGGCTTTCTGTGGGCCCCGGCCCTGCCCGCCGACGAATTCAGTTCGTGGCAGGCCCGCCCCGCCGGGGGAGACGCAGGATGAAGCGGGCGCCCTGACCCGGCTCGCTCTCCACTCGCACGCTGCCGCCCAGGCGCCCGGTCACCTGGTTCCAGACGATGTGCAGACCGAGCCCGCTGCCGCCCTGTGAGCGGCGGGTCGTGAATAAGGGTTCGAACACCCGGGAACGCGTCGCGGCGTCCATGCCCTGTCCCTCGTCGGCGCACTCGATCTCCACCCAATCGTTGTCCTGCACCCGGCCACGCAGCCATACCCGGCAGCCCTCGGGACAGGCATGCTCCTCGACGTTGATCAGCAGGTTGGTCAGGATCTGCGACAGGGACCCCGGCCAGGAATCAAGGATCACGCCTTCCGGAATCGCGTTCGCCACCTCGATCCCGGCGCGTGACAGGCGCGGCGACAGCCCGTGCAGCACCTCGTCGACAAAGCCGCGCAGTTCGAATTCGCGCCGTTCGTCGCGCTGGCGGTCCACCGCCACCTGCTTGAAGTCGCGCACCAGACCGGCGGCGCGTTCGAGGTTCCAGGCCACGATGTCGTGGCCTTCACGCGCGCGTTCCAGCAGCCGCTCCAGATCGGAACGGGTCATCTCGCCCGCGGTGTAGCGCCGCTGCAACGTGTCCAGATCCGACTTGAGCTGCGAATCCGCGGTCATCGCCACGCCCAGCGGGGTGTTGATCTCGTGTGCCACGCCGGCCACCAGGGAACCCAGTGCCGCCATCTTCTCCGATTCGACCAGCTGCGCCTGGGCGGCCTCCAGATCGGCATAGGCCCGGCGCAGGCGGCGATTGAAATACAGCACGATGGCAAGGATCACCAGGGCGACCCCGGCGACCAGGGCGGCCAGCCGCAGGGCCCGCCCCCAGTCGATGTCCTCTTCGATGGTGATCGTGGTCCAGCGCTGCTGGATCGCCGCCGCCTCGGCCGGGGTCACGCTGTCCAGTCCCCGGTCGAGGATCTCGCGCAGGCGCTCCTCGCCGGGCTGCACCGCGAGGCGCAGGCGCTCGTCCGCGCCCTCGACGGTGGAAGCGACCTCCAGCAGTCCGGCGTAGCGCGCCCTGACCGGCCCCGCCACCACGAGCAGGTTGTCCAGCGCGACCTCGGCGTCGCCATCGGCCACCGCCCGCAGCACCGCATCGGTGGAGGGGCGCTCGACAATCTCCGCGTCCGGCTGCTCACGCCGCAGATCGGCCAGCATCCCCGAATCGGCCAGCACCGCGACCCGCCGACCCGCCAGATCCGACAGTGAGCCGACGGACGGGCCGTCCACCGTGGTCACCAGCGCCAGCGGGATCTCCAGATAGGGACGGGTGAAGTCCATGAATTCATCGCGTTCCGGGGTTTGCTGCACGCTGGTCAGCAAATCGACCTCGCCGTCCCGGAACAGGCGCACGGCCTCGCTCCAGGATTCCACCGGGACATGCTCGAAGACCAGCCCGGTGCGTTCCGCCACGTGCCGGAGGAAGTCCGCGCTGATCCCCCGATGCTGGCCCTCGGGGCCGAGGTCGTCGAACGGCGGCCAGTCCGGGGTGGCGGCGTAGCGGATTGCGCCGTGCTCGCCCAGCCAGGCGCGCTCCTCGTCGGTCAGCTCGACCAGCCGTCCGGTGCCCCAGGCCGTCACTGCGTCCGCCATCCACGGACGCCGAAGCTCGGCGTGGGTGGGATCATCCATCGCCTCCAGTTCCCGGTCGAGCGTATCCCGCAGCGCCGCATCCTCCGGCCCGGTCACGAAACGCAGCGAACCGGTGGCGAAGGGCAGTGGCCCGCGCACCTGCAGGTTGGCGAGGCCATGGCGTTCCGCGACCCAGGCCATCACCAGCAGGCTGCCGGCCCATGCCTCCACCTCGCCGGTCGCCACGGCCCGCAGCGCGGTCTCGGCGTCCGCAAAACGCTGCAGATCGATCTGCGGATGGGCGTCGGGGATCAGCTGATCCAGGGCGTGACCGCGTTCGACCGCGAGGCTGCGGCCCGCGAGGTCCTCCAGACGGCGCAGGTCCTCCGTGTCCCGCCGGGTGACCAGAACGACGGGATTGTCGACATAGCTTTCGGTGTAGTTCAGCGCTTCGGCGCGGCCCTCGACCCGCGCGAAGGAGCCCGCGACGTCCGCGTCTCCGGTCTCCACCGCCTCCAGGACCGCGTCCCAGTCCGGGACCACCACGGTCTCCAGCTCACGACCCTGGCGCTGGGCGATCAGGCGCAGGTAATCCGAGGTCAGCCCGGACCACTCGCCCCGATGGTCGAGATACTCGAACGGGGGCCAGCCCGTCTCGGCCACGGCCACCCGCCACGGGTCGTCCGCAGCGTGCGCGGGGACGGCCGACAGCAGCAGCCCGGCCAGCAGCCAGGCGAGCGCAAAGAAAGCCGCGACCGACCGGAAGCAGATGGTACGGCGCGAATTCGGACCCCGGCGGAATGCGCTTGGCATGACCCTCCCTGTCGCGGCAGCGGACGACGCGCGCTCGGCGGTCATCGCGATTTTCCGGGAGCGTACACAAAAAAACCCCCGACCGCGAAAGCGGCCGGGGGTCCGGCACTCCGATCCGGAGCGGGGTCGATCAGTCGACCCGGCGCTCCACGTCGGAGGTCACTTCCACGCGACGGTTGGCCTCGCGGCCTTCACGGGTGGAGTTGTCCGCGGTGGGACGGTCTTCGCCATGCCCCATGGACTCGATGTCGCTCTCGCGGATGCCCTCGGAAGCGAGGAAGTCCGCCACGCTCTGCGCGCGACGCTCGGACAGGCCCTGGTTGTAATCGGCCGGACCGATGGTGCAGGTGTGACCCTCGACCAGCACGGAGGTGTACGAGGCACCTTCGGCCGTCAGGTCGGCCACCAGGTCACGCAGCTCGGAACGGCCTTCGGAACGCAGCTCGGCGCTGTCGAATTCGAACAGCACTTCGGCGCTCAGGGTCGTGGTTTCGAATTCCGGCTCGGGGCTCGGGGCCGGAGCGGGTTCCGGATCCGGCTCGGGCGCTTCGGCGGTTTCTTCGATGTAGCCGGCGCACTGCGAATGGCGCACGTACTCGGGCGCCCAGCTCGAGGTGCGCACGCACTCGCCGGAACCGTCAATGACCACGGCACCGGAGGAGTCGGTGACGTTGGCGGCGGGGGTGGAGTGGCTGCCCGCCACGGCCTGGCCGGCCGCGCCGAACATGAGCGAGGCCACCGAGGCGGCCAGCAGGTTCTTGACAAGCTTCTGATTCATTCTTTGCCTCCTTGGAGAAACGATGACGACGGATTGCGGGAATTCAGGAAGCGACGCCTGCACACCGATCCCGGCCCTATCCGGACGGAAGGACGGCTCACGGCCCGGACCCTCCACATCGCCTTGATAGTGGCACACCATTCACGGTTTTGCACGCAATCAAACGTGGATTCTGTCTCGGTGTCACAACGCTGTGCCATACATGAGACATTTTGACGTCGACTCCATCAAAAAGACCCCGCCGAAGCGGGGTCCCGGGGGCTGGCCGGTGAGGCCGGGCCGGCATTACATCATGCCGCCCATGCCTCCCATGCCGCCCATGCCACCCATGGCGCCCATGTCGTCACCGCCGCCACCGCCGGCGTTGTCGTCGCTCTTCGGCAGATCGGCCACCATCGCCTCGGTGGTGATGATCAGGGCCGCGACCGATGCCGCGTTCTGCAGCGCCGAACGGGTCACCTTGGTCGGATCCAGGATGCCCATCTCGATCATGTCGCCGAAGTCGCCGGTTGCGGCGTTGTAGCCGTAGTTGCCTTCGCCTTCCAGCACCTGGTTGAGGACCACGGACGGCTCGTCACCGGTGTTGTAGACGATCTGGCGCAGCGGCTCTTCCATCGCGCGGCGGGCGATGTTGATACCGGCGTTCTGCTCCTCGTTGTCGGTCTTGAGGTCGCGGATGGCATTGCAGGCCCGCAGCAGGGCGGTACCACCGCCGGGCACCACGCCTTCCTCGACCGCCGCACGCGTGGCGTGCAGGGCGTCCTCGACGCGCGCCTTCTTCTCCTTCATCTCGACCTCGGTGGCCGCGCCGACCTTGATCACCGCAACACCGCCGGCCAGCTTGGCCACGCGTTCCTGCAGCTTTTCCTTGTCGTAGTCGGAGGTCGCTTCCTCGATCTGCTTGCGGATCTGGGCGACACGACCCTGAATGTCGTCGTTGTTGCCCATGCCGTCGATGATGGTGGTGTTTTCCTTGGACACCTGCACCTTCTTGGCGCGGCCCAGATCTTCCACCGTGGCCTTCTCCAGCGACAGGCCGACCTCTTCGGAGATCACCTGGCCGCCGGTCAGCACGGCGATGTCCTGCAGCATGGCCTTGCGGCGATCACCGAAGCCCGGGGCCTTCACGGCGGCGACCTTGACGATGCCGCGCATGGCGTTGACCACCAGCGTGGCCAGGGCCTCGCCTTCGATGTCCTCGGCGATGATCAGCAGCGGCTTGCTGTTCTGGGCGACGCCTTCCAGCACCGGCAGCAGTTCGCGGATGTTGGAGATCTTCTTGTCCACCAGCAGGATGTAGGCGTCATCCAGTTCGGCGCTCATGCTCTGCTGGTTGTTGACGAAGTACGGCGAGAGGTAGCCGCGGTCGAACTGCATGCCTTCGACCACGTCCAGTTCGTTCTCCAGCGAGGAGCCTTCCTCGACCGTGATCACGCCTTCCTTGCCGACCTTGTCCATCGCGTCGGCGATGATCTCGCCCACGGCGGTATCCGAGTTGGCGGAGATGGAGCCGACCTGGGCCACGGCCTTGTGCTCGGTGCACGGCTTGGACAGGTTCTTCAGCTCTTCGGTGGCGGAGGTCACGGCCTTCTCGATGCCACGCTTGAGGTCCATCGGGTTCATGCCGGCGGTCACGGCCTTCATGCCTTCGTGCACGATGGACTGGGCCAGCACGGTCGCGGTGGTGGTGCCGTCACCGGCGCTGTCGGAGGTCTGCGAGGAGACTTCCTTGACCAGCTGGGCGCCCATGTTCTCGAACTTGTCTTCCAGCTCGATTTCCTTGGCCACGGACACGCCGTCCTTGGTCACGGTCGGGGCGCCAAAGGCCTTGTCGAGCACCACGTTGCGGCCCTTCGGACCGAGGGTGACCTTCACGGCGTTGGCGAGGGTGTTCACACCCTTGGCCATGCGGGTACGGGCATCGTTGCCAAAGCGGACTTCTTTTGCACTCATGTCGGATTCTGCTCCTGAAATTGAATAAAACTACGTGACGCGAATGCGGGCTCAGCCCTCGATGACGGCCATGATGTCGTCTTCGCGCATCACCAGGACTTCTTCGCCGTCGACCTTGACCTCGGTGCCGGAGTACTTGCCGAACAGCACCTTGTCGCCGGCCTTGATGTCCAGCGCGCGCTTCTCGCCGTTCTCCAGGATCTTGCCGTTGCCCACGGCCACGACTTCACCGCGGATCGGCTTTTCGGCCGCCGAATCCGGGATCACGATGCCGCCGGGCGTGGTGCGTTCTTCTTCCATGCGCTTCACAATCACGCGATCGTGCAAAGGCCGCAGATTCATGGTGGAAACTCCTTTCTGTCTGTCGATAACAGGGGTCTGAGGGAACCGGATGGATGCCCTGTTAGCAGCCACCCGCAACGAGTGCTAATCATAGGGGCGAACGAACACGAGTCAAGAGCACGGAAACGCGTCCGGGAGGGGCCGGGGGTTCCCCTCAGCGACGCCGATCGTCGTCGCCGGAATCGTGGTCGAGCACGTCGCGGCCGCCGGCCTCGTCATCGTGCCGGCGGAACTCGCCCTCGATCGGGCCGCCGGCATCATGGCCGGGCCCCTGGAACGGGCCGCTCCGCGCCCGCACCAGACCGCGGCGCAGGATGCCCGCGGCAATCAACCGGCGCAGTGGTGGCACCAGCAGCACCGCGCCGGCCGCATCGGAGAAGAACCCCGGGACCAGCAGGAGCACCGCGGCCGCCATCAGCAGCCAGCCCTCCAGCAGGCCGCGCGCAGGGACCTCGCCGCGCGCCAGGCTCTGCTGCAGCCGCCGCCAGTGGTAGAAACCCTGCACCCGGAACAGCACGATCCCGCCGGCCGCGGTCGCCACGACCAGCGCCACTGTGGCGAGCGCACCGACGGCATCCCCGACCCAGGCGAACCCGAAGATCTCGAGCAGGATGAAACCGAGAAAGACCAGAAGCGGTAACAGGGGATTGCGCATCGCGAGGAGGATTCGACAAAGAGGGGATCATTGGAGCACGTCACGGGTACGGGTGTCGATTCGGCCGGGTTCCCTTGCCGTGACCCCGGAATTTAGCGACCCTCCCCTGCGTCTCAATGACAGAAGACGCCCACCGGAGAAAGGAGGCCACATGAAACGCAGCCCGCTGTCCCAACGAGTGATTCCGGTCCTGCTGCTGACCCTCGCGTTCATGCTGGCCGGAACGGCCGTCGCCCAGGACGACCCGCGTGATCCGGAAGAACACTTCTTCCAGCCGACCTTCGGCGATTTCCAGGAGGAGCTCGAGCTCGCCCGCGAGGAAGGCAAGAAGGGCATCCTGATCTTCTTCGAGATGGATGCCTGTCCGTTCTGTCATCGGATGAAGAACCAGGTACTCAATCAGCCGCAGGTGCAGGACTACTACCGCGAACACTTCGCCATCTTCAGCGTGGACATCGAAGGCGACGTCGAGATCACCAACTTCGACGGCGAGACCCGGCGGATGGCCGATTTCGCCACGCGCGACTTCCGTGTGCGCGCCACGCCGGTCTTTCAGTTCTTCGACCTGGACGGCGAACCGGTCCACCGCTTTACCGGGGCCACCCGCGATGCGGACGAATTCCTGACCCTGGGGCGCTTTGTCGCCGAGGGGCACCACGAAGAAACCAACTTCAATCGCTTCCGCCGCGAGCAGCGCGGCCGCTGAACGCAAAGGAGCGGACATGACTCCTCGTCTCCCTGTCCGGGGGCGCCGTGCCGGCGCCCTCCTGACGGCGTGCCTCGTGCTGGCCGTCGGCACGCGCGGTCCCGCGTCGGCCGAGGTGGTGCCGGACATCGAGCCGCTGCCCCAGCCCCTGCGGCTGCAGCATGCCATCGAGGCGGTGAATGCGATGCACCCCCGCGTGCAGCAGGCCCGCGCCCGACGCGAAGCGGCCGAAGCGGAGCTGGAAGCCACGCGCGCCGACCGTGACCTGCGCGTGGACGCGCGGCTGGAGGCCCGCTGGATCGAGCCCAACGACAACATCGCCGACGACCGCAACAACGACTCGCGGGCGACCCTGGTCGCGCGCAAGCTGCTGAGCGACTTCGGCCACTCCCGGGCGCGCGAGGAGGCCGGGGCCAGCGCGCTGGAGGCCGCGCGCCAGGAGGAGTGGCTGGCGTTCGCCCGACACCGCCTGGAGGTCCTGGAGCGCTACTTCGACGTGGTCCTCGCCGATCTGGCCTTCGCCCGCGACACCGAAGCGATGACCTCCGCATTCGTAACACTCGAACGCATACAGGAGCGCAACGAGCTGGGCCAGGTCTCCGACATCGACCTGTTCGAGGCGGAAGCGGACTACCAGGAACACTTCACCCAGCGGCAACGCTCGCTGTACCGCCAGCAGCGCAGCCGCGCGGAGCTGGCCGAGGCCCTGCATCACCGCGGACGCCCGCCGGCCGACGTCCTCGGCCCGCCGCTGCCGCTGGACCTGCCCGAGCTTCCGGAGCTGCGCAGCCTGCTGGCGGACCTGGAGTCCGGCAGCCCGGCCCTGGCCGCCGAACGCCAGCGGGTCGAGGCCGCCACCGGCCGCGTGCAGGCGGCCCGCAGTGAAAGCCGCCCCCGGCTGTATGCCGAGGCCGAGACCGGCTACTGGAACCGGGAGTTCGGCGGAGACCGCAACCCCTTCGCCGCCGCACTGGTGCTGGAGGTGCCGCTGTTCGAGGGGCGCCGCGGCGATGCCCGCGTCGGCCGCGCGGTGGCCCAGCGCCGGGAAGCCGAAGCCGAACGCGACCAGGCCATGCTCCGGGCCCGCAACCGGGTGCGTGAACTGGTTCACGAAATCCGGACCCTGGAGGTGCAGCGCGACGAGGCACTGGCACGCATGGACTACCGCGACCTCTACATCAGTCGGGCTCGCTACCTCTACCAGATGGAAGACGAGGCCGACCTCGGCGACTCCATGGTCCAGCAGAGCGCGGCCGCGCATTTCAATGCCCGTACCGAATTCGAGCTGGCCCTGGCCTACGAACGCCTTGCCCTGCTGACCGGCCGCGAGGACCTGAGTCCGTTCGCCGCCGACGCCACCGCCTTTGGAGGGACCCCATGAACACCCGTATTCACCGAATCCCGCCCACCGCCGGGAGGGCGATCGGCGCGAGCCTCGCGCTGTTGTTGCTGAGCCCGGCCGCGGGCGCCCAGACCGTGGACGCGGAGCTCGCCTGGAGCGAGCAGTACCGGATCACCGCACCCGTCGCCGGTCAGGTCCGGGAGATCGGGGTCCGGCCCGGCGACCGGGTGATGGAAGATGACACCCTGTTCCGCATCGACGATCGCCGGGCCCGTGCGGAACTTTCCGCGGCGCAGGCCGAGGTCGAACGCCTGGAGCTGGAGGCCTCGGAAACCGAACGCGAGCTGCGCAAGGCCCGCGACCTGTACGACCAGACCCTGATCGCCGAGCGCGAACTGGAACTGGCCCGAATCGACCACACCGCGGCCGAATCGCGCCTGACGGAGGCCCGCGCCCGGGTCCGCCAGGCCCGCGCGGACGTGCACGACACCGAGATCGCCGCGCCCGGAGAGGGCCGCGTGCTGCGCCTGGACGTCACCCGCAACGAATACGTGAACCCCGCGCTGGTTCCGCCGGTTCTCGCGGTGATCGGACGCGACGATCCGATGCATGCACGCGGCCGCGTGGACGCGGATACCGCCGCACGCCTGGAACCCGGGCACCCGGTCACCGTCATCCTGAACGACACCCGCGTCGACGGCCGGGTGGAGCACGTGGACTGGGAGCGCAGCGGCGAAGAGGACGCCCCCGCCTATCGTCTGCGGGTCGAGTTCACGCCCCCGGAAGGCCTCGCCCCGCGGGCGGGCCAGGCGGCACGGATCGAACTCGGCCTGGAATAAGCATCCGGACTGAACCAGGAGGACGCACATCACCATGAGCGAATCCGACCCCGCACCGGCCTGGCTGGTCATCACCACGCTGGACGATGCCGACGCCGCCGAGCGCCTGGCCGGCCACCTGGTCGAGGCCGGCCGCGCCGCCTGCGTGCACATGCTCCCGCCCGGCCGCTCGATCTATCAGTGGCAGGGCCGCATCGAGGTCGACAGTGAAGTCACCCTGCTGATCAAGACCTCGCGCGAGGCCTGGCCCGAACTTCGGGCCACCCTGCACGATCAACATCCGTACGACACCCCCGAAATCATCGCCCTGCCGATCGAGGACGGACTGCCCGACTACCTGAACTGGATCCGCGAATGCACCCGATGAACCTCCGTTACTGGCTTGCCGCCCTGTTCACCGTGCTGTTGCTGCTGCCCGGAGCGGCCGCGGCGCAGTTCGGCATGGACGACGACCTGCTCGACCCGGATGACGCCTTCGCGATCAGTGCCGAGGCGGTGGATGAATCCACCATCCGTCTGACCTGGGACATCGCGGACGAGTACTACATGTACCGCGAGCAGTTCGAGTTCGAACCGGAAAGCCCCGGCCTGGAACTGGGCGATCCGGCGATCCCGGACGGCGAGATCAAGGAAGACGAGTTCTTCGGGCGGGTCGAGACCTATCGCGGCGAGGTCAGCATCGAGCTTCCGGTACTGGCCGCCGAAAGCGAGACCATCGAGCTGACCGCACGCTCGCAGGGCTGCGCGGATGCCGGCATCTGTTACCCGCCGCATTTCCAGACCGTATCCATCACCCTGCCGGGCCTGCCGGGTGACGCCGAGGCCGACACCACGGCGGCCGGGGAAGGCGCACTGGACGAGCTCGGCCAGATGTCCGGCGAGCTTGCCGGGGACGAGGATCTGCTCGACCCCGAGGAGGCGTTCGCCGCCTCGGCCGAGGCGATCAGCCAGAACGCCGTGGTGCTGCGCTTCGACATCGCCGACGGCTACTATCTCTACCGCGACCAGCTGGACGTGCGCGTCGCCGAAGGTGAAGGCATCGAGCTGGGCAACATCAGCCCGCCGGACGGCGAACTGCACGAAGACGAGTTCTTCGGCGAGACCCGGATCTTCCGCGACGAGGTGGAGATCCTGGTGCCGGTGCAGCGCGATGCCGACGACATCGCCGACATCGTGCTGGCGGTGGACTACCAGGGCTGCGCGGACGCGGGTATCTGCTACCCGCCGCTGACTCAGGAGGTCGCGGTCAGTTTTGCCGCCGATCTGGCCGCGGAGGCCGACCCGGCGGCCCTGCCCGATGAAGGCGAAGCCGCACCCGAGGACGAGGACGCCGTCGCCCCGCCGGCCTCGGAACAGGACCGCATCGCGGCGCAGCTGGCCGACGGGCGCGTGTGGCTGGTGGCCCTGGCGTTCTTCGGCTTCGGGCTGCTGCTGACCTTCACGCCCTGCGTGTTCCCGATGATCCCGATCCTGTCCAACATCATCCTCGGCCAGAAGGAGATGAACACCCGCAAGGCGTTCTTCATCTCGCTGGTGTTCGTGCTCGCGATGGCGCTCACCTATACCGTGGCCGGGGTGCTGGCGGGCATGGCCGGGGCCAACCTGCAGGCCGCCTTCCAGAATCCCTGGATTATCGGCACCTTCGTCGCCATCTTCGTCGCGCTGGCGATGTCGATGTTCGGCTTCTACGACCTGCAGATGCCCGCGGGCGTGCAGAGCAAGCTGTCGAACATCAGCAATCGCCAGGAGGGCGGCACCCTGTTCGGCGCCGGTGTCATGGGCTTCCTCTCGGCCCTGATCGTCGGGCCGTGCGTCACCGCGCCGCTGCTGGGGGCCCTGCTCTACATCAGCCAGACCGGCGACGCCGTGCTGGGCGGGATCGCGCTGTTCTCCCTGAGCATGGGCATGGGCGCCCCCCTGCTGGCGATCGGCACCTCGGCCGGACGCCTGCTGCCGAAGGCCGGCCCGTGGATGGATACCATCAAGGCGGTGTTCGGCGTGGGCCTGCTGGCCATGGGCATCTGGCTGCTGGAACGGGTCATCCCGGGCGAAGTGGCGATGTTCCTGTGGGCCACCCTGTTCATCGTGGTCGCGGTGTACATGGGGGCGCTGCAGAGCCTGCCCGAAGGCAAGTCCGGCTGGCACACCCTGTGGAAGGGGCTCGGCCTGGTGATCCTGATCTACGGCATCCTGCTGATGCTGGGGGCGGCCACCGGCGGCAAGGACATGACCCGCCCGCTGGCCACCCTCAGTCAGCCCGCCGTCACCACCGCGGACGGCGGACCGACGGAGATGGAGTTCACCTACATCGACAGCCTGGAAGACCTCGAACGGGAGGTGGCGGAGGCCGCCTCACGCGGCGAACCGGTGTTCGTGGACTTCTATGCCGACTGGTGCGTGGACTGCGTACGCCTGGAACGCACCACCTTCCAGGACCCGCAGGTCATCCGCGCCACCGCGGATGTCCATCTGCTGAAGGCCGACGTCACCGACAACACCTCGGAGCACCGCGAACTGATGCAGCACTTCGAGCTGTTCGGCCCGCCGGCGATGGTCTTCTACGACCGCGACGGCGAACCGCTGCCGCAGTTTCGCCGCGTCGGTTACCTCAACGCCGAGGCCTTCCTCGAGCACCTGGACAATGCCCTGGGGGTGCGCCCGTGAACGGGAACCGCTGGTGGCTGGCACTGGCCATCGGGCTGTGCGCCCCGGCCCTGACCGCCTGCCTGGATAACGACCGGTCCGGCGACACCGCGACCGGCGGCGACCCGGATGTCGATGCCGCCGACGTCGCGGGGCCGGAGGACACCCCGACCGGCGAGTCGCGCGTCGACTTCACCCTGCCGGACCTGGACGGCGAGGAGCAGGCCTTCAACCAGTGGGACGACGACCTGGTGGTACTCAACTTCTGGGCCACCTGGTGCCCGCCCTGCAAGAAGGAAATGCCGCTCTTTCAGGAAACCTGGGAAGAATACCGGGACGAGGACTTCAACATCGTCGCGGTCGCGGTGGACGAACAGTCGGCCACCGAGCAGTTCGTCGCCACCTACGGCATCGAATTCCCGATCCTGATCGGGCAGGACGAGGCCATGCAGATCCAGACCGAATACGGCAACCGGATCGGGGCCCTGCCCTACACCGTGGTCATCGATCGTGACGGGACCGTGCGCGAGACCCACCGCGGCGAGGTTACCGAAGACGACCTGCACGGCTGGCTGGAGCAATACCTCTGACCCGCGCGGGCACGCTCCGGCGCACGGCGAAGGTGCTGGACACCCCGCGCGCCCTGCGGCAGAATCGCGGCCATGGATTCGCCGGCATGTTCCGGCGCGTTCGCCCCCATTCACGTCCGGATCGCCGCCGATTCCCGTCATGGCCACCATCCTGCTGCTCAACGGCCCCAACCTGAACCTGCTCGGACAGCGGGAGCCGGAGCGCTATGGCCATGCCACGCTGGCGGACATCGAGGCGGATCTGGAGAACCGGGCGCACGAGGCGGGGATCCGCCTGAACTGCTTTCAGAGCAATCACGAGGGCGCCCTGATCGACCGCATCCACGCGGCGCCGGGCGAGGACGTGCGCCGTATCCTGATCAACCCGGGCGGACTGACCCACACCAGCGTCAGCCTGCGTGACGCCCTGCTGGGGGTCGCGATCCCGTTCTACGAGATCCATATCAGCAACGTCCATGCCCGCGAGGCGTTCCGGCAGACATCGCTGCTGGCCGACGTCGCCGCCGCTACCCTGGCCGGTTTCGGCCCCCGGGGGTACCGGCTGGCGCTGGACGCGGCGATTGCAGCCATCAAGGAGTCATAGGCACCCATGGATATCCGCAAGGTCAAGAAACTGATCGACCTGCTCGAGGAGAGCGGGATCCACGAAATCGAGATCAACGAGGGCGAGGAGTCGGTGCGCATCACCCGCTCGCCCGGGGGCGTCCCCCAGGCACAGCCCGCACCGATGCCGGCCGCCGCGCCGCCGCCCGCACCGCCCGCTCCCGCCGCCGCGGCCGAGGAAGCGGGCGCGGATGAACCGGAGGAACTCGAGGGCCACCGCGTGACCGCGCCCATGGTCGGCACCTTCTACCGCGCCCCCAGCCCCGGCGCCACGCCGTTCGTCGAAGTCGGACAGCAGGTGGAGGTGGGCGACACCCTGTGCATCATCGAGGCGATGAAGATGCTCAACCCGCTGGAAGCGGACCAGGCCGGCACCGTCCGCCAGATCCTGGTGGAGAATGGCAATCCGGTGGAATACGGCCAGCCGCTGTTCATCATCGCGTGAGCCTTCACCGTCTTCGCCGAACACAGGTCCGAGCATGTTTGAAAAAATCCTGATCGCCAACCGCGGCGAAATCGCCCTGCGGGTACTGCGCACCTGCCGCGAGATGGGCATCGCCACCGTGGCCGTGCACTCCGACGCCGACCGCGACCTCAAGCACGTGCGCCTGGCCGACGAGTCGGTCTGCATCGGCCCCGCCCCCTCGAACGAAAGCTATCTCAACATCCCGGCGCTGATCGCCGCGGCCGAGGTCACCGACGCCGGCGCCCTTCATCCGGGCTACGGCTTCCTGTCGGAAAACGCCGATTTCGCCGAACGGGTCGAATCCAGCGGCTTCGCCTTCATCGGCCCGCGCGCCGAGACCATCCGCCTGATGGGCGACAAGGTCTCGGCCAAGCAGGCCATGCTGTCCGCCGGGGTGCCCTGTGTGCCGGGCTCCGGTGGCGCGCTGGGCGAGGACCCCGACGCCAACCTGCAGCTGGCCCGCGAGATCGGCTACCCGGTCATCGTGAAGGCCGCCGCCGGCGGCGGTGGCCGCGGGATGCGCGTGGTGCATACCGAGGGCGCGCTGCTCAACGCGATCTCCCTGACCCGCAACGAGGCCCGTCAGGGCTTCGGTGACGACACCCTGTACATGGAGAAATTCCTCGAGCGCCCGCGCCACGTGGAGTTCCAGATCCTCGCGGACACCCACGGCAACGCGGTGTGCCTGGGCGAGCGCGACTGCTCCATGCAGCGGCGCCACCAGAAGGTGATCGAGGAGGCCCCGGCCCCGGAGATCACCGACACACAGCGCCGCGACATGAGCGAACGCCTGATCCGCGCCTGCCAGGAGATCGGCTATCGCGGCGCCGGGACCTTCGAGTTCCTGTACGAGGACGGCCAGTTCTTCTTCATCGAGATGAACACCCGGCTGCAGGTCGAGCACACGGTGACCGAGGAGGTCACCGGCATCGATCTGGTGCGTGAGCAGATCCGCATCGCCGCCGGGGAACCGCTGGGCATTACCCAGGACGACGTCACCATCCACGGCCATGCGATCGAGTGCCGCATCAACGCCGAGGACCCCGCAACCTTCGTCCCCAGCCCCGGCACCATCCAGCAGTATCACGCGCCGGGCGGCCCCGGGATCCGCATGGACACGCATATCTACAACGGCTACGCGGTCCCGCCGCATTACGACTCCATGGTCGGCAAGCTGATTGCCCACGGCACCACGCGCGACATCGCCATCGCGCGCATGCGCGGCGCCCTCGGCGAGATCATCGTCGACGGCATCCGCACCAACATCAGCCTGCACTCCGATCTGATGAACGACGCCAACTTCCAGCGGGGTGCCACCGACATCCACTACCTGGAAAAGAAACTGAAGGCACACTGAGGGCCGCATGAGTCTTGCCGAACTGGAATGCCGGGCCGAACCCGGCGATGCCGAGGCCCTGGAGGAGCTGCTGTTCGAACTGGGTGCGGTCAGCGTGGAACTGTTCGATGCCGCCGACGAACCCCTGTTCGAGCCGCCACCGGGCACGCACCCGCTGTGGTCGGACATCCGCCTGAAGGCCGTGTTCTCCGACCGCACCGCGGCGGAGCTGGCCTCGGCCTCGATGCTCCAGCGCGACCCCGCCCCCTCCGAGCTGCAGGTCACCGACATCACCGACCAGGACTGGGTGCGCGCGGGCCTGGACGGGCTGGAGGCCATCCACTGCGGCGGGCCGCTGTGGATCGTGCCGTCCTGGGAGGAACAACCGGACGTCGAGGACGGGGTCTTCGTGCACCTCGACCCCGGCCTGGCCTTCGGCACCGGCAACCACCCCACCACCGCGATGTGCCTGACCGCCCTGGCCGAGGACCCGCCGCGTGACCTCGAGGTGCTGGACTACGGCTGCGGCTCCGGGATCCTCGCGATCGCCGCGCTCAAGCTGGGGGCGCGCCACGCCCTCGGGATCGACAACGACCCCCAGGCGGTCCAGGCCACCGAATCCAACGCGGCCGCCAACGGCATCGGCAGCGACCGTCTGCAGGCCGGACTCACCGATCACCCGCTGCCCGAAGGCGGCTCCGATCTGGTGCTGGCCAACATCCTCACGCGCCCGCTGATCGAACTGGCCCCGGTGCTCACCGCGGCCACCCGTCCGGGCGGGCGCATCCTGATGGCCGGACTGCTGGATCGTCAGGCGGAAGAGGTCATGGAGGCCTATGCCCATGCATTCGATATCGGTGTCCGCGATTCCCGCGATGGCTGGGCCCTGCTGGACGGCCGCCGCCGCTGACCCACCGGCCGGACGGCCTGCCGCGTAATGCTGGTCCGCTGCCCGCATTGCAGCGTTGCCCATGTGGTGGCCCGCCCGCCCGGCAACGCGCACCACGCACGGGTCCGCTGCGAGGCCTGCGGCCGTGCGTTCGCCTGGTTCCCCGCTCTGGAGATCGCCCCGGCGGGCGAACCCGCAAACGGGGCCGGCCTGCAGCCGGTCCCCGCCGCCGAAAACGCCCCCGCGCAAGCCGCTTCCGGCAGGCCGGACGAAGGAGCGCCCACCCTTTCGCACCCGACCGTCGGATCTCCCGACACCCAGTCCGCGCGCTCCGTGCCGTACCCGGAACCGTCCACGCGCCCCCCCGCAGCCCCCGATCCCGAGCCGGAGCGCGAGCGTCCCGCCCGGGGGGCTCCGGGGCGCCCGGACGGCCCGCAGATACGACCCGCCCGAAGCGCACACCGGACCCGTTTCGGCGGTGCCGCGCTGGCAAGCCTCCTCCTGCTGGGGCTGATCTTCCAGTTGCTGGCCTTCCCGCCACGCGCCATCACGCAAGAACCCGCGCTGGAGACCCTGCGGACCTCGCTGTGCGAGCGCCTGCACTGCCCCGAACGCGCCCATCGCGCGCCCGAGTCCGTTCGTGTCTCCACTCCTTCGCTGCACCCGGCCGGCGCCGGCAGCGGCCGCTGGCTCATCTTCGAGCTCTACAACCGCGAATCCCGCGCTCAGGCCTGGCCGCTGCTGGATATTGCCCTGTCGGACACTCTGGGCCGCACCCATGCCCGCGAGCGCATCCATCCGCGGGTCTATGCCCCGGACGGTGATCCCCCTCCGCAAATGGCCGCCCACCGACCCTGGCCCGTCGCCCTGCGCATACACACCGAGCACCCGCGCCTGAGCGGGGTCCACGTCCGCCCCCGCTGACGCGGATTCCTGCGCCGGGCGTGCGGGCTGCTAAACTGACGGAATGCAGCTCGGCCACCACCATTTCTCCGACCCGCCGGTCTTCCTCGCGCCCATGGCCGGGGTCAGCGACCGGCCTTTCCGCCTGCTCGCGCGCCGCCTGGGGGCCAGCGCGGCGGTCTCGGAGATGGTCACCTCGCAGCAAAACCTGTGGGACAGCGCCAAGAGCCGGCACCGCTTGGATCACGCGGCCGAACCGTCACCGCGCATCGTCCAGCTGCTGGGAAACGAGCCCGGGGCCCTGGCCGACGCAGCGCGTGAAAACGTCGCCCGCGGTGCCGATATCATCGACCTCAACCTGGGCTGCCCGGCCAAGAAGGTCTGCAGCCGCGCCGCCGGTTCAGCGTTGATGGGCGACACCGGGCTGGCCCGCGAGCTGCTTCAGGCCCTCACCGAAAACGCCGGCGTACCGGTCACCCTGAAGATGCGTCTGGGCCTGGACCCCGAGCGCATGAACGCGGAAACCATTGCCGGGATCGCCGCAGATGCCGGGATTGCGATGCTCACGGTGCATGGCCGCACCCGGGCGGCGGGCTATCGCGGCGTGGCGGATCACGAGGCGATCGCCCGGGTGGTGGCCGCCACGGACCTGCCGGTGCTGGCCAACGGGGACATCCGCGACGTCGAGGATGCCCGGCGGGCCCTCGCCCGCACCGGTGCCACCGGGATCATGATCGGACGTGGCGCGCAGGGACGCCCGTGGCTGCCGGGACGGATCCGCGCCGCGCTGGCCGGCGAGGCCCTGCCGGACGCACCCGACCCCGCGTCCATCGCGGGCCTGATGCGCGAGCACGTCGCCGCCCTGCACCGGCAATATGGTCCGCATCAGGGCGTGCGTATCGCCCGCAAGCACATCGGCTGGTATCTTGAGCAGCTGGGGAGAGGCGAGGCAGAGACCCGCGCACTGCGGGCCGAACTGTTCGCCCTGGAGGACGCCGGCGAACAGCTCCGGCGCCTCGAGGCAATGTTTCCATCAGGCGATTCGCCTGCGGACGATTCGGACAGGGCCGCATGAGCAGCAACGGGAATCCCGCGCGTCGCAAGGACGGCAACGGACAGACGACATGGCCGGGACAGGGTCCGGCCGCGCCGCCGGAATCGGACAGCGTCCTCGCGCAGTCCGTCCATCAGGCCATGGAAGACTATTTCGACACCCTGGACGGGCAGTCCAGCCACGACCTCTACGCCCTGGTGATGGAGGAGGTCGAACGCCCGCTGCTGGCCTGCGTGCTGGAACGCTGTGGCCACAACCAGAGCCGCGCGGCGGCCGTGCTCGGCCTCAACCGCGCGACCCTGCGCAAGAAGCTGCGCAGCCACGGGCTGCTCGACTAGCCAGCTCGGCGGGTCACCCCCAGGCGAGACGCTCGCGCAGGGTGGCGTGCAGCTCGGGGGTGCCCGCCGCCAGCACCGTGCTGGTGTCGAGGTCCAGCTCGCCGCCGGCGAGGTCGGTGAACGTCCCGCCCGCTTCGCGCACGATCACGGCCAGGGCCGCAATGTCGAGGATGTTCACGTCCGACTCGACGATGCAGTCGATGCTGCCGCGGGCCAGCAGGTGGTAATGGTAGAAGTCGCCGTAACCGCGGACGCGGTTGACCTCGGCGACGATCCCGCCCAGCGCGTTCCAGCAGTCGCCGCGCGCCGCCAGCGAGCGGAGGTTGCCGGTGGACAGGGTCGCGCGATCGACCGCGGTGATGCCCTTCTCCACGCCGATGCGCTCGCCGTTGAGCCAGGCGCCCTGTCCCTTCTCGGCCCAGGCGCGCTCGCCGAACTGCGGCCCGCTCGACAGGCCCAGAATCAGCTCGCCCTTGTACATCAGCGCGATCTGGGTGGAGAAGAACGGGTAGCGGCGCACGAAGCTCTTGGTGCCGTCGATCGGGTCGATCAGCCAGACATAGTCGGAGTCCATGTCCGACTGGCCCGTCTCTTCGCCGTAGAAACCGTGATCCGGAAAGCGCTCGCGGATGATCGAGCGGATCGCCTCTTCGCTCTCCACGTCGGCACGCGTGACCGGCGTGTCGTCGGCCTTGGTTTCAACGTCCACGCCGTGTTCGTAGTAGTGACGGATCACCTTCTCGGCGGCGTCGGCCGCAGCCTGCGCGGCTTCCAGGAACGGGCTTGCCTGCATGTTCTCGGTCCTCGGGGAAAAGCCGCTATCGTAGCAGGAGCGGCACGACGCGACGAACCCGCCATGATTGCGGACGGTTGTGGCCGGGCCGGGCAGCCCCGATAATGCCGCCGATTCATCCGAGGAGCCCGGCATGTCCAAAAAACTGCCCGACGTGAGCAATATCGAACGCCTCGAACTGTTCGGCGAGGACTACAACCCCACCGCCACCATCGAGAACCAGGAGGGGCAGAAGCTCTCCCTGCAGGTGTACTACCAGCTGGCGCTGGATTTCGGCGGCATCGGTCCCAAGGCGGCCAATTCCGGTCTGCTGATGTACGGCAGCCATGCCGACGAGGCCCGCGCCAACCCGGGCAGGCACCCCAACATCGACCGTCTGATCGACATCCTCGAGAACGACTACTACCTGTCGGTGAAGGCGGTCCCGAAGCGCAAGAGCAACGCCGGCTGAGTCAGTCCGCCACGACCCGGTTGGTGAACGCCAGCCGCCAGCCGCGGTCGGTCTGGCGATGGATCCGGGTGAGGCTGGCGTAGTCGCAGTCGAGCTGGAACAGGTGGCCGTCCGGTACGGCCATTACGCCGCCGACCAGCGCACGGATCACGCCGGCGTGGACCACCAGCAACACGTGTTCGTCGGACCGGCCGGGCGCTTCCACGCTCTCGGCAAAGGCCGCCGCCACCCGCTGACGAAACGCATCCAGCATCTCCGCCCCCTCCGGCCGGTTGTGCTCGGGGTCGGCGTAGAAGGCGCGGTATTCCTCCGGACGTTCCTCCTGCAGCTGGGCGCGGGTGCGGCCCTCCCAGGCGCCGAAGCCGATCTCGCGCAGGTCATGCGCCGTCGCCAGCGCCACACCACGCTCGTCCGCCAGGTGTTCGGCAAACGCGCGGCAGCGCGCCAGCGGCGAAGTCACGATCCGCTGCCATCCGGTCTCGGCGGCCGCGGCGCGCTCCATCTGGCGCCAGCCGGTCTCGCTCAGGGGGTCGTCGCAGCCGTGGCCGCGAAAGCGCTGGCCGCCGGCGGGCTCTCCGTGTCGCATCAGGTCGACGATCATCTACTTGCTCCAGGGGTGGATTCACCAGGGGGCGATGGCTCGAGGCTCCCCCAGCAGGGCGTGCAACCGATCCCAGTCGAAGCACGGACCGGGGTCGGTCTTGCGCCCCGGGGCGATGTCGCTGTGCCCCGCCAGGGCGTCCGCGGCGATCGCCGGGAAATGCTCCCGCAGCCAGCGGATCAGCGCCGCCAGCTCGGCATACTGCACCGCGGTGAAGGGGGTATGGTCGTCCCCCTCCAGTTCGATCCCGATGGAGAAATCGTTGCAGCGCTCGCGCCCGCGCCACGCGGAAACGCCGGCATGCCAGGCGCGCCGGCTGAACGGGACGAACTGGGTCGCCCGGCCCGCGCGATCGATGAACACATGCGCCGACACCCGCAGGTCACGGATCCCGGCGAAGAACGGATGCACGTCCGGGTCCAGGCGGTTGTGGAACAGGGCCTCGACGTGCGATCCGCCGAACTCGCCCGGCGGCAGACTGATCGCGTGCACCACGATCAGTTCCGGCCGCATCCCGGCCGGGCGCGCATCCTGATTCGGGCTCTCGCTGCACTCGGCGACCGGCCACCAGTCGCGCGCCCCGCCGTCCTCGCCGACCGCGCTCATGGCGCCTCCTCCGGCGGCTGGCGCAGGCGTTCCTCCAGGGCCGCACGCAGCAGCGGCACGCGCGGCGGGGCCTGCAGCGGGCCGTGGTACTCGCCATCGACGAACACGAACAGCGCCGGCAGGTGGAAGACCTCGAACTCGCGCACCAGTGCGGTATCGACCTCGGCATCCACGCAGAACAGCGCCGGGGGATCGCCGTCCACCTGCCAGCGCCGCAGGGCGTCGCCCATCGCGTGACAGGCGCTGCATCCGCGCCGGGTGAAGAGGACCACGGCCGCACCCGGCACCTCCTGCAGACGGTGATGGAAATCTCCTGCATCCAGGGCTGGCAGGTCCCCGGAAGCACCCGGCTTGTCGGCATTGGACGATTGCGACACGCTGCCTCCACGACGTCCCCGCGGGGAAACTCGCCGCGGGGCTTTATGATCAATGACGCGTGGGGTAGTTTACGCGCCCGCGTCCCGAGGAAGCGACCCGCCGGTGTCCGAACAGCTCAACCCCCAGCAACACGCCGCCGTCTCCACCACCGACCGTCCGCTGCTGGTCCTTGCCGGCGCGGGCTCGGGCAAGACCCGCGTGATCACCGAGAAGATCGCGCACCTGGTGGAAAAGCGCGGCCTGGACGCGCGCCAGATCGTCGCGATCACCTTCACCAACAAGGCCGCGCGCGAGATGCGCGAGCGGGTGCAGGGGCGGCTGTCGCGGGAACAGAGCCGCGGGCTGGGCGTGTCCACCTTCCACACCTTCGGCCTGCAGTTCCTGCGCCGCGAACTGGCGGCCACCGGCCTGCGCCCGGGCTTCTCCATCCTCGATCCCGGCGACTGTCGCCAGCTGCTGCGCGAGATCACCCACCGCGACGACACCGCGGCCGAGGTGGATGACCTGATCGGCCACATCAGCCGCTGGAAGAACGACCTGTTGACCCCCGACGAGGCGCTGGCCGAGGCCAGCCAGGCGGGCGACGAAGCCCCCGGGGCCCTGCTCGCGGCCAATCTCTACCCGCGCTATGAACAGGCCCTGCGCGCCTACAACGCGGTGGATTTCGACGACCTGATCAAGCGCCCGGTGGACTGCCTGCGCGCGGACGCCGAGCTGCGCAACCGCTGGCAGGACCGCATCCGCCACCTGCTGGTGGACGAATACCAGGACACCAACTCGGCGCAGTACCAGCTGGTACGTCTGCTGGTCGGGGTCAGCGACGGCCTGACCGTGGTCGGCGACGACGACCAGTCGATCTACGCCTGGCGCGGCGCGCGCCCGGAAAACCTCGCGCGCCTGCAGCAGGACTTTCCGCGTCTGGAAGTGGTCAAGCTGGAGCAGAACTACCGCTCCACCAACCGCATCCTGGCCACCGCCAACGCGCTGATCGCCAACAACCCGCACGTATTCGAGAAGCGCCTGTGGAGCGCGCTGGGCGAGGGCGAGAAAGTCGAGGTGATCGACTGCGCGGACTCCGACGCCGAGGCCGCGCGGGTGGTCTCCGAGCTGATGCGCCGGCGCTTCCGCCTGAACGCCGGCTGGGGCGATTTCGCCATCCTCTACCGCAGCAACCACCAGTCGCGGCTGTTCGAGAAGCTGCTGCGCGAGCAGGGCATCCCCTACCGCCTGAGCGGCGGGCAATCGTTCTTCGAGAAGGCCGAGATCAAGGATCTGGTGGCCTACCTGCGCCTGCTGGCCAACCCGGACGACAACACCGCCTTTCTGCGCGTGGTCAACGTACCGCGCCGCGAGATCGGCCCGGCCACTCTGGAAAAACTCGGCCAGTACGCCAACCAGCGCGGGGTCTCGCTGCTGCAGGCCGCGCGCGGGGCCGGCCTGGCCGAATACATGGACGAGCGTGCCCGGGCGCGTCTGGAACGCTTCGTCGACTGGGTCGACGGCTTCCGCGCACGCGCGGCCGAGGAGGCCCCGGATGCCCTGCTGCGCGCACTGGTCGAGGACATCGACTACGAATCCTGGCTGCTGGACAACAGCGCCAACCCGCGCGCCGCCACCCGGCGCATGGAACAGGTGCGTGAATTCATCGACTGGGTCGCACGCCTGGCCGGCTCGCGCGCGCCGGAGGCCGAATACGGCGACGACACGGCGGACGACGAGGACGGCATGGAACTGGCCGACATCGTCAACCGCATCAGCCTGATGGACATCCTCGACCGCAACCGCGATGCCCAGGACGATACCGAGGCGGTGCAGCTGCTGACCCTGCACACCGCCAAGGGCCTGGAGTTCCCGCACGTGTGCCTGGTCGGCTTCGAGGAGGAGCTGCTGCCGCACCGCGTGAGCCTGGAGGACGACGCCATCGAGGAGGAGCGCCGCCTGGCCTACGTCGGGCTGACCCGCGCGCAGCAGACCCTGCTGATCACCTACGCGCGCAGCCGCAAGCGCTACGGCGAGACCCTCGACTGCGAACCGTCGCGCTTTCTCGACGAGCTGCCCGAGGAACACCTCGACTGGCCCGACGCAAAGCCGCCGGACCCGGAGACCCAGCAGCTCACGGCGCGCGCCCATCTCGCCGGGCTCAAGGCCATGCTGGAGAAGTGATCACTCCTTCTTCAGCAGCTTGAGGCCGACCCGGGTGATGCGCGCGCCCTCCATCTCGCGCACCACCAGGCGCGTGGGCCCGAGATCCACGAAGTCCCCCACCACCGGCTCGGTCTGCAGTTCGGCGCGCAGGAAGGCCTCCAGGGTCTCGCCCTGACGTTCGGACGGCACCGGCGCGCCGTAGGTCATGCCCACCGCCCCCAGCAGGGCATCGCCGTTGAGGGCAAACTCCCCGAACACGCTGCGCTCGGTCAGGCGTTCCGGCACCTCTTCCTGCGGCACGAACAGGCGGTCCAGGTCCGGCAGGTCGGCGGGTGCGACCATGATGTAGAGATGGTCGCCGGCCTGCAGGTCCAGCAGTTCCAGGGTCTCCAGCAGCTGCCCTTCCCGCAGATGTGCGACCACCCGCGCCGACCCGGGCAGACGGAAACCGGACCAGGCCTCGCGCACCACCGGCGTGGTCTCCGCCAGCCGGTAGCCCACCAGCTCCATCTCCTGCTGCCCCGGGATGTCCAGCTCGGTGCGCTGGACCCGGGTGGTGGTCGGCGGCAGCTCCAGGCCCAGCCAGCGCGCCGAGGAGGCCACGGTCCAGCCCTGCACCATCAGCGAGATCAGCACCACGAAGAACACCACGTGGAAGAAGTATTCCGCCAGCTCCAGCCCCGCCAGCAACGGAAACAGCGCGAGGATGATGGGCACCGCCCCGCGCAGCCCGACCCAGGCGATGAACAGCTGCTCGCGCCACGGGAAGCGGAACGGATACAGGCACAGCGCCACCGCCAGCGGGCGTGCCAGCAGGATCAGCACCAGCGCTACCAGGCCCGCGTCCAGCGCCACCGGCGGCAGCTCCGAGGGCGTGACGATCATCCCCAGCATCAGGAACATGCCGATCTGCGCCAGCGCCGCGATGCCGTCGTGGAAACGCTTGATGTTCTGCGAGGCCTCCAGCGGGCGGTTGCCCAGCAGCAGCCCGGCGAGATACACCGCGAGGAAGCCCGATCCGCCCACCATGCCGGTCAGGCCGAAGATCGCCAGCGCCCCGGCCAGCGCGAACAGCGGGTAGAACCCGGCCGACATCGGCACACGGTTGATCAGCGCCAGCAGCGCGAGCCCGCCCCCGACCCCCAGCAGGGCCCCCAGCCCCATCTGCTGCACGAACTCGACCAGCACCACCACCCCGAAATCGGGCTGATCCATCAGGATCAGCTCGATCAGCACGATGGTGAGGAAGATTGCCATCGGGTCGTTGGATCCCGACTCGATCTCCAGGGTCGCCCCCACGCGGCTCTTCAACTCCAGCCCGCGCGAGCGCAGCAGGGAAAACACCGCGGCCGCGTCGGTGGAGCCGACGATCGCCCCCAGCAGCAGTCCCTCCAGCCACGACAGCCCCAGCCACCACACCGCGAACAGCCCGGTCAGGCCGGAGGTGATCAGCACCCCCACGGTGGCCAGCCCCACCGCCGGCTTCAGTCCGATACGGAAATTGCGCGCCGGCGTGCGCATCCCGCCATCGAACAGGATGATGGCCAGGGCCGCGGAGCCGATCAGATGGGCCAGGGTGATATTCTCGAACGACACGCCGCCGGGGCCCTCCGGGCCCAGCAGCATGCCGATGCCGAGGAACACCAGCAGCAGTGGTACACCCAGCCGCGAGGTGACCACGCTGGACAGGATGCTGCCGAGCAGGACCACGGCGACGAGAAAGATGATCTGACTGGAGAAATCCATGGCGCCATCATACCGGAGCGTTCCCCGCATCCGGCCCGCGGTCTCCGTAATCGCCGTCACCGCCCTGCTGGCGGGGTCGCTGGCCGGCTCGCCCGCGGCGGCCGAACGCGGCGGCGTGGATGCCCTGCATTTCGAGTTCGAGAACGACCTGTTCGCCGGCGAGGACCGCTACTACACCAATGGCGTGCGCGCCGGCTGGACGCGGCGCGGCGAACGGGTCCCGCCCTGGCTCCAGGACGTGGCGGACTTCTTCCCGCTGTTCGTCGATCGCGAGGAACGCGGCCGCCTGAAGACCTCGGTGCACCTGGCGCAGAACATGTACACCCCGGAAGACATCGAACGCGAGCAGCCGGACCCGGACGACCGCCCCTACGCCGGCTGGCTGTACCTGAACTTCAGCCTGGCCGAGGACCACGGCGACCGGCTCGACCGGCTGCAGGTCACGCTGGGGACAGTGGGCCCGGCGTCCCTGGCCGACCGCACCCAGGAGACGGTCCATGACCTGACGGGCGCCCCCGATCCGCGCGGATGGGACGCGCAGATCGGCAACGAGCCCACGCTGATGCTGGGCTACGAACGCCAGCTGCGCGGCCGATCCGGCCATCTGGGGAGCGGCTGGGACTGGGATCTGACCCCGCACTGGGGCGCCTCCATCGGCAGCCCCTTCACCTTCGCCAATGCCGGCGCGATCCTGCGCACGGGCCGCAACCTGCCCCGCGATTTCGGCCCACCGCGGATCAACCCGGCACTGTCCGGGTCGCACACCTTCGAGGCGGTCGACACCGCCGGCGGCTACCTGTTCGCCGGGGTGGACACTCGCCTGATGGCCTTTGATCTGTTCCTCGACGGGCCGCTGTTCCGCGACGGGCCCTCGGTGGACAAGCACCCGGTGGTGGGCGAATTCACCGCGGGCGTGGTGTTCCACTGGCACGGGGTGCGTCTGGGCTATACCCATGTCTGGCGCTCGCGCGAATTCAGCGGCCAGGCTACCGGCGCCGCGGAGTTCGGCTCGCTGCACGCCACCTGGCAGTTCTGAACCGACCCGCCCCGGCGTTGTTACGATCGAGGCGTCGCCCCTTCCGGAGAACCTGCGTGCGCAAGATTTCCCGAACCTTCCTCACCGGCCTGGCCGCGATCCTGCCGGCGATGGTCACGCTGGCCCTGCTGTGGTGGCTGGGCAGCACCGCGGAACAGGTGCTGGGCGGCCTGCTGCAGGCCATCCTGCCGGAGCTGCTGTACGTGCCGGGCATGGGGATCGCGGCCGGCGTCGGCCTGGTATTCGCGGTGGGGGTACTGCTGCAGGCCTACGTGGTGCGCTGGCTGTTCAACTGGCTGGAAGGCCTGATGCAGCGCATCCCGGTGGTCAAGACCATCCACGGCACGGTGCGCGATGTTACCAACCTGGTCTCCGGCGACATCCACCAGCAGTTCGGCCAGGCAGTGCTGGTCACGCTGCCGGGGCTGGAAGCGCGCGTCATCGGCTTCGTCACGCGCGAGGACTTCGAAGGCCTGCCGGACGCACTGGGCGGGGCGGAGACCCTCGCGGTCTACATGCCGATGAGCTACCAGATCGGCGGCTACACCCTGATGCTGCCGCGCGACCGGGTGGAACCGCTGGAGCTGTCGCTGGAAGATGCCATGCGCTACGCCCTGACCGCCGGGGTCTCCGCGCGCAAGGACGAGCCCGGAGTGTAAACGGGGACGTGAACCGGACGCTGCAGCGCGGCGCCCCCGTCAGCCGTCCTCCAGCGGGGAGATGTCGCGCACCGCGCCGAACGCGGCCGAGGTGGTCATCAGAGCATAGGCGCGCAGGGCCTGAGTCACCGGCCGATTGCGCGACTCGGGCTTCCAGGCCTTCGCCCCGCGGGCCTCCATCGCCTCGCGCCGCGCCGCCAGCGTGGCGTCGTCGACGTCGATGCGAATGTCGCGCGCGGGGATGTCGATCACGATGGTGTCGCCCTCTTCAACCAGGCCGATCGCCCCGCCCTGCGCGGCCTCCGGCGAGACGTGGCCGATGGACAGGCCGGAGGTGCCGCCGGAGAAACGCCCGTCGGTGATCAGCGCGCAGTCCTTGCCCAGCCCCTTCGACTTCAGATACGAGGTGGGATAGAGCATCTCCTGCATGCCGGGACCGCCCTTCGGACCCTCGTAGCGGATGATCACCACGTCCCCCGCCCGGATGCGGTCAGCGAGGATGGCCTCCACCGCGGCGTCCTGGCTCTCGAACACCCGCGCCGGGCCGGAGAAGGTCAGGATGCTCTCGTCGACGCCGGCGGTCTTCACGATGCAGCCATCCGGGGCCATGTTGCCGTAGAGCACGGCCAGGCCCCCGTCCTGCGAGTAGGCGTGCTCGATGTCGCGGATGCAACCGTTGGCGCGGTCGAGGTCGAGGCTGTCCCAGGCACGGTCCTGGCTGAACGCGGTCTGGGTGGGCACCCCGCCCGGCGCGGCACTGTACAGACGCTCGGATTCGGCCGCATGCCGCATCACGTCCCACTGTTCCAGGGCGGCGCCCAGGGTCGGGGCATGCACGGTCGGGATGTCGCGATGGATCAGCCCGCCACGGTCCAGTTCGGCGAGGATGCCGACCACGCCACCGGCGCGGTGTACGTCCTCCATGTGGTACTGCTGCGTCGCCGGGGCCACCTTGCACAGGTTGGGCACGTGGCGCGACAGGCGGTCGATGTCGGCCATGGTGAAGTTGACCTCGCCCTCGCGCGCGGCCGCCAGCAGGTGCAGCACGGTGTTGGTGGAACCGCCCATCGCGATGTCCAGGCTCATCGCGTTCTCGAACGCCTCGAAGGTGGCGATGGAACGCGGCAGGGCCGAGGCGTCGTCCTGCTCGTAGTAGCGCTTCGCCAGCTCGACCACGCGCCGCCCGGCCTCCTCGAACAGCGCCTGGCGCGCGGCATGCGTGGCCAGCAGCGAGCCGTTGCCCGGCAGCGACAGCCCCAGGGCCTCGGTCAGGCAGTTCATCGAGTTGGCGGTGAACATGCCGGAGCAGGAGCCACAGGTCGGGCAGGCGGAACGCTCGACGGCCTCCACCTCCTCGTCGCTGGCGCTGGAATCGGCCGCCTTGACCATCGCATCCACCAGGTCGAGGTGGATCACGTTGTCCTGCCCCGGCGCCTGCACCTTGCCGGCCTCCATCGGCCCGCCGGAGACGAACACCACCGGGATGTTCAGGCGCATCGCGGCCAGCAGCATCCCAGGGGTGATCTTGTCGCAGTTGGAGATGCACACCAGCGCATCGGCGCAGTGGGCGTTGACCATGTACTCCACCGAGTCGGCGATGATCTCGCGCGAGGGCAGCGAATAGAGCATCCCGCCGTGACCCATCGCGATGCCGTCGTCCACCGCGATGGTATTGAATTCCCTGGCCACGCCACCGGCCTGTTCGATCTCGCGCGCGACCAGCTGGCCCATGTCCTTCAGATGCACGTGTCCCGGCACGAACTGGGTGAAGGAGTTGGCGACGGCGACAATCGGCTTGTCGAAGTCGCCATCCTTCATGCCGGTGGCGCGCCACAGGGCGCGGGCCCCGGCCATGTTGCGGCCGTGGGTGGTTGTGCGGGAACGATAGGCAGGCATGATGGGCAGGTCTCGCGAACGTTCGTGGAAATGCGAAATCGTACATAATGCGAGCATCAATACCCAGTAGGGGAGGAAGCGTTCATGAAATTCGAGGTCGAGAACATCAAGTGCGGCGGCTGCGCCAGCTCCATCCGCAAGGGCCTGATGCAGGTCGAGGGCGTGGAATCCGCCGAGGTGGACGTCGAGAACGGGGCCGTGGAGGTCACCGCGCCGGAGTCCGCCACCGACGCGATCCGCGAGAAACTGGCCCACATGGGCTATCCGGAGGTCGGCTCGGTCTCCGGACTGCGCTCCGCCGGGGCCCGGGCGAAGTCGTTCGCCAGCTGCGCGGTCGGACGCATGAGCGGTGACAGCTGAGCGCAGGCATCCGGCATGAACCATGACGCGGGGCATGCCCGGAGCCGGCCGGCCCCGGCCGTCCGCCACCTGCTCCCGGCACGGTGGCAGACCGGACTGGTCGTCCTGGTCGCCGCGCTGTTGCTGGCCGCGCCCGCCGCGGCCACGCCGCCCGAGCACGACGGACTGCCGGAGACGACCCTGGAGGTCGGCGACCGGGAACTGACGGTGGAACTGGCCGCGGATGACGCCAGCCGCAGCCAGGGCCTGATGTTCCGCGAGGCGCTCGCGGACGATCGCGGCATGCTGTTCATCTGGGATACGCCGGACCGCCGGGCGATGTGGATGCGCAATACGTTGATCCCGCTGGATGTGGCCTTCATCGACGGCGACGGCGAGATCACCAACATCGAGACCATGGCGCCCGAGACCACCCGCCTGCACTGGTCCGTGGCACCGATCGAGTATGCACTGGAGGTCAACGCGGAATGGTTCGCGCAGCACGGGATCGAGGCAGGTGACCGCATCCCCGGCCTGGATGCCGCGCGCGAGACCGAGCGCGGCCAATGAGCACCGCGCCGGGGCACTTGCCTGCCGTCGCGCACCGCCTCCAGAATTGATTCAGGCCACCGGGAACGCGCCTGCATTCGGCCACCCACCGTATCGCCCGGCCCCGCCGCTCAACCCTTAGCCCACCTGCATCGCGAGGGATCCGCGTGAACCCGCCAGACCATCCATCCCACCCGCGCCCCGCACGTCGCGCCCCGGCGCCCGGAGAACTCGCGTGGTTCCGCGACGCCGTGCCATACATCGCCGCGCACCGCGGACGCACGATGGTCATCGCGCTGGCCGGCGAGGCCGCGCAGGCGGCGGAGTTTCCTGCCCTGATGCGGGACATCGCCAAGCTGCATGCACTGGGTGTGCGCGTGGTGCTGGTATACGGCGCGCGCCCGCAGATCGAGGCGCGCCTGGCCGAACGCGGCCTGCAGCCGCAGTACGCCGGGGGCCTGCGGGTCACCGATGCCGCGGCGCTGGATGCCGTACTGGACGCGGTCGGCCGCCTGCGGCTGCAGATCGAGGGCCTGCTGTCCCGCAGCCTGGGCCAGCCGGGCACCGGCAATGCACGCCTGCGGGTGGCCGGCGGCAACTTCGTCACCGCGCGCCCGCTGGGCGTCCGCGACGGGGTCGATTTCCATTACACCGGCGAGGTGCGCGGGGTAGACACCGCCGCGCTCACCGCGCTGCTGGATCAGGAGCAGGTCGCGCTGGTCTCGCCGCTGGGGTATTCGCCCACCGGCGAGGTCTTCAACCTGTCGGGCGAGGAGGTGGCGACCCGCGTGGCGATCGCCCTGGACGCGGACAAGCTGATCTTCCTGACCGAGGCCGGCGTGCTGCGCGGGCCGCAGGACGACGTCCTCGACCAGCTGACCGTGCCCGCCGCGGAGCGCATCCTGGAACAGCGCGACGATCTGCCGCAGGAACTCGCCAGCCACCTGCGCAGCGCGGTGGATGCCTGCCATGCACGCGACCTGCGCGTGCATCTGGTCGACCGCCGCGATGACGGCGGGCTGCTGACGGAACTGTTCACCCGCCAGGGCATCGGCACCCTGGTCTCGCGCGAGCCGCTGGAGCGCCTGCGCCCCGCGACCCTGGACGATGTCGGTGGCATCCATGCGCTGCTGGAACCACTGGAGGCCGAGGGTGTGCTGGTGCACCGCGCCCGCGAGCACCTGGAACTGGAGATCGACCGCTTCCACGTGCTGGAGGTCGACGGGCTGATCATCGGCACCGCGGCGCTGTACCCGTTCGGCGACCACGCCGCGGAGATCGCCTGCCTGGCGCTGCACGCCGAATACCGCGGCCACGGCCGGGGCGACCGGCTGCTGACCGCGATGGAAGATCTGGCACGCGAACAGGGGGTTCGCCGGGTATTCGTGCTCACCACCCGCACGGCGCAGTGGTTCCAGGAACGCGGTTACGCCCCCGGCAGCGTCGACGACCTCCCGCCGGAGCGCCGCCAGCGCTACAATCAGGCGCGCAACTCGCGGGTCTTCACGCGCGAGCTGGAGGGCTGACCCGGGGCAGCGCCGGGCTCAGCGGCCGCGGGCCTCGTCGCGTTCGTGGGCCTCCTGCGCGGCCACGCTGAGGGTGGCGATGGGACGGATCTCGAGGCGCTCGAGGCCGATCGGCTCGCCGGTCTCCTCGCAGTAGCCGTACTCGCCGCGCTCGATGCGAGCCAGCGCCTCGTCGATCTTGGTCAGAAGCTTGCGCTCGCGGTCGCGGGTGCGCAGCTCCACGCCGGCATCGGCCTCGTGGGTGGCGCGATCGGAGGGATCCGGCTCCTGCCAGTTCTCGGTGCGCAGATGCTCCAGGGTCTCTTCCGACTCGGCGATCAGCTCGGCCCGCCACGCCTCGAGTTTGCGCCGGAAATAGTCCAGCTGGCGCGGATTCATGTAGGGTTCGTCCTCGGAGGGACGATAGTCGGGATCCACCATGTTGCACCTCCGGATCGTGACCCGAGCCACGGGCCCGCCACAACGGGTAAACCTGCACTAGAACACATGTGCCGGACTCAGTACAGACCGCCAGACCACAGGGATCGAACATGCACGAACCGCTGCGCCTGATCCAGGTAACCGACAGTCACCTGGGGACCGAACCGGGCCCGGTGCGCGCGGGCTACCCGGACAGCGACCTCGCATTGCGCCACGTCCTGGAAACCGCGCGGGCGCGGGAAGGCCTGCCCGACCGCCTCCTGCTGACCGGCGACCTCGCCGAGAACCCGTCGCCGGAGACCTATGCGCGCCTGAAGGCACTGCTGGACGACACGGGACCCTGGCCCACCAGCGCGCTGGCCGGCAACCACGACGACGCACGCGAACTGGCGGTGACCCTGGAGTCGGCCGGCCATGCGGTCCATCGCAGCGAACGCCTGGGCAGCTGGCAGCTGATCGCCCTGGACTCCTCGCAGCCCGGAGGGCCGGCCGGCCATCTGTCCGACGCCGAACTGCAACGCCTCGAGGGGGCCCTCACCGCGCACCCGGAACGCCCGGCCCTGATCGCCGTACATCATCCGGTGGTACCGGTGGGCAGCCCGTGGATGGACGGCATGGGCCTGACCAATGCCGACGCGCTGTTCGCCGTGCTCGACCACCATCCGCAGGTGCGGGCCTGCGTGTTCGGCCACGCGCACCAGGTGGTCGACACCTTTCATGGCGACGTACGCGTGCTCGGCTGCCCCGCCACCTGCGTGCAGTTCCGCCCCGGGGCCACGGAATATCAGCTCGACGATGACCCGGACACCGGGCGCCCGGGTTACCGCGTGCTCGAACTCTATCCCGACGGCCGCCTGGACACGCGGGTCGAGCGGCTGCCTGCGCCGCCCGCGTGAGGGCCGCATGAGCGCATCTTCGGTGCCGGAGGATACCCGCGCCACCGCCCTGCAGGCCTGGCTGGCGCAGCGACCCGGGTACTTCGAGGGGCTGCAACTGCTGCGCGCGGATGCCAGCTTCCGCCGCTATTTCCGCGCGCGACGCGACGGTGAGCCGGTGGTCATCATGGATGCCCCGCCGGAACGCGAACCGGTGGCCCCGTTCCTGCGCATCGCCCGTCTGCTGGAGGCCCTCGGCCAGCGTCCGCCACGCATCCATGACGAGGACCCGGACGCGGGTTTCCTGGTGCTGGAGGACCTCGGCGACCGCACGTTCACCCGGGCACTGGCCGAGGGCGAGGACGAGAAGGCCCTGTATCAGCGGGCCATCGACCGGCTGGCCGACCTGCACCGGGCCTGGCCACAGCGGCCTGCGGAGGCCACACCCGCGCTGGCCGCCTACGACACCCCGCGCCTGCTGGACGAGGCGCGCCTGTTCATCGACTGGTATGTCCCGGAACAACAGGGCCATCCACCGGCGGAGGCCGCCCGCGGCGCCTGGGAAGCGGCCTGGACGCAGACCCTGGACGCCCTGCCGTACCTGGAGCCCACGCTGGTGCTGCGCGACTTTCACGTGGACAACCTGATGATCCCGCCGGAAGGTACGGGCTGCGCGCTGCTGGACTTCCAGGACGCGGTGCTCGGGAGCCCGGCCTACGACGTGGTATCGCTGCTGGAGGATGCGCGGCGCGACGTTTCACCGGCGGTCGCGCGGGAGGCCCTCGCGCACTACCTGCAGGCCACCGGGTGGCCCGATGAGGCCTTTCGCGTGCATTACCGGGTGCTCGGGGTCCAGCGCGCGATCAAGATCCTCGGCATCTTCACCCGCCTGCACCGGCGTGACGGCAAGCCCGACTACCGCCGCCACGAACCGCGCCTGCAGACGCTGGTGCGACGCGGACTGGCACACCCGGACCTGCAGCCCGTGGCGCAGTGGTTTCGCCGGCATCTCCCCGGCGATCCCGCCACTCCCGAACCCGCGCCGGAGGCACGCGCGTGAAACGGGCCATGATCCTCGCCGCCGGGCGCGGCGAACGCATGCGCCCGCTGACCGACGAACGCCCCAAGCCCCTGCTGGAGGCCGGCGGCAAACCGCTGATCGTCTGGACCCTGGAACGCCTGGCCCGCGCGGGGTTTGGCGAGGTCATCATCAACACCGCCCACCTGGGTGAGCAGATCCCCCGGCGGCTGGGCGACGGCTCGGCCTTCGGGCTGAAGATCCGCTATTCGCCGGAACCCGCCGGCGCCCTGGAAACCGCCGGCGGCATCCGCCAGGCCCTGCCCCTGCTGGGCCCCGAAGCCTTCCTGGTGATCAACGGCGACATCTGGTGCGACCACCCGCTCGTACCCCCCTCGCGGCTGCCGGGGGCCATCGAAGAACACGATGCCCCACTGGCCCATCTGGTGCTGGTGGACAACCCGCCGCAGCATCCGGACGGGGACTTCGCCCTGGGCGCCGACGGCCGCGTCACCACCGACACCGGCCCGGAACGCCTGACCTTCAGTGGCATCGGCTGGTATCACCCGGCCCTGTTCGCGTCGCTGGAGCCGGGCCGCCGCCCGCTGGGGCCGGTGCTGCGCGAGGCGATCGCGCAGGGCCGGGTGAGTGGCGAACACTACCTCGGCGACTGGCGGGACATCGGCACGCCGCAGCGCCTGGCGGCGCTGGACCGCGATCTCGCGACCACGGATCAGGGCTTGATGTAGGTAAACCCCTTGCGCTGCAGGCGATACAGCTCGGTGATCCCGCTGGTCACCATCTCGTCGCGGATCACGTCGTGGAGATCGGCGCGCTCCAGGCCACGGGCCTCCATGGATCGCCGGCTGACCAGAAACTCGAAGCCCTGCAGCCGCAGGGTGTCGATGCGAATGGCGGTGGCGGTGTCCATGGAGGCCGATTCCAGCAGGCGCACCCCCTCGCCATGCAGCACGATGCGTACATCGGCCGGCCCGTGTCCCGGATCGCCCAGGTGCTCCTTCAGATAGCGCAGGACGTTGGAGAAATGCTCGCGGTCGCCGGAATCCAGGTGGTAGACGATCCGGGTGACGGAGGGGCCGGCGTCGGGTGCCGCGCCACCCTCCCCCGCGACCGCGACCGGCTGCAGGGCCGCCAGCAGCAGGCACAGGCCGGCCCAGCGGAGCAGCGGAAGCGTCCGAGAGGAGGGCACTCGACGCTCCCGCCCCGGATCAGACCTTGATGTAGATCCAGCCTTCCGCCTGACGACGGGCAGCTTCGGCCACACCCGAATCAATGCGCTCGGCCTGTGGCAGGATATCGATATCCTGCAGCCCCTCTTCCCGCGCCAGGCGGCCGAGGGTCTCGTTGCAGGCCGTAAACCGCAGTCCGGGGTGTTCCCGGCTCAGACTGTCGACCCGCTCCGGGAACGGGGCCCGGTCCGCGCGCAGCATGTTGATGGCCTTGTTGTGCACCACGACCTGGACATTCAGCTGCCGGCCATCGCGCGCGGCCTCATTGAACATCGCCTCGATGTCGTCCAGCAGCTCCTCCATCGCGACCCGGTCGGCGTCATTGACATGCAGAAGGATCTGATCGGTCTCGCTGGCTGCATGGACCGGCTGCGGTGCGGCGGCTCCGCCCGCGGATTCGGCTTCCGCCATCTCCGTGAACAGGGCACTGACGGTGTCGTCGAGCTCGGGCACCCCCTGGCCTTCGGACGCCGTCGCATGGGCTGCCGAGCCGGTCCCGGCCCCGTCCACGAACCAGCCGGCGTCACGGGTCACCTCGTAACCGGCCACCGAGCCCAGCACCAGCGCCACGACACCGGCGGCCACCGATGAGAACCAGCCGGTACGCCGGGGACCACCCCTCGGCGAGCGGAGCAATCCCGCACCACCGGAGCGGCCGCCGGCACCGCCGTGGTCATCCGCGCCGCCACGGTGATCCCGGGCCGGCGGTTCCACGTCCTCGTACGCCATCGCCACCAGCTCCTTGAGCTGGTGCATGTCACAGACCTCACGGCTCAGGTGCTCGCTGGAGGCGATCGCCTGCAGGGTCTGCAGCCGGTCCTCCGGAGAGAATTCGCCATCGACGAAGGCGTTGAGAATCTCTTCGCTCGGACGGTCCTGCGCCTTGAGTCGGTCTTCAGCCATTCTGGCTCCTTACTACCCTGAGTTGCGGCCCCTCTTCAGCGGGTTCCGCGGCGGATTCCGTCGCCGCTGTGTCCTGCGGGGCCTGCTGCTGTTCCAGCAGCTGCTTTTTCAGTTGTGCCCGGGCGCGGCTGAGGCGGCTCATCACGGTGCCGATCGGGACGTCCAGCACTTCGGAGACCTCGGCATAGGCAAAGCCCTCCAGGTCGACCAGCGACACCACCTGCCGGTGATCGCTGCTGAGCCGGGCCATCGCCTGGTGCACGTCCGCCACCCGGCGGTTGCGCTCGGTCTGCTGCTCCGGGCAGTCCTCGCAGGCCAGCTCCATGTTGTCGACGTCCACCGTGTCCTTCTGCCGCCGTCCCCAGTCGCGGTAGCAGTTGGTCATGATGCGGAACACCCAGGACTTCAGGGCATTCTCGTCCTGCAACGACTTCAGCCGGGTGAGGGCCTTCATCATGGCCTCCTGCACCAGATCGTCGGCCAGCGCGGCGTCGTGACACCAGGCATAGGCCATGCGGTACATCTGCGGCCGCAGGTCGCAAACCTGCTGGCGCAGCCGCCTTTGCGCGAACCAGGTCGCCATTGTTCTGTCTCCTCACATCCTGCAGGCCGTCTGTGCGGCCCTGCTTGTTCTTGTACCCTGTAGGACGCGGTCCCCGGGGGCGCTATTCCCGGTCCCGGACCGGGTTGCCGCGCGCACGCGACACACTTCTGCAGTCAAGGATACGCAATGCCCTTCGATCCGCAACAGCTCGAGGCCTCGTTCGCCTTTGACCCGGACACCACAACGGACCTGCGCGAGCGCTGGGCGCAACTGATGACCGACGCGGTGTGGGCCGACCTCAAGACCGGCACCATCGGCGCGGTGCCACGCCTGCGCAAGCGCCTGCTGGAGCTGGGCGAAAACCTGCGCTCCCTGCTGTCCGATCGCGCCTGGATCCCGCACGAGCGCGAACGGGTAAAAGGGGCGATGGCCGCCAGCCTCAACCTGCGCGACAGCCTCAACCAGACCGACCGCGCGGCGAAACTGCTCAATGGCGGCGAGGACTTCGAGCGCTTCGAGGCCGACTACCTGGCTTTCCGCAAGGCGCTGCTGGCGTTCATCGAACACCACGAGCAGCTCTGGGGGGACCTCCTCGAGTCGCTTTACGAAGACGCCCCGGACGACGCGGACACGGACGAGGACTGATCCATGGGCGAGGAGATCGGCTCGGAGTACTTCACCCCGGAGGACCGTGAACGGTTCCGCCGGGCCCTGGCCCACGAGACCGATCTGCTGCTGACCTGGCTGGACAGCCACCGGGATACTCCGCGGGGTCCGACCACCCTGGGCTTCGAAATCGAGGCCTGGCTGTGCGACGCCGAGGGCCGGGCGCTGGCGGAGAACGGTGCCTTCCTGGAGGCGATGGACAGCCCGCTGGTGTCGCGCGAGCTGGCCCGCTTCAACGTGGAACTGAACACCAGCGTGTTCACCGCGGGCCCGGGCTGCTTCACCGCGATCCTGCAGGAGCTGCGGGACACCGTGAAACGGGCGGATCGCGCGGCCGCGCGCTTCAATGGCGGGATCCTGATGGCCGGCAGCCTCGCCACCCTGCCCCCGGAGGAGCTGGGCCAGCACCGCATGTCACCCCAGGCGCGCTTTCGCGCGCTGAACGAGGCGGTACTGGAGAACCGGGCGCGGCGGCCGCTGCACGTCGACATCCGCGGCCGCGAACACCTGCTGCATGACCACGACGACGTGATGCTGGAGGCCCTGGCCACGTCGTTCCAGGTGCATATCGGCTGCGCACCGGGTGAGGCGCATCGCAGCCTGAACGCGGCCATGGTCGCCAGCGCCCCGGTACTCGCGGCGGCCGGCAACTCGCCCTATCTGTTCGGGCACGAGCTGTGGGAAGAGAGCCGCATCCCGCTGTTCGAGCAGGCGGTGGAAAGCGGCGGCTTCGCCGACTCGGCCCGGGGGCCGATCCGCCGGGTCACCTTCGGCAGCGGTTATCTGCACCAGTCGGTGGGTGAGCTCTTCCGCGAGAACCGGGACCATTTTCCGGTGATGCTGCCGGTCGACCTGCAGCATCCGCCGGAGGATCTGGCCCATCTCGCGCTGCACAACGGCACCATCTGGCGCTGGAACCGGCCGATCGTCGGCACCGACGCCGGGGGGCGGCATCACCTGCGCGTGGAGTTTCGCTGCCTGCCCGCCGGCCCGTCGCTGATCGACATGCTGGCCAACGCCGCCTTCGCGCTGGGGGTGATCGAATGGCTGCGCGATGCTCCCGGGGACGGCACCGCCCACACCCCGTTCGCCGAAGCCCGCGACAACTTCTATCATGCCGCCCGCGAAGGCCTGCACGCGCGACTGCGCTGGGGCCACGCGGACCCGCTCCCGGCCCCGCGCCTGATCCGGCACCAGCTGCTGCCGCGGGCCGCCGAGGGCCTGGAGAACCTGGAGATCGACCCCGGCGAGCGCGACGCGCTGCTGGGCATCATCGCCGCGCGCGTGGACAGCGGCCAGACCGGAAGCGTCTGGCAGCGCCGCTGGGTCGCGCGACACGGACGCGACTGGGCGGGACTCGTGCGCGCCTATCGCGGCTGGCAGAACACCGGCGCCCCGGTACATACCTGGGGCCTGTAACCCGAGATACCGAATCATGCCGCAAGACCGACCCGCGATCCGCGAATATTTCGAGCTGCCCGACGGCTTTCTCGACGCCACGCCACGCACCCTGAGCGAGGTCGTGCCGGAACCGGCCCTGATCCACCTCGGCGGGCGCCGCGAGCCCGCGGTGGCCGTGGTGCTCCTGCTGCACGGCAACGAACCGGTCGGCCTGCATGCCATCCAGCAGCTGCTGCGCCACTACACCCATCGCGAGCTGCCGCGCGCGCTGACCCTGGTGATCGGCAACCCGCAGGCCGCCGCGCTGAACCAGCGCCACCTCGACCAGCAGCCCGACTTCAACCGGATCTGGCCGGGCACCGAACAGCCGGGATCGCCCGAGGCGGAGAGCTTCGCCGCACTGGTGGCCCGGCTGCGCGAGCGCGGGCTGTTCGCGGCCATCGACCTGCACAACAACACCGGACGCAACCCGCATTACGCCTGCATCAACCGCCTCGACCCGGCGTTCATGCAGCTGGCCGCCCTGTTCGGACGTACGGTGGTCTATTTCACCCGCCCGCGTGGCGTCGCCTCCATGGCCCTGGCCGAACTGGCGCCCTCGGTCACCCTGGAATGCGGGCACCCGGACGATGCCGCCGGGGTACAGCACGCCTTCGAGATGGTGGATGCGGTGCTGCACCTCAGCGCCTTCCCCGACCACCCGCCGGAGCGCGACGCGATCGACATCTACCACACCGTGGCGCGGGTGCGGCTGCGTCCGGGGATGCGGGCGAGCACCGGAACGGATGCGGACGTCCGCCTGGAACCCGACCTGGACCGGCTCAACTTCCAGATGCTGCCGGCCGGTTCCTGCCTGGTTCGGCGACAGCCGGAGGTGGACGACCCGCTGGTGGTCACCGCGGAGGACGGAGCGGAGGTCACCGGAACCTATCTGGAGACCCGCGGGGAGGAGATCCGCCTGCGGCGCGACGCGATGCCGTCGATGCTGACCCTCGACAGCCGGGTCATCACCCAGGACTGCCTTTGCTACCTGATGGAACCCATGGACATGGGGACACTCACCGGAAACGTCGGCTGAGGCGGGAGACGGGAATCAGGCGTCGCGCTCGATGCGCTCGACGATCTGAGCGGGGCGGTCACCCTTGCGGTAGTTCGACAGATCGGCGGTGGTCTCGGCAAAGGCCTTTTCGCGGGCCTCTTCGGTCTCGTACCAGCGACAGGCCTCCCAGTCGGGACCCAGCAGATGCGGCATGCGGAAGGTCGCGTCCTCGGGCATGCGAATGCGAATACCGTAACGTTTCATGGTTCGGGCCTGCGCGGGTAGTGGAAACAGCGCGCCAAGTGTAGCCATCCCCCGGAATCGCGGCAATACACGCCACCGGAGACCGAAGGTACGACCCGGCCAGAGCGTGAATACTTGTCCCGGCATCCACTCCGTACAGCCCGACGGGCAACCGGACGGACAATCAGGGCGCGACGAGGGCCAGGCGTCTTTGAATCTCAGTGGCGTTTTCGGATGCGATCCTGCGGAACGTGGAACCGACGCGGGTGTCTTCCGACACAGTCTGCCAGTACCCAATAGCGGTGTGACAGGCGGTGACCCAGACGCCCTGGTCACGGGGCAATGGCATGGCGGGATCGAACGTCAACCGGGGAAGCTCGCCACCCGGGAGCGGCGCGTACGCCATCGGCAGCATGTCGTACACCGGGCACAGGACGAGGCGGCCCTGATCCGGGCGAAAGGCGAGGTTGCCCGGATGCATGTCGCTATTGGCGATCAGTCGACCGAACCAGGTGATGTGACGGATAGCTGCAACCGCCTCCGGGGTCAGCAGACGCTTGTCGGCGAGCCCCGGGGCAAGGGTGTCCCATGCCGATGGCGCATGGCCGAGCAAGGCCGCGTTCACGGTCTCCAGCGTCACCACCGGGCTGCGGCCGACCAGGCCATGGCGATCGAAGCGTTCGACTTCCAGGAACGTGCGGCCCTGATGCTGGAGGATTCGGCTGGGCGGCCCCTGCACGCCGGGAAGCGCCGCGATCGCCTCCAGCGCCAGATGTTCCGCCACCAACAGATCCGACCAGCGCTGCATGGTCGCGGAATCATCCGCACCGGAGAATTTCACGATGACATGCGGGCTACGGCTGTCCTGCAATTCCCGGAGAGCGGTGAATTTCGGGAACTCACCCGCGGCGCTGGAGCCCGCGAGGCCCAGCGAGATGGCCTCCTCCGCCGCCTTCACATACATCCGTTCGATATCGTCCGCCCCGAGGACTGCGGGCGGATCCAGGCGAGCCTTTTGCCACTCATGGAACGCGGCGTCCCCGACGATCAGGTTACCCGGGAGGTCCGACCCCACACGACTCAGAACCCACAGGATATCGTCGTCACTCCAGGTATCCGGGCTGGACGAGACCCCCAGGGCATTCTGGAAGCGATGCGCCAGCTGGCGCCCGAGATAGCCCTGAGGGCGCATGTCATACAAAGGGTATGGCAACCCGTCCCACCAACCATCGCGGGTATGGTCGCTCTCCTCCACAGGCCAGTCCGAGCCACCGAAGTCGGCATGGCAGCCCTGCGGCTGAACGGGCGAGAGTTCCGTGAGTTCGTGCGGCCGGCCGGATTCATCAATCGTACGGATGGGGAGGGGCGCGAGGTCACCTCGCAGCGCTCGGCGCAGGGCGTAGCGAGTGCGCCGGGCCCGCCCGGCCGCAAGCACGGGCTCGGCCGTCTCCTGCAGCAGGCGGTGCAAGGTGGGGACCGACAACCCCAGTTCGCGGGCAAGATCGCCCGCACGCGCCGGCGCGAACCTGGCAAGCACCGGGCCGAGCCGCTGGTGCGCTGCTTCCCGCTTGCTCCTCATCGGAATCCACCCAAATGAAAGGATTATTGAGAAGATCTTAACCGATTAAGGTTCTGATTAATATGGCTGCAAAAGCCCACCCGGACATGGACTGAAACAATCACGGCGCCAGGGCGCGGAGCCGCTCCTGGCGAGAGAGGGAGTTCGAAGGGGTTGCCCCGGAGCGACCGCGCGCAATGGCCTGGCAGCAGTTCGGAGCTACAGGAAATGCCAGGCAAACATGCCCGGGCACCAGATGAGTACGGCGTGGGCACAACTGGGCACGGTGGGAGCCCAAACGAAAAAGGGCTGCCGAAGCAGCCCCTTGAATCTGGTTGGTGGCTACGCCCTGATTCGAACAGGGGACCCCATCATTATGAGTGATGTGCTCTAACCAGCTGAGCTACGTAGCCACGCGGGTTGCGAATTCTCCCGGGCCGGGATGGTGAAGTCAAGGCCCCGCCGGGTATCCGCCGTGTCAGATCTGCAGGCGTTCGACGATCCGTCCGTTCGCCAGGTGTTCTTCCAGGATCTCGTCGATGTCGCGCTCGTCCTGGTAGGTGTACCAGACGCCTTCGGGATACACCACCGCCACCGGGCCTTCGTTGCAGCGGTCCAGGCAGCCGGCGGTGTTCACCCGCACCTGCCCCTTGCCGTGGATGCCCATCTCCTTGGCCCGGTTCTTGGCATACGAGCGCATCTCGGTCGCCCCGTGATCCTCGCAGCAGTTGCCGTCTTCCCGGCAATTGGTACAGAAGAAGATATGCCGCTGGTAATAGCCCATGCGATGCTCCCGGATCAAATCCGCTTCATCATACTGTGTCCGGCCGGTTCAGCGAAAACGCCAGACCAGGCTGACCTCACTGATGGTATCGGTTTCCCATCCCTCCGCATCCCAGGCCTGAGCCTGCGAGACTGGTATGCTGACAAGCATGACGGAAGACAACAGTACGGCGGCAGAACGCGGTACACGCGACAACATGGGACCCTCCGGGTCAGCAGACGGGCCCGGGACCCTAGCAAAGCCGCTGGGGGGCTCCGACCAACCCTCGAAGTACACGGGGCTTTCGGCGGTGGATCAGTGCGTGCACTGCGGTCTGTGCCTGCCCCACTGCCCCACCTACGGACTGCACCGGCAGGAAGGCGACTCCCCGCGAGGTCGCCTGACCCTGATGCAGGGCCTGGCCCGCGGCGAGCTCGATCCCCAGTCCCCCCGCCTGCGCAGCCATCTGGAAGGCTGTCTCGGCTGCCGCTCCTGCGAGGCCGTGTGCCCGGCCGGAGTCCCCTTCGGTGCCCTGATGGACCGCACCCACGAAATCCTCCTTCAGGAATCGGAAACGCCGGCGAGCGCCCCGCTGCCCATGCCGCGCATGCTGCACGACCGCCTGTTGGGATCGCCCCGGCTGCGGCGACTCGCCGGCCTCGGGGCCCGGGCCGCCGCACGCCTGCCGCGCGCCGGGCTCCCGGGACTGGACGCCACCGTGCGCCGGGCCCTGGAACATGCGCGCCCCAGCCTCGCCCCGCCTCCCCGGCTGCGCGCCGACGGCCCGCCCGACGCGGTCGACGTGCTGCTGTTCACCGGCTGCATGGACGCCTTTTTCACGGGGCCGGACCTGGAAGCGGCCCTGACCGTCCTGCATGCGCTGGGTCTGAAGGTGGGCATCCCCCCCTCCCGGACCTGCTGCGGCGCCCTGGACCGACACGCCGGACGACCCGCGGCGGCCACGGAACTCGAGCGGCACAATCGCGAAGCCTTTGGTGCGGCCGAGGATGGCCCGCCGGTGATCGTCCTCGACAGCGGCTGCGAGGCGACCCTGCGCGAGGCCGCCGACAGCTTCCCCGGGACCCGCGCGACCAGCCTCACGCGTTTCGTCGCCCGACACCTGGCGGAACACGGCCCGCCCCGTGACGGCTGGCGCGAAGACCCGGTGCGCGTCGCCCTGCACCGCCCCTGCACCCAGCGCAACGTCACCCGCGAAGGCGAGATCCTGCCGACGCTGCTGCGCGGCCTGCCCGGCGTGACCCTCGCCGGGACCCCGTCCCTCCCCAACTGCTGTGGCGCGGGTGGCACCGCGATGCTCGCCTGGCCGGAACAGGCCGATGCCCTGGGGCAGCAGACCCTGCAGGCCCTGGGCACCGAGGCTCCTGACTGCATCGTCTCCGGCAACGTGGGTTGCCGGGTGCATCTGCGCGCCCTGCAGCCGCAATCGCCTGAAGACCCGCCGCTGCTCTCCCCGGCCCGTTTCCTTGCGGGGCGCCTCGCGGTAACCTGAGACAAGGCCCATACCCGAGCGCCCGCCATGCGCCGACTCTCCCCGCTGGATCATCTGATCACCCAGGCCGACGCCCTCGTCAAGGTCGTCTCCGGGCATGCCCGCTCCACCGGTCGCCCGTCGCCCGGGGGCGACGAACCCGGTCCGATGCTGGACGACCACGACCGTCAGGAAACCGGGCGGCTGATGCGGGTCAACCATGCCGGCGAGGTGGCCGCCCAGGGCCTGTATCAGGGACAGATGCTCACCGCCCGCACCCCGGCGATTCGCGCGCAGCTGGACCAGGCGGCACGCGAGGAAGGCGACCACCTGCACTGGTGCGCCCGGCGGGTCCACGAGATGGGCATGCACACCAGCCTGCTGACGCCCTTGTGGTACGTCAGCTCGCTGGGCGTGGGTGCGCTGGCCGGGCTGGCCGGGGACCGTTACAGCCTGGGCTTTGTCGACGAGACCGAGCGCCAGGTGGAGCAGCACCTGGACCGCCACCTGGACCGCCTGCCGCCCTCCGACACCGTGTCGGCGCGCATCCTCGAGCAAATGAAGCAGGAAGAGGTGGAACACGGGGCAAAGGCCATGGCGATGGGGGGTCGGACCCTGCCGTGGCCGGTGCGCAGCGTGCTGATGCCGCTGACCTCGAAGATCATGACGCACACCGCCTACCGGCTCTGAGCCCGGTTTCCCCGGGCCGGGCATCCCGCGCGGCGCGTCAGCTCCCGCGGCTCATGTTCTTGCCGTAGAAGATCTCCATCATCTCGTGCTTGAGCAGCTTGGCGATGCGCTTGGCTTCCTTCGCCGAGTAGTCGTCCTTGCCCAGCCCGAACAGGTAGTTGTCGAGGTCGAAATCCTTCAGCACCATCTTGGTGTGGAACAGGTACTCCTGGTACACGTTCACGTCCACCATCTGGTACTTGTCCTTGGTGTCGCGCGACAGGAAGTCCTGGATGGAGTTGATCTTGTGATCGATGAAATGCTTCTTGCCGCGCACGTCCCGGGTGAACCCCCGCACCCGGTAGTCCATGATCACGATGTCCGATTCGAAGCTGTGGATCAGGTAGTTCAGCGCGCGCAGCGGTGAAATGCGCCCGCAGGTGGACACGTCGATATCCGCGCGGAAGGTCGCGATCCCGCCCTCCGGATGCGCCTCCGGATAGGTGTGCACGGTGATGTGGCTCTTGTCGAGGTGACCGACCACGGTCTCCGGCAGCGGGCCCGGGCCCTCGGTGTAGCCGATCTGCTCGGTGGCCACCGGCTCCTCGGAGATCAGCATGGTCACCGACGCGCCCTGCGGGTCGTAGTCCTGGCGCGAGATGTCGAGGATGTTGGCACCGATCAGGTGCGCCACGTCCGTCAGGATCTGCGTCAGACGCTGGGCGTTGTAGGCCTCGTCGATGTAGGCGATGTACTCGTCGCGATGACGATCGCCCGACGCATAGCAGATGTCATAGATATTGAAGCTCAGGCTCTTGGTCAGGTTGTTGAAGCCGTGGAGCTTGATCTGCTTCTTGTGACGCGACATGGCGTACCCTCTTGCCCGGGCCGTAAGGAGCGGCGAATTGTAGAGACATCACGCGGCGAGTCAACGGCTTGCACCCGCCAGCGGCTCAGCGCGGAGCCGGCCCTTCCACGATCTCGAAATCATGGGTCACGCGGGCCGACGCCCCCAGCATCATCGACGCCGAACAGTATTTCTCGGCGGAGAGTTGCACCGCCCGTGCGACGTGCTTTTCCGACAGATCGTTCCCGTACACCCGGAAATGCACATGGATGTCGGTGAAGACCTTCGGCACCTCGTCGGCGCGGGTGCCGTCGATGTCCACCTGACAGTCCAGCACATCCTGCCGCGACTTCTTCAGCATCGCCACCACGTCGAAACTGGTGCAGCCGCCCAGTCCCAGCAGCAGCATCTCCATCGGCCGCGCCCCCAGGTTGCGCCCGCCGGCGTCCGGCGCCCCGTCCATCACCACCGCGTGGCCGCTGTCCGTCTCGCCGACGAAAGCCACACCGTCCAGCCATTTCACGCGTACCTGCATTTATCCACCCTGCCCGATGTTTTTGTGAACCCGTCGAAGCAGAATCGTCACCGAACCCCCCGCCGGGTGCATTACACTCTCGTGCACTACACTTTAACGTGTTCTCCCGATCGAACCGGTAATCATGAGCAAGCCTTCCGCAGTCCAAACGGCCACGCCCAACCATTCTCCGGCGATGGAGCGCCTGCTGGAACACTGCCAGCGCCGCCACTATCCGCGCCGCACCACCGTGATCCAGGCGGGCACGGTACCGGACACGCTGTACTACGTACTCGGCGGCTCGGTCTCCGTGCTGGGCGAGAACAACGGCCACGAACTGGTGCTGGCCTATCTCAACCGCGGCGAATTCTTCGGCGAGCTCGGGCTGTTCGAGGACGACCCGCGCAGCGCCACGGTTGTCACCCGCGAGGACACCGACACCGCGGAGATCCCCTACACGCGCTTCCGCGAGCTGGCGATGCGCGACCCCGAGATCCTGATGCTGCTGACCCGGCAGATCGCCGCCCGCCTGCGGCAGACCTCGCGCAAGGTCATGGACCTCGCCTTTGTCGACGTCACCGGCCGCATCGCGCACACCCTGCTCGACCTCGCTCAGCAACCCGACGCAATGACCCACCCAGACGGCATGCAGCTGCGCATCACCCGCCAGGAACTGGCGCGCATCGTCGGCTGCTCGCGCGAGATGGCCGGCCGCGTGCTCAAGGAACTGGAAGAACGCGGCCTGATCAGCGCGCACGGCAAGACCATCGTGGTCTACGGCACGCGCTGATCCCGCAGCCCCGGCTCAGCCCTCGCCGCGGAACAGCCGCCCGAGGGCTGCGCCCGGATCCTCCTCGCGCATGAAGGCCTCGCCCACGAGGAACGCATTCACGCCCGCCTCGCGCATCCGCTGCACGTCCTCGACGCTGTGGATGCCGCTCTCGGTCACCAGCAGCACGTCTTCCGGCACCCGGTCGAGCAGCTCCAGGGTGGTCTCCAGACGCGTCTCGAAACTGCGCAGATCGCGGTTGTTGATGCCGATCAGGTCCGCACCCAGGCGTACCGCGCGCTCCAGTTCCTCGGCGTCGTGCACCTCCACCAGCGGATCCATGCCCAGCTCGCGGGTCAGGAAGATCAGTTCGCCCAGGTTGGTGTCATCCAGCACCGCCGCAATCAGCAGCACCGCATCGGCCCCCAGCACCCGCGCCTCGTAGACCTGATACAGGTCGATCACGAAGTCCTTGCGCAGGATCGGCAGGTCGCAGGCCACGTGCGCCGCACGCAGGTCACCGTCGCGGCCCTTGAAGAAGCTCACGTCCGTCAGCACCGACAGGCAGGTGGCCCCGTGCTCGGCATACGAGCGGGCGAAGGCATCCGGGTTGAAGTTCGGACTGATCTGCCCCTTGCTGGGACTGGCCTTCTTGATCTCGGCGATCACCGCGGCGCGCCCGGCGTCGATGTCCGCCTGCAGCGCGGCGCGGAAACCGCGCGGCTCCTCCGCCGACGTCAGCCAGCCACGCAGTTCGCGCAGGGGCTGCACGTCGGAGCGCTCGATCAGCTCCTCGCGCTTGCGCTCGAGGATCCGCTCGAGGATATCGGGGGTGTCGTCACTCATGTTTCAACTCTCCTTTTGTGCCAGCCGCGTGGAGACGGCCTGCAGCTGTTCCAGTCGTTCGCGGGCAGCGCCGTTGTCGATCACCTCGGCGGCACGGCGTACGCCCGCCTCCAGGCTGGGCGCACCGCCGCCCACGAAGATCGCCGCGCCGGCGTTGAGCAGGACGATGTCGCGCGCGGGTCCCGGCGTACCCGCCAGCACGTCGCGCAGCATGGCCGCCGAGGCCGCCACGTCGGCGACCCGCACGGTGTCCAGGGCGGCGGTGCTCAGGCCGACATCCTCCGGCCGCAGGGTATATTCCGTAATCTCGCCGTCGCGCAGCTCCGCCACCCGGGTCGGCGCGCCGATGCTGATCTCGTCCAGCCCGTCCTCGGCGTTCACCACCATCACGTGTTCGGAACCCAGGCCCTTCAGGGCCTCCGCCAGCGGCCGCAGCCAGTCCGCGGAGAACACCCCCAGCACCTGGTTGGGCGCACCGGCCGGATTGGTCAGCGGCCCCAGCACGTTGAACAGCGTGCGCACGCCGAGCTCCCGGCGTGGCCCGATCGCATGGCGCATCGCCCCGTGATGGGCCGGGGCGAACAGGAAGCCGACCCCGACCTCCCGGATGCAGGTAGCCACCGCGTCGGGGCCCAGCTCCAGGTTTACGCCCAGGGTTTCCAGCACATCGGCGGAGCCCGAACGCGAGGACACCGACCGGTTGCCGTGCTTGGCCACCCGCACCCCGGCGGCCGCGGCCACCAGTGCCGAGGCGGTGGAGATGTTGAAGGTCCCGGAGGCATCGCCCCCGGTCCCGCAGGTATCCACCAGGCCGGCGCGCGGGACGTCCACCCGCGTGGCCAGTTCCCGCATCACCCCGGCGGCGGCGCGGATCTCGTCGATGGTCTCGCCCTTCATCCGCAGGGCGACCAGCAGGCCGCCGATCTGGGCATCGGTCGCCTCGCCGCCCATCACCGCGCGCATCACGGCGGTCATCTCGTCGGCGTCCAGGTCCTGGCGTTCAATCAGTCGGGCAATGGCTTGTGGCAGTGTCACTCTGGTTCTCCCGGATGGCGGGCAGCGGTGGCCCGGAGTCGGTCGGGGGTCAACGGGGCATCAGTGTAGGGAAACACGCGCCGTTACGCAGGCCGACCGGCCGCAGGGGCGCGCGGCACGTCGCGCGGACCGCCGCCCAGCCACCAGATCAGCGCCCCGACCGACCACACCACCAGGGCCCCCGCCACCAGGTGGCGCGGATCATCATCCAGATGGTCGACCAGGAACAGCGTCAGCAATGCACTGATCCCCAGCTGCACGAAGGCCTGCATGGCCGAGGCCATGCCGCGTGCCCCGGGGTAGCAGTCCAGCGCCAGCAGGGTCAGCGACGGCATGGCCGTGGCCAGGGCGAAACTGTACAGCGCGAACGGCCCGGTGATCGACACCACCGGTCCGTCCAGCCAGGCGCCGCCCCCGATCAGCACCAGGGCCGTTCCGCTCAGGCCCAGCCCGATGCTCACGGCCGCCTGCGGCGTCAGGCGCGCAGCCGTGCGCCCGGCCACGAACGCCCCCAGCAGCAGCCCCGCCACCAGCGGCAGGAACAGCCACCAGAAATCGCGTTCGTCCCCGCCCAGATGCTCGTAGATCAGCGTGGGCGAGGCCGCGATGAAGATGAACATCGCCCCGAACATCGCCGCGTGCACCCCCACCGGCCGCAGGAATCGCGGGTTGCGCAGGGTGCGCAGATAGCCCTGCACGATCGCCGGCGGCCGGCTGCGCACCCGCCCGACCGGCGGCAGCGTCTCCGGCAGGAACGCCCGCGCCGTCAGCAGCAGCACGCCGCCGTACAGCGCGAGGAAGGCGAACACCGAGCGCCAGCCAAAGCCGGCCTGCAGCCAGCCCCCGATGATGGGTGCGGCAGCCGGCCCGATGGAGAACACCATGGTGACCAGAGCAAAGACCCGGCGCGCATCGGTCGGGTCGAAACGGTCGCGCACCAGCGCCCTACCGACCACCACCCCGGTGGCCGCCGCCAGCCCCTGCAGGATGCGCAGGGTGACGACCTGCCAGTAGGCGGTGGACACCACCAGCAGAGCGGAGATCAGCAGATAGGCGAACAGCGCCCACAACACCACCGGGCGCCGCCCGAAGGCGTCCGACAGCGGACCGGTGACCAGCGTGGACAGGGCAAACGCCACCAGGTAGGCGGACAGCGTGGCCTGCATGGCCGCGGAATCCACCGCCAGGGATTCCGCCATCGCCGGAAACGATGGCAGATAGGTATCCAGCGAGAACGGCGCCAGCATCACCAGCGGCGCCACCAGCAGCGCGTAGCGCAGCCGGGTACGGCGGTCGCTCAATGACGGCACGGCAGTCGTCGCGCCGGGTGGTCACGCAAAGGCGTCTGGAGCGCGAACGCGCACATCGGTTCGCGTTTGCCCGGCGTCACGCCGGCTGCGGCAGGCGGCGCAGGAAGTTGTCCAGCAGCTCGTGGCCCTGACGGGTCAGGATGGACTCCGGGTGGAACTGTACGCCTTCCACATCCAGTTCACGGTGGCGCAGCCCCATGATCTCGTCACGCCTGCCGTCGGCGTGTTCCGTCCACGCGGTGACTTCCAGGCAGTCCGGCACCGAGCCGGCATCCACCACCAGCGAGTGATAGCGGGTGGCCTCCAGCGGGTTCTCCAGCCCGGTGAACACGCCCTGACCGGTGTGATGCACCGGCGAGGTCTTCCCGTGCATGATCTCGCGGGCGCGCACCACAGATCCGCCGAAGGCCTGCCCGATGGCCTGGTGCCCGAGGCAGACCCCGAGGATCGGGGTCTCGCCGGCGAAGCGCTCGATCACCGCCAGCGATACCCCGGCCTCGTTGGGCGTGCAGGGGCCCGGCGAGATGACGATCCCGGCGGGGTCCAGCGTGGCGATGTCCTCCGGGGTGATGCGGTCGTTGCGATGCACGGCCACCTCCGCCCCCAGCTCGCCCAGATACTGCACGAGGTTGTAGGTGAAGGAGTCATAGTTGTCGAGCATCAGGATCATGTCGGGCTCCCGGATGGCCTGGACGGCGAGTTGCGGACAAGCGTAGCGCGGCTCGAGGAACGAAGCCCGGAAACCCGGGCAAAAGGGGGTCCACCCGCGCCGGCGGCGAAATCAGCGGCGGTGGCGGCGCGGCCCCAGCCCGCCGAGCGCAGTCTCCGCCGCGCGCACCACGGCGCGGCCCTTGTTCAGGGTCTCCTGCCACTCGTTCTCGGGCACCGAGTCGTGGACCACGCCGGCCCCGGCCTGGATGTGCAGCTCGCCTTCGTGCAGCACCGCCGTACGGATGGCGATCGCGGTGTCCATGTTGCCGGACCAGGAGAGATACCCCACCGCCCCGGAGTACGGCCCGCGCTTGACCGGCTCCAGCTCGTCGATGATCTCCAGCGCTCGGATCTTGGGCGCGCCGCTGACCGTGCCGGCCGGGAAGGTCGCGCGCAGCACGTCCATCGCCGACAGCCCCGGCGCCAGCTCGCCTTCCACGTTGGAGACGATGTGCATCACGTGCGAATAGCGTTCCACCACCATGGTGTCGGTGACCCGCACCGAGCCGGTGCGGCTGACCCGGCCGGCATCATTGCGCCCCAGGTCGATCAGCATCAGATGTTCGGCGCGCTCCTTGGGATCGGCCAGCAGTTCGGCCTCCAGCGCGCGGTCCTCGTCCGGATCGCGCCCGCGCGGCCGGGTCCCGGCGATCGGGCGCACGGTCACGCGTTCGTCCTCCAGGCGCACCAGGATCTCCGGCGACGCGCCGACCACGTGGTGATCGCCCAGGTCCAGGTAATACATGTAGGGCGAAGGGTTCAGTTCGCGCAGGGCGCGGTAGAGATCCAGCGGCGGCGCGGAGAACGGCACGCTCATGCGCTGGGCCAGCACCACCTGCATCACGTCGCCGTCGAGGATGTACTGCTGCGCCTTCTCCACCGCGGCCTGGAAGCCCTCGGCCGACCACCCGGGGACATACTCCGGCACCGCGTGCGGATGCGGCGGATCGTCCGGCGGAACCAGCGGTTCGCCCAGACGGGTCTCGAGTTCGTCCAGGCGCTCGGACGCCACCGCCTGCCCGTCCGGCCGGGACGCATCGGCGTGCACGACCAGATACGCGCGACTGGACAGGTTGTCGTAGACCACGACTTCCTCGGACACCAGCAGCAGGATGTCCGGCAGGCCCAGTTCGTCAGGCTTGTCCGGGCCGTCCAGGCGCGGCTCGATGAGACGCACGGTCTCGAACCCGAAGTAGCCGACCAGTCCGCCGGTGAAGCGCGGCAGGCCCGGCAGATCGGCCACCCGGAAGCGCGCCTGATAGGCCTCGATCCAGGCCAGCGGGTCGGCCACGGTCTCGCGTTCGACCACCTCGCCGTCGGTCTCCACCGTGATCTCGTGGCCGTGCACCCTCACCAGGGTGCGGGCCGGCAGCCCCACGAACGAATAGCGCCCCCAGCGCTCGCCGCCCTGCACCGATTCGAACAGATACGAATACGGCCGGTTGGCCAGCTTGAGGAAGATCGACAGCGGGGTCTCGAGGTCGGCGAGCACCTCGCGCACCAGCGGGATGCGGTTATGCCCCTCGCGGGCGAGTTCGTCGAACTGTTCGGGGGTCATGGCGGACATTTCCTGGCAACGGGTCGGATGAAGGACGGCGGTTCAGAGGCCGTCGCGCCATCGTCCGGTCGCGGGGAAGCAGGCGTCCATGACCGGCCTCATGCCGCCCGTGCCGGCAGTCGCGCAGGGAGCTCGTCCAGACGGTCCAGCACCGCGTCCGGATTCTGGTCGCGGATGTCGTCCCCGTGATTGTAGCCGTAGGTCATGCAGACGATCTGGAATCCCGCCGCGCGCGCCGCCTTCACGTCGCTCTTCGAATCCCCGACCATCAGCGAATCCTCCGGCTTCACGCCCAGCTCGCGTGCGGCATGCCACAGGGGCTCGGGGTCCGGTTTTTTCTTGTCCAGGTCGTCGCCGGCGACCACGATCTCGAAGTCGTCGAGGATGCCCTTCTCCGCCAGCAACGGGCGGGTGAAGCAGCCCGCCTTGTTGGTCACGCAGCCCAGGCGGTAACCCTCGGCCTTCAACCGGTCCAGGCCCTCGCGCACGCCGGGATACAGCGGGCTGCGCCCGGCGGTGTTCTCCTGGTAGATCCGCATGAACACCGGCAGGGCCCGCTGGTACAGCTCCGGGTCGGGCTCGCCGTCGAGATCGTTGACCAGCGCACGCTGCACCAGCCGTTCGACGCCGTTGCCCACCCAGTTGCGCACCGCGGCCTCGCCGCGCTCGGGCAGACCGAGCTCGCGCATCATCGCGTCCACGCTCCAGGCCAGATCGGGCACGCTGTCGATCAGCGTGCCGTCCAGGTCGATCAGGATCATGGCGGGACGTTTCAGACTCACGCGAACCTCGCAGCGACGGGCGGAACGGACGGACGGGGCACCAACGCCTCAGGCGCCGGCCAGCTCCTCGCGCATCTTCTTGAGGATGCTGTCGTAGCGGTTCGGATCGGAATCCTCGCCCGCGCCGAAGATCGCCGAGCCGGCGACGAAGGTATCCGCGCCGGCCGCCTTGACCTCGCGGATGTTGTCGGCCTTCACGCCACCATCGATCTCCAGGCGGATTTCACGCCCGGAGGCGTCGATGCGCTGGCGCGCCTCGCGCAGCTTGTCCAGCGTGGCCGGGATGAACTTCTGCCCGCCGAAACCGGGGTTTACCGACATCAGCAGGATCATGTCGACCTTGTCCATCACGTAATCCAGATGCGACAGCGGGGTCGCCGGATTGAAGACCAGCCCGGCCTTGCAGCCCTCGCTCTTGATCAGCTGCAGGGTGCGGTCGATGTGGTCGGAGGCCTCCGGATGGAAGGTGATGTAGCTGGCACCGGCCTGGGCGAAATCCGGGATGATGCGGTCCACCGGCTTGACCATCAGGTGCACGTCGATCGGCGCCTGGATGCCGTGCTTGCGCAGGGCCTCGCAGACCAGCGGACCGATGGTCAGGTTGGGGACATAGTGGTTGTCCATCACGTCGAAGTGGACGATGTCGGCGCCCGAGTTGAGGACGTTCTCGACTTCCTCGCCCAGCCGGGCGAAATCGGCGGACAGGATGGACGGAGCAATCAGGTCGGGTTGTGCCATGCGGTGCCTCGCGAAGGTTAAATCGGGAAGGAGACCGGCGCGTGCCGGTTCTTCTGAACCGCAAAACTTTACCCGAAGGCGCGGCCCCGGGCAAAAATCCGGGACCGCGCAGCGGGGCCGACGAGCGTCGCCCCCGGGGCAAACCGCGCCTTATTCGGCGAACTCGGTCTCGATGAAGGCCGCCACGTTGGCGATGTCCTCGTCACTCAGCGACTGCGCGTGGGGGCGCATCAGCGCGGTGTTGTCGCCCACCTGCTCGCCGGCGCGGTAGCGTTCGAGCTTGTCGGTCACGTAGGCGGCGTCCTGACCCTTCAGGGCCGGGAAGATCGCTTGACCACGCCCGTCGGCCTGGTGGCAGCTGGCACACACGGCCTGGTACATGGACTGCCCGGCCTTGATGTCGGCCGCCTGCGCCGGGAGGGTGAAGGCGAGGGCCAGACCGGCCCCGGTCATCAGCGCGAATGCGTTCTTCATTGTTGTTGTCTCCTGCTGGATCCTTCGGGTTTTATGCACAGGGTCTCGACCGCTGCGTGGAAGGAACATTAGCAGGCACTTCCTGAACGGTTCATTAAACAAATGCTGATTTGATCGGGGCAGGTCAGCGTCCGTGGAGATAGCGCTCGTCCGACCAGGTGGCCAGCCAGCCCGGGCGCAGGACCACCAGGGCCGTGACCACGATGCCGTTGACCACCGACTCGGGCAGGATCAGCAGGGGGAGATAACGCACGTAGTCGCGATAGACCTCGTGCCAGGCCAGTTCGGTGAACAGGCCGTACACCGCCGCGGTACCCAGCACCGCGACCACCGCCGACAGCGCCCCTCCGAGGAAGGCGACCCCGTAGAGATAGATGAACATGTGCGGCGGCAGGCGGGTTTCGGTCAGGCGCAGCAGACCCCAGGTCACCGCCACCGGCAGAATGCCGGCCAGCAGCACGGTCAGGGGCACGGTCGACATCGGCAGCACGCCGAACAGTCCGAGCACGCCCACCACCAGAAACGCCAGCAGGATCGCCAGCTGCCAGCCGAACACCAGGGTCACTGCGGTCATGCCCATCAGGTGGAGGGCCAGGCCGTCCACGGTCTGCGCGCGCAGGGTCCAGATCACCAGCAGCGCGATGAATGCGCCGACGAACAGCTGCGCGCGACCGGGAAAGAAAAAGGCCTCCCAGGGCATGCGACGCAGCATCACGACCAGCCCCGTCCCGGTCAGCAGGGCCACCAGCACCTGGAGCGCGACGGGCAGATCGGCCGCACCCTCGGCCACGGGTCAGTCCTCCTCGCGGCGCGCCAGGGCGACGGTGTAGTCGCGCCCCTGCTTGAGCTTGTCGTAGTTGCCGAACACCTCGCGAAACCCCTTTTCGATGAAGCGTCGCAGCCCTGTAATGGTCACGACATACAACCGCCCTCCGGGGTTCATCTGCTCGTGCGCATCCAGCAGCCAGGTATAGAGCAGCTCGCGCCCGACCTTGGCCGGGAGATTGGAGGCGACGACATCGAAGCGACGGTCGCGGATATGCGAGAAGCCGTTGCTCAGCAGGCATTCGACGTTGGTCAGCCCGTTACGCTCGGCATTCGCGCGGGCGTATTCCACCGCCATGAAGTTGGTGTCTACCAGGGTGCAGGCCCCGGGCGCGGCCTTGTGGGCCATCACCAGGCCGATCGGACCATAGCCGCAGCCGAGATCGAGGCAGCGATCACCGGATCCAATCTCGGCGTGCCGCAGCAACAGCCGGGTCCCGTCGTCGATCCGCCGCGGCGAGAACAGGCCCCACGTGGTGCGCAGGCGCAGCGGCACGCCTTCCAGGGTCTCCTCGATCTCGAGGTCCTGTTTCAGTTCGGCCTGACGCGCGCGACGCGCGGCGACATCGGGAAAATCGTTCCGACTCATTGCAATGGTTCTCCGGCGAGGCCCCGCCACAGGGATTCGGCGACGTCGGCCACTGCGTCGGCGTCGTCCTCGCCCGGCAGGCCGACCACGTTCACATGCCCCATCTTGCGCCCCGGACGGGCCTCGGCCTTGCCGTACAGATGCAGCCGGGCCCGCGACTCGCCGAGCACGCCGGTCCAGTCCGGCGCGGTCGCCGCCGGCCACAGGTCGCCCAGCAGGTTGACCATGGCCACCGGGGCGGTCGCCCGGGCCGGGGCCAGCGCCAGGCCACAGACCGCACGCAGCTGCTGTTCGAACTGCGACACGCTGCAGGCATCCAGGGTGTAATGGCCGGAATTGTGGGGCCGCGGGGCGATCTCGTTGACCAGCAGCTCGCCGCCGGCGGTCACGAAGAATTCCACCGCCAGCACCCCGCAGTAATCCAGACGATCGGCCACCCGCAGCGCGACGTCTCGGGCCTGCTGCTCCAGTGCGGCGGACAGACGCGCCGGGACCCGGGTCAGGTGCAGGATGCCGTGGCGATGATGGTTCTCGGCCACCGGGAACACCTCGCTGCGCCCGTCCGGCGCGCGCGCCACGATCACCGAGACCTCGCGCGCCAGCTCGACCTGCTCTTCCAGCACGCAATCCACCCCGCCCAGCCCGGCATGGGCCGCGGCCAGGTGGTCCGGATCCTCGAGACGGGCCTGCCCCTTGCCGTCATAGCCCAGACGAGCGGTCTTGAGCACCGCCGGGAAGCGCGGCTCGCCGGCCCCGGTGGCCGGGGGCTGCGGATCACGACCGGCCAGCACCGGTCGCCACGGCGCCACCGCGATCCCTGCCTCGGCGAGGAAGCGCTTCTCCGCCAGCCGGTCCTGGGCGATGGTCAGCGCGCGTGGCCCGGGGCGCAGACAGCCGCGCGCCGCCACGCGTTCCAGCGACGCGGCGGGGATGTTCTCGAACTCGGCGGTGACCGCCGCGCAGGCATCGGCCAGCTGATCCAGCGCCGCATGATCGTCGAATGCGGCGACGCGGTGCCAGTCCGCGACCGCTCCGGCCGGGCTGCGCGGGTCCGGGTCCATCACCATCACGGCGTAGCCCGAACGGCGCGCGGCCAGCACGAAATAGCGGCCCAGCTGGCCGCCGCCCAGCAGGCCGAGGGTGGCGGGCGGAGCAATCATGGACGGTTCACGCCGGATCCGGCGGCAGGCTCTGACCGAGAACGGCGTCGCGCTGTTCGGCGCGGAAGGCGTCCAGCCGCGCCGCGAGATCGGGGTCGCCGGTGGCCAGCATCGCGGCCGCGAACAGCGCGGCATTGGCGGCACCCGATTCGCCGATGGCGAAGGTGGCCACCGGGATCCCGCGCGGCATCTGCACGATGGACAGCAGCGAGTCCTCGCCCTGCAGGTGCCGCGAGGCCACGGGCACGCCCAGCACCGGCACCGGCGTCTTGGCGGCCAGCATGCCCGGCAGGTGCGCGGCGCCGCCGGCGCCCGCGATGATCGCGGACAGACCCCGCTCGCGCGCCTGTTCGGCATACTCGAACAGCAGATCCGGCGTGCGATGCGCGGACACCACGCGGGTCTCGTGGGGAATCTCCAGGCGCGCCAGCAGTTCGGCCGCACGCTCCATGGTTCCCCAGTCCGAGGTGCTGCCCATGACCACGCCCACGCGCGGCGGTGTTGCGGTGTCGGTGATATTCATCCGCGCAACCATAGCGGGAGCGCCGTGCGGCGACAAGCCGGCCGGCGGTCTTCGGCGGCGCGTTCCCTGTGTCGCCACAGCCGCTACAATACGCGGATGGACGATACCCTTCTTGAAAGTGACATCCCCGACCTGAAATGCGTCCACCGCGGCAAGGTGCGCGACCTGTACCGGGTGGACGACGACCACTGGCTGATGGTGACCACCGACCGGCTGTCGGCATTCGACGTGATCCTGCCTACCCCGGTGCCGGACAAGGGACGGGTGCTGACCGCGATCACCGTGTACTGGATGCAGCGCATCGAACGCGAGCTGGACATCCCCAATCAGCTGACCGATATACCGCTGGCCGAGGTAGTGCCGGACCCCGCGGTGCGCGCGCCGCTCGAGGGGCGCAGCCTGGTGGTCCGGCGACTGGAGGCCCTGCCGGTGGAAGCGGTGGTGCGCGGCTACCTGATCGGCTCCGGCTGGAAGGACTATCAGGCGACGGGTGCGGTCTGCGGTCTCCCGCTGCCACCGGGCCTGGAACTGGCCGGGGCACTGCCGGAGCCATTGTTCACTCCCAGCACCAAGGCGGCGGTCGGGGATCACGACGAGAACGTCGACTTCGACCATGTCGCCGCGGCCATCGGCGAGGAACGCGCGCGCGAAGTCCGCGAGGCCAGCATCGCGATCTACAAGCTGGCGCGCGAGCACGCCGCCGCGCGCGGGATCATCATCGCCGACACCAAATTCGAATTCGGGCTCGACCGCGAAGGCCGCCTGCATCTGATCGACGAGGTCCTGACACCCGACTCCTCACGCTTCTGGCCGGCGGACGAATACGCCCCGGGCCGCAGCCCCGCGTCGTTCGACAAGCAGTACGTGCGCGACTATCTCGAAACCCTGGACTGGGACAAGACGGCCCCGGGCCCGGCCCTGCCCGCGGAGATCGCCGAGCAGACGGCGGCGCGCTATCGCGAGGCGCTGGAACGCCTGACCGGGTCGCCGCTCGACCGGCCATGAATCCCGCGGGCCTGTTCGTCAGCGCCACCGACACCGGCGTGGGCAAGACCTTCGTTGGCTGCGCGCTGCTGCGGGCCTGGTGCGCGGCGGGGCTGAGGCCCGTCCCGTGCAAGCCGGCGGAATCCGGCTGCGAGACAGGACCGGACGGCCTGTATCCCGCCGACGGCGCGGCCCTGACCGCCGCCGCGGGGCTGCCCCCGGCGGCAGTGGCACGGGTGACCCCCTGGCGATTCCCCGATGCCCTCGCCCCGGACCAGGCGGCGCGTAACACCGGCCGCCCGCTGTACCTCGCGGACCTGGTCGACGCCTGCGAGGCTCAACGGGAAGAAGCGGAGGGGCCGCTGCTGGTGGAAGGCGCCGGCGGCTTCTATTCGCCGTTGGCCGAGGACGCGCTGAACGCCGACCTGGCCGCGGCGCTCGGCCTGCCCGTACTGCTGGTGGCGGAAGATCGCCTGGGGACGCTGAACACCTGCCTGCTGACACTCGAAGCCCTGGAGCGGCGCGGACTCGCACTGGCGGGGATCGTGCTCAACCGGCGCCAGCCCGACACCGATCCACGCCTGGACAACGCATCCGCCCTGCAACGGCGCAGCCCGGTACCGGTGATCGAACTGGCCGAGGGGACAGCCCCGGAGGCGGCCGGTCAGAGGGTCTCGACCTCCATCGCATCGGGCCTGATCCCGCCTTCGGCCGGATCGGCCTCCGGCCGCTGATCCTCACCGCCGCGCGCCGGGGCCTCGCCAGCCTCGTCGCGGCGGAGCTCGAGCAGGGCATCACGCAGGGCATGAGTCCCGGGGTGATCCACCCGACGGCCCTCCAGGATGTGCACCGGCCGCAGGTCCTCGCCGTAGTAGGCCTCGTTGAAGTCTTCGCGAACCGTCAGGCGTGAGCCTTCGAAGCTCATCCCCAGATACGCCCCGCGGGCCCGCGCGTAAGAGATGAAATCCGCATTGACGGAGGCACTGCGCCCGGCGCCCACCGGCCCCGCGGCGACTTCGGCATCACCTCCCAGGCGCATGGACGAGGCAAACAGCGAATCGCGGGCATCGGGCCGCCGTGCAACCATCACCACCTCGGCGGCATCCCCGCCGATCTGTACGCCGAAGCTGACGGATCCGAGTGAATAGAACCCCACCGGACTGTAATCGCCCTCGTCTTCGTCCCAGGCCAGGGCCACGCCCAGCCCGCCGGATCCGCCAATGAAGAACCCGCCACGGATCACGCGCGGGAAGATCACCACCGCATGCGCTTCCCGCAGGTCGGCGCGCAGCGCGGGATAGTCGGGGTGCCCGGCCATGCGGGTGAGGGTGTCCTTCGCGCGGTCGACGATGTCCTGCGGATCGACGTCGCGCGCGAACGGGTTGGCGCTGGCCGGGGCCATCAGGGAGAGGGCCACGGCAAGAGCGAGAGCAATGACGATAAACGGGCGCATCGGGGCCTCCGTGGAGGTGCCTGGGTTCGAACAGGATCCCGACATGATGGCACAAAAAAAGGGGGCCGAAGCCCCCTTTTTCGTGCATCCGTGCGCGGATCGCGAGATCAGTTGATCTTCGGATCCAGATCGCCGCTGTTGTAGCGGGCAACCATGTCGTCCAGCGACATCGGCTTGATCTTGGACGCCATCCCGGCGCAGCCGAAGGCTTCGAAGCGCTGCTTGCAGACGTCCTTCATGCCGGCGGTCGAGGCCTTCAGGAACTTGCGCGGGTCGAATTCCTTCGGGTTCTCGGCCAGGAACTTGCGCACCGCGCCGGTGGAGGCCATGCGCAGGTCGGTGTCGATGTTGACCTTGCGCACGCCGTGCTTGATGCCTTCCTGGATCTCCTTGACCGGCACGCCGTAGGTCTCGCCCATGTCACCGCCGTACTGGTTGATGATCTTCAGCCATTCTTCCGGCACCGAGGAGGAGCCGTGCATCACCAGGTGGGTGTCCGGGATCCGGGCGTGGATCTCCTTGATGCGCTCGATCGCCAGGATGTCACCGGTCGGCGGACGGGTGAACTTGTAGGCGCCGTGCGAGGTGCCGATGGCGATGGCCAGGGCGTCGCACTTGGTCTTCTTGACGAAGTCCGCGGCCTCGTCCGGGTCGGTCAGCAGCTGGTCGTGGGACAGCGTGCCTTCGGCGCCGGAACCGTCTTCCTCACCGGCCTGGCCGGTTTCCAGGGAGCCCAGGCAGCCCAGCTCGCCTTCCACGGACACACCGCCGGAATGGGCCATCTCGGCCACCTTGGCGGTCACGTCGACGTTGTAGTCGTAGGTCGACGGGGTCTTCATGTCGGGCATCAGGGACCCGTCCATCATCACCGAGGTGAAGCCCGACTGGATGGAACGCAGGCACACCGCCGGCTCGGAGCCGTGGTCCTGGTGCAGCGCGATCGGGATGTCCGGATACTGCTCGGCGGCCGCTTCGATCATGCGGCGCAGGAAGGGCTCACCGGCGTACTTCCGCGCACCGGCGGACGCCTGGATGATCACGGGGGAGTCCACTTCCTTCGCGGCCTCCATGATCGAATGGATCTGTTCCATGTTGTTGGCGTTGTAGGCCGGCATGCCGTAGCCATGCTCGGCGGCATGGTCCAGCAGCTGGCGAAGCGAGATCAGTGCCATGGTTCCTCCTTACGGGATTCGCACTTCAGGTTGGGAACTGGACGTCCGGGTGACGGTCGCCGTCAGGCGACTTCGCCGGCCCGGACGATTTTCATTGCGTTGGTGCCGCCATGGGCACCCTGCAGGTCGCCCTTGGTGATTATGACCAGCTGGCCATCCTGCACGACCCCCTCGGCCTGGAGCAAGTTGACCGCTTCGCGGTTCAGGCTCTCGTGGCTCTCCGGCAGCGAGTCGACATACACCGGATAGACACCGCGGTACAGACTCATGCGCCGACTGGTGTCCATGCGCCGGGTCAGCGCGTAAATCGGGATCCCGGAACTGATCCGCGACATCCACAGGGCGGTGGCGCCGGACTCCGTGAGGGCCGCGATCGCCTGCACATCCAGGTGATTGGCCGTGTACATGGTGGCCATCGCGATCGCCTCGTCCACGCGCCCGAAGGTGGAGTCCATGCGGTGGTCCGACTGCCGAGCGGCACGCTGGCGCTCCGCGGCTTCGCAGATCCGGTCCATGCTGGAGACCACCCGTCCGGGATAGCGTCCGGTGGCGGTCTCGCCCGACAGCATCACGGCGTCGGTGCCGTCCAGCACCGCGTTGGCCACGTCGAAGACCTCCGCCCGCGTGGGGATCGGATTCTGGATCATGGTCTCCATCATCTGGGTCGCGGTGATGACCAGACGGTTGAGGGCGCGGGCCCGCGAGATCAGGGTCTTCTGCACCCCGGGGAGTTCGGCATCGCCGATCTCCACGCCGAGATCCCCGCGCGCGATCATGATCACCTCGGTCGCCGAGATGATCTCGTCGATCACGTCCAGGGCCTCGGAACGCTCGATCTTGGCGCAGATCCCGGCCTCCCAGCCGGCCTCCTTCAGGAGCCCGCGGGCCAGGTGGATGTCCTGCGCCGAGCGCGGAAACGACACCGCCAGGTAGTCCACCTCCAGCTCGGCCGCCAGGCGGATGTCCTCGCGATCCTTGTCGGTGATCGCCGGGGCGGACAGGCCACCCCCCTGGCGATTGATGCCCTTGTTGTTGGACAGCTCGCCGCCGACCACGACCTCGGTTTCGACCCGGCTGGCCGCGACCGCGGTCACCTTGAGCACGATGCGGCCGTCATCCAGCAGCAGGATGTCATCCGGGCGCACGTCCTTCGGCAGGTCGGTGTAGGTCAGGCCGACCTGGGTGTCGTCACCGTCGTCGCGGCCCAGACCCGCGTCCAGCGCGAACGGTGCGCCTTCTTCCAGGTGCACCTTGCCATTGGCGAAGCGCTCGATGCGGATCTTGGGCCCCTGAAGGTCGCCGAGGACGCCGACCACGCGATGGGCGCGCTCGGCGGCCGCGCGCAGTCGCTGCACGCGGGCACGGTGGTCATCCGGATCCCCGTGCGAGAAGTTGACGCGCACGACATCGACGCCGGCCTGGATGATGGCATCCATGGCTTCGTCGCTGTCGGTCGCGGGGCCAAGGGTGGCTACGATCTTGGTGCGTCTCACGCGGGGCTCTCCGATGTTCGATGACGTGGCGTTCAAGGCCGTTCAGCCCTTCGCCCGCTCCTCGAGCATCGCCACGGCCGGCAACGTCTTGCCTTCCAGGAACTCGAGGAAGGCGCCGCCGCCGGTGGAGATGTAGCTGATGCGCTCGGAGAGATCGTATTTGTCGATCGCCGCCAGGGTGTCGCCACCGCCGGCAATGGAGAAGGCATCGCTTTCCGCGATCGCCTCGCCCAGGGCCTTCGTGCCGGCCGCAAACTGGTCGAACTCGAACACGCCCACCGGGCCGTTCCAGACGATGGTGCCGGCATTGCGCAGGGCTTCCGCGTAGGTGGAGGCGGTCTCCGGACCCACGTCGAAGATCATGTCGTCGGCGCCGATCGCGTCCACCGACTTGGTCTCCGCCGGCGTGCTGTCGGAAAACTCCTTGCCGACGGTGACGTCGGTCGGCACCGGGATCTCGCCGCCCTTGGCGCGCGCGGCTTCCATCAGTCGCTTCGATTCGTCGACCAGATCGGCCTCGTACAGCGAGTTGCCGACATCATGGCCCTGGGCCGCGATGAAGGTGTTGGCGATGCCGCCCCCCACGATCAGCTGGTCCACGACCTTGGACAGGGACTCCAGCACGGTCAGCTTGGTCGAGACCTTGGAGCCGCCGACGATCGCGACCAGCGGGCGCTTCGGGTTATCCAGCGCCTTGCTCAGGGCTTCCAGTTCGCGGGCCAGCAGCGGACCGGCGCAGGCCTGCGGCGCGAACTTGCCGGCCCCGTGGGTGGAGGCCTGGGCGCGGTGAGCAGTACCGAAGGCGTCCATCACGTAGACGTCGCACAGCGCGGCGTACTTCTTCGCCAGCGCCTCGTCATCCTTCTTCTCGCCCTTGTTGAAACGGACGTTTTCGAGCATCACCACCTCGCCGGGCTGGATCTCCACCCCGTCGAGATAATCCCGCACCAGACGCACTTCGCGGCCGAGCAGCTGCCCCATGTGCTCGGCGACCGGGGCCAGGGAATCCTCCTCGGAGAATTCGCCCTCGGTGGGCCGACCCAGATGCGACATCAGCATCACGCCGGCGCCGCCTTCCAGGGCCTTCTGCACGGTCTCGAGACTCGCGCGGATACGCGCATCGGACGTGACCTTGCCGTCCTTGACGGGGACGTTCAGGTCCTGGCGCACGAGCACGCGGCGACCCTGCAGATCGAGATCGGTCATCTTGGTGACGGACATGGAATACCTCGCGAAAAAGGTTGGAACGAAAAAGTCTTCGGTGCAGCCTCCCCTACGGGGAAGCTGCGCCCAAGACTCTGGCGGGACGCCGCCGGGAGCGGCACGCGCCCCGGCGGACTCCCCGCAGGTCTTATTGGGCGACGTGCTCCACCATGCGGAGCATGTTGCAGGTGTAGCCGTACTCGTTGTCGTACCAGGCCACGACCTTCACGAACGTCGAGTCCAGCTGGATGCCGGCGCCGGCATCGAACACCGACGGGGCGGTGTAGCCGCGGAAGTCGGTGGAGACCACCAGGTCCTCGGTGTAGCCCAGAACGCCCTTCAGCTCGCCCTCGGAGGCCTTCTTCATGGCCTCGCACACGGCCTTGTAGTCGGCCTCGCCATTGAGTTCGGCGGTCAGGTCGACCACCGACACGTCGGAGGTGGGCACACGGAAGGCCATGCCGGTCAGCTTGCCGTTCAGCTCGGTCAGCACCTTGCCCACCGCCTTGGCGGCACCGGTGGAGGACGGGATGATGTTCTCCAGGATGCCGCGGCCGCCGCGCCAGTCCTTCATGGACGGGCCGTCGACGGTCTTCTGCGTGGCGGTGGCGGCGTGCACGGTGGTCATCAGGCCGCGCTTGATGCCCCAGTTGTCGTGCAGGACCTTGGCCACCGGCGCCAGGGCGTTGGTGGTGCAGGAAGCGGCGGAAACCATGTTCTGGCCGCTGTAGTCGCCGTGGTTCACGCCGTAGACGAACATCGGGGTGTCGTCCTTGGACGGGGCGGACATCACGACCTTCTTGGCGCCGGCGTCCAGATGCTTCTGCGCGGTCTCGCCGGTCAGGAACAGGCCGGTGGACTCGATCACCACGTCGGCGCCGATGTCGCCCCACTTCAGGGCGGCCGGATCCTTCTCCGCGGTCAGGCGGATGCGGTTGCCGTTCACGACCAGGTCGTTGCCCTCGACACTGATGTCGCCTTCGAAGCGGCCGTGGACCGAATCGTAGCGCAGCATGTAGGCCAGGTATTCCGGATCCAGCAGGTCATTGATGCCGACCACCTGCAGGTTGGGGAAGTCCTGGGCGATGGCGCGGAAGGCCATGCGGCCGATGCGGCCGAAACCGTTGATACCAACCTTGATAGCCATGGGAGTCTCCTCTTTCAGCTCTTATTGAAAATCGTCGGGGCTCAGCCGTTCAGCACGTCGCGGGCGATCTGCGCGACATTCTCCGGCTTGAAGCCGAAGTAATCGAACAGCGCACCGCCCGGGGCGGATTCGCCGAAGCAGTCCATGCCGAACACCGCGCCGTCCATGCCGGTGAACTTGTACCAGCCCGCGGTGGCGCCGGCTTCCACGGCCACGCGCTTGCGCACGGCGGACGGCAGCACGGATTCGCGGTAGGCCGGATCCTGCTGTTCGAACAGTTCCACGCAGGGCATGGACACGACGCGCGCCTTCTTGCCCTCGCCGGCCAGCGTCTCGGCCGCCTGCACGGCCAGCTCGACCTCGGAACCGGTCGCGATGAAGATCAGATCCGGGGTGCCGTCGCAGTCCTTCAGCACGTAGCCACCGCGCGCGATGTTGGCGAGCTGCTCGCCGTCGCGCTCCATGTGCGGCATGCCCTGGCGCGACAGGATGAACGCGGACGGCCCGTCGGTGCGCTCGACACCGGCCTTCCAGGCCACCGCGGTCTCGACCGCGTCACAGGGGCGCCACACGTTCAGGTTGGGGATCAGGCGCAGGCTCGGGGTCTGTTCGATCGGCTGGTGGGTCGGGCCGTCCTCGCCAAGGCCGATGGAATCGTGCGTCAGCACGTACATCACGCGCTGCTTCATCAGCGCGGACATGCGGATGCCGTTACGCGCATAGTCCGAGAAGATCAGGAAGGTGCCGCCGTACGGGATGAACCCGCCGTGCAGCGCAATGCCGTTCATGATCGCGGCCATGCCGAACTCGCGCACGCCGTAGTACACGTAGTTGCCGGCGGCGTCTTCCTTCGAAACGGGCTTCGAGCCGCTGTACATGGTCAGGTTGGAGCCCGCCAGGTCGGCGGAGCCGCCCAGCAGTTCCGGCAGCGCCGGGGCATAGCCACCGATGGTCGCCTGCGACGCCTTGCGCGTGGCGGTCTTCTCGGCCTTCTCGACGGTTTCCTTGATGAAAGCCGTGGCCTTCTCGGTCCAGTCGGAGGGCAGGTCGCCGGCCATGCGGCGTTCGAATTCGGCGGCCAGTTCGGGGTGCGCCTTGCGATACGCCTCGAAGCGTTCCTTCCATTCGGCCTCGGCCTTCGCGCCCTTGTCCTTCGCATCCCAGCCGGCGTAGATGTCGTTCGGGATCTCGAACGGGGCGTGGTTCCAGCCCAGCTCCTTGCGGGTCAGCGCGACTTCGTCATCGCCCAGGGCAGCGCCGTGGCACTCTTCCTTGCCGGACTTGTTCGGGGAACCAAAGCCGATCACGGTGCGGCAGCAGACCAGGGTCGGCTTGCCGGTTTCCTTGCGGGCCTGCTCGATCGCGGCCTTGACCGCATCGGCGTCATGGCCGTCCACGTCGCGCACCACGTGCCAGCCATAGGCCTCGAAGCGGGACGGGGTGTCGTCGGTGAACCAGCCTTCGACCTCGCCGTCGATGGAGATGCCGTTGTCATCCCAGAACGCGACCAGCTTGCCCAGGCCCAGGGTACCGGCCAGCGCGCAGGCCTCGTGCGAGACGCCTTCCATCAGGCAGCCGTCACCGAGGAACACATAGGTGTTGTGATCGACGATCTCGTGGCCCGGACGGTTGAAGTGGGAGGCCATGACCTTCTCGGCCAGCGCCATGCCCACGGCGTTGGACACGCCCTGACCCAGCGGGCCGGTGGTGGTCTCGACGCCTGCGGTATAGCCGTACTCGGGGTGCCCCGGTGTCTGCGAATGCAGCTGACGGAACTGCTTGAGCTCGCCCATCGGCAGGTCGTAGCCGGTGAGGTGCAGCAGCGAGTACACCAGCATCGATCCGTGGCCGTTGGACATCACGAAACGGTCGCGGTCGGCCCAGTCCGGGTTCGCCGGATTGTGCTGCATGTAGTCGTTCCACAGCACCTCGGCGATGTCCGCCATCCCCATCGGGGCCCCCGGGTGACCGGAATTGGCCTTCTGGACCGCGTCCATCGAAAGGGCGCGGATGGCATTGGCAAGCTCTCTACGGGTGGGCATGCGGGTCTCCTGCTCAAGTGATGAAAGATTCTGGCCGGGGCGGGAACCGGTCTCGCGGCTCCGGCGCTGCAGCATCAAGGCGCGCCGGGCGGACCGGACAACGGGCGGGCAAGGCCGCACAACCCCAGTGACGGCGGAGCATTTTGGCCACTTTCAACCAGCGGGGCAAGTCGCGTCCCGACGCGCCGCAGCGGGCGCGCCGGCGCGGATCGCCGACACCCCCGCAGCCGGGGCTCGTGGGTTCCGCCGACAGGGGGGGCTTAGAAATTCCCGGCGAGTCGCGTTACACTAGCGGTCGTTTTGCGCAAAACTAAATCGAAACGACAGAAAAGGAACGCTTAATGTCCAACTACATCTTCACCTCGGAATCGGTCTCTGCGGGTCACCCCGACAAGATGGCCGACCTGGTCTCCGACACCATCGTCGACGCCATCATCGAGCAGGACCCGCACGCCCGCATCGCGTGTGAAACCGCCACCAAGACCGGCATGGTCATGCTGCTGGGCGAGATCACCACCGGCGCGCAGATCGATTACGAGCGCCTGGTGCGCGAGACCGTCTGCGAGATCGGCTACGACGATTCCCACAAGGGCTTCGACGGCAACACCTGCGCCGTGCTGAACGTGCTGGGCGAGCAGTCCCAGGACATCGCCATGGGCGTGGACCGCGACGTCTCCGACCGCGCCACCCAGGGCGCCGGTGACCAGGGCCTGATGTTCGGCTACGCCGCGCGCGAAACCGATACCCTGATGCCCGCCCCGATCTTCTACGCCCACAAGATGGTGCGCATCCAGTCCGAGCTGATGAAGAGCGGCAAGCTGCCGTGGCTGCGCCCGGACGCCAAGAGCCAGGTCTCCCTGCGCTATGAAGACGGCAAGCCGGCCGGTCTGGACGCGGTCGTGCTGTCCACCCAGCACAGCCCGGAGATTTCCCAGAAGGACCTGCAGGAAGCCATCTATGAAGAGGTCTTCAAGAAGGTCCTGCCGGCCGAATGGCTGAACCAGGTCTCCAATGACCAGATCCACATCAACCCGACCGGCAAGTTCGAGATCGGCGGCCCGGTGGGCGACGCCGGCCTGACCGGTCGCAAGATCATCGTCGACACCTACGGCGGCATGGCGCGCCACGGTGGCGGTGCGTTCTCCGGCAAGGACCCGTCCAAGGTGGACCGTTCCGCCGCCTACGCCGGCCGCTATGTGGCCAAGAACGTCGTCGCCGCCGGCCTGGCCGACAAGTGCGAGATCCAGGTCTCCTACGCCATCGGCGTGGCCGACCCGACCTCGATCACCATCGACACCTTTGGCACCGGCAAGATCGACGACCGTCGCATCGAGACGCTGGTCCGTGACATCTTCGATCTGCGCCCGTGGGGCCTGATCCAGATGATGGATCTGCTGCGTCCGATGTACAAGGCGACCGCCGCCTACGGCCACTTCGGCCGCGAAGACGTCGACCTCCCCTGGGAGCGCACCGACAAGGCCGAGGAACTCAAGAAGGCCGCCGGACTCTAAGAGTCCATATTTCGTAAGCGAAACACCCATCCGGCTGAGGAGCGCTGCAGCGGTTCCACCGTCAGGCTCAGCCGGATGTTCCCCTGAAGTAACACGGCGCTCATCCAGACCAACGGAGAAGTAACACCATGAATGCTGTGATGGATGCCAAGAAAACCGGCGACTACGTCGTCAAGGACATCAACCAGGCCGAGTTTGGCCGCAAGGAAATCGCGATCGCCGAGACCGAAATGCCCGGTCTGATCCAGACTCGCGAAGAGTACGCGGCCTCCCAGCCGCTGAAGGGCGCCAAGATCGCCGGCTCCCTGCACATGACCATCCAGACCGCCGTGCTGATCCAGACCCTGGAAGCGCTGGGTGCCGAGGTCCGCTGGGCCTCCTGCAACATCTACTCCACGCAGGACCACGCTGCCGCGGCCATCGCCGACAACGGCACGCCGGTCTTCGCCGTGAAGGGTGAGACCCTGGAAGAGTACTGGGACTACTGCCACCGCATCTTCGAATTCGACGGCGGTGCCAACATGATCCTGGACGACGGTGGCGACGCGACCCTGCTGCTGCACATCGGCGCCAAGGCCGAGAAAGACCCCTCCGTGCTGGAAAACCCCGAGCACGAAGAAGAAGTGGCCCTGTTCGCCAAGATCAAGGAACGCCTGGCCGAGCAGCCCACCTGGTACTCGGACATGCTGTCCAAGATCCACGGCGTGACCGAAGAGACCACCACCGGCGTGCACCGTCTGTACCAGATGGCGAAGACCGGCGAGCTGGCCTTCCCCGCCATCAACGTCAACGACTCGGTCACCAAGTCCAAGTTCGACAACCTGTACGGCTGCCGCGAGTCCACCGTGGACTCCATCAAGCGCGCCACCGACGTGATGATCGCGGGCAAGATCTCCGTGGTCGCCGGCTACGGTGACGTCGGCAAGGGCGCCGCCCAGTCGCTGCGTGGCCTCGGTTCCACCGTGTGGGTCACCGAAATCGACCCGATCTGCGCCCTGCAGGCCGCGATGGAAGGCTTCCGCGTCGTGACGATGGACGAAGCCGCCGACAAGGCCGACATCTTCATCACCGCCACGGGCAACAAGGACGTGATCACCGAAGATCACATGACCCGGATGAAGGATCAGGCCATCGTCTGCAACATCGGCCACTTCGACTCCGAGATCGACGTCGCCTCGATGCGCAAGTACGAGTGGGACAACATCAAGCCGCAGGTTGACCACATCATCCTGCCGAACGGCAACCGCATCCTGATGCTGGCCGAAGGCCGTCTGGTGAACCTGGGCTGCGGCACGGGCCACCCGTCCTTCGTGATGTCCAACTCGTTCACCAACCAGTCGCTGGCGCAGATCGAGCTCTGGAACAAGGGCTCGGAGTACGACAAGCAGGTCTACATCCTGCCGAAGCATCTGGACGAGAAGGTCGCGAACCTGCACCTGAAGAAGCTGGGCGCGAACCTGACGCGCCTGACCGACGACCAGGCCAAGTACCTGGGCATGTCGGTGGATGGTCCGTTCAAGCCGGAACACTACCGCTACTGATCGGCCAGCCTCACATTAGTCAACTGACTGTGTGACAGCCCGGGCGGGCCGCATACTCGTGCGGTCCGCCTTCTTTTTGTCTGGAGGACAAGCAATGAGCAATCAGGAACGCGTCTTCAGCGTTGAATTCTTCCCGCCCAAGGACGATGCCGGCGCCGAACGCCTGGCCAAGGCCCGCAAGCGTCTGGGCGCCCTCAAGCCGGAGTTCTACTCCGTCACCTTCGGCGCCGGCGGTTCGACCCGTGACCGCACCCTCGAGACGGTCAAGGACATCATCCGGAACGATGGCATCCCGGCCGCCCCGCACGTCTCCTGCATCTCGTCCACGAAGGACGAACTGCGCGACCTGCTGAACGCCTACCGCGACATCGGCGTGGACCGCATCGTGGCGCTGCGTGGCGACCTGCCGTCCGGCACCAAGCATTCCGGTGGTGATTTCCGTTACGCCTCGGAGCTGGTCGAATTCGTACGCGCCGAGTTCGGTGACCAGTTCAAGCTGGAAGTGGCAGCCTATCCGGAATTCCATCCGCAGGCCCCCAGCGCCGAGAAGGACCTGGAAAACTTCAAGACCAAGGTGGACGCCGGCGCGAATACCGCGATCACCCAGTACTTCTATAACGTGGATGCCTACGTCGCATTCATGGAGCGGGTCGAGGCGATGGGCATCACGATCCCGATCATCCCGGGGATCATGCCGATCACCAACTACACCCAGATCATGCGCTTCTCCGAGATGTGCGGCGCGGAGATCCCGCGCTACATCCGCAAGCGCATGGAGGCCTACGGGGACGACAAGGACTCCATCCGCAAATTCGGTATCGAGGTGGCCTCCCGTCTGACCGACGAGCTGCTGGAGAAAGGCGCCCCGGGCATCCATTTCTACTCCATGAACCAGGCCGGCCCGACCGAGCAGATCTGGAAGGACCTGGACCTCGACAACCGTCGCTGACCATGCGCTGCCCCCGTCTGCTGATCGAGAATGCCGATCTCGCGGCGGGGCTGCGTCTGCCGGCACCGGAGGATCGGCTGCATTACGCCACCCGGGTTCTCCGGCTGAAAGACGGCGCCGCGTGCCGGGTATTCGACGGTCGCGGCAATGAATTCGACGCCCGCCTGGAGACCACCGGTCGCCGGGCGGGCGTTTTTCATCTGGCAGAGCGCGCCGCCGAACCTACCACCCCGCGCTTTCCGGTGACCCTGTGGCAGGGCATCGCGCGCGGCGATCACATGGACCTCGCCCTTCAGAAGGCAGTGGAACTGGGCGTGTCGCGGATCCGGCCCGTCTTGTGCGAACGCAGCCGTTCAGCCGGCGGGCACAAGGGCCTGGACCGGCGCCAGAGTCACTGGCGGGGGGTCATTGCGGCGGCCGCGGAGCAGTGCGGCCGCAACGAGTTGCCGGTGCTGGAAGCGGTCTGCGAGCCCGACGAAATACGTCCCGGCGAGGCCCCGGAATCCGGGGGTGGCGACCTGGCCCTGCTGGCCGACGAGGCCGGGGTCCCGCTCTCCCGGGCCGTTGCATCAAACGATGCCTCCGGGCCCGACAGCGCCAGCCTCCTGGTGGGTCCGGAAGGGGGGCTGACGGATGCGGAGCGCGCCCTCGCGCGGGACAGGGGATTCCTTCCGGTCCGCACCGGGCCACGCACCCTGCGCACCGAAACCGCGGCCATGGCGATACTGACCCTGGTTCAGTGGCGCTTCGGCGATCTCGAGCCGGCTGACGCGGACGGCTGACGCGGCCCTTCAGCCCACAGGCGTATCCGCTGTCGTCCCTGAACCGGCCGCCCGCTCTCGCGGGCCACCTTGCGGCAGCTCCCGCAGACGGGCTTCGATCGTATCCAGCCGCAACAGGTGCGTAGTCACGCCCGATGCCTTGACCCGCCATGACCACGGCGTGGTCTCCACACCCTCCAGGGCGAAGATGTTCTGCGGCGTGATGCGCACCGGGTGCGGTGTCCCCCGCACCTCCAGGGCGTAATACGGCAGCCTGTCCGGTTCATCGGCACCCTGCAGGACCAGCAGACGCGTGAATCTGCGGTGGTCCTCACCGGTGTCACGCGCCGGATCCAGCAGGTGGTTGACGTTGATCACCGGGATCTGCAGCTCGTTCCAGGTCAGGGGCGCCGCCAGCCACGGCAGTTCGGCCGACACCTCGTCTTCCTCAAGGCTGGAACCCGGTCGCGTGGTGACCTCCAGGAGCGCACTGCGCGGCAGCAGGATCGAGCCTGCTTCCAGCTGGACGATCACCGCCTCGACGCGCTCTTCGCTTTCGCTCATCGTTCTCCTCCGCGACCGGTGACCCGGGTCATGCCGGCGCCCCTTCCAGCTGATGCTCGATCTCGTTGAGCAGGTCGTTTTCGAGGTAAGGCTTCCCGAGATAGCCGTTCACGCCCAGACGCATGGCCCGCTCGCGGTGCTTCGAGCCGCTGCGCGAGGTGATCATGATGATCGGTACGTCGCGGAACTCGGGATGTTCGCGCACATGAGCAGCGAACTCGAAACCGTCCATCCGCGGCATCTCCACGTCCAGCAGGATCAGGTGCGGCCGGCGCTCGTCCAGCAGGGTCACCGCGTCCAGACCGTCGCGCGCGGTCACCACCTCGAAGCCCCGGCGGGTCAGCAGACGGGCCGTCACCTTGCGAATGGTGATCGAGTCGTCGACCACCATGATGCGCGTCGCGGCGCTTTCGGGCTCGACGGCCTCGGCCTCGGCGGCGGTCGCCACGGTTGCGAACCGCATAAGCATGCTCAGATCCAGGATCAGCATCACCGAGCCGTCACCCTGCAGCGTGGCCCCGGCCACGCCCGGAATCCGGCTGAGGACCGGGCCGACCGACTTGACGACCACCTCCTGGCTGCCCGCCAGGCCATCCACACGCAGCGCGACCTTCTGCTCGTCCGTACGTACCAGCAGCAGCGGGAACGGCTCGTCCGGGAGCGGGTGGACCCCGGCCTGGGTCTCGATACCGAGGATCTCGCCCAGGGAATGCAGGGCGTATTCCTGTCCCACATAGCTGTAGGTCGGCGCCGCCCCCGATTCGTCGATCTCCTCGCGCCGCGCCCGGACGACGCCCTCGACCGAGGCCATCGGTACGGCAAAGGTTTCCTCTCCGACCTGCACCAGCAACGAATGGCTGATTGCCAGCGTAAACGGGAGCCGCAGGGTGAAGCGCGACCCGGAACCCGGGATGGAATCAATGTCCAGCGTTCCACCGAGCTGCTTGACCTCGGCATTGACTACATCCATGCCCACACCACGGCCGGCCACATGGTTCACCGATGCGGCGGTCGAGAACCCGGACTGCAGGATCAGCTGCAGTGCCTGATTGTCGCTCAGTTCGGCGTCCGGCGTGATGACTCCGCGGTCGATGGCCTTCGCCCGTACCACTTCCGCATCGATTCCGCCGCCATCGTCGGCGACTTCCATGCGAATCTCGCTGCCGGCCTGCTCCAGGGTCACCGTAATGTGACCTTCCCGCGGCTTGCCCCGCTCTTCCCGCTCGTCAGGTGTCTCGATGCCGTGCGCGACGGCATTGCGCAGCAGGTGTTCCAGCGGCGCCACCAGCCGTTCCAGCAGGGCACGGTCGAGCTCGGAATCCTGGCCCACGAAATCCACCCGGACCTCGCGCTGCATGTCGTCGGCTGCCGCGCGCACCACACGCCGCAGGCGTGGCGCCATGCGAGCGAACCGGACCATGCGCTGTCGCATCAGCTGGTCCTGCAGCTCGGTACCCACGCGTTTTTCCTGCAACAGCACGCCGCCGGCGGTCCGGAGCTCGTCATCCACCTCCTGCTTGAGGCTGTCGAGGTCACTCACACTCTCCGCCAGCGCGCGCGAAAGCTGCTGAATTCCGGAGTAGCGGTCCATCTCCAGCGGATCGAAATCCACCTGCTCCTCGCCGGTTTCCTGTTCCACCCGGAACAGCACCTGCGCTTCGGTTTCGATCTCGAGCTTGCGCAGCTGTTCGCGCACCCGCGTGATGGTCCGGTCCAGCTCCTCGACCTGGTTCTCGACCCGGCCCACCGTCTGTTCGAAGCGCCGATGGAAGGTCGCCAGCTCGCCGGCATTGTTGACCAGGCTGTCGAGCACTTCGGCGTCCATCCGCACCTGGTCCTGCAGCTTGCGGCTGGCGGGCTCCGCCTCATTCGCCGGGGCCGCGGTGTCATCCGCCGTCACCTCGTCGGCGTCGGGTTCGCCGGTCGCTTCGTCAGCCTCCTCCGGCTCTTCCGCTCCCTCCTCGACGCTCCAGTGCCTCAGCCCCGACAGTTCCCGGGTTTGGTTCTCGTCCGTCTGCCATGGCCCAACGCCGCGCTCGACCAGGCCCTGCACCTCCACCAGTGCCTTCTCCGCGGCATCAAAGAATGACGGGCGCGGATCCTGACCGGCTTCGGTCTCGACCCCGAGCGCGGTCTCCAGTGCGTGGGCGATGGCACCCACCACGGTGAAGCCCGCCATGCGGGCACTCCCCTTCAGGGTATGGACTTCCCGCTGGAAGGCCTCCTGGTCAGGACCGGGGCGGCCGCCCGCCTCGCGCCAGGCCGCCAGGGTGTGGAAGGCCTGCTCGAGAATGTCATGAGCCTCCTCGATGAAGACCTCGCCGAACTCCGGATCGATCTCGTCTTCCGACGGAGGAGACGCCGCTGCGACGGGTTCCGGTTCCGGTTCTGGCTCTGGCTCTGGCTCTGGTTCCGGCTCGGGCTCGGGTTCCGGCTCGGGCTCGGGTTCGCCCGTGACTTCGGCCAGCGCCTCCGCTTCCAGCCCCCCGGAGGTTCGGTTCCAGCGATCCTGGGCGTCTGCGAACAGGTCCTCGACCTCGTTCACCCATTCCGGTGGCGTCTCCAGCCGGGCCACCGGAGGTGGCACCGGCGATTCGACCACCGCACCGAGGTGGTCGGCCACTCGACGCAGCAACTCGATGGCCTGCGGGCCCAGCGGCTCCTCCATCTCGCGGTGAAGATGTACCAGGTTTTCGAACGGACGACAGACCGAATGCGCGGTCGAGACGCCCGCGGTTCGCGCGCTGCCGTGCAGGGTATGCAGGGCACGCTCCAACCCGTAACTCGGCGGACGCGGCGGGCCGGCTTCGGCTTCCTCGCGCCACGACCGAACCGTGTCCAGATGGCTGCGGGCCTCGGCCGAGAAGACCTCCCACAACTGCGGGTCGATCACCGGCTCCTCCGCCGGTGTTTCGTCCTCGACCGGCAGGGCGTCGAGCACATGACCTTCTTCCCGGTCCGTCGCCGGCCAGTCCTCGGCAAAGCTTGGCGCCGGCGCGGCTTCGCCCTCCGGGACCGGAGACTCGAGCTCGATCACCGAGTCAAGCTCGGGCTCGGGCTCGGGCTCGGGCTCGGGCTCGGGCTCGGGCTCGGGCTCGGGCTCGGGCTCGGGCTCGGGCTCGGGCTCGGGCTCGGGCTCGGCGGGAGCATCCAGGGCATCCATGCTGCGCGCCAGGGCCGCGAGATCGTCCTCGGCGCCGGCCGCAGGAGCCGCCGGGGCCGGCTCTGCCTCCGCGATAGTCTCGGCGGACTCGCCGGCGGCCAGGGCATCCAGACGCAGGACGATGTCGAGAATCGGCGTTTCCGGTCCCTTCTGGTCACGTACCTCCGCCACCAGCCCCGGAAGCACCGACACCGCGTCGCCCACGGCGGAGAGCGTGTCTCCATCCGCCTGGTCGGTGCCTTCGAGCAGCCGGTTGAGGAAGGACTCCACCACCCAGGCGAACTCGCCCAGCCGCAGTGCCCCCGCGAGGCGACCGGATCCCTTCAGCGTGTGGAAAGAACGACGCACGATGGAAAGCGTATCCATGTCGCCCGGTGCCGAGCGCCAGATCGGGTACTGCTCGTCGAGGCTCTGGATTTCTTCCTCGGCCTCCTCCAGGAAGATATCGAGGATCTCCGCATCTGCGTCCGGCCCGAGGACCTGCTCCTGGAGGACCGCCTCGTCGAAGGTCAAACCACCAGGGCGTTCCGCAAGCGAGGCACCGACCGGCGCTTGGGCCCGCGCGGCGGGCATGTCGAGAGCGGCCTCGGCCTCGGCCTCGGGCTCGGGCTCGGGCTCGGGCTCGGCCTCGGGCTCGGGCTCGGGCTCGGCCTCGGCCTCGGGCTCGGGCTCGGGCTCGGGCTCGGGCTCGGGCTCGGGCTCGGGCTCGCCGGCAGGTTCCTCGCTCGCCCCCTCTTCAGCCAGCTCGGGACCGGACGAGGCTTCGGCATCCGGTGCCGACGACGAAGCCGGCCCGATGTCCTCTTCCGAAAGTTCGAGATCCGGTACGGCATCCCGTTCGGCCGGCTCCGCCGCGCTGTCCGACGCCTCCGGAACGTCAAGATCCGGTATCGAGGCCGTCTCCCCGTCAGCCGGTTCCGGCCGTTCGGGCTCGGCTGGTTCCCCCATTGGGGATTCCGGAGCCGGCGCAGTGTCCTCGGATGCCCCCAGGCGCAGCAGGGCACTGCGACCGCGTTCATGCACACTGTCGAGTTCGCGCCAGGGCTGCCCGGACGATTCCAGCGCAACCTCGATCGAGCTGAGCACCTCCGCCAGTGCATCCACGGCATCCGGTGCCAGATCCGCCGCGGTCATCCCCTCGCGGTCATCGAGGAAACGCAGCAGGGGATCGATCAGGGAATGCAGGCTGCGGAAGCCCCCCATGGAAAGCGCGCCCCGCGTACGATGCAGGGCGTCACGCGCCTCGTCGAGGCTGCTGGCATGGGCATCGCCCGACAGAAACCCCATGAGGTTTTCCCGGACCCGACGAACCTCCACCAGCGATTCGCGGTACAGCGCCTCCGCCAGCTTCCGGTCGTAGGCCGCCTCGCCGCTCGCGGTCTCGCGTTCGCCTTCCAGGCCGGATTCAACGATGGACTCCAGCGCGAGCAGATGCTGGGCCAGCTCCATCTCCAGACGTTCGTCGTGGTGGGCCAGACGCGTGGGTTCCAGACATTCGTCCAGGGCCCGGGTGTGGTGTTCCCCCTGTTCCAGCCCGAGCATGCGCATGGTGGCGCCGATCCGGCGAACCTGTTCGCGCAACGGTTCGAGATCGCCCGCCTCGCGGGTCGCGGAACGAATCAGCACGTCCAGGCGTTCGCGGACCTCTCCAAGATCATCCTCCAGAGCCGCCCGCAGCTTGTCGAAGACTTCGCGCCCCAGACCACTGGATGCGCTCTCGTCCCGGGCATTCAGGTCATCGAGGTGAAAGACCTCGCGCACCGCGCGCGTCTGTTCGGTATCCGCCTCGGCCCTTGCCACGTGGAACAGGAGGGTCTTGATGATGTCGACGGGGGCTTCGTAATCGAGGTCGTCGGCCTGGCCGCCCTCGCGCAGCTGATTGGACAGTGCATTGAGGTAGCGGCCCAGTTCGCGATCGACACGCCCCACGAGACGCCGGATGTCGTTGTTGAGCTCGACCCCGCCGCGCGCCAGACCCTCGAGCAGGGCGCCGGCCACCCAGAAAAGACGCCGGAAATCACCGGCCGGGACCGCCCGCACCACCTCGCGCGAGACCTTGTGCAGCCGCTCCGCGGCCGCCGCGGCGTCCACGCCCTTCACCAGTCCCAGCAGATCCCGCTGAAAACTGCGCCGGGCCTGCTGCAGGGTCCGCAGGCGCTCCGCCGGCGACAGTCCCTCTTCCGGCTCGCCCATGCGCGAATCATCGACGTCGTCGAAGTCGGGCATCAGTTCGGCGACGTCCATGAGCATGCTCGCTCCGCGGACGCTGCGGAGTTCGTTGAGCAGCGGGAGCAGCACCATAGGAGACGGCAGATCGGCGGCATCGCCGTGTTCGAGATAGTCGGGGAGCTGCAGCGCGGCGCGCAACAGTGCCTCGGTGGTCGCGGCCGATGCGGACTCGCCGTTGCGCAGATGCTCCAGCACCGCGAGCATCTCGTCGCACACCTTCACGACGCTTTCGACCTGCACCATCACGAGCGTGCCGCGAATCTGGCGCACTCGTTCGTAGGCCCGGTCCAGCGAATCCACGCTGGTCGGGTCGTCGGAGTATTGGCGCAGGGCTTCCTGGACCTCGCCGAACAGCGCGTCCAGCTCGTCCCGAACCCAGTTCAGTGCACTGGCAACCATTGCGTGGCCCGGCCGTTATCCCTGCGTTCCTGAACGACCCGTGTCGTCCTGGTCCGAAGCCGGCAGCTTGAAGTCCGCGACCGAAGACTGCAGTTGCTGCGACAGCTGGGCCAGGTCGTCGATGGAGGCCGCCGTGGTATGCGTGCTTTCGGTGGTTTCGGTGGTGATCTCGCGGATCTGCGCCATGATGGACGTCACGTTCTTCGCCATTTCGGCCTGCTGATGGGCCGAAGAAGAAATGCCGTCGATCAGGCCGGCGAGGTCGTTGGAAACCTGCTCGATCTCGGACAGCGCCTCGCCCGCCGCCTGGGCCATCTCGGCCCCGGAGACCACGTTGGCGGTACTCTGTTCCATCGAACTGACGGCCTCGCTGGTATCCGCCTGGATCGCCTTGACCAGCCCTTCGATCTGGCGTGTCGCGCTACTCGAGCGTTCCGCCAGGCGCTGGACTTCGTCGGCCACGACGGCGAACCCGCGCCCGGCCTCGCCGGCCGCCGAGGCCTGGATCGCCGCGTTCAGCGCCAGGACGTTGGTCTGTTCGGCGATGTCGTTGATCAGGCCGATGATATCGCCGATCTCCTGCGAAGATTCGCCGAGACGCTTGATCCGTTTTGCCGTCTCCTGAATCTGTTCGCGGATCGAATCCATGCCCTCGATGGAGCGGCGCACGGTGGCGGCCCCGCGCGAGGCGATCTCCACGGAGTTTCGCGCCACCCCCGCGGACTGCCCCGCGTCCGAGGCCACCTTGTCGACCGACTGCGCCATCTCGTCAATCGCGTCGTTCGCCTGCTGGATCTCCTGGGTCTGCTGCTCGGCCTTCTCGGCCAGCCCCAGCACCTGGGCGCGGCTGTTCGCGGCCGAGTCATTGATATCGTCCGCCACACTATTGATGGTGGCGACCAGCGTACGCAGGTTCTCGATCGCGAAGTTCATCGAGTCCGCGATCGCGCCGGTGAAGTCCTCGGTCACCGTCGCGTTGACGGTGAGGTCCCCGTCGGCGAGGTTCATCATTTCGTCGAGCAGACGCAGGATGGCCTGCTGGTTACGCTCGTTCTGCGCCTCGGTTTCCGCCAGTTCGCGACGGGTGTCGCGATACAGGAACAGGCCCAGCGCAAGCAGGAACACCAGTGACAGGAGACCGAAGGCGAAACCGGCCAGGGCAATGAAGCCGGCCTGGTCCGCCCTTTCCGTCAGGGCGGTCTCCAGATCGCCCGTCGCCTCCAGCATGTCGCCGGAACCGGCTTCCACGTCCGCCACCGCGGCGTTCACCTCGAACACGCGGGAAGACGTTTCGAGCACCCCCTCGACCGCCTCGCTGAAGGCGATGAACAGGGTTCCGATCTCGTTGAGCATGGCCTGGGTTTCGGCATCATCCACGGCCTCGATGCCCAGCGGCGCGAAGCCTTCGATCAGCCCGTCCAGCACCCGCCCGAACAGGGTGGCGTCCCGTTCAAAACGTTCGATCGCGGTCGCGGCACGGGCACCGCCCTGCAGCACCTCGTTCAGACTGTTGCCGATCCGCTGGATCAGCATGGTCTGGCGCGCGGCCACGTAGATCTGGTCGGGATCCTCACCAATCTCCGACATGCGCCGCACCACGCTGTCGGACAGCCGGGCCAGCTCGGGGGAGAACTCGTTCACGGCTTCGGAGAATTCGGTGACTTCCTCGATGGCATCACGCCCATGGAGGATCGTGTTCACGTTGTCGCGATAACCGCTCCACTCGCCCTGAACCTGTTCCAGGTCGGCTTGCAGGTCGTCCGGCAGCGGCCCCAGGCCTTCGCGACCGTCGCGCAGTTCCTCGAGGTTGCGGTCGAACGCATCGCGGAGTTCGCCGATCTGTTCGAAGGCACGCTCGGAACCGGCTGCGGCCTCCAGCGAGCCGGTGGCCAGCCGCTGGGACAGCAGACGCATGTCGTTCGCCAGCGCGATCCGGTCGCGGTACTGGCTCTGCTCGTATTCATGCAGGGTGAACGCGACGCCCGTCCCGATCAGAGAGACTACCAGCAGCCCCCCGAGCAGCAGGTTGCGCATACGACGACTCAATCCCATAAAGCGTTGACTCCCTGTGACAGTGATGCCGCCCCGTCAGGAGGCGACCGCCTGCTGTTGGCCTTCGGCCGGTTCCGCCGTCTCGAGCCCCGCGAACCGCCCGGTATCGTTCAGTAGCCGATTGAGATCCAGCACGGGGTGGAGCCGGTGGCCCAGATCGAATCCCCCCGTAACAAACGGACGTGCCGCCTCGGGCACGTCCACTTCCAGGCGCCGCTGATGCGGGGCACAGTTACGCATACCCTCTACCCGACTCACCAGCAGCCCGGCCATGCCCTGCCCCTGCGGGGCCACCACGATGCGCTGGCGCGAGCTGTCACCGGCGAGGGGTTCGCCCAGCAGCAGCCGCCCCAGGTCGAACACCGGCAGCACCAGGCCGCGCAGATTGCCGACCCCCAGCACCATGGGATCGGCCAGCGGGACATGGGTCAGGGACATGGGATCGGTCACTTCCGAGATCGCCTCCATGTCCACCAGGAAGCGAAACTCGCCCACGGCCAGGAGCACGCCGCGCCAGCCGGATGAAGAATCGCGCTGGTACTCCCGGTTTACTCGCCGGCTCTCGCGATCCAGGCTCGCGAGCAGCTCAAACGGCGTGGAAGTATCGACCTTCATGCCGACAGATATTTCTCGATCGTCTGCAGCAGGGTGTCCTCGGTGACCGGCTTGGTGATGTAGTCCCGCGCCCCCTGGCGCATGGCCCAGACGCGGTCGGTCGCCTGGTCCTTGGTGCTGACCACTACCACGGGGACATTGGCGGTCTCTTCCTGCCTGGAGAGCTCGCGCGTGGCCTGAAATCCGTTCAGACCGGGCATCACGACGTCCATCAGGACCAGGTCGGGCACCTGGGCCCGCGCGGTCTCGACACCTTCCTCCCCGCTGGCCGCCGTGGATACCGAATACCCGTTCTTCTCGAGCATCGTGCGCAGGACGTGGATCTCGGTGGGGGAGTCGTCAATGATCAGGATACGGGCCATGGCGTTCTTCTTTCCTGGGTTGGTGCACGCGATTCACTCGCGATGGATTCATTCCGGGGTGCCCTGGTGCGCATACTTGCGCATGGCATCCAGGAGGTCGTCCCGCGTGAAGGGCTTGGTGAGATAGTCCTCCGACCCCACGACACGCCCCTTGGCCTTGTCGAACACGCTGTCCTTGCTGGACAGCATGATGACGGGGGTCTCCCTGAACTGCTTGTTGTTCTTGATCAGGGCGCAGGTCTGATACCCGTCCAGACGGGGCATCATGACGTCGATGAAGATGATGTCGGGGCGGGAATCGGCCACCCTCGAGAGGGCCTCGAAGCCGTCCACCGCGGTTTCCACCGCGGCACCGTGCTTCTGCAGCAAGGATTCGGCGGTGCGCCGGATCGTCTTGCTGTCGTCGATCACCATGACCTTCACTCCCTGAAACTCGGTGGCCGAGTCGGCTTCCGCTGGCGCGTCAGACACCTTACCCCCCCTAAGGCTATATGCAGGATCGAATCTAACGAAGTCCCGCGGGATACACAAACATCGAGCGGTAATATTGCTCCGCGTGGCATACTCGACTGACACGGATCACGAAGAAGGCCCGTTATCGTGCCCCACAACATCGCCATCATCATGGACCCCGTCACGGGGATCAAGCCGGCCAAGGACACGACCTTCGCCATGATGCTCGCCGCCCGGGCCCGGGGTCACGCCGTGCACTATCTCGAAATGAACGATCTGTGGGTGGAAGACGGCCGCGCCATGGGCCGCAGCCGCCCGATCGAGGTTCGGGACCGGGCCGAAGCGTTCCACGAACTGGGGACGGAAACCACCGGCCCGCTGGATCGCTTCGATGTCATCCTGATGCGCAAGGATCCACCGGCGGATGCCGAATACCTGTACGCCACCTACACGCTCGAGCTGGCGGAACATGCGGGAGTATGTGTATCGAACCGACCACAGGGGCTGCGCGACATCAATGAGAAGGCGTTCACGGCGCTGTTTCCGGACTGCACCCCGCCGACGCTGATCACCCGTGACCGCGCCCGCATCCGCGCATTCCTCGAGCAGCACGGCGATATCGTGGTCAAGCCGATGGACGGCATGGGCGGGAGTTCGATCTTTCGCATCCGCGAGGGCGATCCGAACACCTCGGTGATCCTCGAGACCATGACCCGGTTCGATCGGCGCACGGTCATCGCGCAGCGCTTTCTGCCGGAGTTCACGGCCGGCGACAAGCGCATCATCATGATCCACGGCGAACCCTTCGAGCATGCCCTGGCACGGATTCCGGCACCCGGTGAATCGCGCGCCAACCTGGCGGCCGGGGGACGGGGAGAAGCCGTGCCACTGACCGCGCGCGACCGCGAGATCTGCGAACGCGTCGGGCCGGAGCTGCGACGGCGTGGCATCCACTTCGCCGGACTGGACGTCATCGGGGAATCCCTGACCGAAATCAACGTCACCTCCCCGACCGGCGTGCGCGAGCTGGACACGGCCTGCGACGCAGACCTCGCCGGCCGCTACATCGATTTCGTGACGGGGGAAACCGCATGAATCCGCGCCGTACCTTGTTTTTCCTGGTCCTCACAGCCCTGATCGCGATGCTGCTGGTGGCCTGCGAACGCACGCCGGAAACCGAGCAACTGCAGTTCCGGGCCTTCGGCACCCTGGTCGAGGTCGCGGTCGCCCCGGCCGGGGAATATGACCTCGCCGGGATCGAACGCGAGCTGCAGGCGGAGCTCGACATCCTGCATGCCTCCTGGCACGCCTGGGAAGAAGGTTCGCTCGGACGCACCAACCAGCTGCTGCCGCTGCAACGCGAATTCAGCGCCCCGCCCTCGGTGCTGCCCCTGATCGAGCAGGGCCGCGCGGTGGAAGAAGCCACCGACGGCCTGTTCAACCCGGCGCTGGGACAGCTGATCGCGGCCTGGGGCTTCCATCAGGACGAACCCGCCGGCCCGCCCCCGGATGCCGACACGCTCGCCGAGCTGCTGGAGGACCCGCCGTCGATGGGGGACATCGAACGCAACGGGGTCCGCCTGACCGGGCACCACCCGGACCTGCAGCTGGACTTCGGCGGACTGGCCAAGGGCGCGGCCGTGGAGCGCGCGCGTGACCTGCTGGCCGACCTGGGCGTGGAGGCGGCCATCGTCAACGCCGGCGGCGACCTGATGACGCTGGGCCGGCCCGCCGGCCGCGACTGGCGCATCGGTATCCGCCACCCGGACGGGGGCACCCTCGGCGGCATCGAACTGGGCGGAGGCGAGGGCCTGTTCACCTCCGGGGACTATGAGCGCGGTTACGAACACGAGGGCGAACGCATCCACCACGTGATCGACCCGCGCACCGGCCGACCGACCGAGGGCGTGCGCTCCGCGACCGTGCTGCATGGGGACGGCGGCCTGGCCGACGCGGCGGCCACCACCCTCATGATCGCCGGCCCCGAACACTGGCCGGAATACGCCGCCCGGCTCGGGATTGACCACGCCCTGGTGGTGCTCGCGGACGGTCGCATCGAGGCCACGCCGGCGATGGCCGCGCGCGTCGAGATCGGGGAGCCCCACCCCGAGCCGGAGGTCCGCGAACGGCCGGAGGCCGGCTCCACACCGTGAGGGTTCCGGGCCTGCGCTGGGGGGACGCGGTCATCGCCGCAACCGGGGCCGGACTGGTCGTGACCGCCTTCATCCTCGCCTGGAACCCCGACGCGGGGACCGGGGCCCGCAGCCTGGTCATCACCCAGGCCGGCGAGCCCGCGCGCCGGGAGCCTCTGGAAGGCCCGCGCGAACTGCGCCTGCAGGGCCCCGCCGGGACTACCCGTGTGGAGATCGAAACCGGGCGCGCGCGCTGCGCGGAATCCCCCGGCACGCAGAACATCTGCGAGGGGGCCGGCTGGCTCTCCACCCACGGCGACATGGCCATCAGCCTGCCCAACCGCCTGACCCTCCGAGTGGAGGGCGCCGAACCCGCCTGGGACAGCATCCATTACTGACCGTGGACGTCGACCGCCCCGCCTCCCGCCGCGATCGCCAGATCGCTGCCCTCGCCGCCATCGCCATCGGAATCCAGATCCTGGAAGCCGCGATCCCCGGTCCCGTCCCGGGCATCAAGCCGGGGCTGGCCAATATCGTGACCCTCGTCACACTGCTCACGCTCGGCTGGCGCGCCGCGGTCGCCGTCACCCTGCTGCGGGTGGTCGGCAGCAGCCTGCTGCTGGGCACCCTCCTGAGCCCTGCCTTCTGGCTCTCGCTGACCGGCGCCCTGGCCGCTCTCGCCGCGCTGGCCCTGCTGGCGCCATTCGCCCCGCGACACGTCGGCGCCACGGGGCTGGCCATCGCGGCCGCCATGGCGCATGTCACCGGGCAGTTCCTGCTCGCCTGGCTGGTGATCATCCCGCACCCGGGCCTGCCCCTGCTTCTGCCACCCCTGTGGCTGGCCGCGCTGATCGCCGGCGCCGCCACCGGTATACTGACCGCCCACGTACTTTCCGATCCCCGGATCCAGCGCCATATCCGCCATGCCCGCCCCCCAGGACCAGCCTGAGCGCCCGGTGCCGACGCCCCCGTCGGAACAAGCCGCCGCACGTCCGAACCATCTCGCCACGATGGTCTTCCTGGCGGTGCTGGCCCACGGGCTCGTGATCCTGGGCATCGGCTTCACCGTGGACCTGCCCGACCCCAGCCCGCGCGAGCCGCTGGACGTTACCCGGGTTGCGGATCCCGAGGCCGCCGCGCCACCCCCCGAGGAAGTCGAGCGCATCGCCGAAATCGACCAGGAGGCGAGCGCCGAAGACCCCGAAGACCAGGAAGCCACCGCCCCCGAGGCCGCAGACGAAGGCACCGGCGAACCCGGCCCCGAAGGCGTGGAGGCCCCGCTGCCGGAACCCGGTCCGCTGGTGGCGCAACCGTCGCCCCCCGAACCCGAACCGCAGCCGGAGAGGCCCGAAGCCGAGGAATCGCCGGAACCGGCCCCGCCCGAGGTCGCCGAACCGGAACCGATCGAGACCCCCGAGGCCGAGCCGCGCCCGGATGCCGCCACCCTGATGAACCGCGGACTGGAGAGCGCCCGCGCGGCCCCGGCGGAGGAACGCCAGAGCTTCGCCGCACGCGGCCAGCGCACCCGCTATCTCGACAGCCTGTCGGCGCGCAGCGCACCGGAGGCGGCCTATCTCCAGGCCTGGATCGACAAGGTCGAACGCGTCGGCAACCTCAACTACCCGGACGAGGCCCGGCGTCAGGGGCTTTCCGGCAGCCTGGTCCTGTCCGTGCGCCTGAACCCCGAAGGTGAACTGATCGATATCCAGGTCGCGCGCAGTTCCGGCGAACCCGTGCTCGACGAAGCCGCCATCCGCATCGTGGAACTGGGCGCCCCCTACGCCCCGTTCACCGAGGCCATGCGCGAGGAATACGACGAACTGGTCATCACCCGTACCTGGGCCTTCCGCCGCGACGAAGTCCGGCAGGTGCGCTGATCACCGGCGTACCCCAAACCCGACACGGTGATTGATCGCAGCCCGGCACAAGCCGATACTGGAACCCATGGATACCGCAAGCTCAGGCACTCTGGAATCGAGCCTGCGCGATCAGTTCCTGATCGCCATGCCGTCCCTCAACGACGGGCTGTTCAGCCACGCCGTGGCCTACGTGTGCGAACACGACGCGGAAGGCGCGCTGGGGCTGGTGATCAACCAGCCAACGGAACTCACGCTGCGCGACCTGCTGCAGCATGTGGAGCTGGAGCCGGCCGACTATCTGCCGGAGCTGCCGGTGTTCCGCGGCGGGCCGGTACAGCCGGAGCACGGGTTCGTGCTGCATTCCTCGGAGCAGCAGTGGCGCGCGACCCAGCCGCTGACCGATCAGGTCAGCCTGACCACCTCGCGTGACATCCTCGAGGCCATCAATGCCGGCGAGGGTCCGCAGCGGGTACTGATCACCCTGGGGCATGCCGGCTGGGGCCCCGGGCAACTGGAAAGCGAGCTGGGCGAAAACGCCTGGCTGACCGCCCCTTCGGATACGGGGATCCTGTTCGAGACGCCGCCGGCGGAGCGCTGGTCGCGCGCGGCCGAACTCATCGGCATCGACGTCAACCTGATCAGCTCGGCCTCCGGGCACGCCTGAACCCGTGGCCTTCCTGGCGTTCGACTACGGGCGCCGCCGCATCGGCGTGGCGGTGGGCGAACCGCTGACCGGTTCGGCGCGGGGCCTGATCACGCTGGCCGGCGGGTCGCCGCCGCCGTGGCCACGCATCGACGCGCTGGTCACGGAATGGCGCCCGGAGGGGTTCGTGGTCGGCTGGCCCACCCAGGCGGATGGCCAGGCGACTCCGCTGGGCCCGGCCATCCGCGAATTCGGCGCGGCGCTCGAAGCGCGCTTCGGCAAGCCGGTATACTGGTCGGACGAGCGGCTGAGCTCGCACCTGGCCCGCGACCGCAGCCGGTCGGGCCGCAACGACCCGGGGCTGGATGCCCATGCCGCGGCCGTCATCCTCGAAGGCTGGTTTCTGGAGAATGCCCATGACGCCTGAAGTCCCCACCCTGCTCGACGACATGGCCGCGCGGACCCGCGAGCTCCTCGAAGCCCGCGGGATCGAGTCCCCGATCGTGGTCGGCATCCATTCCGGCGGCGTATGGATCGCCGAACATCTGCGCGAGCGCCTGGGCATCCAGCGTCCGCTGGGCAAGCTGGACATCAGTTTTTACCGCGATGATTTCTCGCGCATCGGCATGCATCCGCAGGTGCGCCCCTCGGAACTCCCGGAGGACCTGGACGGCGAACACGTGCTGCTGGTGGACGATGTCCTGTACACCGGCCGCACCATCCGCGCCGCCCTGAATGAGCTCTTCGACTGGGGCCGCCCGGCCTCGGTCTCGCTGGTCGTCCTGGTCGAGCGTGACGGCCGGGAACTGCCGGTCTGCGCCGCGGTGGCCGGGGCCCACATGGAGCTGGGCCTGGCCGAGCAGATCAAGCTGCGCGGTCCCGAGCCGCTGAGCCTCGAACGCGTGGCGGTGGAGCCCCCGGAGGGCGCTGACGGATGACGGAGCTGCCCGCCGCGCACACCAGTCGCCTGCCCCAGCCCGGCCCGCTCCCCAACCGCCTGCAGCTGACCGACGAGGGGCAGTTGCGGCACATGCTCACGATCGAGGGGCTGAACCGCACGCTGCTGACCGAGATTCTGGATACCGCCGAATCGTTCGCCAACATGAACGAGAAGGCGGTCAAGAAGGTCCCGCTGCTGCGCGGCAAGACCATCGTGAACCTGTTCTTCGAGGCCAGCACGCGCACGCGCACCACCTTCGAACTGGCCGCCAAGCGGCTGTCCGCCGACGTGCTCAACATCAATGTCAGCACCTCGTCGGCGGTGAAGGGCGAGAGCCTGCTGGACACCCTGCGCAATCTCGAGGCGATGAACGTGGACATGTTCGTGGTGCGCCACGAAGAGAGCGGGACCGCGCATTTCATCGCCCGCCACGCGGCCCCGGGAATCAGCGTGCTCAACGCCGGCGACGGGCGCCACGCCCATCCCACCCAGGCCCTGCTGGACATGTTCACCATCCGGCGACACAAGGGCGATTTCACCAAACTGAAGGTTGCGATCGTCGGCGACATCCTGCATTCGCGGGTGGCGCGCTCGCAGATCCACGCCCTCAACATCCTGCAGACCGGCGAGGTGCGCGTAGTTGCGCCGCGCTCCCTGCTGCCGGCGGATGTCGAGCAGCTGGGCGTGCATGTGCACCATGATCTGGACAGCGGGCTGCAGGACGTCGACGTGGTCATCATGCTGCGCCTGCAGCGCGAACGCATGGAGCACGCCCATCTGCCATCCGAGCACGAGTATTTCCAGCGCTTTGGCCTCACCGCCCGGCGCCTGCAGCTGGCTTCACCCACCTGTCTGGTGATGCACCCCGGCCCGGCCAACCGTGGCGTGGAGATCGAATCCGCGGTCGCCGACGGCCCCCACTCGGTGATCCTGGAACAGGTGACCTACGGGATCTCGGTGCGCATGGCCGTGATGTCCATGGTGATGGGGGCCCACCAGTCATGAGCGTGGTCATCGAAAACGTCCGCATCTTCGACCCCGCCGACGGTTTCGATGCGGTGGGCGACCTGTGCGTCCAGGGCGAAGAGATCCTGGCCCGTGGCAGCACCCCGGAGGGCTTCGAGCCACGCCGGCGCATCGACGGCAGCGGCCTGTGGGTGTTCCCGGGGCTGGTGGACCTGGCCGCGCGCACCCGCGAACCGGGCGAGGAGCACAAGGCGACCATCGCCTCCGAGGCCCGCGCCGCGGCGAGCGGCGGTGTCACCACTCTGGTCATGCCGCCCGACACCCAGCCGCCGGTCGACTCGCCCGCGGTGCTCGAGCTGATCACCCGCCGCGCGCGCGAGGCCTGTGGCGTGCGGGTGTACGCCCTGGGCGCCCTGACCCACGGGCTGGAAGGCCAGCAGCTGGCGGAGATGGCCGCGCTGGTGCGCGCCGGCGCCCCCGGGGTCAGCAACGGGCAGCGCCCGCTGGCCAGCCTGCTGGTGCTGCGCCGCGCGCTGGAATATGCCAGCACCTTCGATCTGGCCACCGTGCTGTCGGCCCAGGATCCGGCGCTGACCGGCTCCGGCTGCGTGCACGAGGGCCCGGTGTCCACCCGCCTCGGGCTCTCGGGCATCCCGGAAGCCGCGGAGACCGCCGCACTGGGTGCCATCCTGGCCCTGGTGGAACAGACCGGGGCACGGGTGCATGTCGCGCGGCTGTCCACCCGGCGGGGCGCGGAGATGATCGCCAAGGCACGCAGCGACGGCCTCCCGATCAGCGCCGACGTGGCCGCCCACCAGCTGTTCCTCACCGAGGTCGACGTAGCCGAATTCAATCCGGACTGCCACGTGATCCCGCCGCTGCGCAGTCAGCGCGACCGCGACGGGCTGCGGGCGGCCGTGGCCGACGGCAGCATCACCGCCATCTGCTCCGATCACCAGCCGCATGAAGCCGACAGCAAGCTGGGGCCGTTCGCCGACACCCTGCCCGGCATCGCCGCGCTGGAGACCCTGCTGCCCCTGACCCTGCGCCTGGTCGAAGACGGACTGCTGACCCTGGAGCAGGCCCTGTCGCGGATCACCACCGGCCCCGCGGAGGTGCTGGGACTGGAACATGGCCGCCTGACGCCCGGCGCGCGGGCCGATTTCGTGCTGTTCGACCCGGGCGCGATCCACGATCTCCAGCGGGATCAGTGGCTCAGCGCCGGCCACAACACCCCGTTTTTCAACTGGACGTTCGGCGGCGAGGTCCGCGAGACCTGGGTCGCCGGACGCCCCACCTGGACCCGCCCCGGCGAGGACGACGCATGAGCCCGCAGCACCCGCCGCATCGCGGCACCCTGTTCGAAGAGTCCGCCCGTATCCTGGCGCATGAAGATGCGGGCAGTGGCCAGTGGATCCTGCGGGTCGAGGCCCCGGAATGCGCGCGACGCGCGCAGCCCGGGCAGTTCGCCCACATCCAGTGCTCGCCGCGCCTGCCGATGCGGCGGCCGCTGTCGATCCAGCGCGTCGACCCCGACGCCGGCTGGGTGGAATTCCTGTACAAGACGGTGGGCGACGGCACCCGCGCGCTGGCGGAACAGCCCGTGGGCCGCAGCCTGCAGGTGCTGGGACCGATCGGCCGGTCGTTCACGCTGCACCCGGAGCGGCCGCGGCGCCTGCTGCTGGGTGGCGGCGTCGGCATCCCGCCGATGATCTTCCTCGCCGACCGTCTGCGCCAGCAGGGCGAGGCGGGCACCACCCGCGCGATCCTGGGATCCGAGGTTCCGTTCCCGTTTCGCCCGCGGCCGTCGCAGATGCTGTGGCCGGGGCTGCCGGAGGGCGCCATCGGCACGCTGCCGCTGCTGGAGGACTGGGGCATCTCCTGCCGCCTCACCTCGAAGGCCGAGATCCCCGGGGCGTTCGACGGCTTCGTCACCGACCTCGCACGCGCCTGGCTGGGCGGACTGCCCCCCGCCGAACGCGGGGAGGTGGAGATCTTTGCCTGCGGGCCGCACCCGATGCTGGAGGCCTGCGCCGAACTGGCCGCGGAATTCGACCTGCCCTGCCAGGTGTCGCTGGAGGAATTCATGGCCTGCGCGGTGGGCGGCTGTGCCGGCTGTACCGTACCGGTGCGCACCGGCGCAGGCGTGGCGATGAAACGGGTCTGTGTCGACGGACCGGTCTTCGCCTCCGCCGACGTCTTCCCCGAACCGGCCCCGTAACGGGCTATTCCGGCGGCTTGAGCTCTTCCTCGCCGCCTTCCTCGGCGGCCCCCACGCCGCCGCCGAAGTTGAGCTTCCACTCGAGGTTGGCGCGCGAATCGGCCTTGCTCAGCGCCTCGTTGAGCATCACGTCACCCGACTTGAAGAGCTTCACGATCGCCTGGTCGAAGGTCTGCATGCCGACCGAGGCTGACTTCGCCATGACCTCCTTGATCTCCCCGATCTCTTCCTTGTGGATCAGCTCGGAGATGTAGGGCGTGTTCACAAGGACCTCCAGCGCCGCCACCCGCGAGCCATCCTTCTTCTGCAGCAGGCGCTGGCCGATGATCGCCCGCAGGTTCAGGGACAGGTCCGACAAGATCTGCGAACGGTGATCCTCGGGGAACAGGTTGATGATGCGGTCCAGCGCCTGCGAGGCGTTGGTGGCATGCAGGGTCGACAGCACCAGATGCCCGGTGTCGGCGTAGTTGAGTGCGGCGCGCATGGTCTCGCGGTTACGCACCTCGCCCACCATGATCACGTCCGGCGCCTCGCGCATGCCCTCCTGCAGGGCGTGCTCGTAACTGGGCGTGTCGATCCCCACCTCGCGCTGGCCGACGATCGCCCGCTTGTGCCGGAACAGGAACTCGATCGGGTCCTCGACGGTAAGTATATGCCCGGTATCGATGGTCAGGCGGTGGTCGATCATCGCCGCCAGGGTCGTGGACTTCCCGGTCCCGGTGGAACCCACGACCAGGATCAGGCCGTCACGGTAGTTCATGAAATCCTTCAGCACCGGCGGCAGGCCCAGCTGCTCGATGGTGGGGATGGCGCTGCGGATGTAGCGGATGACCATCGCCACCTCGCCGCGCTGGCGATAGACGTTCACGCGGAAGCGGCCCAGCCCCTGGCGGGTGAGGCCGAAATTGACCGCGGTCTCCTCGTCGAAGATGCGCGCCTGATGGTCGTTCATCATCTCGCGGGCAATGCCCTCGGTCTGCCCCGGCGCCAGGGCCCGTCGCGCGATGGGCTGCAGCACGCCATCCACCTTGATCGACGCCGGCGCCCCGGTGAGGAAGAACAGGTCCGAGGCCGATTTCTGCGCCATCAGCTTGAGATAGGGCTCGATCTGCAGCTGGCGCTTCGCGGGCTCCCCGGCGGCCGCCCCGTCCGAACCGGTGTTCTGTGCTTCAGCGGACACGGAAATCCTCCGGATCGTCTTCCACCGAAATCCCTCCGCCGGTATCGGCCACTGCCGGGGCACCGTCGCGCCGCGCGCGCTCGCTGTCGAGCTTGATGCGCAGGCGCAGGTCGTTCACCGAGTCGGCGTTGCGCAGGGCCTCGTCGTAACTGATCTCGCCGCTCTCGTAGAGGTCGAACAGCGCCTGGTCGAAGGTCTGCATGCCCTGCTCGCGCGAGCGCGAGATCAGCTCCTTCATGTCGTGCACCGCACCCTTGAGCATCAGATCCGCCATCAGGGGGGTGTTAATCAGGATCTCCACCGCCGGCACACGCCCCTGGTCGTCCTCGCGGCGCACCAGACGCTGCGAAACCACCGCCTTGAGGTTCAGCGAAAGATCCATCAGCAGCTGTTCGCGCCGGTCCTCGGGAAAGAAGTTGATGATGCGATCCAGCGCCTGGTTGGTGCTGTTCGCGTGCAGCGTGGACAGGCACAGATGACCGGTCTCGGCGAAGGCCACCGCGTAGTCCATGGTCTCGCGGTCGCGAATCTCGCCGATCAGGATCACGTCCGGCGCCTGACGCAGCGTATTCTTCAGCGCGATCTGGTAGTCCTGGGTATCCACCCCGACCTCACGCTGGGTCACGATGCTCTTGCCGTGCTGATGCACGAATTCGATCGGATCCTCGATGGTCACGATGTGATCCGACGATGACCGGTTGCGATGACCGATCATCGCCGCCAGCGAGGTCGACTTGCCCGAGCCTGTACCCCCGACAAAGATCACCAGGCCGCGCTTCTCCATGGTGATCTCTTCCAGCTGCGGCGGCATGCGGATGTCCTCGAAGCGCGGGATCTCCGAATTGATCACGCGCATGACCATCCCCGCGCTGCCACGCTGGGTGAAGACGTTCACGCGGAAGCGCGAGATGCTCGCCAGACCGACCGCGAAGTTGCATTCCTGATTACGCTCGAATTCGGCCGACTGCTTGTCGTTCATCATCGCGCGCGCCAGTGCCTGGGTATGCGACGGGGTCAGTTTCTGCTCCGTCAGCGGTACCACGCGACCGTCGATCTTGGCCGCCGGCGGCATGCCCACGGTGATGAACAGGTCCGACCCGCCCCGGTCCACCAGGGCCTTCATCAGGTCGTGCATGTACTTGATCGCCTTGTCACGATCCATGGGCATCCTCCGATTGGCGTGGCCGCCCCGCCGGGCGACCACGGCGATGGCTCGAGTTTACAGCGCGTCGGGGTTCACGGCCTTGCGGCGGGCGTCCTCGCGACTCACCTGGCCCTGGGCCAGCAGATCCTTCAGGCACTGGTCGAGGGTCTGCATGCCGGTGCCAGCGCTGGTCTGGATGGTGGAATACATCTGCGCGATCTTGTTCTCGCGGATCAGGTTCCGGATCGCCGGGGTTCCCAGCATGATCTCGTGGGCCGCGATGCGTCCGCCGCCGATCTTCTTCATCAGGGTCTGCGAGATCACCGCACGCATGGATTCCGACAGCATCGCGCGCACCATGTCCTTTTCCGCCGCCGGGAAGACGTCGATGATGCGGTCGATGGTCTTGGGCGCGGAACTGGTGTGCAGCGTGCCGAACACCAGGTGCCCGGTCTCGGCCGCGGTCAGTGCCAGACGGATGGTCTCGAGGTCACGCAGCTCGCCGACCAGGATGGTGTCCGGGTCTTCACGCAGCGCCGAGCGCAGGGCCTCGGAGAAGCCGTGGGTATCGCGATGCACCTCGCGCTGGTTCATCAGCGACTTTTTCGACTCGTGCACGAATTCGATCGGATCCTCGATGGTGAGGATGTGCCCGTAGTCGTTCTCGTTGCGGTGGTTGACCATCGCCGCCAGCGTGGTCGATTTCCCCGAGCCGGTCGGCCCGGTGACCAGCACCAGTCCGCGCGGGTAGTTGGAGATGTCCTCGAAGATCTTGGGGGTGGCCAGGTCCTCCAGGGTCAGGACCTTGGAGGGGATGGTACGGAACACCGCCGCCGCGCCGCGGTCCTGGTTGAAGGCATTGACACGGAAGCGCGCCAGTCCCGAAACCTCGAACGAGAAGTCCGTCTCCAGGAACTCTTCGTAGTCCTTGCGCTGACGGTCGTTCATGATGTCGTAGATCAGGCCCTGCACTTCCTTGTGCTCCATCACCGGGACATTCACCCGGCGCATGTCGCCATCGATGCGCACCATCGGCGGCATGCCCGCGGAGATGTGCAGGTCCGAGGCCCCGTTCTTGACCGAAAACGCCAGCAGCTGCGTGATATCCATTCAATCCCCCGTTGTTCCGGGCCGCCGCGCGCTCCGTCCGTGGCGACCGTGGATGGCGCCGATAAAGACACCACTTCTGATCATGTCTTCAGGACTATATCATAGGCCAATGACCACGCCAGAAGCCGCCCTCGAACGAGTTCACGCCCGCATCACGCAGGCCTGCCACCATGCCGGCCGTCCGCGGGATTCCGTCCACCTGCTGGCGGTCTCCAAGACCCGCGATGTCGCGGAAATCCGGGCCCTGCACCGCCTCGGCCAGACGGCTTTCGGGGAGAACTACGTGCAGGAGTTCATCGAGAAGCACGACGCCCTGGAGGCTCCCCCGGAACCGGCCGGGATCGAATGGCACTTCATCGGCCCGCTGCAGAGCAACAAGACCCGCGCGGTGGCCGAACGCGCCGCCTGGGTCCACACCCTGGAACGCGAGAAGATCGCGCGACGCCTGAGCGAGCAGCGTCCCGAACACCTCGGTCCACTGCAGGTCTGCATCCAGGTCAATGTCTCCGGCGAACCGCAGAAGGCGGGCGTGGAGCCGGACGCACTCGCGGCGCTGGCGGACGCGATCGCCGCCCTGCCGCACCTGCATCTGCGCGGCCTGATGACCCTGCCGGCGGCCGAAACCGACCCGGAACGCCAGCGCATCCCGTTCGCCCGCCTGCGCGAATTGCGCGACGACCTCTGCCGTCGCGGCCACGAACTCGATACCCTGTCCATGGGGATGTCGGGCGACCTGGAGGCCGCCATCCTCGAGGGGGCCACTCTGGTCCGCATCGGTACCGACCTGTTCGGCCCGCGCCCGACACCACCAGCCTGAATCCACCACCCGAGCCCGGAGCCCGCATGTCCACGCATTCCCGCGCAGTCGCCTTCATCGGTGCCGGCAATATGGGCGAGGCCCTGATCCAGGGGCTGGTCGACAGCGGCCGTGAACCGTCCAGCCTGGCCATCGCCGACAGCCGTCCCGAGCGCATCGACGCCCTGCAGCAGCGTTTTCCCGGGCTGGGGGCCGGCGCGGCGGAAGAACTCGCCGGCGACAGCGCCATCCTGGTGCTGGCGGTCAAGCCGCAGACCCTGCCCGAGGTCGCGCCGACGCTGCGCGACGCAGTAGCCAGCGGCGACCCGCTGGTGGTCTCCGTGGCCGCCGGGGTCACCACCGCCCGGCTGGGCGAATGGCTGGGACCGCAGGCGCGCATCGTACGGGCCATGCCCAACACGCCCGCGCTGGTGGGCGCCGGTGTCACCGGCCTGTTCGCCGGGCCCGGCGTGGGCGAGGAAGACCGCCGGGCTGCAACGGCCCTGATGGAGGCCGTCGGCCGCGCCCTGTGGGTGGAAGACGAAGAACTGATGCACGCCGTGACCGCGACTTCCGGCAGCGGTCCGGCCTATGTCTTCCTGATCATCGAGGCCATGCAGGCCGCCGCCGAAGAACTGGGGCTGCCGGCGGAGACGGCGCGCGAACTGACCCTGGGCACCCTGGCCGGGGCCACCCGGCTGGCGGCCAACAGCCCCGAGGATGCCGCGGAGCTGCGCCGGCGCGTCACCTCGCCCGGGGGCACCACCGAACAGGCCGTCAACGCGCTCGAGCAAGGCGATCTGCGCGGCCTCATGAAGCGTGCCATGCAGGCGGCGGCGGCGCGCAGCGAGGAACTCGGCCGGGGCTGACGGGATCGCCCCGGCCATGTCCCTTGGCTTCCCGACAACCCTGGAGGAAAATACGCGTCTTCATTCGCGCCGCGCAGACCGCCAGGAGCCAGCATGAACCCCGGAGCCATGACCACCGGCCAGGAGATCCTCAACTTCCTCATCGGCGTTGCCTTCGGCATCGCCATCATCCTGCTGATGCTGCGGGTCATCTTCGGGCTGGTGCGGGCCGACTACCGCAACCCGATCTCGCAGACCATCCTGATGCTGACCACGCCGCCGCTGAACCTGCTGCGGCCGATCATCCCCTCCATCGGGCGCGTCGACACGGCAGCCATCGTGTTGATGGTCGTCCTCAAATTCCTGGAACTGTGGCTGCGCGTCGCCGTACTGGGCATGCAAGCCGACCCGGTGGTCCTGCTGCTGGTGGCTGTCCGCGAACTCCTGATCACCACGATCTGGGTGTTCATCATCGCCCTGATCGTCGAAGTCGTGATGAGCTGGGTACAGGCCGGCGGCGGGGGCGGCTACAACCCCATCGCGCGGCTGGCGGCCGACGTGAACCGCCCGATCCTGGGCCCGCTGCGGCGCATGCTCCCGTCCACCGGGGCCATCGACTTCTCGCCGATGATCGCACTGGTCGGGCTGTATATCCTGACCATCATCGTACGCGGCATCTTCTGAGATCCGGCTGCGCAAATCACGTCAGACGGACTAGACTGGAATCAGGGGCGGAACCCGCCGCCCGGCTCCGGTATGGATCCCGGGGCATGGTTCAAGCGAATGAGGAGTCCGATATGACAAGAGTGCAGCGTGTTCTCGGTGGCGTCGTCTCGATCGTGGCCGCCCTCGCCCTCGGCAGTTCGGTGGCGAACGCGAACGAGACCGGGTTCGACGATCACGTGGTCTATTACAACGTCATCAACACCACCTTCCTGTCGCCCGAAGTTGCGCGTGCCTATGACGTCCGTCGCAGCAGCAACCGTGCAATGATCAACGTCACCGTCATGGAACGCACCGATGACGGTCTGCAGGCCGTTTCCGCCGATGTCAGCGGCAACGCGGTCAACATGAACCAGCAGTCGCGCAGCCTGCGCTTTCGCGAGATCGAGGACGGCGACGCGATCTACCACCTCTCGGAAATGACGGTGCGCGCGGGCGAAGAAATGACCTTCAATCTGGAGATCACGCCGGCGGGGTCGGACGTGGTCCTGCCGATCGAGTTCGAGCAGAAGTTCTACGTCGACTGACGCGGCCTCGACCCCGGCCATCCCGCCTGCCGCCGGGGCGGTCTCCGCCCCGGCTTCGACCCGCGCCCGCCGCTACAGCTACAGCAGCAGCGCCACCAGCATCCCCGCGCCATAGAGGACGATCGCCGCGCCCGCGAACTGGCGCACCCGGGGCTTGCGCACGAAACCCGCCAGCTTCGCCGCGAACACCCCCATCAGCAACAGGTTGGGCAGCGTCCCCAGCGCGAAGGCCGCCATCAGCGCCGCGCCCTCCAGCGCGCCGCCGGCGCTCAGCGACCAGGCCAGTACGCTATAGACCAGACCGCAGGGCAGCCAGCCCCACAGCCCGCCAACCACCAGCGCCTGCCCCGGATTGCGCACCGGCAGAAAGCGCCGGCCCAGCGGCTCGATCCGCCGCCACAGCACCCCGCCCACCTGCTCCAGGCGCGCCAGCACCGGCCACCACCCGGCAATGTAGAGTCCCAGCAGTATCAGGAAGATCGCGGCCACCACCTGCAGGATGGTCTGCCCCGCGGGCAGCCCCCCGAGCAGCGTGGCACCCAGCCAGCCCGCCAGCGCCCCGGCGATGACATAACTGGTCATGCGGCCGATGTTGTAGCCCAGCAGCAGCGGCCACACCGGGCCACGGCGCCCGGCATGCCCCATGGAAATGGCCCCCACGATCCCGCCGCACATCCCGAGGCAGTGCACCCCGCCGAGGATGCCCACCGCGGCGGCCGCCAGCAGCGTACCCGGATCAGCCATAATGTCGTGCGACCGTCATTCCCGGCCGCCCTGTTCTTCCGGTGCCTCGCCGCGCTCCTCCAGCACCGCCAGCTTGGTGCGGATGAACGTGGCGTGCGGCACGTAGAGCAGATCGGCCAGGTGCCGGATCACCGCCTCCTGGCGCTTGTGCAGCTCGTCGTTGGCCAGCGCCGAGCGCCACAGGGCCTTCATGATCGCCGCCTTCTGATCGGCATTGAAGGCGGCGTTCACCTCGCGCACCACCGGGTGCAGGGAGACCAGCGCATCGCTCTTTTCCCGCGCGATGTCCAGCAGGGCATCGGCCGCCTCGTCGTCCAGTCCGAACATCTCGATCAGGTTGGCGCGCACGCTCTCCAGCTCCGCATCCACCAGCTGGAAGTCGGCCCGGCATACCTCCATCATCAGCGCGGCCGCAGCGCGCTGCAGGCGCTCCTGTTCGTCGCCGGTCTCGCTGTCACTGCGTTCGGCGCGCATCAGCTGCTGCCAGCGCGCCCGCAACTGCTCAATCATCGTCTGTCTGCTCCCGGTGAAGGCCCATCGTTGAGGCCATGACCATGCCCCCGGGTTCCGCGGCGACCACCCCGCCCCCGTCCCGGTCTCTGGCGGCGTTCCCGCGCGGCCCATAATTTGTAGCCATGAACCCGGAACCCGACCTGCTCCTGCTCTCCGGCGGCATCGAAAGCGCCGCCCTGCTGCGCCGGTGGTGCGCCGACAACCGCCCCGTCATCGCCGCCTGGGCCGACTATGGCCAGCGCAATGCCGCGCGTGAGCGGGCTGCCGTGCGCGCCCTGGCCGAAGCCGAGGGCGTGCGCCTGGAGACCGTGGAAACCGGGGCCCTGCGCGAGGCGTTCACCCGGCGTTCCGACTGGGTCGGGCATGTCCCGCTGCCGCAGCGCAATCTGCTGATCCTGGCCCTGGCGGTCAACCTGGCCCAGCACCACGGGACCGGACGCATCCTGCTCGCGCTCAACCGCGAGGACGCCGGGCACGGCCCGGGCAGCCGCGCGGCCTTCCTGCAGGACTTCGGCTCGCTGGCCGCCCGGCTGGTTCCCGGCCTGTCGGTGGCCGCCCCGCTGCGGGAGCTCGGCAAGGCCGATATCATCCGCCGGGGCGGACAGGACGGAGTGCCATGGCGCCTGACCTGGAGCTGCCTCCTGGGTCAGGAACGCCATTGCGGCCGCTGCCCCCAGTGCCACGCCCGCCAGGCCGCCTTCGCCGCCGCCGGCGTCCCCGACCCGACCGACTACCGCCAGCCACCCGGACCACGGACACCATGACCGAAGAAACCCCGCGCCACATCCTCGAACGCCTGGAAATCGCCATCCTGACCGGCGAAACCCTGCAGCTGCACTGGGCCGGCCCCGATGACGGGCCCGATGCCGGCCGCGCCTGGATGGGCCGGGTCACCCCGCGCGAGGTCACCGCGGACGACCACGGGCATCACTGGCTGGAAGGCACCTGCGAGGGCGAGACCGTGCACATCCGTCTGGACCGGATCCGCAACATGCCCACGCCGGTCAAGTGAGCCCGTCCAGCAGATCCGACAGGTCCTCCAGCAGCACCCGGTCATCGCTTGTCATCGGGGTGCCGCTCTCGTCCGGGTAGCGCATGCCGCGCAGCTGGGCGATGCCCGCCCGGTGCGCGCTGGCGAGCGCATGCAGGTTGTCATCCACCAGCAGGGTGCGCGCAGGGTCGTGGGGTGCCACCGCCTGCAGGCGTTCCCAGAAGGTCGCGTCCTCCTTGGCACAGAACAGGTCATGGGCGGAGACAATGCGGTCGAGATGGTCCCCGATCCCGGTCAGGCGGTGCTTGAAGGCATACACCTCGGGATGCGCGTTGGTCACCAGCACCCGTTCCCGCCCGCTGGCGGCGATCCGGTCCAGGACCTCGACGGCGTGCGGCTTGATCGCCACGTGATGGGCCAGTTCGCGCTTGAGCGCGAGCACATCGAGACCGGTGAAATGCGTCCAGTGGTCGACGCAGTACCACTCCAGGCGCCCGCGCACCCGCTGCATCTCGTCTTCCAGCCGCCGGCGCGCGCATTCCGGATCATCGGGCTGGCAGCGCATGTATTCCTGCGGGATCAGCTCCCCCCAGAACCGGTTGTCGAAGTGCAGGTCCAGCAGCGTGCCGTCCATATCGAACAGCACGGTATCCACCCGCGACCAGTCCACCGGCGTGGCGGGCGTCTCGGGATTTTTCGCGCGGGTCTGCGAGTCCATGGGATGTGGGGAAGCAACGACGGGATTGACGATGCACAGAATAACCGAAACACGAACGGCACGCGGACCCGGCGCGATTGCGACGGGGCTGATCCTGGCCCTGGGCGGTGCCCTGGCGACGGCACCCGCCATGGCCATGGATCCGGATGACCCGGACTACGACCCGCTGGAGGACGACAGCCTGTGGGAGGACGGCCCCCCGGGCCCCGGTCAGGTGGATCCCGAGGACGCCCAGACCACCAGCCCGGAACTGCGGATCTACGCCGCGCCGCCGGAAGAGCGCGACACACCGCTGCATCACCACGACAACCACCTGACCCTCGACGAAGACAGCCTGAACGACGGATGGGTGCGGCTGCGCCAGTGCCATAGCGGCCTGGCCGAGATCAGCCGCATGTCCATCGTGTACAATGAGCCGAACATCCGGGGCCTGCGGGTGGCCAGCGCCGACGAGGTCGAAGATGCCTGGGCCGAGGACGACCGGGTCGTCGTCATTGGCGTCACCGAGGCCTCGGAGCTGTGCGTCGAAGCCGAGATGCGCGTGGTCGAGAACCGGGGCAACGGCGAATACGTGCTGGAGAACGGGCCGTTCATGCGCCGCTTCCTGGACGGCTACTTCCCCATGCGCGTGACGCTCACGCTGTCCTGGGGGGATCTGGACCTGTCGCTGGAAGACACGATCCCCGAACGGCAGCCCGGCGTGGACGTCCGGGGTTTCGAGCACGGCTTGATCCTGGACACCACCTTCGAGGGCGAGCTGGAGACCCGGATCCGGCTGAGCCGCGACGAGTGACCCGCGTCCGGGAGCAGCCTGTCTGCTCCCGGACGCCCCGACCGATGGACCCGCAATGAGCCGCGACAAGCCCGCCGTCCACGAACGCCGCACGGTGGCCCGAAGCCGCCTGTTCGAAGTGGAGGAGCTGGACCTGGAATTCAGCAACGGGGCCCACGCCTGTTTCGAACGCCTGGTCAGCCGCGGCAACGGGGCCGTGATCATCGCCCCGGTACGCGACGATGGCCATGTCCTCCTGATCCGCGAATACGCCGCCGGCACCCACCGCTACGAACTCGGCCTGCCCAAGGGGCGCATGGAGCGCGGGGAGGAGATCATCGCCGCGGCCAACCGCGAGATCATGGAGGAGGTCGGTTATGCCGGCCGTCGCCTGACGGCGATGGGCAGCCTGACCGTGGCCCCCGGCTACATGAGCCATCAGACCCATCTGGTCCTGGCCGAGGACCTCTACGAGCAGCGCGCCGAGGGTGACGAACCCGAGGCCATCGAGGTGGTGCCCTGGCCCCTGGATGCCCTGGAGGAACTGGTGCAGCGCGAAGACTGCACCGAGGCCCGCTCCATCGCCGCCCTGTACATGATCCGCGAACACTTAAGGAAACAATCTTGACCGACAATGCATCCGCCGCCGTACCCGAAGGCGCGGCCCTGTCCGCCCTGCTCAACGAGGTCGGCACCGTGGCCGAGGACGCCGGCCGCGCGATCCTCGAGATCTACGAGACCCGCTTTGCCGTCACCGAGAAGGACGACCGCTCGCCGCTGACCGAGGCCGACCTGGCCGCGCATCGGGTGATCAGCGACGGCCTGCGCGAGATCGCCCCGCAGTGGCCGGTGCTGTCGGAGGAAGGCCAGGACATCCCGTTCGCCACCCGTCAGGACTGGGACACCTACTGGCTGATCGACCCGCTGGACGGCACCCGCGAGTTCGTGAAGCGCAGCGGCGAGTTCACCGTGAACATCGCGCTGATCCACAACCACGAACCGGTGCTGGGCGTGGTCTGGTGCCCGGTGCTGCAGCGCCTGTACGCCGGGCAGATCGACGGCGAGGCCTTTCGCCGTGACGCCGACGGGCCGCGCACGTCCATCCACGTGTCCACGCCACGCTCTCCGGAAGAAACGGTCCGGGTGGCCGGCAGCCGCTCGCACGGCGCCGAACGCCTGAACGCGGTGCTGGAACGGCTCGGCCCGCACGAACTGGTCAGCCTCGGCAGTTCCATGAAGCTGTGCCTGGTGGCCGAGGGCAGCGCCGACATCTACCCGCGTCTGGGACCGACCTCGGAATGGGATACCGCCGCCGCCCACGCGGTGGTGCGCGCGGCCGGAGGCCGCGTCACCGACCTGGACGGCAACGACCTGCGCTACAATACCCGCGACAGCCTGCTGAACCCGGAATTCCTGGTCTGCAACGGCGACCCCGCCGACTGGCTCGCCCGCCTGGGCCTGCCCGACGCCGCATAACCCCCTCAGCGCGCCGGCGGGTCCAGCAGGTCGCGCACCCGGGTGGCGATCTCCTCGATCGAGCGTTCGGTCACGTCCAGCTGCGGGATTTCCCAGACCTCCAGAAAGGTCGCGATCGCCCGGGTCTCGGACCGGCACTGCTCCAGGCTGGCGTAGCGGCTGCCCGGGCGCCGCGCCTCGCGGATCTGAGCCAGCCGCTGCGGGTGAATGGTCAGGCCGACCATGCGTCCCTCCAGCCCGCGCAGGGGCTGCGGCATGTGCGGCGTCCCGCCATGATCCAGGTCTTCCGGCACCAGCGGATAATTGGCCGCGAACAGGCCGTAGTGCATCGCCAGATACAGGCTGGTGGGGGTCTTGCCCGAACGCGAGGCCCCCAGCAGCACCACGTCGGCCACCGCCAGATCGGTACTGGCCAGGCCGTCGTCGTGCGCCAGGGTATAGTTGAGGGCATCGATGCGGCGGTCGTAACGCTCGGCGTCGCCGCGCCCGTGGGCCCGCCCCGGAACCGCCTCGGCCTGCGCCCCCAGGATCGCCTCCAGGCGTCCCAGGTGTTCCCCGAGCACGTCGATCACCGGCACCGGGCAGTGCTCCAGCTGCGCCCGCAGCTGCCCATCGGCCAGCGTCGCCACCACCAGCGCCGGTTGCGGCCCCTGCTCGATGCGCGCGAACGCCGACGACAGACGCCCGGGTGACTGCACGAAGGGCAGGCGATGCCAGTCCGGCGTAAGCGCCGGAAACTGGGTGAACAGCGACCGCGCCAGGGTCTCCGCGGTAATGCCGGTCCCGTCGGAGACCAGATAGACCTGCGGGCAGCGCGGTTCGCCCGAAGCAGCCGGATCGCCGGCGCCCATCGTTCAGCCCCCGCCGCCCGCCTGACGCAGCTGCGCCAGGCTCTTCCAGGTGGAGATCAGCGCATCCGGGTTGAGCGACAGCGAGTCGATACCCTGTTCCATCAGCCAGCCGGCCAGCTCGGGGTAGTCCGACGGCGCCTGGCCGCAGATCCCCACGTACTTGTCCTTGCGCCGCGCCGCCTGGATGGCCAGCGCCAGCAACTGCTTCACGGCGTCGTCGCGCTCGTCGAAGGAGTCCGCCACCAGCCCGGAATCCCGGTCCACGCCCAGCGTCAGCTGGGTCAGGTCGTTGGAGCCGATGGAAAACCCGTCGAAGCGCTCGAGGAAGGCATCGGCCAGCAGGGCGTTGGACGGGATCTCGCACATCATCACGACCTTCAGGCCGTTCTCGCCGCGCTTCAGGCCTTCCTCCTCCAGCACCTGCAGGACGTCGTCGGCCTCTTTCAGGGTGCGCACGAAGGGCACCATGATCTGCACGTTGTCCAGGCCCATCTCGTCGCGTACCCGGCGCAGCGCCTCGCATTCCATCGCGAACGCCGGGCGGAACACCGAGGCGCGGTAGCGCGAGGCGCCGCGGAACCCCAGCATCGGGTTCTCTTCCTCCGGCTCGTAGCCGGTCCCGCCGATCAGATGCGCGTATTCGTTCGACTTGAAGTCCGACAGCCGCACGATCACCGGCTCCGGCGCGAAGGCCGCCGCCAGGGTCGCCAGGCCTTCCGACAGCTTGCGCACGAAGAACTCGCGCGGGCCGTCATCGAAGCCGTGCAGACGCTCGGCGATCCGTTCGCGCACCGCCGGCTCGAGGCGCTGCGGATCCTCGGCATAGTCCAGCAGCGCCAGCGGATGCACGCCGATGGTGCCGTTGATGATGAACTCCAGCCGCGCCAGGCCGATGCCCGCATGCGGCAGCTGCGAGAAGGCGTAGGCGCGCCCGGGGTTGGCGACGTTGAGCATCAGCTTGAGCGGCAGCTCCGGCAGCTCCTCCGGGCTGGCCTGCTCCACCTCGAAGGGGATGTGCCCCGGGTACACGTAGCCGTCGTCGCCCTCGGCGCAGGACACGGTGGCCTCGAAGCCGTCGCGCAGCTTCTCGGTGGCATCGCCGCAGCCGACCACTGCCGGCACGCCCATCTCGCGCGCGATGATCGCCGCGTGGCAGGTGCGCCCGCCGCGGTTGGTCACGATGGCCGCGGCGCGTTTCATGATCGGCTCCCAGTCGGGGTCGGTCATGTCCGCCACCAGGATGTCGCCCTCTTCCATGCGGTGCATCTCGTCGGGCGACTCCAGCACCCGCACCACGCCGCTGCCGATCCGCGAACCGATCGCGCGCCCGGTCACCAGCGGCTCGACGTCATGCTCGCCCAGCCGGTAGGTCTCGCCACCGCCGACCTCCACCCGGCTCTCCACCGTCTCCGGGCGCGCCTGCACGATGAACAGCTCGCCGGTCTCGCCGTCCTGCGCCCATTCGATGTCCATCGGCCGGCCATAGTGCTGCTCGATCGCCACCGCGAAACGGCCCAGCTGCTCGGCGTCGGCATCCGACAGGCAGAAACGCCGGCGCAGCTCTTCCGGGGTATCCTCGGTCTGCGTGCCGTCCTCGGTCAGCACCATGCGGATCGCCTTGGTGCCCAGCGTGCGGCCGATCACCGCGCGCTTGCCGGCCGCCAGCGCCGGCTTGTACACCTGATATTCGTCGGGGTTCACCGAACCCTGCACCACGGTCTCGCCCAGGCCCCAGGCGCCGGTGATGAACACCGCGTCACGGAAGCCGGTTTCGGTATCCAGGGTAAAGATGACCCCGGAGGCGCCGATGTCCGAGCGCACCATGCGCTGCACGCCGGCAGACAGCGCCACCTCGTCGTGGGCAAAGCCGTTGTGCACGCGGTAGGCGATGGCACGGTCGTTGTACAGGCTGGCGAAGCACTCGCGCACCCGCTGCAGCAGCGCATCGATGCCGCGCACGTTGAGGAAGGTCTCCTGCTGGCCGGCGAACGAGGCCTCGGGCAGGTCCTCGGCGGTGGCCGACGAGCGTACCGCCACCGGCACGTCCTCGCCCAGCTTCGCGTAATGCTCGCGGATCGCGTCTTCCAGCTCCGCGGGCAGCGGGGCGGCCTCGATCCAGCCGCGCACCTCGCGGCCGGCGTCGCGCAGGGCCTCGATGTCGTTGATGTCCAGCCCGGCGAGGCGGTCCTTGATGCGGGCATCCAGCCCGTCGCGCGCCAGGAACGTGCGAAACGCCGACGCGGTGGTGGCGAAACCGCCCGGCACCCGGACTCCGGCAGCCCCCAGCTGCCCCAGCAGCTCGCCCAGCGAGGCATTCTTGCCACCGGTCTCGGCAACATCGTTCATGGTCAGGTCGGCGAGGTCGATCACCCAGCTCATGGCCGGCTCCTTGATTGTGTGAATCGGGTTCGAGCGGCTCAGGCAAACATGCCGTATCCTCGAGAGCTCTTCCCTGCATCCTTACGGACGGTATGCACCTGCCCTTCAGTGTACTCAAATCGGCCGCGCTTTTTGTGGCCCTCCTGCCGGGCCTGACCTGGCTCCCCGCCGTGGCGGAATCGGGTTCTTCGCTGACGATCCTCGGCACCGTCGAGGATGCCAGCATCGTGCAAGAAGACATCACCCTGGAGGCACGCCTGGATACCGGCGCCACCTCCTCCTCCCTCAACGCCCTGGAGCAGGAAACCTTCGAGCGCGACGAGGAGGAGTGGATCCGCTTCGAAATCGTCGACCCGGAGGACGAAGACGCGCGCCTCACGCTGGAACGCCCGATCGAGCGCAGTGCCCGCATCCGTCAGCATAGCGGCGAACTCGATGAACGGCACGTCGTGCGCCTCGAACTGTGCCTCGGCGACCGGAAGATCGAAGCCGACACCACCCTGGTGGACCGCACGGAACTCACCTACCAGCTGCTGGTGGGCCGCAGCCACATGGCCGGGCACATCCTGGTGGACTCCGGCAACGAACACCTGCTGCCACCGGACTGCCCGACGGACGAAGACAGCACTGACGCCGTCGAATGAAACGGTTCCATCTGCCCCTGCTGATCCTGCTCCTGCTGGGGGCGGGGTTCGGCATCTTTCTCTACAAGGCCACCCTGCTCGACATGCCCCTGCAGCCGGGTGCGACGGCCGACACCTGGGTGGTGGAATCGCGCATCCGCTTCCAGCCAACCGGCGGGGCGGCCGAAGTCCGGCTGCGCATCCCCGAACGGCTCCCGAACTTCGCCCGGCTGGACGAGAACTTCATATCCCGGGGCTACGGCCTGACCACCTCGCACGGCACGGATGACCGCGTCGCGCAGTGGACCTCGCGCGACCCGCGCGGAGAGCAGACGCTCTATTACCGCACCACGCTCTATCGCGACGCCAGCGCCGGCCCCCATGCGGAGTACCCCGGACCGGTGGCGCCCCGCGAATGGGACGAACCCTTCGATTCGGCCGCCGAAGCCCTGATCCAGAGCGTGCGCGAACGCTCCTCCGGCATCCAGAGCTTTGCCACGGTGCTGGTCCGGGACCTGGGAGGCACCGGAGCGAACGGCAACGCGTCGCTGTTCGTGATGGATGACGGCGACCGCGAACTGCGCACGCAGACCCTGATCGACCTGCTCTCCGTCGCCCGCATCCCCGCCCGCGCGGTCACGGTCATCCCGCTGCGCGACGGGCATCGCAATATCGAGCCGGAGACCTGGCTGGAGGTGCACAACACCGAGCGCTGGGTTCCGGTGCATCCGCTGAACGGCAACATCGACTACCCCGACGACGTGGTGGTCTGGAGCCATGGCGATGCGCCGATCCTCGAGGTCCGTAACGGCACCGGGGAAGAACTGCGCTTCGCGGTGACCCGCAGCGTGCAGGACGCGCTGGGCACCGCTCAGCGTCTGGGGGAGACCCTGGACACCCGAATCCTCGATTTCTCGCCGCTGGAACTGCCGCTGGGCACGCAGAACACCTATCGCGTGCTGCTGATGGTCCCGCTGGGGGCCGTGATCATCGTGCTGCTGCGCAACGTGATCGGCATCCAGACCTTCGGCACGTTCATGCCGGTGCTGATCGCCCTGTCCTTTCGCGAGACCCAGCTGCTGGCCGGAGTCATCCTGTTCACCCTGATCGTCTCGCTCGGACTGGCGGTGCGTTTCTACCTGGAACACCTGCGGCTCCTGCTGGTACCCCGCCTGGCCGCCGTGGTCAGCGTGGTGATCATGCTGATGCTGGCGCTCTCGATCCTGGCCCACCACCTGGGACTGGAACGCGCGCTGGCCCTGTCGCTGTTCCCGATGGTGATCCTGGCCATGACCATTGAGCGCATGTCGGTGGTGTGGGAGGAACACGGCCCGACGGACGCGATCTCCCAGGGGGTCGGCAGCCTGATCGTGGCGGCCGCGGCCTATGGCCTGATGGCCAGTCGCCAGCTCGAGCACCTGCTGTTCGTGTTCCCCGAACTCCTGCTGGTCATCCTCGCCGTGACCCTGCTGCTCGGGCGTTACACCGGCTACCGCGTGACCGAGCTGTTCCGCTTCGGGAAGATGCAGGACGCCCTGAGGAAACCCGACTGATGGGCGGCTGGTGGCCCCGTTTCGTGCGCCCGTCGACCCTGCGCCGGCAGGGCATCCTCGGCATGAATGCACGCAACGGCCTGTACATCGCCGAATACAACGCACGGCGCCACTATCCGCGCGTGGACGACAAGCGGATGACCAAGCAGCTGGCCAGCGCCGCCGGCCTGGCCGTGCCGGAGCTCATCGGTGTCATTCACAGTCACCACCAGCTGCGCGGCCTGGAACGGCAACTGCGCGAATACGCGAACGGTTTCGTCATCAAACCGGCCCATGGCGCGGCCGGCGACGGCATCATGGTGATCTCCGGCTGGCGCGGTGAGCGGCTCCGCCGGGCCGGCGGGCGCATGCTCGAGATCAGCGAGCTGCAGGACCATGTGTCCGGGATCCTGTCCGGGATGTACAGCCTCGGCGGGCGTCCGGACGTGGCACTGATCGAGGAGCGCGTGGAGTTCTCCGAGGTCTTCGCCGAGGTGACCCATACCGGCGTTCCGGACATCCGCACGGTGGTCTATCGCGGATACCCGGTAATGGCCATGCTGCGCCTGCCGACGCAGGAATCGGACGGCAAGGCCAACCTCCACCAGGGGGCGGTGGGCACCGGCATCGACCTCGCAAGCGGACACACCCTGGGCGGCGTGCAGCACAACCAGCCCGTATGGGTCCACCCGGACACCGAGGCCAGCCTGGTGGACCTGGCGATCCCGGGGTGGGACAAACTCATGGAACTCGCCGCGGGCTGCTACGAACTCAGCGGCCTCGGCTATCTGGGCGTCGACGTGGTCATCGACCGCCGCCACGGCCCGCTGATTCTGGAGCTCAACGCCCGGCCGGGGCTGGCGATCCAGATCGCCAATGGCGAAGGCCTTCGCCCCCGCCTGCGCGCGGTCGACGAACACATTCGCAAGACCGCCGAAGAACCCCAGGCGGCACGTGCGGCCTGGGCCGCCGCCCGTTTCGGCTGCCGCCCCGCCGGCTTCGGCGCCGTACCGCACGAACGCCACGCCGACTGACGCTGCCCCCGCCTCGTGCGGGCAGACGCTGCGTGGCAGAATTGGCGGCCCTGTCTCCCGACCGCCGCCCGATCTTCGGCGGGCAACACGCCATGGATCCCGAGAACACGCATTCCGCCTTCTTCGAACACGCCCCGGTCGGCATGGCCGTGGTGGACGCCGACGGGTGTCTGCGCGCCGCCAACCGGCGCCTGTCCGGGCTGCTGGACCGGGAAGCGGACGTCCTCGTCGGGCAGACGCTGACGGTGTGGTTGGCCTCCGCCGAGGCCGACCGGGTGGCAGCCGCGATCCATTCGCTCATTCACGGCGACACCGGCGAGTGGCGCGACGAATGCCGCCTGCTCCCCCGGCAGGGCCCGCCGCTGTGGGTGGAACTGGCGCTGAGCCGCCTGCCCGACGCCGATGATGGCGCCGCGCGCCTGGCCCTGACCGCCACCGACATCGACGCACGCAAGGCCAGCGAGGCCGAGCGCGACGAACTCGAACATTTCTACCAGCAGACGTTTACCAACAATGTCGCGGTCAAGCTGCTGATCGACCCGGACGACGGCCGCATCGTCGACGCCAATCCCGCCGCGGAGACCTTCTACGGCTGGTCGATCGAAGAGCTGAAAAACCGCCCCATCCAGGCGATCAACACCCTCTCCGCGGAGGAGGTGCAGGCCGAGATGGAACGGGCCGCTGAGGAGGAGCGGCTGTACTTCCGCTTTCGCCACCGCGTCGCGAGCGGTGAGATCCGCGACGTGGAGGTCTATTCCGGCCCGGTGTGGCTGCGCGGCAAGCGCTATCTGCACTCCATCATCCACGATGTCACCGAACACCATCGGGCCGAACGCGAACAACGGGAGCTGCTGCAGATCCTGGAAGCCGCGCCCGATTTCATCGGCATGGCCGACCCCGATGGCCGCATCCTGTACCAGAATCCTGCATTCGACCGCGCCCTGGGCCTGACCGGACGGGCGACGCCGGGCGAACGCGCCATCGACGATTTCCATCCCGAGCCCGTACGCCGGCGAGTAAAGGAAGAGGCCCTGCCGACCGCGGCACGCGATGGTGTGTGGCGGGGCGAGACGGAACTGCGCACGGCGGACGGCAAATCGCTCCCGGTGTCCCAGACCATCGTGGCGCATCGCGACGACACGGGGGCGGTGCATCGCTACTCCACCATCCTCCACGACATCTCCGCGATCCGCGCCGCCGAGGCCTTCCGCAACCAGCTGCTGGAAAGCCTCGCCGAAGGGGTGTTCGGCCTGGACCGTGAAGGCCGTTACACCTTCCTCAACCCGGCGGCCTGCCGCCTGCTGGGATACGAACGGGAGGCCGATGCCCTGGGTCTGGCATCCCACGAGACCTCCCGTCACAGCCACGCCGACGGCAGCCCCTACCCGCTGGAAGACTGCCCGATCTACCGCGTGCTGCAGACCGGCAAGCCGCTGGAGGCCTGGGAGGACGTCTTCTGGCGCCCCGACGGGCATGCCTTCCCGGTGCTGGTCTACGCCGCCCCCCTGCACGGTTCAGAAGGTGAACCGACCGGGGCGGTGGTGTCCTTCCAGGACATCAGCGAGCGCAAGGCCGCGCGCCAGCGCATGGAGACCCTGCTGCAGACCAGTCCGGCGGTGATCTACACCATGGACCCCGCCGGGTTCGCCACCATGACCTACCTCAGTAACAACGCCGAGGCCGTGATCGGCTGGCGGCCGGAGGAGGTGACCGGCAACCCGCGCTGGCTGGAGCACCACATCCATCCCGATGACCATGCCGCCAACATTGAAGCCGTGGGGGCCTGGCTGGCCGCGGGGGCGCGTGGCACCTGTCGCCTCCAGTACCGCCAGCGCCACGGTGATGGCCACTGGATGCACATCGAGGACCAGCTGGTCGCGCTGCGCGACGGGCAGGGTCGGGTCAAGGAACTGGTGGGCGCATTCCAGGACGTCAGCGACCGCGTGGAGAGCGAAACCCGCCTGCGCACCATCGCCCGTCACCTGCCGGGCGCCCTGTATCAATACCGCGAGGATGCCGACGGCACCCCCGGATTCCCGTATTTTGGCGAAGGCCTGGAGCAGCTCACCGGCCTCCTGCCCTCGGAGGCTACCGGGGATGCCGCACGTCTGTTCTCGCGCATTCCCGCGGAGGACCTGGAGGCGCTCCGCGCCAGCGCGGCCCGTTCGCGGGAGACCCTCGAACCCTGGCAGCAGCACTTCCGTGTGCGACACCCGCAACGGGGCGAGGTATGGCTGGACGGCCGGGCCACCCCGGAACGCCAGGACGACGGCAGCACGGTCTGGAACGGGGTGCTGGTGGACATCACCACCCGGGTCGCGGCCGAGCAGGCGCTGCGTCAGCGCGAGGCGGAGCTCAACCAGGCGCAGCGGATCGCGCGCATGGGCAGCTGGGTCTCGGATTTCCGCGTGAACGAGATCCGCTGGTCGGACGAGATCTACCGCATCTTCGGCCGCCAGCCGGAAGACGGCCCGGTGACCCACGAGACCTTCATGGAGACGGTCCATCCACATGACCGCGCGGCAGTACAGGCGGCGCTGGAGGCCTCGTTCGCCGGCGAACCCTACGACATCGTGCACCGCGTGGTCCGGTCGGACGGCGAGGTCCGTACCGTGCGCGAGCGCGGCCACACCGAGTTCGACGACACCGGCCAGCCGATCCGCATGCTGGGCACGGTGCAGGACATCACCGAACAGCGCCAGCTGGAGGACAGCCTGCGGCGTCTGGTCTCGATCCTCGACAGCACCCCGGACGTGGTCTCGATGCACGGCCCGGACGGGGCGATGCTCTACCTCAATGCCGCCGGCCGCCGGCTGATGGGCCTGCCGGAGCCCGAGCTCGCCGACCACTGGGACCCCGAGACCGGCTGGAACCGCGCCGGGCTGCCGGGCGAGATGGACACCGTGGAAGGCACCATCGAGCGCGTGCATCCGCCCTGGGCGCTGGAGCGCGTCCGCGAGGAGGCCCTGCCGGCCGCGATGGAACACGGCCTGTGGCAGGGCGAGACCGCGCTGCTGGATGGCGAGGGCCGCGAACGACCGGCGTCGCAGGTGGTGCTGATCCATCGCGACGCGGATGGTGCGATCGCCCAGACCTCGACGATCATCCGCGACATCACCGAGCGCAAGCGCATCGAGATGGAGCTGGAACGCTCCAATGCCGAGCTGGAGCAGTTCGCCTACGCGGTCTCGCACGACCTGCAGGAGCCGCTGCGCATCAACAACAGCTACCTCGGGCTGCTGGAGCGGCGCCATGCCGAGGCACTGGACGACAAGGCCCGGCGCTACATCGACACCGCCACCGACGCGGCCGCGCGCATGCGGCAGATGATCCAGGACCTGCTGGAGTACTCCCGGGTTCAGCGCATGGGCGAGGCCTTCGCGCCGGTGGCGCTGGACCGGGCGCTGGACGATGCCTGCGACAATCTGCAGGCCGCCATTGCCGACAGCGGGGCCCGCATCACCCGCGAGGCGCTGCCCACGGTGCAGGGGGACGCCGGCCAGCTGATGCGGCTGTTCCAGAACCTGCTGTCCAACGCCATCAAGTACCGCGCCCCCGAAACCACCCCGGAGATCCACGTGGGCTGCACGGACCGGGGCGATCACTGGGAGATCCGCGTCACCGATAACGGCATCGGCATCGATCCGGAACAGATCGGACGCATCTTCCAGGTCTTCCAGCGCCTGCACGGTCGCGGCGAGTACGAGGGCACCGGCGCCGGGCTGGCGCTCGCCCGGCGAATCGTCGAGCGCCACGGCGGGCAGATCCGGGCCGAGTCCGAAGGCGAGGGGCACGGCACGACGTTCTGCTTCACCCTCCCGCGGCAACCAATGGCTGCGGCTGCCCCCGAGTGAACTCCAGCGCGGAGCGACGGGACAATCGCATTGGCCACAGGGCAATCGATAGACTACCGTCAACTTCAGAATTGCCAGCACCGGACCGTAACCGATGAAACCCGTCACCATCCTCCTGGCCGAAGACTCGCCGGAAGACGTCGAGCTCCTGCAGGAGGCCTTCGAGCACCATCAATTCTCGGCCGACCTGCGCCCGGTACGCGACGGGGTGGAGGCCATGGCCTATCTGCGCGGCGAAGGTCCGTACGCCGACGCACCCCGGGCCGACCTGCTGCTGCTGGATCTCAACATGCCCCGCATGGACGGCCGTCAGGTGCTGAGCGCGGTCAAGAACGATCCGCAGCTGCAGACCCTGCCGATCGTGGTCCTGACCACCTCCTCGGCACCGGACGACGTCGTGCATTCGTACACCCATCGGGCCAATGCCTTCCTGACCAAGCCGGTGGATTTCGACGAATTCCTCGAACTGATCCGGTGTCTGGGCGATTTCTGGATCGACAGCGTCTGCCTGCCTTCGCGCGCGGGCCTGCCCCCGTCGGACCCGTCCCGGATGTGCCCATGACCCGGCATCGGCTCCTGCTGGTCGAGGACAACCCGGCCGACGCCGACCTGGTCGAGGACCTGCTGGAGGAAGTCGCCGACCCGGGGTACACGGTGGAACGCGCCGGCCGCCTGGATCAGGCCCTGCAGCTGCTGAAGGAGCGTCCCTTCAGCGTTGCCCTGCTGGACCTGGGACTGCCCGACTCCCAGGGCCTGGACACCCTGCGCCTGCTGCTGAAGGCGAGCGCCGGCGTGCCGGTGGTGGTCATGACCGGCCACCAGGAACATGGCACCGGCACCGGGGCGATTCGCCTGGGGGCCCAGGATTTCCTGCCCAAGGACGAGCTGCAGCCCGACCTGCTGTCGCGCGCCCTGCGCTATGCCATGGAGCGCTACCGCAGCCAGCGCGAACTGCGCCTGATGGCCGCCGCCTTCGACAGCGCCCAGGCGATCCTGGTCACCGGCCCCGACGGCCGGATCCTGCGCACCAACCCGGCCTTTACCCGCATTACCGGATACGCCGAGGAGGAGGTCCTGGGCGAAAACCCGCGCATCCTGCAGTCCGGTCATCAGGACCTGGAGTTCTATCACCGCATGTGGACGGAACTGCAGACCCGCGGGCAATGGGAAGGCGAGATCTGGAACCGCCGGCGCGACGGGACGGTGTATCCCCAGTGGGAGACCATCAGCGCGGTGCACAACGAGGCCGGCCAGCTCGAATACTACGTTGCGGTGTTCCACGACATCTCGGAGCAGAAGCGCCTGGAGGCGGAACTGGAACGGGAGGCGACGACTGACCGCCTGACCGGCCTGTTCAACCGCCAGCGCTTCGATGCCGAGCTGGAGCGCGCCCTCGCCCGCACGCGTCGCTACGGAACCGACGCGGGAGCGATCCTGTTCGACATTGACCATTTCAAGCGTCTCAACGATACCTGCGGCCACGACGCCGGCGACCGCGTACTGGTCGAGCTGTCGCGCCGGGCAACCGACGCCCTGCGCCGGACCGATTTCCTTGCCCGCTGGGGCGGCGAGGAGTTCGTCGTGCTGCTGCCGGAAACCGGCCCCGACGGCGCCCGGCGGATGGCGGAGCGGCTGCGCCGCGAAGTGGCCGCCACGGCGTTCGAGGGGGCGGGGCACGTGACCGTCAGCCTCGGGGTCACCGTCATCCACCCGGACGACGATGCCGATACCCTGCTCAAGCGGCTGGACAACGCGCTCTATGATGCCAAGCACGTGGGCCGCAACAGCGTGGTCTATCATCATCGCGATCCCGGGGAAGACGCCGACGCCGAGGCCCCTCCGCTGTCGCTGCTGCAGTAAGCGCTCCGGACCGTGTTCGCCCCCGCGCGTGCATATGGATTAAGCTTGGCGGCATGACCACGGCCACCCGCCAGCACACCACCGACGACGCCGCAATCCAGCAGGCCCTGAACGAGGCCGAGCGGGTCTGCACCCGGCGCGGCGCGCGCCTGACCGAGCAGCGCCGCCGCATCCTCGAACAGATCCTGCGCACCGACGGCGTGATCAAGGCCTACGACCTGATCCACGCGCTGTCGTCCGAGGACCGCAGCATCAAGCCGCCGACGGTCTACCGTACCCTCGCCTTCCTGCTGGAGCAGGGCCTGATCCACCGCATCGAGAGCCTTAACGGCTTCGTCGCCTGCAGCCACCCCGGGGAACGCCACGAATCCGCGCTGATGATCTGCGACGGCTGCGGCCAGATCATCGAGTTCCACACCCCGGACACCGCCAGCCATGCCCTGGAGGCCGCCGCGGCCGAGACCGGCTTCGCCATCGAGACCCGCACCGTGGAACTCCACGGCCTGTGCCGCGACTGTCAGTCGACCTGACCTTTCGGCCCGAAGTGCTCCGGGGATGACCGTGCCGCTTTCCAGTCCGGAGTTGCGGGCGTTCGAGCCCGTGCTGCGCGCGGATACCCGGGCCGTGGTGCTGGGCAGTTTCCCCGGGGTCGCCTCGCTGGAGGCGGCCGCCTATTACGCCCATCCGCGCAACCAGTTCTGGCCGATCATGGCGCGCATCCTCGGACCGCCGTTCCCGGAACTGCCCTGGCCGGAGCGCTACGCCCGGCTGCTCGACTGCGGGGTCGGGCTGTGGGACATCTACGGCACCTGCGCACGCGAGGGCAGTCTGGACAGCGCCATCCGCAACCCGCAGCCCAACGATCTCGGTCGGCTGACACGCGAGGCCCCCGGCCTGCGGCTGATCGTCCACAACGGCGCGGAAAGCGCCCGCCGCATCGGCGAGACCCGGGCGCTGGGCGTCAGCGCGGTGCGCCTGCCCTCCACCAGCCCGGCCAATGCCCGACTGGGCCTCGAGGCCAAGCTTGAACGCTGGGCCGAGGCCTTCCGCGAGGCCGGGCTGGGCGCCCCGGCGCCCTGAGCCCCGGCAACCCGCCGCCCCGCTGGGTCGATGAACCGCGCCATTGGAATCGGCCACGTTGACACCCAAACGCGGATGCATATAATTCTCACTTAGATGCGCGATTGTTGTCGGACTCTGGCGTGTCGCCGGGACCGGGGCCTCTTCGCTCCCCTGTCTCTCCAACCTCCGCTACGCTTGGCCGCCCGCTGTAACGGGCGGCTCCTTTTTTCCGTTCTCCCTCCCGGCATTGCCCCCACCGGGGTGACGGCCCCTTGTACCGCTCTATTGTTACATTATATCGTTCTTGTGCTCGTTCGTTACGCTATAACGTCTTAATAGCGATGGACGGAGGCAATCAGTGTTCACAAGGGGAGAAAAGACATGCTGAACGCGCGACACCATCGCAACGCCCTCACGGGCCTGACCGTTCTGGCCTGCGCCACGCCGGCCCTGGCCGCCGCCCAGGCCCAGGACGACTCGGGATCGGACTGGGGCATGGACATCTCGCTGATCCTGGAAGGGATCTACTACAACGAGATGAGCGAAGGGATCGACACACCCGCCGGGTTCGACGACGGGCATAGCCATGACCATGGCCACGGCCATGATCACGACCATTCCTTCGACGACGGTTTCAATCTCGGCCACAACGAACTGGTGTTCGAGGCCGACCTGGGCGGCCTGCTGGACGGCACCCTGATGATCGGCTTCGACGACAGCGACATCGAGGTCGAGGAGGCCTATCTGACCACCCGCTCCCTGCCGGCCGGCCTCCAGCTGAAGGCAGGCAAGTTCCTGTCGGATATCGGCTACATCAACAGCCGCCACGTCCACGACTGGGATTTCGTCGACCGCCCGCTGGTAAACGAATACCTGTTCGGCGACCACGGCCTGCAGGAAATCGGCGTGCAGGGGACCTGGGTCGCACCGACGGAGACCTACACCCAGCTGGGCGTGGAGCTCCTGCAGGGGGATCAGGACGGCGGCATCGCCGCGTTCGATGACGGCCCGGTCTCGGAGAAGAGCGGGCCGCGCATCGCCACCGCTTTCGCCAGGGTCGGGCCCGATTTCGGCCCCGATCATGCCGCCCGGTTCGGCGTTTCCGGCGGCTATGTCACCCAGACCGGGGTGACCGAAATCCATGGTGACCATGGCCACGCCCTTGAAGGCGATGCCTGGTTCGCCGGCCTGGACGCGGTCTACAAGTACGACTCCGGCCGTGCCTACGGCCACGGCGACTGGAACGTGAAGGGCGAATATTTCTACGTCCGCCGCAGCCTGGACCAGTTTGACGGCCACGAACACGGCCATGGCCACCACACCCATATGCACTGGGAAGGGACGGACAGCCTGACCGAGAAGCAGGACGGTCTCTATGTCGAGGGCATCTACGGCTTCGCTCCCCGCTGGCAGGCCGGTCTGCGGACCGAAGCCCTCGGTCTGACCAACGACGCGGTCGAGGGCAGCCATCACCACGGGGACGAATACTTCACGATCGAATCGATGGACACCTCGTACCGCCATTCGGCCCAGGTCACCTTCCGTCCGGTGGAGCCGGTGTTCCTGCGCGCGCAGCTCACGCAGAACGACTTCGTCGACGATCATGGCGACCGCGATCGCGGCCTCGAATTCATGTTCCAGGTGAACGTGGCGCTGGGCGCCCACGGCGCGCACCGCTTCTGATCGATCCGTCGGGGCCCGCCAGCGAGTCCCGGCACCCCGTTACGGAGCGCGAGGCCCCGCCACGGGCCTCGCGCAAAACCTGCATTTTTCAAGGAGTACCCATGAAAAACCGCAAGACCCCGCAGCAACGTCCGGCCATCGGGCTCTCCGCCCTGACCGGCGCCGCACTCGCCACCGCCCTGTTCCTGCCCGCGCAGGCCTCCGCGGACGAGCTCAACGTGGTCGCCACGACCTCCAGCCTGGGAGCGCTTGCGCGTGAAATCGGCGGCGACGAAACCCGCGTGCGTGTCCTGGCGGCGCCCGACCGCGACGCCCACTATCTGGATGCCCGGCCCAGCTTCATGGCCGCCCTGCGCAACGCCGACCTGCTGCTGGAACTGGGCGCCGGGCTGGAAGAAGGCTGGCTGCCGGCCGCCACCCGCGGTGCGTCCAACCCGGCCATCAACCAGGGCCAGCGCGGGCATTTCTACGCCGCCGGCAAGGTCGATCTGCGCCGCTCCATCACCCAGGACGGGCCCAACATGGGCCACGTCCATGAAGAGGGCAATCCGCATTTCAATGTCGACCCCCTGCGCATGGCGGAAATCGGCCTGGCCCTGGGCGAGCGGCTCGCGGAGCTCGACTCCGCCAATGCGGACGTCTATCGCGAACGCGCGGAAGAGACCGCGCAGCGGCTGCGCGAGCATGCCGAGCATCTCGCCAGTGAGCTGGCACCCGACCAGAACATCGTGGTCTATCACGAAGACCTCGACTATCTCGAGGAATGGCTGCCCGCCACGGTCGTCGGCTACCTCGAACCGGCACCGGGTATCCCGCCCACCGGTCGCCACCTGCAGAGCCTGGTCGGCGAGCTGGAAGACATGGACGGTCACGTGCTGTACGCCGAGTTCCAGCCCCCGCGCGGTGCCGAATTCCTCGAGCGCGAACTCGGCTGGGACAGCCACGCCGTACCGCTGGATCCGCCGCAGGACGCCGGCCTGGACGGCTACCTCGAGCTGATGGAAACCTGGGCATCCACCTTCCGCACCCGCTAGGCTGCGCGGATGTCCGACTCCCCCGTCATCGAGGCCCGGGCCGCGCGCCCGGGCTTTGACCGCCCCGTCCTCGGGCCGCTCAGTCTTGCGGTCCCGGGCGGGGCACGCTGGGCGCTCGCCGGCCCCAACGGGTCCGGCAAGTCGCTGCTGCTCAAATGCCTGACGGGGCAGGCGCGGGTGCACGGGGGGCGGCTCACCACCGCTCCCGGCACCCGCATCAGCCTGCTGGCCCAGGATCATCCGCGCCCGTACCCATGGCCCCTTTCCGGACACGACTGGTTCCGGGCCATGGGTACGCGCGTGCCCGAACACCCTCGCATCCGGGCGCTGCTGCGCCGGCGTCTGGATCAACTCAGCGGCGGCCAGTGGCAGCTCCTGCGCCTGGCCTCCGTACTGGCGCCCGTTGAGGCCGCCGACCGCGACACCAGCCGCCCCCACCTGGTGCTGCTGGACGAACCCGCCAACCACCTGGATGCCGAGGTCCGCGCCGACGCGGTGGAACTGATCACCGCCCTGCCCGCGAGCGCCACTCTGGTCATGACCAGCCACGACGACGAACTGCTGGGCACCCTCGGCGTCGAACGCCACCCCCTGCAGGACTACCTCGACGCCCATGACTGAACTGCTGCTGACGCCTTTCGTGGCGGGATTCCTGATCACGCTGGTGCTGGCGCTGGCGGGCAGCGGCCTGTTCCTGCGCGGCTCGGTCTGGCAGGCGCTGGCGCTGGGCCAGTGGGCCGCCGCCGGTGGCGTACTGGCCTCGGTCCTGCACTGGCCGGTGCTGCCGGTCGCGCTGGCCCTGGGGGCCGGGGTGATGGCCCTGCTGCAGCGGGTACGCGATACCGAGCGCCTGCCGCTGGCGCTGTTCCTGGGCGGGCTGGCCGCGGTCACGCTGCTGGCGGCCAATTTCTCGCAGGCAAGCATCGCGGCGGCCGCCTGGGCCGAGGGACAGCTGTATTTCGCCGGCCCGAACGAGCTGATCACGGTGGTGGTCGCCGGGGTAGCCAGTGGGATCCTGTGGCCCTGGCTGCGCCGGGTCTGGCTGCACGCCCAGCTCGCCCCGGACGTTTCCGCCGCGCCGGCACCGCCGGCGGTCGCGCGCTGGCTGGAGACCGCATGGCTGGTCGCCGTGATCGTCCTCGGGAGCATGGTGCTGGGCATGCCCGCGGCACTGGCCACCCTGCTGCTGCCGGCCTGGGGGGCGGCCTTTCTGGCTCGCGGCCTGACCGGGGCGCTCCTGTGGACCCAGGGCCTGGCGATTGCGGGCTTCCTGGTCGCGTGGAGCCTCAGCCTGCCACTGGATCAACCCTTTGCACCGGTGCTGGTGGTCGTGCTGCTGCTTCTGGCTCTGCTGGCCCGGGCGGACGCCGCCCTGCGGCGCACACACTGATTCTCCGATCTCCCTCTGCAACCAAGGAATGCAACCATGAGTGAAAACCCGCAGGGCTCGGGTACGAGCTCGCCGATCTTTCAGGCCATCGAGCAGATGCAGGGATCGCTGCCCTGGGGCAGCTTTCTCGATGCCGGGACCGGCCGCAAGTCCATCGAGTGGATCACCGCGCTCGACACCGAACGCTGGACCGCCATCACCGCCTCGCAGAACATGGCGCGCACCGTGCAGGAGGCCGCGGGCGACCGGCGCCGGCCACAGGACCGCGTGCTGGTGGGCACCTGGCACTCCGAACACCTGCTGTACGGCGAGCGCTTCGACACCGTGCTGCTGGACTACTTCATCGGTGCCATCGAGGGCTTCTCCCCCTACTGGCAGGAGCAGGCCCTGCACCGCATCCGCCCGCATGTCGGCCAGCGGCTGTACATCATCGGCGTGGAGCCCTACGTGCCCAGCAAACCCGACACCGAGGCCGGACGCCTGGTGCGCGAGATCGGCCGCGTCCGCGATGCCTGTCTGCTGCTGAGCGGCGGCATGCCGTACCGCGAGTATCCCTCCCCCTGGGTGCTCCGCCAGCTGGGCCAGGCGGGCTTCCGGGTGATGGAGACGCGCTACTTCCCGATCCGCTACCGCGAACGCTTCGTGAACGGGCAGCTCGACCTCGCGCTGCGCCAACTGGATCATTTCACCGATCCGGACACCGCCGAGTCCATGCGTGGCTACATCGAGCAGCTACGCGCCCGTGCCCTGCCGATCGCCCGGCAGAAGGAAGGACTCAAGTACGGCGCCGACTATCTGATCTCGGCGGAGCCCATGGCCGACCGTCACCGCAGCTTCGAGGACCCGCTGCAGCGCTTCTACGGTCAGGCCGGAGAACAGGCCGGAGAACAGGAATAGCCCTGCTGCCCGGCCTCAGGCCCCGCGCGGCGGCCGCTCGACCCGCGCCACCGCATCGTGCGCATGCAGGCTCTCCTCGTGGCGCACGTGGATGCGGTAACCGCGCGCCCCGAACGGGGCCTCCAGGGCCTCGTCGAGTCGCCGCGCGGCATCCTCGCAGAACATCGGGTTCGCACCGTTGGCCACCGCAAACGCCTGCTCGTCGGCGCGCTTGACCGCGGTCTGCAGCGCGGTGCCCAGCGCCTGCTCGACCCGATCGACCAGAAAGCGGAACGGAAAGGTCTCGGCATCCGGCCGCAGGCCCACCTCCACCCACGCCCGGCTGCGCTGGCTGTGCGGTGTCGCCATGATGCCCGCCTCGCTGCCCAGCCATTCACGCAGCCGGTCCGGATCCGGCGGCGCCGTCCCGAAGTCCTGATCATAGCGTTCCTGGATGGCCTGGCGGGCGAGTGCCGCCGAGCAGGGACAGGTCGAGGAATACCCGATCTCGATCCCGAGGCGGATCTGCGTACCGCGGTCGTCCTTTTCCGTATCCACGCGAAACGGATACGCCTTCCAGCCCGCCAGGGGGCTGACCATGGCCGGGCGCTCCAGTAACGCCTCGCCCTCCAGAGCCAGCGCGGCGCGCCCCGAAAGCCCCTCGTGCGACTCGAGGAACGCATCCAGCACGTGGCCCAGCCGAGCGCAGTCCAGCTCGCGGTGGATCAGCATGCGCAGGGCCAGATACAGCCGCGACATGTGGATGCCGCGGGCCTCCGGATCGTCGAGGCTGACCCCGGCATCGGCGCGCGCGGCGACCGGCTGCCCGGCCACCTGAAGGGGCAGTGCGATGCGCTCCATGCCCACCCAGTCGAGGGTCGAGGCGCGGCGCGATGTCCCGGTCGCCACGTCCGGCAGGTCGGTGCTCCGGTGGTCGCTGGCTGAATCCATCGTATCTCCCGCAAGGGTTCGGGTCACCGGCGCGGGGCCGTTGTGACCGTGGGTCAGTAACGTTATATTGTAACGCCATGAGCGAGACGATCCATAACACCCCCCGCACCGAAGACGAGCTCCTCGCGATGCCCGAGGAGGCTTACATGAACCCGCAGCAGCTCGAGTTCTTCCGCGCACGCCTGCAGGCCATGCGTGAACAGGTCCTCGACGATATCGAGCAGGTGCGCAGCGATCTGCGCCAGAGCAGTCAGGCCGCGGACGAACTCGACCGCGCCAGCGAAGAGGAAAACCGCCAGCTCGAACTGCGGATTCGGGGACGCGAAAACCGGCTGCTGAAGAAGATCGACGAGGCCCTCTATCGCATCGAGACCGGCGATTACGGCTTCTGCGAGCAGACCGGGGACCCCATCGGCCTGCCCCGACTCCTGGCCCGACCCACCGCCACGCTGAGCGTGGAGGCCAAGGAGCGCATGGAAGCGACCGAGCATCTGTTCCATGAGTGACATCCAACACAATCCCCGGGAGCCCGCCATGACCGAACGTCTGCCCGTTACCGTCCTTTCCGGATTCCTCGGCGCCGGCAAGACCACCGTGCTCAATCATCTGCTGCACAATCAGGAGGGGCTCAAGATCGCCGTGATCGTCAACGACATGAGCGAGATCAACATCGACGGCGCGCTGGTGCGTGGCGACCACGTTGACCACGGTGATCAGGACGGCGTGTCGCGCACCGACGCCCGCACCGTGGAGATGAGCAACGGATGCATCTGCTGCACCCTGCGCGACGACCTGCTGGTGGAGGTACGCCGCCTGGCCGAATCCGGCCAGTACGATTACCTGCTGATCGAGTCCACGGGCATCTCCGAACCAATGCCGGTGGCCAGCACCTTCGCCTTCCGCGACGAGAACGATGCCTCGCTGGATGACGTGGCGCGTCTGGACACCATGGTCACGGTGGTGGACACCGCCTCCCTGCTGCAGGACTACGCCTCCCCCGACGACCTGAGCGACCGCGGCGAGTCGCTGGGCGAGGACGACGAACGCACCGTCGTCGACCTGCTGGTCGACCAGATCGAGTTCGCCGACGTCATCCTGCTGAACAAGATCGACCGCGCCACCGACGAACAGCGCCGCCAGGCGCATCGCGTAGTGCGGGCCCTGAACCGGAATGCACACGTAATCGAGATCGACCATGGACGAGTGCAGCCGCGTGAACTGCTCGGCACCGGACGCTTCGATTTCGACCGCGCGGCCCAGGCCCCGGGCTGGGCGCAGGAACTGATGGGCAACCACACTCCCGAAACCGAGGAGTACGGGATCCACAGCTTCGTCTATCGGGCGACCCGGCCGTTCCACCCCGGGCGTTTCTTCGACCTCCTGCACCGGGAGTGGCCCGGCGTGATCCGCAGCAAGGGCTGGTTCTGGCTGGCGTCGCGACCGGACTGGGTGGGCACGCTGTCGCAGGCCGGCGGCGCGCTGACCCATCACGCCGCCGGCTTCTGGTGGGCCTCGGTGCCTCCGGAACGCCGGCCGGTGGACGCCGACTGGTGGCAGGACCACGTCGCGCCCCACTGGGACGAACGCTACGGCGACCGTCGCCAGGAGATCGTCGTGATCGGCATCGACATGGATCCCGACACCATCCGCCAGCGCCTGGACGCCTGCCTGCTGGACGACGACGAGCTGGCCGCGGGAGCCGACGCCTGGCGCGAGTATCGCGACCCCTTCCCCGAGTGGCGGCTGCAGAACGGCGCGGAAGAGACCGAAGAAGAAACCGAGGTGATCTCGTGAGCACCCGTCCCCGCACCCGCGCGACCGCAGCGTCCCGGCATCGTTTCATTGACCGGGCCGCCGAGCTGCACGGGATCCGGCGCGATGACGTCAACGCCCTGATCTGGCGTCGTCCGGAAACGGAGGAGCTGCGGCTTCAGGCACAGACCCTGGCGGAGCAGAGCCCCGGACTGAAACTCGAGCTCCGGGGCCGGCCGGACCAGATCCGCACCGGCCTGCTGGAGGCGGCGGGAACGCGGCCGTTCGACATCCATCACCTGGCCCTCGACATCGAACACCTGGCCCGCAACTTCGCGGTGGTCACCCGGCGCGTGATCCTGCGCGCCCAGCTGGAAGTGCTGGAGGCCCGACCCTGCCCGCTGTTCCACGTGGACCAGCTGGAGCTGCGCATGCTGTGCAGCTATACCGGCCCCGGCACCGAATACGTGGACGACCGCCACGTCGACCGCAGCCGCCTGGGCTGCGGCGACAACGACGGCGTGCTCACCGGCCATGACCCCCTGCGGATCGCCCGCGGGCACGTGATCCTGATGAAGGGCGAACGCTTTCCCGGCGGCGCCGGACAGGCCGCGGTGCACCGTTCCCCGCAGCCGGCCGCGGGCGACCCGCGGCTCGTCCTGCGGCTGGACGCCTGAAGGAAACGCCGGCCCCGGGAAGACGAGACATCCGTCACTTGACGGCAGCCGCCGGAACGACGACTATTAAATGCGAACGATTCGCATTTACTGCAAGAAGGAGCTCCACATGCTGACCCTCGATGCCTGGCTGGAATGCCCGTCCCCCCGCGTCCGCATCCTCGACCGTGACTCGCGCCGGGTGGTCGCCGAATGGCAGGGCCGGGAGCTCGCCGACCTCATGGAATCCGGACGACTGTGCCCGGAAGACTGCCGCGGGCGCCCCGGTGCCGATCCCGAACACGAGATCATCCGTGAGCTGCTGCTGGAATCCTGTCTCGGTGACCTGACCGTGGCCCGCCGCACCGCGGCTCCCGTCGGGGGTTCCCCGGACTGCCACAAGCGGCCGGTGGGAAAACCCGCCCTCCGGTGCGTACACTCTATGCAGAAGGGGCAGCGGGAAATGGAGCAGCACCATGAACACGGACGAATTCGAGATCTTCCCCTGGGGCGATGAATTCCTGACCCGCATCCCCGAGGTGGACCGCCAGCATCATTACCTGGTGGACCTCATCAACCGCCTGGCCCGCACGGTGCTGGAGGGCACCGACGAGGCCACGGCCGACGGGATCGTCGCGGAACTGCGCGACTACGCGCGTTACCACTTCGAGACCGAGGAAGGCATCTGGGCACGGGCCTTCCGCGACGACGAATGGTTCGCCCGCCACTGCCAGGCCCACGCGGGGTTCATCGACGAACTGGACCGCATCGCCGCCCTGGAGGGCCCCGACGAATATCGCCTGCAGCCCCTGCTGGAGTTCCTGGTCCGCTGGCTGACCCTGCACATCCTGCGCAGCGACAAGCAGATGGCCGCCGCCATCAACGCACTGGAAGCCGGGGTCGGGGTGGCCGAGGCGCGCGAACGGGCCGCGCGGCATTTCCGCGAACAGTCATCGGCGAGTCTGGAATCCCTCCTCAACACCTACGTACATATCGAGCGCCAGGTCTCGCAGTTCGCCCGGCATCTGGCCTCGCGCGGGCAGGAAGAGGCCGAGAACCGCTTTCGCACCCTGTTCGACTGCTTCATCCACCCCCTGCTGATCCTGGATGCCGAAGACGGCAGCATACTCGACGCCAACCCCGCCGCCTGCAGGATGACCGGCCACGCGGAGGACGAGCTGAAGCAGCGGCCCATCACCGATCTGCACCCGGACGACGAGCGCGAGCGGATTGCCGCGCACCTGACGGCACCGCCCGAGGCCCCCGCCGGACACGACAGTCCGCCGCTGTACAGCCGGGTGCGCACCGCCACGCAGCGCGACGTCCCGGTCCGCATCACCCGCGGCGGCGAACTCCGCGATCACGGCCGCAGGCTGCGCGTCGCCTTCTACGAGAACATGACCCGCGAGCTGGAACACCGCCGCGAACTGGAATGGCGTTCGTTCAATGATCCGCTGACGGGCCTGCCCAACCGGGCCGGGATCATGCAGGCGCTGGAGCAGGTCACCACCGAGCACGACGATACGGCCCTGGCTCTGATATCCATCGACGTGGACGACTTTGGTGCTCTCAACAACCGCCTGGGCACGGCGGCCGGGGACCGGATCCTGGCCGAACTGAGCCGCCGCTGGCGCGAACGTCTGAACGACGATGCCCTGCTCGGACGCCGCGGCGGCGACGAGTTCATCCTGGTGCTGCGCAGCTCCGGGGCGATCGAACGCCTGGAAGAGATCATGGGTACCGTGATCGAGGCCGGGCATCACGTGCCGGTGTCCGACAAGGGACCGGCCGGCGCCAGCGAGAACGTCTCGGTCAGCGCGGGGATCTCGATCCGCCCGCCACGCAGCGGCCTCGACCCGGAAACGGTCCTGCGCCAGGCCGACCATGCGCTGTACGAGTCCAAGCTGCGCCGCGACCGGGCCTGGGAATATTTCGACCACGGCCAGTACCAGCGGGTGGCCAGCCGGCATCGCACCATCAGCGCCTTCCGCCAGGCGATGCATCGCAACGAACTGAGCGTGGAATACCAGCCCAAGGTGAACATGCGCACCGGCACCATCCTGGGCGTTGAGGCCCTGGTGCGCTGGCGGCATCCGGATCACGGCCTGCTGACGCCGGGCGAGTTCCTCCCGACCATTGAAAACGACCCGGTCTCCATCGAGCTCGGCGAGTACATGCTGGAGGAGGCGATGCGCCAGATGGAGGCCTGGCGCGCGGCCGGCCGTCATCTGCCGGTCAGCGTCAATATCGGCGCCCTGCAGCTGGAGAGCGGCGACCTGCCACGACGCCTGGAAAACATCCTGGATCGCCATCCGGAGATCCCGCGGGCCGATCTCGAGATCGAGGTGCTGGAAAGCACCGCGTTCGACAACGCCGCGGCGGCGGAGGCGAACATGCGTGCGGTCCGCGAACTGGGCGTGTCCATGAGCATCGACGACTTCGGCACCGGCTACTCGTCGCTGACCTACATCAAGCGCGTGCCCGCCAACGCGCTGAAGATGGACCGCAGCTATGTCCGCGACATGCTGGAGGACGCCGATGACCGGGCGATCATCGAGGCGGTGGTGGGCCTGGCCCGGGCATTCGACCGCCTGGTCCTGGCCGAGGGCGTGGAAACGGTCGAACAGGGGCGCATCCTGATCGGCATGGGCTGCGAGAACGGCCAGGGCTACGCCATCGCCCGCCCGCTGCCGCCGGACGCGCTGGAGGGCTGGCTGGAACACTGGACGCCCCCGACGGAGTGGTCCGCCGCACCCGCCCCGGCCTGAGCCCGGGCACCGTCGCTGTATTCGCCGACAGGCAGCGGTTATCCTGCAGACCGTGAACCATGCACGGAAGGAACCGATGCCGCCCCGAGCGTCCGAGATCCCCCGCCCCGAGGACTCCCCTCCCCTCAGCGTTCTGCTGATCGAGGACAACATGGGTGATGCGGCCCTGGTACGGGATCTGCTGACAATCCCGACCGGGACCACGCGGTTCGACACCACACACTGCGGCCGGCTGCAGGAGGCCCGGGAGCACCTGGCACGCGACGCCACCGCGTTCGACGCGATCCTGCTGGACCTGAACCTGCCCGATTCGGACCCGGATGAGACCCTGGAGCGGGTGCTGTCGACGACCCGCGAGCTCCCTGTGGTGGTCCTCACCGGCGATGACCATGCGGCCACCGGGGCGCACACCATCGAGGCGGGGGCCGAGGATTTCCTCAGCAAGAACCGGCTGGGCGAAGACCTGCTTCAGCGCAGTCTGGTCTACGCCGTGACCCGCCACCGCGCGCGCCGCGAACTGGCACAGCAGGAGGCGCTGTACCGCAGCCTGGTGGAGGACCACCCGCACCTGGTCACCCGCTACCTCCCGGACACCACGCTGCTGCATGCCAACCGCAGCATGCTTGAGCACCTGGGCCGCACATCGGAAGAACTGCTGGGCCAGCGCTGGCTGGACTGGACCCCGGAGGCGGACGCCGGGCGGGTCCGCGCGCACCTGGAAAGCTTTACGCCGGAGCGTCCCGTGGGACATTTCGAGAACACCCTGCCGCGGGCCGACGGCGAGCTGCGCACCATCATGTGGAGCAACCGGGCGTTCTTCGACGCGGACGGGCGGGCCGCCTGGTTCCAGGGGGTGGGGATCGACGTCACCGAGCAGCGCGAGGCCGAGCGCGGCCGCGAACGCCTGATCCAGATCCTCGAGGCTACGCCGGACTTCGTCTCCATGGCCGATGCCGACGGCAGCATCCACTACGTGAACCGCGGCGGCAAGGAGATGCTGGGCCTGCCGGGCGCGGAAGGTGGCGCGGCCCCGGAACAGGATCGCGATTACTTCTCCGGAGAGCGCGCCGGCGAGTGGCTTCACCCCGAATGGGCCACGCGCCGACTGCAGCGGGAAGGGCTCCCGACCGCCCGCCGCACCGGTTTCTGGGAAGGCGAGTCCGCGCTGCTGGATGTCGACGGCCACGAGATACCCGTGTCGCAGAGGATCATTGCGCACTTCGATGGCGACGGCGAGCCCGAGTACTACTCCACCATCATCCGCGACATCCGCCCGGAGAAGGCGCGCGAGGCCCTGGAGCAGCGCCGGCAGAACGCGCTGCAGGAGCTGCACCGGATCACCAGCACCGCGGACACCGAAGACGCCGGCAAGCTGCGCGCGCTGCTGGAACTCGGCCTGCGCGAATTCGCCATGGACCACGGCCGCCTGGTGCGGGTGGACGACGGCAGCCGGCGCATCCTGGAGGCCGCCGGCGAGTGGCCGGAGGGCCCGCGGGAAGCCGGAGAAACGGGTGCCACCTTCTGCGACAACGCCCTCGCGGAAACCGGCCCGGTGGGTTTCCATGCCCCGGAGGCCCGGACCGACGGCTGCAGCATCTCGGACACGCCCGCGGCCGGCGCATGTTTCGGCATGCCGGTGCACGTGAACGGCGAACTGCGCGCGGTGCTGAGCTTTGTCGCGCGGCGACCGCGCGAAGCCTTCGTGCCCTTCGAGCGCGACCTGATCAACCTGATGGCGCAATGGATCGGCCACGAGCTGACGCGGCGCGAACAGCGCCTGGCGCTGGAACGCGAGCGCAACCTGTTCATGGCCGGCCCGACGGTGGTCTTTGCCTGGGACAACGCCCCGGGCTGGCCCATCCAGTATGTCTCGCCCAACGTACGCGAGATCCTGGGCTACGACCCGCAGGAACTGGCCGGCGAACGCAGGCCGCACAACGACCTGGTCCACCCCGACGATCGCGAACGCGTGGACCGGGAAGTGCTGGCGCACACCGACGACCGCAGCGCGAACTTCCAGCACAGCCCCTACCGCATGCGCCACCGTGATGGCGGGTGGCGCTGGATGCTCGACTTCACCACCATCGAACGCGATGAATTCGGGGCGGTTGATCACTATCACGGCTACCTGGTCGACATCACCGAACGCCGCGAACTGGAGGAAGAGCTGGAACTGCTGGCGGCGACCTTCCGCGCCAGCCATGCGATCTTCATCACCGACGCCGACGGGCGAATCCTGCGGGCCAACCCGGCGTTCGAGGAGATCACCGGTTACAGCGCGGCGGAGTCGATCGGCGCCAACCCGCGGGAACTGCTGAAATCGGGCGAGCACGACCGGTCTTTCTATTCCGACCTGTTCGGCCGCCTCGACGAACAGGGCCACTGGGAAGGGGAAGTCTGGGACCGACGCAAGGACGGGACGCGGGTCCCCCTGTACATGTCCATCACCGCGCTGCGATCCGGGGACGACGGACCGGTGGAACACTACGTGGCGGTGTTCCACGACATCTCGCGGCAGAAACACCTGGAGGCGGAGCTGGAACGCCAGGCCCTGCACGACCGCCTGACCGGCGTGCCCAACCGGCGCCACCTGGAGAGCCTGCTGGAACAGGAAGCCAGTCGGTCCGACCGCCACGGAGAATCGTTCTCGGTCCTGCTGCTGGACCTGGACCGGTTCAAGGCCGTCAACGACACCTTCGGCCACGACGTGGGGGACGAGGTGCTGCAGACCCTGGTGCGGGTCCTTCAGGAACGCCTGCGCAAGTCCGATGTGGTGGGCCGCTGGGGCGGCGAGGAATTCATGATCCTGCTGCCGGCAACCGATCTGCAGCACGCCCGCAAGGTGGCCGAGACCCTGCGCTCGCGGGTCGGGAAGGCAGTCTTCCCGGGCCCCGGCCATGTCACCGTCAGCATCGGGGTATCGGAGCACCAGCCAGGGGAACCGCTGAAGGACACCTTCAAGCGCGCCGATGAGGCCCTGTACGAGGCCAAGCGTCGCGGCCGCAACCGCGTGGCCGCGCACGAATAGCGCCGGGGGTTACAGCCCTCCGAGCTCGCGCATGTGGGCCACCGCACTGCGCCCCAGCGCGTGCAGGGCGTAACCGCCTTCCAGCATGGAGACCACCCGCCCCTGCCCGTGGCGCTCGGCCAGCTCCACGATGCGCGCGCTGATCCAGGCGTAGTCGTCTTCGCTCAGGGCCAGGCGCGAGAGTTCATCCTCGCGGTGGGCGTCGAAACCGGCCGACACCAGCACCAGCTCCGGGGCGAACGCATCCCACTGCTCGAACCAGGCCGCGGCCACCGCTTCGCGCCACTGTCCGCCGGACGAGCCGCCGGGCACGGGCACGTTGAGGCAGTTATCGCCCAGTGGCGTTACGCCCGATCCGGGATAGGCCGGATGCTCGAAGGACGACGCGAACAGGATGGACGGATCCCCGGCCACCAGCGACTCGGTGCCATCGCCGTGATGCACGTCGAAGTCCACGATGGCGATGCGGCGGATGCCGTGGCGAGCCTGCGCGTGGCGGGCGGCGATCACCACGTTGTTGAACAGGCAGAAGCCGGCGGCGCGGTCGGCGCGGGCATGGTGCCCCGGCGGACGCACCGCGCAGAACGCGCGCCGGCCCTGCGCGCCCATCACCCAGTCCACCGCGGTCATGCCCGCGCCTGCCGCCAGCAGGGCCGCCTCGTGGCTGCCGGGGGACAGCGCGGTGTCGCCGTCGAGCATGATCCGCTCGCCCGCCGGCACATGCCGCAGCACCTGCGCCACGTGGGCCTCGGTATGGACCCGCAGCAGGTCGGCGCGTCCGGCCGGCAGCGCCTCGCGGTGCAGGATCCACGGGTCCAGCCCGCCGGCCACCAGCTGGTCGCGGATCGCGGTCAGCCGCTCGGGACACTCCGGATGCCCGGGCCCGTTGTCGTGTTCCAGCCCGGCATCGGGAGATAAAAAGGCAAGATTCATGTTATGAAGGCCCCTCCGGGCAGCACCAATTCATCGGATCCACCACCGCAGGAAGCATGCATGGGCACCCATATCCTCGACAAGATCTTCAATCCCCGCGGCGTCGCCGTGTTCGGCGCCACCGAGCGCGAGGGGGCCGTGGGCCAGACTGTCCTGGCCAACCTGCTGACCGCCGGCTACGAAGGCACGCTGGTCCCGGTCAATCCCAAGCATGACACGGTGCAGGGGCTGCCCTGCGTGCCCGATCTGCGCCCCGGCGAGCACCGCGTGGACCTGGCGCTGATCGCGACGCCCGCGCGGGCCGTGCCCGCCATCCTGCGCAACTGCGGCGAGGCCGGTCTGCGCGGCGCGGTGATCCTGTCGGCCGGCTTCGGCGAGGCCGGGCGCGAGGGCCAGCGCCTGCAGCAGGAATGCGTGGAAATCGCGCAGCGCTACCGCATGCGCCTGATCGGCCCCAACTGCCTCGGCATCATGCGCCCGCGGATCGGGCTCAACGCGACCTTCAGCCACAACCAGGCGCTGCCCGGAAAGCTGGGGCTGGTCTCCAGCTCGGGCGCGCTGGTCACCGCGGTGCTGGACTGGGCACAGTCCACCGGCATCGGCTTTTCCGGGGTGGCCTCCACCGGCGACGCCGCCGACGTCGACTTCGGCGAGCTGCTGGACTACCTCGCGGTCGACCCCGAGACCCAGGGCATCCTGCTGTACGTCGAGGGCATCCGCCACACCCGGCGTTTCCTCTCCGGGCTGCGCGCGGCCGCTCGCATGAAACCCGTGGTGGTGCTCAAGTCGGCGCGCCACGCCGCCACCGCCCAGGCCGCGGCCACCCACACCGGCGCGATGATGGGCTCCGACGCAGTCTTCGATGCCGCGCTGGAACGCGCCGGCGTGGTCCGCGTGGAGCGCGTCTCGCAGTGGTTCTCCGCGGCGCACATCCTGGCGCAGGGCATGCGCCTGCGCGGCGAGAACCTGGCGATCCTGACCAACGGCGGCGGGCCCGGGGTGATGGCCGTGGACCGTGCCGCCGACCTCGGCCTGGAACTGGCCAGCCTGGCGGACAAGAGCATGGACGCGCTGAACGACCTGCTCCCCGGCCACTGGTCGCACGGCAACCCGATCGACATCCTCGGCGACGCCACCGCCGAACGCTACGGCGAGGCGCTGCGCATCACGCTGGCCGACCCCGGCGTAGATATGGCGGTGGTACTGCTGACCCCGCAGGCCATGACCGACCCGGACGCCTGCGCCGAGGCCGTGATCGAACAGGCGCGCAACAGCCGCAAGCCGGTGCTCGCCTGCTGGATGGGCGACCCGCTGGTGGCCAGCGCGCGCCGGCGCTTCGACGAGGCCGGGATCCCGCAGTACCGCACGCCCGAAGCGGCGATCGAGACCTTCGCCTGGCTGATCGAACACCGCCGCAACCAGCGCATGCTGCTGCAGACCCCCGGCCCGCTGTGCGACGAGACCCCGTCCGACATCGAGGGCGCCCACCTGATCCTGCAGAACGCCCGCAACGATGGCCGCAAAGTTCTCAGCATCCGCGAGTCCAAGGCCGTGCTGGCCGCCTTCCACGTGCCCACCAACCCCAGCATCCTCGCGCGCGACCCGGCCGACGCGATGCTGGCCGCCGAGACCCTGGGCTTTCCGGTGGCGCTCAAGATCAGCGCCACCGGCATCAGCCACAAGAGCGATTTCGGTGGCGTGCGCCTGAACCTGCGCAGCGTGCAGACCGTGCGCCAGCAGACGCAGGAGATGCTGGACCAGATCCGCGAGCACTTCCCCGACGCCGACGTCGAAGGCGTCACCGTGGAACGCATGTCCGAGGTCGGCCACGCCCGCGAGCTGCTGCTCGGGATCTCGCGCGACCCGGTGTTCGGCCCGGTGATCGCCTTCGGCCTGGGCGGCACCGCGGTGGAAGTCATCGGCGACCAGGCCATCGCCCTGCCGCCGCTGAACCGCTCGCTGGCCGAACGGCTGGTGGACCAGACCCGCGCCGCGCGCACCCTGGGCGAGTTCCGCGGCGCGCCGCCGGTACCGCGGGAGGCCATCGAACAGGTTCTGCTGCGGGTCTCGGAGATGGCCTGCGAACTGCCCGAGCTGGCCTCGCTGGACATCAACCCGCTGCAGGCCGGCGAGCACGGCGTGATGGCGGTGGACGCCCGCATCGAGCTCGCCGAGCCCGGGCACGACACCCGCCACCACTCGCACATGGCCATCCACCCCTACCCCGGGCACGTCGCCCGCAACGTGACAACCCGCGACGGCCACGAACTGGAACTGCGCCCGATCCGTCCGGAAGACGCCGCTATCGAACAGGCTTTCGTGCGCAGCCTGTCGGAAAAGGCCCGCTACCTGCGCTTCATGCGCTCGCTGGACGAACTCACCCCGGAGATGCTGGTGCGCTTCACCCAGATCGACTACGACCGCGAGATGGCCTTCATCGCCGTGGATCACGCCGGCGGCGAGGAGACCCAGGTGGGCGTGGCCCGCTACACCACCGAACCCGACGGCGAGAGCGCCGAATTCGCCGTGGTCGTCAGCGACGCCTGGCAGGGCCGCGGCGTGGGCTCCCTGCTGATGGAGGCCATCGTCGACTCCGCCCGCCGCAACGGCCTGCGCGAACTGTTCGGCGAGGTCCTGCGCCAGAACGACGGCATGCTCGCCCTCGCCCGGCGCCACGGCTTCCAGCGCGAGATCCTCACCTCCGACGACGAGATCATCCGCGTCAGCCGCCGGCTGCACTGACCCACAGCCCGATCCGGCCCATGAACCGCGCCGAACGCATCTTCCACCTGCACCGGCGGCTCAAGGAAAGCCGCCAGCCGCCCTCGCTGGCGCAGCTGGTGGAGCAGCTCGGGGTGTCGCGCGCCACCCTCAAGCGCGACATCGAATACATGCGCGACTTCATGCAGGCGCCCATCGAGTACGACGCGCAGGCCAACGGCTACCGCTACGACCCCGACGCCCCGGCCTTCGAACTGCCCGGGCTGTGGTTCAACGAATCCGAGCTGCTCGCCCTGCTGACCATGGAACAGCTTCTGGAAGACATGCAGCCGGGCCTGCTCGCCCCCGTCATCGGCCCGATGAAGACCCGCATCCGCCGCCTGCTGGAAACCGGCGGCCAGGACTCCACCGAACTCCGCCGGCGCATCCAGATCCAGCCCCAGGCCCACCGCACCAGCGCCGCCGACACCTTCCGCGTCGCCGCCGAAGCCACCCTCGCCGGCCGCCCGCTGGACATCGAGTACCACGGCCGCGCCCGCGACAGCGCCACCCGCCGCCGCATCCACCCGCAGCGCCTGCTCTACTACCGCGACAACTGGTACCTGATCGCCTGGTGCGAAAACGCCGAAGCCCTGCGCACCTTCGCCCTGGAACGCATCCGCGCCGCCACCCCCGTGCAGGACGCCCCCCTGCGCGAAGAAGCCGATGCCGACCTCGACCGCCACATCGGCGCCGCCTTCGGCATCTTCACCGGCCCCGCCAGCGAATGGGCCGTACTCCGCTTCAACCCCGAACACGCCCGATGGGTCGCCGACGAAACCTGGCACCCCGACCAGATCGGCCAGTACCGCGGCGACACCTGGGAACTGCAGATCCCCTACTCCGACCCCACCGAACTGATCCAGGAAATCCTGCGCCACGGCCCCGGCGTGGAAGTCATCGCCCCCGAATCCCTGCGCCAGCGCGTCGCCGACACCCTGCGCGAAGCCGCCGCCCGTTACGCCTGAACCTCCCTCGCCACACCACCCCCGTGCGGGGTGGCTCACTGTGTGAGCCACCGCCTGTGGTGGGATACGGGTACTGCCACACGAACCCGGAGGTTCCCATGCAACGCAACGGTTCCCGTTTTCCCGATCAGGCCCGTCCCGTTCCGGTGCTGCGCGGTTATTATGCGCGGCGCGACCGGATTCAGAACACGGCGACCACGGAGGAGCTCCTGCAGCGGATCCCGCTGGCGGGGTATCGGCATCACGAGGCGCCGCGGCTGTGGCCGCATCTGCGCCGCGGGCAGGGGCTGACGGTGCAGCGCGAACGGCTGAATCCGGTCGATCCGAACGCAGTGGCGGTGTGCTGGCTGGATCACCAGCTGGGGTATCTGCCGCGCGAGGAGAACGACATGGCGGCGGAGCTGCTGGACCGCGACGAGGAGCTGGTGGCCCGCATCATCGACAAGCGCGACAGCGAAGATCCGTGGGAGCGCCTGGAGCTGGGGGTCTACCGTCGACGGACGCCGGGCCAGTAAGCGCGCCCCACCGTCCAGTGGCCGCACCCGACGCCGTTCAGGCGCTCCTGCCGGACCGCCTCACGCCGGACGATCTGAAAATTCCGGCCCCGAACCTGTAAGGCGCGGTTACGGATTCCGCTGTTCGTGACCGATGCACGGCACAAGCGATTGAAGCTCGGGCTCCGCATTCAGTAACCCGCCTCTTTCTGGTGCCGGAAGGCGAGGACGTACACGGCGTCGTCGGCCGGTTCGTGACGGTAGAGGGCCACGAATCCGGAGTCGCCGAAGGCAATCACCAGCTCACGCAGTTCGGGGATTTCAGGGTCCGGTCGCCCAATATCGGGGGCCGTTTCCAGCAGCAGGAATTGCCGCTCGATCACCTGACCCGCGCGCCTGGCCGCATCCGGAGCTTTAGTGGCGAGAGCGCGCCGGCATCGCTCCAAACCTTCTGCGGCGCCTGCGGTGACGATTACTCGTGGCACTCGGGCACGGCTCCTTCATCGTCAGTGCCCCATGTTCTCAACCAGTCGCGGGCTTCCTGCCCGGTCAGGTGCTGGCCAGTTTCCCGATAGGCCGACCAGGACGCCAGGGCTTCCTGCCTGAAACTCTCTCGGGCTTCCTCGCGGTCAACGTATTGGCGGATGGCTTCGAGCATGATCCAGTGGGGCGACCGTCGGCGTTGGGCGGCGAGATCCTGGAGGCGGGCTTTCAGTGCGTCATCGATTTTCAGGGACGTTGCCATGGTGGACCTCGTATTACTGAGTATTACCTTGTGCTAAGTTAGCGCGGCATCCGGCCCCGAGTCCATCCCTGCGATCCATGAGCGGGGAGTCTCGAAAACGATCGACACCAGGACATCCGGAGGCAAGATCGTTTCCCACGTCTTTGGCGCCGTGGCCCGGTTCGAGCGCGCTCGGGGCACTTCATGGCCTGCTCGCTGTCCGCAAAACCATCCGGTGGCGATCCTGGAGACCAGAGGTTGAGCGACCCGCCCGAGGATAAAACGGATCAGGCGTTCCGGCCGGCCTGGTGGCTGCCGGGACGCCATGCGCAAACGGTCTTTCCGGCACTGTTTCGCGCGCCGCCACCGGTGCGGCTGGAGCACGAACGCCTGGAACTGCCGGACGGGGATTTCCTCGAGCTGGCCTGGGGGCCGCCGGGACGCGGTCTGGTGCTGGTGGGCCACGGTCTGGGCGGCGACGAGACCTCGGGCTACGCCCTGGGCGTGGTGGCGGCGCTGGCACGGCGCGGGATCGGCAGCGCGGTGCTGATCTCGCGCGGGGCCGGCTCGCACCCCAACCGCCTGCGCCGCAGCTATCACGCGGCGGCATGGGACGACCTCAACCACGTGGTGGAGACCCTGCAACGGCGCGATCCCGCCCGGCCGATGGCGGTCTGCGGGTTTTCCCTGAGCGGTTCCATGCTGCTGTCGTGGCTGGGGGAACGCGGCGACACGCCATTGGCCACGGCGGTGGCGGTATCGGTGCCCTTCGATCTGGCCGCCAGCGCCGATGCACTGGAGCGCGGCTTCGCGCGGGTCTACCAGCGGCATCTGATGCGCGGTCTGCGCCGGGTGACGCTGCGCAAGTTCGCGGCGCGCGACGATGCCCCGCTGCCACTGGCGGAACTGCACCGCATGCGCCGGCTGCGCGAATTCGACGAGCGCATCACCGCCCCGCTGCACGGCTTTCGCGATAGTGCCGACTACTACACCCGCGCCAGCTGCCGCCCGCGCCTGGGCGCGATCCGCCAGCCGACCCTCATCCTGCATGCCGCGGACGACCCGTTCGTCCCGGCCACCGGCGTTCCCGCCACCCGCGAACTGGGCCCCGGGATCCGGCTGGAGCTGCAGGCGCGCGGCGGGCATGTGGGCTTTGTGGCCGGAGACGTGCCCGGGCGCCCCCGTTACTGGCTGGACACCCGCATAGCCGACCACATCATCACGCACCTGGAAGCGGCGCTGAACACCGGCGCCGGGCGATAGCCGAACGCCCGGGGCGCCCCGTCACGCGCCGGCGCGGATCAGTGCCCGCCGGGTTCGCTGGCGCCACCTTCCTTGTCGTGCTGCGCGAGCTTGTCGTGGAGCTCGCCGCTCTGGCCGGGCGGGGCCTTCACTTCCACTTCCATGCCATTGCGGCGGAATTTGGCCACCACCTTGTCGATGGCGGCCACCGCGGAGCTGTCCCACAGCGAGGCCTCGCTGAGGTCGATGACCACGTGATGAATGCGCTCGCGGTAGTCGAAGCTGTCGATGAACTTGTCCACGGCCACAAAGAACAGCTGCCCGCGGACCTTGTACGTGCGGGTCCTGCTTCCTTCCGGTCGTTCGCTTTCCACATGGACGGCGTTGACCATCTTGCGCGCGAAGAACACCGCGCTGAGCAGCACGCCGGCGAACACGCCCAGCGACAGGTCGTGGGTCACCACGGTCACGCCCACGGTCACCATGAGCACGGTGGCATCGGTGCGCGGGAGCTTGTGCAGGGTGGTCAGCGAGCTCCAGTCGAAGGTGGCGATGGAGACCATGATCATCACGGCCACCAGTGCGGCCATGGGGATGATCGACACCAGATCGCCGAGGAACACAATCAGGATCAGCAGGAAGATGCCCGCCGACAGGGTGGACAGCCGCCCCAGGCCGCCGGATTTGATGTTGATGACCGACTGCCCGATCATCGCGCAGCCGGCCATCCCGCCGAAGAAGCCGGTCACGATGTTGGCGATGCCCTGCCCCTGGGCTTCGCGGTTCTTGCCCGAGGGGGTGTCGGTCAGGTCGTCCACCACCTGCGCGGTCATCAGCGATTCCAGCAGCCCGACCACGGCCAGCGAGAACGCGGTGGGGAAGATGATCTGCAGGGTCTCCAGGTTCCACGGGATGTCGGGGAACAGGAACACCGGCAGGCCGTCGGGCAGCTCGCCCATGTCGCCTACTTCCATGGTGGGCAGGCCCATGTAGTAGACCACGATGGTCAGGACCACGATGGCCACCAGCGGAGGCGGCAGCAGTCTGGGATAACCCGGGATCAGCGGCAGGCCGTAGAGGATCAGCAGGCCGACGGAGACCAGCACCCACATGGTGGTGTCACCGTCCACCAGATACGGCACCTGGGACATGAAGATCAGGATCGCCAGCGCGTTCACGAACCCGACCATCACGGTGCGCGGGATGAACATCATGTAACGCCCCAGCTTGGCCCAGGCGAACAGCAGCTGGATCACCCCGGTCAGCAGGGTCGCGGCCAGCAGGTACTGCAGCCCGTGTTCCGCCACCAGGGTGACCATCAGCAGGGCCATGGCCCCGGTGGCGGCGGAGATCATGCCCGGGCGGCCACCGGTGAACGCGATCACCACCGCCATGGAGAACGAGGCGTACAGCCCCACCGACGGGTCCACCCCGGCGATGATGGAGAAGGCGATCGCCTCGGGAATCAGGGCGAGGGCGACCACGATCCCCGCGATCAGGTCGCCACGCACGTTGAAGAACCAGATGTCACGCTGGCGTTGCCAGAAGGCCTTTAGCGTCTGCTGCACGGCAAATCTCCCGGATCAGAGGTTTGACGCGCCGGCCCTGAGCACGGTGCAGACCGCGACTGCAGTGATAAGACGGGTGGGATTGACGGGCACCGGTCAGTGGGGTACTGCTAGGCATCCCGTGGCCACCAGTTACGGCGCTGGATCACGGACGAGGAGCAGGTCACAGGAACCGCCCGTGAGAAAGGCGCGAGAGTCTAACACCTCATCAGCGTTTTCTGAAGTGCCAGCCTCAAAGTCCAACGGGGTCGCCCCCGCCACGCACGCTCGAAAATCAGGATTTCCGCATGCTGCAACGCGTCATCGTCGCCATCGATTTTTCTTCCGCCTCGGCCGCGGCCCTGGCCATCGCCCGGCACCATTGCCCCGGTGCCACGCGCCGCCTGCTGCACGTGATGAAACCCGCAGATGTCGCCCGCGGCAGCGCGGCCGGGGCGATGGCCGGGGCCGGCTCCTCGCCGCTGCATTCGAAAGACATGCGCCAGTCGGCGGAGGATCAGGCCCATGCGCGGCTGAAGGAATGGGCGCGGGACGACGAGGAATGCGCGGTGGCCGTGGGCAGTGCACCCGAGGAAATCTCCCGCCTGGCCGAGGAGTGGGATGGCGAACTGATCGTGATGGGCACCCGCGGGCGCAGCCAGCTCGCCAGCATGCTGTCGGGCTCGGCCACCGAGTGGCTGGTGCGCCACGCCAGTCTGCCGGTGATGGTGGTGCACGATGTCCCGCTCAGCGACGCGATGCGCGAGCACCTGCCGCCCGGCTTCGAACACCACAAAGGATGATCCCGGAGGTTTCATGATGACTGCAACGACTCGATTCGGCGGCACCCTGATCGCGGCGCTGAGCCTCGCGGGAGGCGCCGCGCATGCGGACACCGGCACCGGCACGGTCGCCCAGACCCTGGACCGCAACGGCCAGCCGCTGGTCTCCGTCGACGGCGCACGGGCGGAGGACACCTTCGCCGCCCTCGGGGCCCTGACGGTCAAGGGCCGGCTGATGCGCGACAGCGAGATGGGCCATGAAGGCTATCGCCCGGAACTGGCCGGAGACCCGATGCAGGCGGTCGGCGAACGCTGGCTGGACCTGCTGGACTACGCCCAGGGGGCGTTCCTCGACCAGGGCCGCCTGCGGGCGCACGTCGGTGGGGAAGACGAGGCCGGCCCGGCCGCCTATGCCGAGGCCGGCTATCTCTATCACATGCACCACAGCGCGGGCCGGTTCGAGGACCTCGGGCTGTACGACGACCTCACCCATAAGCCCAGTCCGATGATCTCGCAGCTGGAGAACCATCTGGTCAACACGCGCCACGAAGACGGCCGGATCCACAGTGCCGACGCCAGCGATGCCGAGGCCTTCGCCTACGGCATGGATGCGCTGCACGCCTCGGCCTATGCCTGGGTCCGCCAGGACAAGCCGGGTGGCGCCGATGACATGGGCCAGCTCGACCTGGACGCGCTGGCCGGCTGGCTGGGCCATTCGCGTGACGACCTGGTCGCGGTCGCCCGCGCGGTCGCGGACCGGGCCGACGAGGCCTGGGACGCGGACGCCGGGATCTACGTGCTGGACGAGGGTGCCGAGTGGTCCGTCGATCAGCTCGGTGCCATGCTGCGCGGGCACAAGGGCTTGTACGAGATGCTGGCGCTGTACGGAGACGATGACGACCAGGAACGGGCGGAAACCCTGGCGGATCGCGCCGCGGCCATCACCACGGCCGTGCTGGACGGACACGGGCCGCTGCGTGACTGGGGCCTGCCCGCGCGCCTGGAATTCGTCGACGGCCGGGCCATGGCCGCGTCGGACGAGGTGGATGTCGGCGGCCAGTGGCGCTTCGTGCATCAGGTCACCGGCGGGTTTTCCATCCTGCGCGAGCGCGACGGCACGTCCGGCCTGATGGGTGAACGCCACCCCGAACTGGAGCAGAAAGTGGGCCGGGCGCTGGACCGCATGTTCCTCGGCGCGCTCGAATACCAGCTCGACGGCGACTACGTGCCGGCCCGCCTGGACCATGGCGACGGCTCGGTCAGCGACCCGACCGTCACCACCCGCGCGGCGGCGGCCTTCGTGCAGGCCGTGGGCAACGGCTACCGCGCCGGCGATGCATTCGACCGCCCCGGGGCCTGGGACGACGACGCCGAACTGGCCGAACGCAGCGAGGGCCTGTACGACGCGATGCTGCGCCACGGCGAGCTGGTCAGCTCGCGCCTGGTGCGGGTGGACTAGCGGGTCCCGGGCCGGATCTCGGGCCGAATCTCGGGCCGGCTCCCGGCCAGCCACCGGGCCGCCGCCTCGCGCAGGCGGCGGATGACCCCGCGCCGGCCGGAGACCCCGGCCAGCGCTTGCAGGGCCGCCCAGTCCTGCTGCTGCACGCACGCGGCATGCAGCAGGGCCCGGCCCGAGTCCTGGCCCGAGTTCAGATCCAGCTCGCGATCCCGCGCGGCCTCGGCCGCCAGGGCCCGGCGCAGTGCCGGCAGGGCCCACTCGAAGCTGCGGCTGCGATGGGCAAACGCCTCGATCGAGGCGCGATCGTCCGCCTCGACTTCACCGTGCTCGCCGGGCGCCGGCAGGCTCTGCTCGATGGCACGGGTGGTGGCGCTGTCCAGCTGCTCCGCAGCCAGCGTTCGCCATAACGGCCAGTCGCGGGCGAACGCCCCCTGCACCGCCGCCAGCGCCGGCCCCGCCTCGCCGGCCTGCGGCAGTGCACGCATTACGATCAGCGTGACCTGCCCGCTGGCCGGATCCGGGCGCACGCCCAGGCGCACCGGCGCGAAGCCCTCGCGCCGCCAGAAGTGCAGCATGCCCGGGGTCACCCCGAACGCCGCGCCCAGGAGCCCCACCCCGTCGCGCGCGGCCCTTTCGGCCACCGCGCGCAGCAGGCGCGTGCCCAGCCCGCGCCCCTGCCAGGCGGGATGCACCGCGATCCGGTGGATCCGCCAGGCGGTCTGCTGCGCCAGTGAAAAGGAACCTACTGCGGCCAGGGTGCACGGCAGGAAGCGTCCCGGCGGCCGCCGCTCGCCGGCCCACACCGCGTCCGCCAGCTCGGGCTCCAGCCCCGGCTCGGCCTGCACCAGCACCGCCCCGAACAGCGCGCCATCACGCACGCCTTCCAGCAGCAGCACATGCAGGTCGGGATCATCCAGCCAGCGCTGCAGATCGGAGGGCCGGGTACGATAATGCGCGTCGGCCAGCAGGCCGGTCAGCGCCTGCAGGCGGGCGGCGTCGCCCGCGAGCTCGGCCGGTGAGCGCCACACGAAGCGTACGGCCTGGGGCGAAGGCTCGAGGCTGGCCGCCTCCAGCAGGAACAGCCGGTTGATCCAGTCTTCCAGCGGATCGCCCGCGGCCCAGCGCACGGGCTCGTGCAGGCGCAGGATCCGCGGTCGCAGGCTGGCCCGTTCCAGCGCCGGCAGCACCCGCAGGCGGAACCCCTGACCGCTGCCCTCGAACCCGCCGGTGGTGGTCGCCAGCACCACCCGCCGGGCGCGCCGGGTCAGCTCCAGCAGGCGTTCCACCGGGATGGCCGCGGCCTCGTCCACGATCAGCAGGTCGGGCCGTGCCGGGGAATCCAGCAGGACCGCCGGTGCGCAATACAGCGTCGCGGGATCCACGACGGGCGAGCCTTCCGCAGCCTGCGCCAGCAGGCGCTCGGCCGCGGCGGGGGCCGGCGCGGTCACGGCAATCTCCCCGTCCGGAGCGCCCGACAGCCGCACATGTTCACCCAGCCACTGTCCGAGCACGGTGGACTTGCCGCGCCCGCGCGGGGCGATCACCACGTCGCAGCGCCGCCCGCCCGGGGCGTCCGGTTCGCCCGGGTCGCGCAGCCGCTCCAGCACCCGCTGCTGGTCGTCGGTCCAGCCCTCGCCGGGCACGGCGCCAGCGGGGCGCGGCCAGTTCGCCGGCCGTCCAGGGTCGGGATGCTCCACCACCGCTTCCGCCAGCGCCTGCCGCCAGCGCTCGCCGAACGGCGTGGCGCCACCGGCATCCGTGAGCAGCACCAGCACCCCACCCCCGCGCAGGATGCCGCTGACGATCACCAGGGCATCGGCGGGGAGACCGGACTGCGCCTCGAATACCACCACGTCGCGCTCGCGGCCCAGCCAGTCTCCGGCCTGGGCCGGACGCACCGAGGGCAGATCCGGGGGCGCGCTGCGGCCCACCCACAGGACGCCGTGGCCACCAGCCTGTTGCCGCAGCCATTCGCCCGCGCACTCGCAGACCTCCGGCCGCCCCGGCAAGGCGATGATGCGTCGATGCGGCGGACCGGTACGGACCATCGCGAGTGCCCCCGGAAAAAAGAAACGGAACTTGTGAAAACGTGACAAACCTCAAAACCTGCGTCCCGATGCCGACACAGACAGGAACGCCCCTCACGCGACATCTCGCAGCATGAACCAGGAGCCCGCATGAATACCAACGAACAGCCCGCCACCGAACTGCCGGAACGCCTGCGCATTGACGCCGTCGAGGCGCTGACCGAAGCCGCGCGCCAGACCCTGGACCAGGGCCAGCCCCTGCGGCTGGACGGTCAGGGCGTCCGGGACACCGACACCGCCGGCCTGCAGCTGCTGGCGATGCTGCGCCGGGAAGCCGAACGCCGCGGCCAGCCCATGACACTCGATCCCGTCAGCCCCACCCTGGAAAGCGGCCTGCAGCGCCTGGGCCTGGAGGGCCACGTGCAGGACTCCGCGAACCCGCCGGGATCCTGACGGCAGCAGGACACAAAGCCTTTCCGGTTGCACAGGAAGCGTCAAGATTTGGTCGTTTTTCCGCGGAGCGGAACCGCTCGGCTCAAGTTTTTCCTCCGGGGCCCGTTAAATTCTGTGACGGACCCCGAGTTTGCTGTACAGTCCTTGTACAGGTTTTTCGGAGAATGCGACGGCGACCCTGGCACACGGCTTGCTGCAGGTCACACGACCGGACCCGGGGTCGCCCGCATGAACAAGACAATCGAATAACAGGGGGCACGCAATGGCCAAGGTGCTGGTGGTGGACGACTCGTCCTCGATGCGACAGATGGTGAGCTTCGCGCTCAAGCAGGCCGGTCACGACGTGACCGAGGGCCGGGATGGCAACGACGGCCTGAGCAAGGCACAGGGGCTGAAGGCCGATCTGGTCATCACCGACGTGAACATGCCCGGCAAGGACGGACTGGAGCTGACCCGCGAGCTGCGCAAGCTGCCCGACTACAAGTTCACGCCCATCCTGGTGCTGACCACCGAGGCCGGCCCGGAGAAGAAGCAGGAAGGCAAGGCCGCCGGCGCCACCGGCTGGCTGGTCAAGCCGTTCGATCCGGAAAAGCTGATGAGCACCGTCAACAAGGTCCTGCGCTAGCCATGTCCATGGATATGTCCCAGTTCACCGAGGCCTTCCTCGAAGAAAGCTTCGAGGGGCTGGAACACATGGAGACCGAGTTGCTGGCGCTCAACGCCGGCGACGAGGAAACCCTGCACACGATCTTCCGTGCGGCCCACTCCATCAAGGGTGGCGCCGGGACGTTCGGGTTCAGCGCGATCTCCGAATTCACCCACGGCATGGAGACCCTGCTGGACCGCATGCGCAACGGTCAGCAGGAGACCACCCCGGAGATCGTGAATCTGCTGCTGCGCGCGGTGGACGTGCTGCGCGGCCAGCTGCAGGCGGCCCGCGATGGTGGCGAAGCCGACCCGGCCGAGGCGGCCGAGGTACGCGCCCTGATCGAGGCCACACTGGGTGAGGACACCCCGACACCGGAGACCGGCGGAAACGGCGATGACGCCGCATCCGGCGGCACGACCGGGAGTGGCGACGGCACACCTCGCGGCTGGCGCATCCAATTCCGTCCGCACGCCGACCTCCTGCGCACCGGCAACGACCCGCTGCGCATGTTCGAAGTACTGGAGGAGCTGGGCGAGCTGACGGTGCACTGCGACGCGGAGGGCCTGCCCCCGACGCTCGAAGGCTACGACCCGGAGGCCAGCTACCTCGCCTGGACCCTGGAACTGCGCGGCGACGCGGAGCGTGCCGACGTCGAGGAAGTCTTCGAATGGGTCGAGGACGAATGCGACCTGACGATCGAACCGCTCGAAACCGCCGGCGACAGCACCGGAGCGCACCCCCCGGCGGACCCGGCCCCGAACGGCTCCGGCCCGGAATCCACGCCCCCCGGCGGTGAGGACGGCGCGGGCGGGGCGCCCGCACGCGCGGCCTCGAAGCCGACCGAATCCAGCTCCATGCGGGTCAACGCCGCCAAGATCGACGCCCTGATCGACATGGTCGGCGAGCTGGTCATCACCCAGTCGATGCTCACCGACATCAGCGAGCAGATGGAAGAAGACCCCGCGCGCGTGGAGCAGCAGATCGAGCGCCTGCGCTCGGGGCTGGCCGAACTGGAGCGCAATACCCGCGAGCTGCAGGAAAGCGTGATGGGCATCCGCATGGTGCCGATCGCGCAGGTCTTCAACCGCTTCCCCCGCCTGGTCCACGACCTCTCGGGCCAGCTCGGCAAGCAGATCGACCTGCAGATGGAGGGCGAGCTCACCGAGATCGACAAGACCGTGCTGGAGCACCTGGGCGATCCGCTGGTGCACCTGGTGCGCAACGCCATCGACCACGGCATCGAGATGCCCGACGAGCGCAGCGCGGCCGGCAAGGACCCCACCGGCCGGGTCACGCTGGAGGCCTACCATCGCGGCGGCAACGTGGTGATCGAGATCCGCGACGACGGCCGCGGGATGAACTCCGACCGCATCCTGGAGAAGGCCCGCGCCGCCGGTCTGCTGCGGCCGGACCAGAATCCGGAACCGCACGAGATCCTGCAGTACATCTTCGAGCCCGGGCTTTCCACCGCGGAGAAGCTGTCGGACCTGTCCGGCCGCGGCGTGGGCATGGACGTGGTGAAGAAGAACATCCGCAGCCTCGGCGGCAACATCGAACTGCATTCCGAGCCGGGCCGGGGCTCGCGGATCACCATTCGCCTGCCGCTGACCCTGTCGATCATGGACGGCCAGCTGCTGAAGATCCACGACGAGACCTTCGTGATCCCGCTGATCGCGATCGTCGAGTCACTGCAGACGGAACCCGAGAACGTGAAGCAGGCCTTCGGCAAGCTGCCGCTGTATCGCCTGCGCGACGAATACATCCCGGTCGTCGACCTGGCGGCCCTGTTCGGCCAGGCCGAACCCTCGCCGATGCCGGATCGGGCCCTGCTGGTGGTGGCCGAGGCGGACAACCAGCGCGTGGCCCTGCGGGTGGATGACCTGCTGGGGCAGCAGCAGGTCGTCATCAAGACGCTCGAAACCAATTTCCGCCGGGTGCCGGGGACAGCCGGGGCCACCATTCTCGGCGACGGCCAGGTGGCGCTGATCCTGGACGTTGCGGGCATCGCCCGGATGGCCGCCGGACACGACACCCGCGCCGCATGATCACCAATGGAGTCCAACGCAATGGCTAACGACGCGACCCAGTCCATCCAGGACCCGGCCACCGCCGGGGAGGACCAGTACCTGACCTTCATCCTGGCCGACGAGGAATACGGGGTGGACATCCTCCGCGTGCAGGAGATCAAGGGCTGGGAACGCCCCACCCCGCTGCCCAACACGCCCGACTACATCCGCGGCGTGATCAACGTGCGCGGCATGATCGTGCCGATCATCGACATGCGCCTGCGTTTCGGCATGGAGCCGCTGGAGTACGGCCCCACCACGGTGGTGATCATGCTGCGGGTGATCAGCGAGGACCGCGAACGGGTGATGGGCATCGTGGTGGACGCGGTCTCCGAAGTGTACAGCATCGGCGACGACAATCTGCAGCCGGCCCCGGATTTCGGCACCCGCATCGGCATCGACTTCGTGCGCGGGCTGGCCACGGTGGAGGAGAAGATGATCCTGGTGCTGGACATCGACACCCTGCTCGGCCCCGGCCTGATCGCCAGCGAAGACGCGATCCGGGAAGAACAGGGCGCCTGAGGCACAACGACCCATGCGCACGTTCGCGGTGATCAACCAGAAAGGCGGCGTCGGCAAGACCACGGTGACGCTGAACCTGTCGCACGCGCTGGCACTGGCCGGAAACCGCGTGCTGGCGATCGACGCGGATCCGCAGGGGCACCTGACCATGGCCTTCGGCCTGGAGGATCCCGCCGGACTGGACCGGGTGCTGCACGGCGAGGCGCGCATGCGCGACGCCTTCAGCGAGGCCGGCAACGGCCTGCAGGTGGTCGCCGCCGGCGAGCATCTGCAGGAAGTGGAAAACCTGAACGAGGGCGGCGCGCAACGCGGCTGGCGGCTGCAGCGCGCACTGGCGGCGATGGACGAGCCGTTCGACTACGTGCTGATCGACTGTCCGCCGTCGGCCGGCCTGCTGGGCATGAACGCGATCATCGCCGCCGACGAGATGCTGATCCCGGTAGCCGGCGACTTCCTCTCGCTCAACGGGCTGTCGCGGCTGATGCGCATCCTGCACGGCATCGAGGAGCGCCTGGGCGGCTCGCGGCCGAAATGGATCGTGCTTTCGCGCTTCATGGAACAGCGCCGCCACGCCCGCGAGGTGCGCGACCGGATCCGCGAGCACTTCGGCTCGCAACTGCTGGACACCACCATCCGCGAGTCGGTGGTGCTGGCCGAGAGCCCGAGCTTCGGCCAGACGATCTTCGAATATCAGCCCCGGCATCGCGCCGCCGGGGACTTCAGGGCCCTCGCCGGGGACCTGATGGAAACGGCGACGGCAACGGCCTGAACGACGGGACACGCAATGAGCACACGCAAGCGCAACAAACTGGGCAACGATCCGCTGGGCTGGATGGACGACGGCGACGAAGCCCGGTCCGAGCCCTCGGACGAGCCGCCGCAGACCGAGGCATCCGGGTCCGACGATACCGGCGATACCGGCGATACCGGCGACGCCATTGACGCCGCCGAGGGCGAAGCCCGCCCCGCGCGCCGCAAGGCACCGGCGAAGAGCCGCAGCCGCAAGAACACCGGATCCGCCCGCACCGAAACTCCGCAACAAGCTTCCAGCGAGGACAGCACCATGGCCGAAAAAACGCAGCATGCCAACGTCTACGAAGAACGACTCGACGGCGAGTTCATGCGCGCCGCATGTGAGGGGTCGCGCATGTCCGTGATGATGTGCGACACGGACATGAACATCATTTACGCGAATCAGCATGTTGTGGACCTGCTAAATGAACGCAAGCAACAGATCCGGCAACGGTTCCCCGATTTCGATCCGGAGCACCTGGTGGGCCAGTCGATCGACCAGTTCCACGAGAATCCCGCCCACCAGCGGGCAATCCTGCAGAACCCGGAACGTCTGCCCTGGACCGCGAACATCGAAGTAGGCGGAATCGAATTCAAGCTCGAGGCCACCGCGGTCGTGGACGACGACGGCAACTACCGGGGCAACATGGTGGCGTGGAGCGACATCACCGAATTCAATCGCTCCGAACGTGAACGCGCGCGCTTCGCCGCAGCCATCGATGGCGCCGAGGCCGCCCTGATGATGTGCGACGAGCACATGAACATTACTTTCGCCAACCAGGCGCTGCGGCGGATGTTCGAGCGCCATCAGGCGATCTTTTCCCGACACTTCGCGGGTTTCGATCCGCAAAACCTGGTGGGCGAGTCCATTGATCGGTTCCATCAGAACCCTGCGCACCAGCACGCCATCCTGCAGAATCCCGCGCGCCTGCCGCACGAGGCCGAGATCGCTCTGGAGGATCTGCGCTTCCGCATCAATGCCACCGCCATCATCGACGCACACGGAAACTACGCCGGCAACATGCTGGAGTGGCAGGACGTCACGGAGGTCCGCAAAGCCGAGGAAGAGATCACCACGCTGATTGAGGACGCGGCCAGTGGCAATCTGGGCGAACGCCTGGATCCCGAGAAGTACAGCGGCTTCACGCGCGTGGTCGGCGAAAAGATCAATGGCCTGCTGGACGCGGTGGTACCGCCGTTGCGCGAGGGTTCGCGCGTTATGCAGGCGATATCCGAGGGCGATCTGACCGCGCGACTGGAAGGGAACTTCCAGGGCGAGTTCGCGGAGTTCCGCGATGCCATCCACGACACCATCGACAACCTTGACCGGCTGGTCGGCCAGATCCTGGAAGGGGCCAACAACGTGCGTTCGGCCTCCTCCGAGATCGCCCAGGGCAACACCGATCTGTCCCAGCGCACCGAGGAACAGGCCTCCTCGCTGGAGGAAACCGCCTCTTCCATGGAAGAGATGACCTCCACGGTCAAATCCAACGCCGACAACTCCAAGCAGGCCAACCAGCTCGCCGTCGCCGCCCGCGACAAGGCCGCCGAGGGCGGCGAAGTCGTCAGCAAGGCCGTCGGCGCCATGGGCGAGATCAACCAGTCCTCCAAGAAGATCTCCGACATCATCGGCGTCATCGACGAGATCGCCTTCCAGACCAACCTGCTCGCCCTCAACGCCGCGGTCGAGGCCGCCCGCGCCGGCGAACAGGGCCGCGGCTTCGCCGTCGTCGCCACCGAGGTCCGCAACCTCGCCCAGCGCAGCGCCCAGGCCGCCAAGGAGATCAAGTCCCTGATCTCCGACTCGGTCGAAAAGGTCGACGAGGGCACCAAACTGGTCGACGCCTCCGGCAAGGCCCTGGAAGAGATCGTCGACTCGGTCAAGAAGGTCTCCGACATCATCGCCGAGATCGCCGCCGCCTCCGAGCAGCAGTCCACCGGGCTCGACGAGATCAACAAGGCCGTCTCCCAGCTCGACGAGGTCACCCAGCAGAACGCCGCCCTGGTCGAGGAGGCCGCTTCCGCCTCCGAGTCCCTCGACGATCAGGCTCGCGAACTGCTCGAGCTGATGGCCTTCTTCAAGGGCTCGCGCAGCGAGGCCCCGGCCGCTCCGGCCGCGGCCGCCCGCCCCGCCGGGCGCACCGAGGAAAACCGGGCACAGCGCCCGGCCGCCGCTGGCAGCGCTCGTCCCGCCGCGAAGAAGGAAGAGGAGAAGAAGAAGCCGGCCCCGGCCCCGCGCGCCCGGACGCAGCAGAAGTCCGCCACCGCGGACAGCAGCGAAGAATGGGAAGAATTCTGAGACGCACGGGAGACCTTTGCTGAATGGGCCGTTTCGAGAGCCTGAGCGACCGCGACTTCCGGCGCGTCGCCCGCCTGATTGGCGAACGCACCGGGATCATGCTCAACGAGAGCAAGCGGGAGCTGGTCTACAGCCGCCTGGCACGGCGGCTGCGGGCCCTGGGCCTGGAACGCTTCGAACAATATCTCGACCGGGTCGAGGGTGGCGACGAGGCCGAGCTCGAAGAGTTCATCAATGCCCTCACCACCAACCTCACGGCGTTCTTCCGCGAGCCGCATCACTTCGAGATGCTGGAGGGATCGGTGTTGCAGGAGATGCGCCGGGCCAACCCGGACGGACCGCTGAAGATCTGGTCGGCCGGCTGTTCCACCGGAGAAGAGCCGTGGTCGATCGCGATGACCCTGGCCGACGCGACGGGCTCGACGGATGCGGCGCGCATCCTCGCGACCGACGTGGACTCGCGCGTGGTTGCGCATGCCGATGCCGGGATCTACGACGGCAGTCGCATCACCGGGATCGCGCGCGAACGCCAGCGGCGCTGGCTGCTGCGCGGCAAGGGCGGGCAGGACGGGAAGGTCCGGATCCGCGATGGCCTGCGCTCGATGGCACGCTTCCAGCAGCTCAACCTGTTCGACGAATGGCCGATCCGGGGGCCGCTGGATGCGATCTTCTGCCGCAACACGCTGATCTATTTCGACAAGCCGACCCAGAAGGAGCTGGTCGAACGCTTCGCGACCATCCTGCGCCCCGGCGGCTACCTGTTCATCGGCCACTCCGAGTCGCTGTACCGGGTGACCGACACGTTCCGGCTGCTGGAACAGACTTTGTACCGGAGGGTTTCGCCATGAGCGCGCTGCCCGAGCTGCATGATGGGGCCTTCGCGCACATCAACCGCTACTGGGACCGCTTGAATAATGCCCCGGCGGCCAAACTGCTGCCCGGGGAATGCTATGTTTCGGTGTCGTCGACCGAGCTGATCACCACGGTCCTGGGCTCCTGCGTGTCGGCCTGCGTATGGTCGCCGGAGGCCGGGGTGGGTGGCATGAACCATTTCATGCTCCCGGAAGGCGAACGCGACAGCGGCTGGGGCCCGGCGGTTTCCAATGCCACGCGTTACGGCACCCACGCGATGGAGTTCCTGGTGAACGAGCTGCTCAAGCTCGGCGCCGAGCGCGACGACCTGCGCATCAAGATGTTCGGGGGCGGGCGCGTAATGGCGGGCATGAGTGATGTGGGCGCGCGCAACATCGCGTTTCTGCGCCGTTACGCGCGCGAGGAAGGGCTCGAGATTCTGGCCGAGGACGTGGGCGGCCCGTGGCCGCGCAAGGTGGTGTTCTTCCCCGCCTCCGGACGGGTGCGGCTGAAAAAGCTCGTGTCCCTGCACAACAACACCCTGCTCGAACGCGAGCAGGACTACCGCCGCCGCCTCGAAGGCGAGGACCTGGCCGGCGACGTGGAGCTGTTCGAATGAGCACAACGCAGGCCCGCCCCATCCGCGTGATCGTGGTCGATGACTCGGCCCTGATCCGCAAGCTGCTGGCACGGATCCTCGATCAAGCGCCGGATATCGAGGTGGTGGAAACCGCGGCCGATCCGTACGACGCCCGCGAGAAGATCAAGCAGCACGACCCGGACGTGCTCACCCTGGACGTGGAGATGCCGAAGATGGACGGCATCACGTTCCTGCGCAATCTGATGCGCCTGCGCCCCATGCCGGTGGTCATGGTCTCCTCGCTGACCGAGGCGGGCGCGGATGTCACCCTCCAGGCACTGGAGCTGGGGGCGGTGGATTTCGTGACCAAGCCGGGGACCGACGTGGCGCATACCATGGAGGCCTACGCGGACGCCCTGATCGAGAAGATCCGCACGGCCTCGCGCATTCGCGTGCAGGCTCGCAGCAGTACGTCGTCCGAAGGACCGACGCCGCCCCCCCCGACCAGCGCCAGCGGCGGGAGCCGGCGCTTTCGCACCACCGACCGCGTCATTGCGCTGGGCGCGTCGACCGGCGGCACCGAGGCCCTCAAGGAGGTGCTGATGGGACTGCCGCCGGACGCACCCGGGATCCTCATCACCCAGCACATCCCGGCCGGCTTCAGCCAGGCCTTCGCCGAGCGCATGGACCGCAGCACCGCGCTGCGCGTGAAGGAGGCCGAAGACGGGGACGTGGTGATGCCGGGGCACGTGTTCGTGGCACCCGGCACGGACTATCACCTGCGCCTGGAGCGGGACGGTGCGCGCTATGTCTGCCGGCTGGACGGCCAGGGCCCGGTGAACCGTCATCGGCCCAGCGTGGACGTACTGTTCGAATCCGCCGCACAGTCCGCCGGTTCCAACACCGTGGCCGCGCTGTTGACGGGCATGGGCGACGACGGCGCCCGCGGGCTGCTGGCGCTGCGCGAGGCCGGAGCCCACACCATCGCCCAGGACGAGGCCACCAGTCTGGTCTGGGGCATGCCCGGCGAGGCCGTGGAACGCGGCGCGGCCGTACAGGTTCTGCCGCTGGGGCGCATTGCCGACGCACTGCTGGACGATCATCGCGACACCGCCCGCGCCGTCGCCAACGGAGGAGACACGTCATGAATGACTGGAAACAACGTCTGACGCATCCACCGCTGCAGCGGGGCCTGGCGATCGCCCTGGTAGCCACCCTGCTGGCCGGCATTGGCGGCGTCTGGCTGGCCGGAGCAGCCGCGGCGGCCAGCCTGCTGGTGGTGCCCCTGCTGTTGGGGGCCGCGCTGGTGGTCACCCTGTGGCACACCCCGGACGCGGACGCCACCCGCCACGGCGAACAGGAAGCCGCCCACCACGTGGCCGGTGGCGCGGAACTGTCCGACGAGATCGATCAGGCGATGCGCTTCGAGCTGGATCAGATCGATCAGGAGATCACCCGGCAGAAGGGGCTGATCGAGAACGCGGTGAAGGAACTGGGCGACAGCTTCAGCGACATGCACCAGATCGCCGAACGCCAGCAGGAGCTGATGAGCTCCGATCTGGCGAGCCAGAATAGCGCCGGGGTAGAAGGCAAATCCCAGCCGGAGATCCTGCGCGACCTGACCCGCCAGTCGGACGAGACCCTGCAGATGTTCATCGACACCCTGGTGGAGGTCAGCCGGCAGAGCGTGGAGAGCGCGCACCACATGGCGGACATGAACCAGCACATGGACGGGGTATTCAAGCTGCTGGACAGTGCCGGCGAGATCGCCGACCAGACCAACCTGCTGGCCCTGAACGCCAGCATCGAGGCCGCACGGGCCGGCGAGGCCGGGCGCGGGTTCGCGGTGGTGGCCGACGAGGTCCGCAACCTGTCGAAGCGCTCGGCCACCTTTCACGAGGACATCCGCAAGCAGATCGAGGAGGCGCGCCGCAGCATCCGTCAGGTGCACGACACGGTCCACGCCATGGCCTCGCGCGACATGAGCGACAGCATGGAAGAAAAGGAGCGCGTCGGCTCGCTGTTCGAATACGCCCGCGAGGCCACCGAGGACATGGAAAACCGCCTGCGGGAAGAGGCGGAGCTGACCGATCGCATGAACCAGGCGGTCGCCACCGCGGTTCGCTCGCTGCAGTTCGAGGACATCGCGCGTCAGTCTCTGGGCACCGCCGAAGACGCCCTGGCCCATCTGCACGAACTGCAGGGGATCCTCCACGAGGCACGCTCCACCGACGATGCCCGCGCGATGGCCGAGCGCGTGCGCGCCTGGCGCGAGGATCGCCAGACCCGTCATTATCGCGCCGTGAATCAGGAAAACCTGGACACCGGCGACGTTGAACTCTTCTGACCCCCGAAAACTCCCGACGGAGACCGCATGAGCATCCAGACCCGGACATCGACGGACGGCAGCGAACTGCGCATCGCCATCCACGGTCGCTTTGATTTTGACCAGCACCAGGACTTCCGCAGCGCCTACCGCGAGACCCGCGGCGCCGGCATGCGCTACGTCATCGACCTGTCGCAGACGGAGTACATGGACAGCTCCGCGCTGGGCATGCTGCTGCTGTTGCGGGAACACGCCGGCGGCGATGGCGCCGACGTGCGCATCGTCGGGGCGTCCGGCGGGGTGCGCAAGGTGCTCGACATCGCCAATTTCGGTCGCCTGTTCACCATCGAGTGACGTCCGTGAGCGCCTTCCCCGAAAGCGTGCCGCTGGCGTCCGGCGAGGGGCGTGTGCTGATCGTCGACGACGACAAGCACAACCGGCGCCTGCTGAAGATGATGCTGACCGGCGCCGGCTACGACACCGAGGAGGCGACCGACGGCCACCAGGCCGTGGAGCAGGCACGCAACGCTCCCCCGGACCTGATCCTGATGGACGTGATGATGCCGGGGCTGGACGGCTTCGAGTCCACCCGGCAGATCAAGCACGAGTGCGGTGATCGTTTCATCCCGGTAATCATGCTGACCGCCCTGGACGACGAGGACTCCCTGCTGCGCGGCATCCGCGCCGGTGCCGACGACTTCCTCAGCAAGCCCCTCAACCTCTCGGTGCTGCGCGCCAAGATCCACGCCATGGAGCGCCTGCGCGATCTGCACCACGGGCTGCGCGAGCGCAACGAGGCCCTGGACCGCGCCCGGGCGCGCCAGGCATGGGAGGAAGAGACCGCGGAAAGCGTGTTCTCGCGCGCCATCACCGGACGCAATGTGGGCGACGAACGGCTTCACGTACGCCAGTGGGCCGCCGCCACCTTCAGCGGCGACGTGGTGCTGTCGGACTTCACCCCGGACGGCGGCCTGCGCGTACTGGTGGGGGACTTCACCGGGCATGGCCTGGCTGCGGCCATCGGCACCTATCCGGTTTCGGAGACCTTCCATACACTGACGCGCGAGGGTGTGGGCGACACCGAACTGGTCTTCGAGCTCAACCACGTGCTCCACGGCTTTCTGCCACCGTCGATGTTCATGGGCGCCGTGCTGGTCACCTTTGAGCCCGACGGGCAGACCCTGACCGCCTGGAACGGCGGCCTGCCGGATGCCCTGCTGTGCGGCGGCGACGGACAACTGCGCAGCCTGCCCTCGCAGGCGATGCCGCTGGGGATCCTTTCCCGGCTGGAGCTGGACAGCGGCCCCCGGCGTCACGCCATCGCCGCCGACGAGACCCTGCTGATCGTCACCGACGGGGTTCTGGAAGAGGGAGGCACCGCCGGTGAACCGTTCGGCGAGGCACGCCTGCATGCCTGTCTGTGCCATCCGGAGCGCCCACCGGAACGGATCGAACGGCTGGGCGATGCCCTGTCACGGCACATGGGGGATGCGTCACCGGCCGACGACATCACCGCGGTCGCGATCACCTGCGCCCCCGAGGTCGTGCTGGAAACCGGCCTCGCGGTACCCCCGGACACCACCGGCAACCGACGCTGGTCCATGGAGGCCGCCGGGGCCGAGCTGGCCCGCGTGGACGTCGCGGAAGAGGCCCGGCAGCAGCTCCGGCGCTGGTTCCCGGAGCCCGGCGAACACGTTCAGGCCCTGCAGACGGTGGTCGCCGAGCTCTGCAACAATGCCTTCGAACACGGCGTGCTGGGCCTGTCTTCCGAGATGAAGGCCACCGCGGAAGGCTTTGCCGAGTACTATCGCCTGCGCCAGGAAGGACTCGAGCGCCTGGAAGGGCGCATCGGCATCAACCTGCGCTACCGCCGCACGGACGACTGGCACTGCGTGCGCATCCGTGTGCGCGACAGTGGCGCGGGCTTCGACCACCAACGGGTGCGGCGGGCTCTCGAGGGCGAGAGCGACGAAAGGCTGTGGGGGCGCGGCCTGACCCTGGTGCACCGGTTGTGCCGGCAGATGCGGCACCTCGGGAGCGGCAACGTGGTGGAGGCCGAGTACGCCTGGATGGAACCAATCAGCGAGGAGCAGACATGACATCGACCACTCCGCAATCGGCACTGATTACCGGCAATTCCAGCGGCCTGGGCCTCGGACTCGCCCGGGTCCTCGCCGCCGACGGCGCGGCGGTCTACGGCATGAGCCGCCGCGGCTGCCCTGACGACGGAGTCGCCGGCGACGCACAGGTCGACCTCGCGGACTTCGACGCCATCCCGGAGGCCATGGACCGGCTGCTGCAGGGCGCCACCCGGCTGGACCTCGTGATCCTGAATGCCGGCCTGCTGGGACACATCCAGCGCATGCCGGACGCCCCGATGGACGAACTGCGCCAGCTAATGGACGTGAACACCTTCGCCAACAAGGTGATCCTGGATCGTCTGCTGACGCGCGAGATCCCGGTCGGCCAGATCGTAGCCATCTCCTCGGGGGCGGCGGTGTTCGGCAATGCCGGCTGGAGCGGCTATTCCCTGTCCAAGGCCGCGCTGAACATGCTGATGCAGCTCTACTCGCACGAATTCCCCGGCGTGCCCGTGCACTCGCTCGCACCGGGTCTGATCGACACCGCGATGCAGGACTATCTTTGCGACGAGGCCGACAGCGAGACCTTCACTGCCCTGCAGCGGCTGAAGGCCGCGCGCGGCACCCGCACCATGCCGGAACCGGAAACCGCGGCACGCGACATCCTCGACGTACTGCCACGGCTGCGCGAACAGCCGTCTGGAAGCTTCGTGGACATCCGTGCACTCAACGATCCCGAAGAGTATGCGCGCCTGACCGGCCGGCGCTGACAGAAAAACTTCATCGCACCCCATTGGCTTTTGCCGACACAGGAGCGTATAGTCGGAAACGTGATTCGCGGTTAGCAGCAACTCCAAGGAAGTCCCCAGTTTTCTGGACCAGTGCTCCCGTTGATCTGTTGGTAGCGTTCCGCAGTCACGTTTCTTTAGTTACATGATGAGGTAAGTAGTTGTGAATACCGGTGTTGTTAAGTGGTTCAACGAGAGCAAGGGTTTCGGTTTCATCACCCCCGATGATGGCGGCAAGGACGTGTTCGTGCACTTCTCCGCGATCAACGGTTCGGGCTTCAAGACCCTGGCCGAAGGCCAGAAGGTTTCCTTCGAGATTCAGGAAACCGCCAAGGGTCTGGCCGCGGGTGACGTGACCGCGCTGTAAGACTGCCCGCACGGCGCGCCTCCGGGCGCGCTTCGGGAAGCAGAGGGCCGCCTTCGGGCGGCCCTTTTTTGTGCGCGCTCTCCGCGCAGGCCGCGCAGGTTCGCCCGGAGCGGAACCAAAAAAAGGCCCCGGCGCGAACGCCGGGGCCCGATGACGGCCGGAAAGCCCGCGGGGCTTACAGGCTGTAGTACATGTCGAACTCGATCGGATGGGTGGTCATGCGCATGCGCGTGACGTCTTCCATCTTCAGATCGATGTAGGCATCGATCATGTCGTCGGTGAACACCCCGCCCTGGGTCAGGAACGCGCGGTCGGCGTCCAGCGCCTCCAGGGCCTGATCCAGCGAATGGGCGACCTGCGGGATGCCCTTCTCTTCTTCCGGCGGCAGGTCGTAGAGGTTCTTGTCCATCGCCTCGCCCGGGTGGATCTTGTTCTGGATCCCGTCGATGCCGGCCATCAGCATCGCGGCGAACGCCAGATACGGGTTGGCGGTGGAGTCCGGGAAGCGCAGCTCGATGCGGCGGGCCTTCGGGCTCATCACGAACGGGATGCGTATGGACGCCGAGCGGTTGCGCGCGGAGTAGGCCAGCATCACCGGCGCCTCGAAACCCGGCACCAGACGCTTGTAGCTGTTGGTGGACGGGTTGGTGAAGGCGTTCAGCGCGCGGGCATGCTTGATGATGCCGCCGATGTAGTACAGCGCGGTCTCGGACAGGCCGCCGTACAGGTCACCGGAGAACAGGTTCTTGCCATCCTTCGACAGCGACTGGTGCACGTGCATGCCGGAGCCGTTGTCGCCGACGATCGGCTTGGGCATGAAGGTGGCGGTCTTGCCGTGCATGTGGGCAACGTTCTGCACCACGTACTTGAGCATCTGCACTTCGTCGGACTTCTTGGTCAGGGTCGCCGCGCCGACGCCGATCTCGCACTGGCCGGCCGTCGCCACCTCGTGGTGATGCACCTCGGTGGTCAGGCCCATCTCGGTCATCACTTCACACATGGTGGAGCGGATGTCGTGCAGGCTGTCGACCGGCGGGACCGGGAAGTAGCCACCCTTCACGCCCGGACGATGACCGATGTTGCCGTCGTCATACACGCGCTCGGAGTTCCAGGAGGCCTCCTGGGAATCCACGCGGCAATAGGAACCGGAGAGGTCGGAGCCCCACTTCACGTCGTCGAACACGAAGAACTCGTTCTCCGGACCGAACAGCGCGGTGTCGGCAATGCCGGTGCTCTGCAGATAGGCCTCGGCACGACGCGCCAGCGAGCGCGGGCAGCGGTCGTAGCCCTGCATGGTGGCCGGTTCCACGACATCGCAGCGGATGTTCATGGTCATGTCCTCGAAGAACGGGTCGATGGCCGCGGACTCCGAATCCGGCATCAGGATCATGTCGGATTCGTTGATGCCCTTCCATCCGGAGATGGAAGAGCCGTCGAACATCTTGCCTTCTTCGAAGGAATCTTCGTCGAGGTCGTGGGCCGGCAGGGTGACATGCTGTTCCTTGCCCTTGGAATCGGTAAAACGAAGGTCAACGAAACGGACTTCCTGTTCCTTGATCTGCTTCAGCACTTCGGCTGCGGACATAATGAGGACTCCTCTGGTCTTCAGTTTGAGACGGTCGATGCCGGTGCGGTCGCCTGGGGCCGATCGGCGTCTGCCGGTTGGTCATGCAGGTGGCGTGCCAGCCTGCAAGCCCCGGTTCGGGGCGCCCCTGCGCCCATCTCTGCGCCACCACGGCCGAATGCCGCACACCCGCAGTGCACAGAATGCACCATTATAGTGCTACCGCGCGGCATGCGCCCTCATTCGGTGCAAGTCCGATAGAGCACGGTCACCTGTCCCAGTACCGGCCCCAGAACGGGGTGTTCCCGCAGCTGCCGGGTCAGCAGATCGGCGCGCTCCTGCAGGGCGGCTCCCGTCCGCGCGGGATCCAGCCGCAGAGTGACGGTGGCATGCACCCGCCCGCCGAGATAATGCAGGGAAAGGTGCTCCAGGGCCTCCAGCTCGGGGAAGCCGGCCCAGGCCTCGCGCAGGCCGGCCACCAGTTCGGGGCGCAGGGGCAGCCGCGAGCTGGCCACCTGCTCCTCGTCGTTCTCCGGATCCACGTGCACGGTGATGTCGCTGACCTCGCCCGCATCCTCGGTCACAGCGCGATGCACGGCATCGGCGATGCGGTGCCCCTCGGACACCGAAATCATCGGCGCAACCTGCACGTGCACGTCGGCCACGGCGTCGTCGCCGGAGCGGCGCGTGCGCAGCATGTGGGCATCCTTAACTCCGGGCACGTCCAGGATGGTGCGGTGGATGCGCTCGACCTTTTCCGGTTCCAGCGCGGTGTCGATCAGTTCGGCCACGCTGCGACGGATCAGGCGCCCGGCGATATGCAGGATGAACAGGGCCACCAGCAGCGCCGCCAGCGCGTCCAGCCACGGCCAGCCGGCGACCGCACCGGCCACCCCCAGCAGCACGATGACCGAAGAGATCGCATCGGTGCGGTGGTGCCAGGCATTCGCCTCCAGCATGCGCGAGCCCAGCCGCCGCGCGACCCGGCGGGTGTACTGGTACAGGCCTTCCTTGGCCACGAGGGTCACCACGGCGAACGCGATCGCCAGCGGTGCCGGCCCCGTGGCATCGTCCAGCTCCAGCAGGCGTCCGCCGGCGCCCCAGGCGATGGCCAGCCCCGCCAGCGCGAGGAACAGGCCCACGACCACCGTCGCGAGCGTCTCGATGCGGCCGTGGCCGTAGGGGTGATCCCGATCGGGGGAAGCGGCAGCCTGCCCTGCCGCGACCAGGACCACGGCATCGGTGACCAGGTCGGAGACGGTATGCACGCCATCGGCGATCAGGGCCTGGGAGTTGAGCAGCCAGCCGCTGAGCAGCTGGGTCACGGCCAGCCCGGAGTTCACCGCGGCGCCGGTGAGCGTGACCCGGCGCGTGTCGCGGTAGCGCCGGTCGTCGGTGCCCGACTCGAGCGGGTCAGGCGGTTCGGCGGGCGCCCTGTCCGGCTGCTGCTGGTGATCCGCGGCCATCGTACCCCCGGAGATGCCTCGATTCGGGGCATTATGGACCGCGCCGCGACCTCCGGCCACCGCAGCCGGGCCGGGCGGTGGCCGCACCCCGGCACGGGCCGATATACTGCCGCCCCTGATCCGCTCCGGACCCCCAGCCATGGCGAACGCAAGCGACCGAACCGAGACCGCGAGTCCCACCTTCCAGGACCTGATCCGCCGACTGCAGGATTACTGGAACGACCACGGCTGCGTGGTGATGCAGCCCTACGACATGGAGATGGGCGCCGGGACTTTCCATCCGGCGACCTTCCTGCGCTCGATCGGCCCGGAACCCTGGCGCGCCGCCTACGTGCAGCCCAGCCGGCGCCCGACCGACGGCCGCTACGGCGACAATCCCAATCGCCTGCAGCACTACTATCAGTTCCAGGTGCTGCTGAAGCCCTCCCCGGCCGACATCCAGGACCTGTATCTCGGCTCGCTGGAGGCGCTGGGCTTCGACACGCTGACCCACGACGTCCGTTTCGTCGAGGACAACTGGGAATCGCCGACGCTGGGCGCCTGGGGGCTGGGCTGGGAGGTCTGGCTGAACGGCATGGAGGTGACGCAGTTCACCTACTTCCAGCAGGTGGGCGGGATCGACTGCCACCCGGTCTCCGGCGAGATCACTTACGGGCTGGAGCGCCTGGCGATGTACCTGCAGGGCGTGGAGAGCGTCTACGACCTGGTCTGGACCGTCGGCCCGGATGGGCGCGCGGTCACCTACGGCGACGTTTACCACCAGAACGAGGTCGAGCAGTCGAAGTACAACTTCGAGCACGCCGACCGCGATGCCCTGTTCGCCGCGTTCGACCACCATGCGGCGGAGAGCGACCGCATGATCGAGCTGGGCCTGCCGCTGCCGGCCTACGAGCAGATGCTGCGCGCCTCGCACAGCTTCAACCTGCTGGATGCGCGCGGGGCGATCTCGGTCACCGAGCGCCAGCGCTACATCCTGCGCGTGCGCGAGCTCTCCAGGAACGTCGCGCAGAAATACTATGAATCGCGCGAGGCGCTGGGCTTTCCACTGTGCGCCCCGGGCGACACCGGCAAGTCCGACGCCGCCTGACGCCACCCGACACCGGGGCATACCCCGAACCCGTGCCCGCCGCCGCCCCGAACGGGCGCGCGGGCCCACCGGAACCCGACTGGACCGAACATGGACGAAGCCCGCGAACTTCTGATCGAACTCGGCACCGAAGAACTGCCGCCGGCCGCGCTGGCACGCCTGCGCGACGCCTTCGCCGAGGGCCTGACCACCCGCCTGCGCGAGGCCGGGCTGGAACCCGGCGAGCCCGAGGCCTTCGCCACACCCCGGCGCCTGGCCGTGCGCTTCCCCGCGGTACCCGGCCGCCAGCCCGACCAGCTGCAGGAACGCCGCGGCCCGGCCGTGGCCGCCGCCTTCGACGACCAGGGCCAGCCGACCCGCGCGGCGCAGGGCTTCGCCTCCTCCTGCGGGGTGGAGGTGGACCAGCTCGAGCGCGAGAACACCGGCAAGGGCGAATACCTGATCTTCCGCCGCATGCAGCCGGGGCAGGCCCTCGGCGGACTGCTGCCGGAGATGCTGGCCGGAGCCCTGGAACACCTGCCCACGCCCAAGCGCATGCGCTGGGGCGAGAGCACCACGGAATTCGTGCGCCCGGTGCACTGGCTGGTGGTGCTGCACGGCACCGACGTCCTGCCGATGACGGTCCTGGAACAGGGGGCCGGCCGCCACACACGCGGTCACCGCTTCCACCACCCGGCCCCGCTGGAGCTCGCCGGCCCCGGCGACTACGCCGAAAGGCTGCGCGCCGAGGGCCGTGTGGAGCCTTCGTTCGAGGCCCGTCGCGAGCGCATCCTGGAGCAGGTCCACGCCACCGCCCGCGAGCTGGGCGGGCGCGCGCTGGTCGACCCGGACATGCTGGACGAGGTCACCGCGCTGGTGGAATGGCCGGTGGCACTGGGCGGCAGCTTCGATCGGCGTTTTCTGGAGGTCCCGCAGGAGGCGCTGATCTCCACCATGCAGGACAACCAGAAATACTTCCCGGTGGTGGACGAGGCCGGCCGCCTGCAGCCGCATTTCATCGTCGTCAGCAACATCGAGTCGCGCGATCCCGAAGCAGTACGCGATGGCAACGAGCGCGTGCTGCGCCCGCGCTTCGCGGATGCCGAATTCTTCTGGGAGCAGGACCGCAAGCACCGCCTGGAAGAACGCCTCGACGAGCTCGGCTCGGTGGTGTTCGAGAAGCGCCTGGGCACCCTGCGCGACAAGTCGCAGCGCCTGGAAGCGCTGATGCAGCGCCTCGCCGGCCTGATGGATCTGGATGCGCAGCAGGCGGCGCGCGCCGCGCGGCTGTGCAAATGCGATCTGCTGACCCGGATGGTGTTCGAGTTCACCGAACTGCAGGGCACCATGGGGCGCTACTACGCGCTGCACGACCGCGAGGACGAGGCCGTCGCCGACGCGATCGAGCAGCACTACTGGCCGCGCCAGTCGGGCTCGGAGCTGCCGGACGGCCCGCTGGCGCAGGCCCTGGCGCTGGCCGACCGCCTCGACACCCTGGTCGGGATCTTCGCCATCGGCAAGCAGCCCAGCGGCACCAAGGACCCGTTCGCCCTGCGCCGGGCCGCGCTGGGTCTGGTGCGCATCCTGGTGGAACGGGAACTCCCGCTGACCCTGACCCCGCTGCTCACCGCGGCCGCCGAGCCGATCCGCGAACGCGTGGCCGAGGCCGACCAGGCGGTGGACCCGGTGCGCGAATACATCGTCGAGCGCCTGCGCGGCTACCTGCTGGAACAGGGCCATGCCCACGAGACCATCGAGGCCGTGGGCGCGGTCGGCCCCGACCAGCCACTGGATTTCGCCCGCCGCGTGCGCGCGGTCTCACAGTTCCGCGAACGCCCGGAGGCCGAGGCCCTGGCCGCGGCCAACAAGCGCATCCACAACCTGCTGCGCAAGGCCGGCGACGAGGCCGCCGGCACGCTCGAGCCCGACGCCCTGGTGGCCGACGAGGAACGCCAGCTGCACCAGGGTCTGCTGGCGGTGCGCCCGGCGGTGGACGCGGCAGTGGCCGACGGCGACTACGTGCGCGCCCTGGGCGAACTCGCCGGGCTGCGCGAGCGCGTGGACCGCTTCTTCGACGGGGTGATGGTGATGGCCGAGGACCCCGCCGAACGCCGCAACCGCCTCGCCCTGCTGCGCGAACTGCGCCAGGCCTTCGAGACCGTGGCGGACATCGGGCGGCTGGCCACCGGCTGAAGGAGACGGGCGATGCGCTATCTGGGGGCACTCCTGTTTCAGGCGGGGCTGATCAGCTCGTCGCTGATCTACGGCCTGATCATGCCGCTGCTGATCTGGCCGCTGTCCCATGAACGCCGCTACCGCGTCCTGATCCAGTGGGGCCGCTTCAACATCTGGTGGCTGCGGGTCACCTGCGGGGTGCGCTACCGGGTTCGTGGCCTGGAACACGTGGACACCTCGCGCCCCCACGTGGTGATGTCCAAGCATCAGTCGGCGTGGGAGACGCTCGCGTTCGTGTCGATCTTCCCGCGCCAGACCTGGGTGCTCAAGCGCGAGCTGATGCGCATCCCGCTGTTCGGCTGGACCCTGGCCATGCTCAACCCGGTACCGATCGACCGCAGTGCCGGTCGCCAAGCGCTGGAGGGCCTGCTCCGGGAAGGCAAGAAGCGGCTGGACCAGGGTCTGTGGGTGATCGTGTTCCCCGAGGGCACGCGCATGAACCCGGGGGAGAAGGGGCGCTACCGTCAGGGCGGCGCCCAGCTCGCCGCGCGCGGCGGTTACCCGGTGCTGCCGGTGGCGCTGAACTCCGGTACGTACTGGCCGCGGCGCGGGATCCTGCGTCACCCCGGGACCATCGAGGTCTCGGTGGGGCCGCCGATCGAGACGCAGGGCCGTTCGGCCGCCGAGGTGCTGGCGCTGACCGAGGACTGGATCGAAAGCGAGATGGCGCAGCTTGAAGCCCGCGACGAGGCCACCCCGCGGGAGCAGTGATCCTGTGATCCGGCGGCCCGGCGATCCCCCGCCGGAGTCCGGCCCAAATTGCGCGCGGGGCAGGAAGCCCGCAATCTCCCCGGCTACACCCCAGAGGAACCCGGAGACGCCCGAATGTCCGCTTCCCCCGGAACGATCGGTCCGGCACTGGTCGAACTGCGCGAACGCAACATCCACCGCGTCGGCGATGACGAGCCGGCGGTCTGGCTGATCGACGACCGCGAGATGGGCGGGATCCTGGTGAACGCCCCGCCGTTTTCGGATGCCCTGCTGCAGGAACTGCGCGCGCTCACCGAGCCGCGCTGGCTGTTCCTGCCCAGCCACCGCGGCGCGCGCGACCTGGAGGCCTGGCGCGAGGCCGGACTGGAGGTGCTGGCCTACGAGGCCGAGGCACCCGCGATCCGCGCCGCCGGCGGCACCGTGGATACCCCGTTCAACCGCAAGCAGCGGCTGTCGCGCACCATCGACTTCCTGCCGATGGGCGGCGTCACCGAGGGCACCTGCGCCCTGCGGATCAAGAATCTGCCGGGGGCGATCTTCTTCGGTCCCGCGCTGACCCCGGGCGAGGACGGCTGGCCCACGGTGATCCCCGAGGCCACCGACCATTCGGCCGAGGCGCGGCTGTTCGGCTCGCTGGGGATCAAGGACCTGAAATTCGCCTGGGCGTTCTGCGACCGCCACGATCCGGAGACCACGCACATCGGCCCGGATGCCGACCAGCACATCCACGCGCGGGTGGAGGCGCTGTTCGAGGACTGACGCCGCGCCGAGCCGCGTGCCCGCATCAGTCGGCGCGCGGATCCGCCGGGCAGTCCGGGACGGGGTCGCATGCCCCGCCGGACGGAGCCGCCCGCTCCAGCGTCCGCAGGGTCGGGGCATACGGGGATGCGTCCTCGCCCCCGCTCAGCGCCACCGCGCAGGCGGCCGCGGCCCGGGCGGGTTCCGTACAGTCCCGCGCCAGCAGGACATGGGCGAGGTTGTTCCAGGCCGCGTCCACGCCCGAGTCACGCTCGATCAGCTCGCGCAGCGCAGACTCGGCCGACTCGGGATCATCCTGCGCCATCGCAACGTTCGCCAGACCGACATAGCCCACCGGCTGATCGGGCCATTGGTCGATCGCCGTGCGGTAACCCGTGGCCGCGCTCTCCAGTGCGCCGATGACCTCCAGCTCGTTGACCGCGCGCAGCCAGTTCAGCGGCTCCGCGGTGGCCGGCAGCTCGTCCGGCGCCACCGGGATGAAGGCCCAGCGCTCGCCGCGCGCCCAAGTCCGCTCGAAGCGGGCGAACTCGTTCACGTGACGCTCGTGGGTGCCGCTGCGCAGGATGATCTCGCCGGCGTCGAGGTCGTAGCCGATGACCACCGCGAAATGCCATTCCGGGAACATCGCGAGCCCGAGGTTCTGGAACACCACCACCGGATGACCGGCCGCGACCTCGCGCAGGACCGCTTCCAGATCCGGCTCCAGGCGATACGCCACCAGATCGCGCGCGCGCACCGCCGCACGCATCTCGGCCTGCAGCGTGCCCTCGCGGACGGGGATGTAGACCTCGTCGATCAGCCCTTCCAGCGACACGTCCAGACCGCGCCCCTCGAGCACCGTGGCCAGCGCGGCCGGGCCGCACTGGTACCCCTCCTGCGGGTGGAACGGGGTGTCGGTCAGCTCGACGCGCGGCGGCAGATCCGGCAGGGCCCCGGGGTCACCCGCCAGGTCGCGGCTCTGCGGCGCGGTCGCACAGCCGGCCAGCAACGCCGCCAGCAGCAGCGCCGCGAGTCCCCGGAGGATCACGCGGTGACTACCGGTCGCGCGGCGGCTGGACGAAGGAGAAGATGTCGGTCACGCCCAGGGCGTCGGTGATCACGAACACCAGGAACACGATGGCGACCACGCCCAGGGCGCCGGCGGCCCCCACCGGTTCGGAGTCCATGCGCGCTTCCAGCTCCGCCAGCTCCTCGTCGGTCAGCCGGGCGACGCGCTCGCGGGCCTGTTCCGGATCCACGCCCATGGCGATCAGCTGCTCCTGTACGGGCGCCTCTTCCAGACGTTCCAGCAGTTGCGCCCGGGTGTCCTCCGCCTGCGCCTGATCGATCAGGGCGCGGGTACCCACCATCTGCCCGGTGTCATCGCCGCTTGCGGATGCCCCCTGCGCGCGCTCGGCCGTTTCGGCCAGCACGGAGGTGGCCGGCAGCAGGGCCAGGCCGAGGGCACAACAACCGGCCAGCATGCCGGATACGGACGGGGTACGACGCAAACGCGAGACGCTCGGAATCGACATGGACGGCCTCCTCGAAGGCTCGGATGGGGAAACGTACTTCCTATCTTACGCTCGTTACGGGGCGCGCCAAGCCCCGCGAACGATCCGCCAGGCTCAGTCGTGATCCACGTCGAACGGCGGACAGCGTTTCGGCAGCAGCTCCCCGCGGATGCGCGGATAGGCGGGCAGTCCGCGCTCGAACGGCGGCTGGTCCTCGCCCTGGATCAGCGGGCGCAGATAGTCGCGTGCCTCCTGCGTGATCCCGTAGCCATCGGGGGTGATGTATTCGCGCGGCATGCCCTGCTCGATGTCGGCCACGCTCTCCAGCGAGGTACGCCCGATGCTCCAGCGGTAGGGCTGGGTGGAATCGCGCCGGATGATGGGCATGAAGCTGTGCTCGCCGGCCACCACGCCCTCCACCGCGGCGCGCCCGCAGGCATAGGCCTGGTCGACGTCCACCTTCGACGCGATGTGCCGCGCGGCCCGCTGGATGTAGTCCACCACCGCCCAGTGCAGCTTGTGCCCGGTCTTTTCGCGGATCAGCTCGGACAGCCGCGGCGCGGCGCCGCCCAGCTGCGTGTAGGCGTACACGTCGTGGCTCTGCGCCACCGAGAACAGGCTGCCGTCGGGGTTCTTCAGGCCCTCGGAGACCACGACCACGCAGTAGCCGTGGCGCTCGATGGTGCGGTTGAGGTGATCCAGGAAATCCGCCTCGTCGAACGGCGTCTCGGCGAACAGGATCAGCATCGGCGGCTGGCCGTCGAACTCCTGGGCCAGCGCGGCGGCGGCCGCCAGCCAGCCGGCATGCCGCCCCATCACCTCGAGGATGAAGACCTTGGTCGAGCTGGTGTGCATGGACTCCACATCCAGGCTGGCCTCGCGCACGGTGGTGGCGATGAACTTGGCCGCCGAACCGAAACCCGGACTGGAATCGGTGATGGCGAGGTCGTTGTCGATGGTCTTGGGCACGCCCACCGCGGTGATCGGATAGCCCATGCGGTCACCCATCTTCGCGACCTTGAGGGCGGTATCCATGGAACCACCACCGCCGTTGTAGAAGAAATAGCCGATATCGTGGGCGCGAAAGACCTCCACCAGCCGCTCGTACTGCTCGGGGTGGGTGTCCGGATCGCCCAGATCGAAGCGGCAGGAACCGAAGGCACCGCCGGGGGTGTGCTTCAGCGCCTGCAGGGTCAGCGGGTCCTCGTGGTCGAGATCGATCAGCTCCTCGCGCAGCGCGCCCAGGATCCCGTCGCGCGCGGCGTAGATCCGCCCGAAATGCGCCGGATGACCGCGCACGGCCTCGATCACCCCCCAGGCACTGGCGTTGATGACGGCGGTGACCCCGCCGGACTGGGCGTACAGTGCGTTCTGCGGCATGTGTCTCTCCCTGGATGTCCCTGCTCATCGGGCCCCGTGGCCCCGGAATCGGCCCCCGCGCCCGCTTTTGCTACACTGTGCCGGTTAGGACACGGGCCGAACGGCGCGGTTCGCGCCAGCAGCGTGCGCAACCGCCTGCCCCCAAGAGTGCCCCGATGTCGCACGGACTCACAACCATCAGGATCGGCAATATGCATATCGGCACGACACTGACCAACTACATCATCGAAACCCAGCGCGGGATCCAGGGCGCCACCGGCGAGTTCACCGGCCTGCTCAACGACATCGCCACCGCGTGCAAGAAGATCTCGGCGCTGGTCGACAAGGGCGACCTGGTCGGCGTCCTCGGCTCGGCCGGTTCGGAGAACGTACAGGGCGAGACCCAGAAAAAGCTGGACATCATCACCAACGAGGTGTTCATCGAGGCGCTGTCGCACAACGGTCATGTCGCCGGTCTGGCGTCCGAGGAGCTGGACGAGATCCTCGAGCTGCCCAAGGACGCCCCGCGCGGCCACTACCTGGTGCTGTTCGACCCGCTGGACGGCTCCTCCAACATCGACGTGAACGTCTCCGTCGGCACCATCTTCTCCATCCTGAAGGCACCGGAGGGTGTCGAGAACCCGAAGACCGAGGACTTCCTGCAGCCCGGCACCACCCAGGTGGCCGCCGGCTACTGCCTGTACGGCCCGTCCACCATGATGGTGCTGACCACCGGCCAGGGCGTGAACATGTTTACCCTGGACAAGGATTTCGGCGAGTTCCTGCTGACCAAGGAAAAGATCCACATCCCCGAGGACACCCAGGAGTTCGCCATCAACATGTCGAACATGCGTTTCTGGGAAGCCCCGATCAAGCGCTATGTCGACGAGTGCCTGGCCGGCAAGGAAGGCGCGCTGGGCAAGGACTACAACATGCGCTGGGTCGCCTCCATGGTGGCCGAGGTGCACCGCATCCTGTCGCGCGGCGGTGTCTTCATGTATCCGCTGGACTCCAAGACCACCGCCAAGGGCCAGGAAGGCAAGCTGCGCCTGATGTACGAGGCCAACCCGATGAGCTACATCGTCGAGCAGGCCGGCGGTGCCTCCACCACCGGGCGCCAGCGCATCATGGACGTCCCGCCGAAGGACATCCATCAGCGCGTGCCGGTGGTGCTGGGCGCGAAGAACGACGTGGAGCGCGTGACCCGCTACCACAACGAAGGCTGACCGCGCCCCGGCGGCCGCGAGGACTTCGCGGCCTGCCGACCCGGCCTTGCAGGGCCCGGCCCCTTCGGGGGACCGGGCCTTTTTTGCTGGCCCGTACGGAGGTTCGGGCCAAGCGAGAGACACCGCCGGCTGGCAGCCCGTGACGCCGATCGGCCGGAGGGCCGGCCTCCTACGGGTCAGGTGTCAACCGCGGTAGGAGGCGAGCCCTCTCGCCGATCCGGCCCGGGGAGGCATCAACCGGCAGGAGGCGCCCCCTCTCGCCGATCCGGCCCGACGATCAGGTGATGACCGCCTCGGTGTCCTTCTCGATGTCGAACTGCAGTACCGACAGGGCCTCGTCGTACTTGTCCAGCAGATCCGCCCGGTCGCGGCCGCCGATGAACACGTTGGCGATCTCGAAGCTGTACATGTCCTGGCCCTGCAGGTCCTTGAGGTGCTGACCCGGCTTCACCGGGATCTTGACCTCGGTGCCGGGCTGGCGGGTCTTCAGCCGGGTGATGGCCTCGGGGCTGGGGATACGCCGCACGCGGCCGGCTTCATGGGTGCGGAACATGAAATGGGCGGCCACGTTGAACTCGCCGTTACGCTCCATCGGCCGCGGCTTGCGTCCCAGCGCCAGGTCCACCATCACGGAATGGTGCGAGATGCCGTGCACCTTCTCGAAGATGTCCGAATGAGCCTGGGAGATCCGCGGGTTGATCTCCAGCAGCCACACCTGGTCGCCGGTCTGGTCGTAGTAGAACTCGGCGTTGAACGGCGAGTTGTCCAGGCCGGTTTGCTGCACCGCCAGCCGCGCGAGATCCATCATGCGGTGCTGGATCTCCAGCGGCAGCGAGGACGGGTATTCGTAGCGCGAGAACGACGAGCCGTCCTGTTCGGTCACCGAGTCGACCACGCCGTAGACATTCACCTGCCCGTTGTAGCTGTACCCCTCGAGGGTGCACTGCCAGCCGCCGATCGGCGATTCAGCCACGAAACTCTCGGGCATCTCGGCGATTTCCGGCGGGGCGCCGGAGCGCTGCATGAGCCAGGCGAAGGGCCCGCCGATGAAACCGCCCTTCTCGCGGCAGATCTGCATGACCGACCGGAACTGTCGCTCGTCGTTGATCTGGAAGGCGAGAAACGAACGGAACGACTTGATCGGCTTGATCCAGAACGGCGGCAGCATGTCGAGTTTCGACCACGCATTCTCGTCATGCGGGTCGAAGGCCCGAAAGCGCGGGATATGGTCGGGGATCACCTTGCGCTGCTCGAGCCGGCTCCAGTACTTGTGCTCGCACTTGAGCACGGCCTCCAGCGAGGGGCCGGGCACGCCGAAGCGCTCGGCCAGCAACGGGACCATCACGGTGCTGGGGAAATCGTAGAAGCTGACGATGGCATCCACCGGCACCCCGGCCGCCTCGATGTTGCCGGCCGCACGTTCAATCAGCGCCTCCATGTCGAAGGACTCGACGTTGCGGATGTCGCTGAAATCCAGGGCCGAGTGGAACTCGCACTCGGCCGCCTGGGGCAGGCGCTCCAGCTTGGCCTGGTTGAAGGCGTCCATGCCAACGACAAAGACGTGCTTCTTTTCGCTCATGCTCTCCCTCCCGGTTTCCCGGTATTTGTCGGGTTACACCAGGTCGCGCGGGATGCTCTCGTCCCAGCTCTGCGCGTAGACGCGCACGTCACCCTCGTAGGCGTCCAGGGTGGCGCGGATCCGGAAGGTGTCGGGGGTAGAGGTGAGCACGGTGCGGGTCACCGTGCGCACCGACCAGTCATCACGCCGGAAATGCCGGGTCTGCACCACCTCGCCGCGCACGGTGTCGTAGGACTCGCTGCGGTAGCTGTAGCGTTCGTGCACCTCCCGGCCAAAGGCCAGGTCATTGTCATGCAGCTGCAGCACGGGGTCGTTGTTGATCACGTTCAGGGCGACCTCGTTGGTCGCCAGGTTGTGCTCGGTCTTCCATTCCCGGTGGGCCGGAGCCAGCAGAGTATGCCCCGGGGTGGGGGCATGCCGCGGCTCGCCGAGATCCCGCGGGACGGGGGTGTCGGCGTCGACCCGGCGTTCCGGCAGATGCAGGCAGCAACCTTCCAGATGCAGCGTCAGACGTGCGGGTTCCGGTGCCGGCCACGCCAGCGGCCAGTAGGAACTGGAGATTGACAGGCGAATCCGATGACCGCGGCGAAACCGCTGGGCCACCTCGTTCAGCCGGAACCGGACATGGTAGCGCCGCCCGGGCTCCAGCGGCTGCGGGTCCTCGTGCCCGTCGCGATGCGTCAGATTGCGGATGCCGAAGGTGACGCGCGTGGCCCGGTCCTCCGGGTCCACATCGGACAGGCGCGCGGCGACCTGGGCCACCGGACGATCAGCCTCGATCTCCAGTTCCAGTTCGGTATCGCCCAACAGGTCGAAGTCTTCGTCCAGCGGATCGGTCTCGAACACCAGTGCGCCGCCGTCTTCCAGGCGCTGGTCCGAAGGCAGGTCGGTGGTCTCGGCGTAGGAACACCACTTGCCGGCGAACAGCCCCACGCTCAGCGGGCTGCGGATGGTCAGGGTTTCCGCTTCGTCGGTGCGTTCGCCGCCGGCGACCAGGCGCCCCCGGGCCAGACCGAATTCGTGGTAGTGGATGTTGGGGCTGGGCCAGCGCTGCTCGGCGATCCACTCACCGGTGATCTCCGGGACCAGCGGGCTGCGCGCGTCGTGCAGCCACAGCCGTGCCATCGGATCGGCGTCCACGCCGCGGTCGATGCCCTTGAGCCAGTGGTCCCACCAGCGCACGCATTCGCCGAGGAAGTCGATGGTCGGCCCCGGCCCGCCCATGTGCGGATACTTGTGGCCCCAGGGCCCCACCAGCCCGGCGCGCGGTACCTGCAGGTGCTCGAGCAGGCGGAACACCGTATTGGAGTAGCCGTCGGCCCAGCCGCTGACCGCCATCACCGGGACCTGGATGGCGCTGTAGTCCTCGCAGACCGAAGCGTGCTTCCAGTAGTCGTCGCGGCGCTGGTGCTCCAGCCAGTTGCGGATCCACAGGCCGGACCCCTCCAGCCGCTCGCGCCACATGTCGCGCCAGCGATCCTCGCCGACCACTTGCGGATCCGGCGGGCAGGAATTGAAACCGAACATGGTCGAGGCCCACGAGAGGTTGTCTGTCAGCAGGCAGCCGCCCATGTAGTGCACGTCGTCGGCATAGCGGTCATCCGACGAGCAAACCGAGATCACCGCCCCCAGTTCCGGCGGCTGCAGGGCCGCCAGCTGCAGCCCGTTGAAGCCGCCCCAGGACAGGCCGAACAGGCCGACCCTGCCGGAACACCACGGCTGCTGCGCGATCCAGCGGATCACCTCGAGGCCATCGTCGAGTTCCTGCTGCAGGTATTCGTCGCGCAGCACGCCCTCCGAGTCGCCGCTGCCGCGCAGGTCCACGCGCACCCCGGCGTAGCCGTGCGCGGCGAAGAACCCGTGCACCTCCGCATCGCGCAGGGCCTTGTGGTCGTTCTTGCGGTAGGGGATGTACTCGAGGATCGCCGGCACCGGGTTGTGCTCGGCGTCCTCCGGCAGCCAGATGCGGGCGGCCAGATGGCAGCCGTCGCTCAGGGTGATCCAGGTGTTCTCGATGACCCTTGCACCGTCGACCTCGCTCATCTTCTGTCCTCCCTGCCCGAATGGCCTCTGTTCAGGACATATATGGTGCCGGGCAGGGAAAATCAAGCGCCTCGATCGAGCGCCAGGCCCGTCATCACACCAGCCGGCCGGGCAGTTCCTCGTGGCCTTCCGGGTCGCGCGCCAGCACCTGCAGGTTGTGCACGGTGGTCTCGGCGATGCCGGTCAGTCCTTCGTGGGTGAGAAACGCCTGGTGGCCGGTGACCAGGACGTTGTCGCGGCGGGTCAGGCGGACCAGCCGGGCATCGGGGACACCGTCCGGGGTACCGGTCCAGTCGCGGAAGAACACCGGGCCTTCATCTTCGTAGACATCCAGACCCGCCGCCCCGAGCTGGCCCGAATCCAGCGCGGTCTCCACCGCCTCGGTGTCCACCAGCGCCCCGCGCGCGGTGTTGATGAGGATGGCCCCGCGCGGCATGCGCGCCAGCGTGTCGGCGTTGATCATGTGGTGGTTGTCGCGCGTCAGCGGGCACATCAGGCAGACCACATCGGAGGCCGCCAGCAGTTCGTCGAGGTCGGTGTAGGTGACGCCGGCGGCCTGCAGTTCCGGATCCGGGTACGGGTCCATCGCGCGAACGCGAGCCCCGAAGCCAAGCATGATGCGGGCGAAGGCCGCGCCGATCTTGCCGGTGCCGACCACGCCGACACTGCGCTGCGCAACGTCGAAGCCGACCAGGTTGTTCAGCCGGAAATCGCCGCGCCGGGTACGCTTCCAGGCGAAGTGGGTGTGGCGGTTCAGGGTCATCAGCAGCGCCACCGCGTGCTCGGCGATGGCATTCGGCGAGTACGCCGGGACCCGGGCCACGCGCATGCCGATGCGGCGTGCATGTTCGTCATCCAGGTTGTTGTGGCCCGAGCAGCGCAGGGTCACCACGTGGATGCCGTGACGTTGCAGACCGTCCAGGGTGGCCGCACACAGGTCGTCGTTGGTGAAGGCGCAGACCGCATCCGCACCGGCCGCGTCGCCCACCGTCTTCGGGGTCAGGCGGCGTTCGTCCAGTAGCGGCTCCATGCCGGCCTCGCGCAGCATCGGCACCAGATGCTCCTGATCGTGTTGCTGGGCACTGAATACGGCGACCTTCATCCATTTCCTCCCGTGGCGGCCCCGTGCCGGGCCCTGGCTGGTGGCCTACAGCTTCGCACGACCGGGGCCACGGATGCGCGTCGGGGCGGCCGGGGGTTGGCCCGATGGGGCTTCTGGCGCAATATGGAAACCATCCCATCGGGAACGGGAGTGACCCGTGGAAGTGATCGCACCCCAAGCCGTGGATACGCTGATCCGCCTGCTGGCCTCTGATGGCTACGAGGTGGTGGGTCCGACACGGCGCGACGGCGCGATCGTCTACGATCGCGTGGAAGGACTCGACGACCTGCCGGCGGGCTGGACCGACGAACACGCCCCCGGTCACTACCGCCTGCGCGAGCGTGACGACGCGGCCCTGTTCGGCTATGTGGTCGGTCCGCACTCCTGGAAGAAGTACCTGTTCCCCCCGCAGGAGACCCTGTTCCGGCTGACCCGCCAGGCGGACGGCAGCTTTACCACCGAACCGGGCGAATCCGACGCGCCGCCGCGCGCGTTCATCGGCATGCGTGCCTGCGAGCTGGCGGCGATCGGCGTGCAGGACCGGGTGTTCCTCGGCCAGGCGGTGCAGGACCGCGGCTATGCGGCGCGGCGCCGGGACGTGTTCATGGTGGCGGCCCACTGCGCCGAGCCCGGCGGCACCTGCTTCTGCGCCTCGATGGATACCGGACCGCGCGCCCGCGAGGGCTTCGACCTGGCCCTGACCGAGGTAATCGATGCCACGCAGCACTTCCTGGTCGCCGAGGCCGGGAGCGACGCCGGGCGCGCGGTACTCGAGCGGCTGGAGCCGCGCCCGGCCACGGACGCCGAGCAGGCCGCGGCCGAACGGGTGTGGGCCGAGGCGCCTTCAATGATGGGTCGACAGATGCCCGGCGACGCCCGCGAGGTGCTGAACCGGGCCTTCGAGCACCCGCGCTGGGAGGAGACGGCCGAGCGCTGCCTGTCCTGCTCCAACTGCACCCTGGTCTGCCCCACCTGCTTCTGCTCGCAGATCGAGGAGGTGCCCGACCTGGAGGGTCAGCGCACCGAGCGGGTGCGGCGCTGGGATTCCTGCTTCAACCAGGAACACTCGCATCTGGTCGGCGGCGCCCACCGCGACTCGGTAGCCGCACGCTACCGCCAGTGGATCACCCACAAGCTGGCGACCTGGCACGATCAGTTCGACACCTCCGGCTGTGTCGGCTGCGGACGCTGCATCACCTGGTGCCCGGTCGGGATCGACATCACCGAGGAGGTCACCGCGGTGCGCCGCGACCCGGAGGGCCGGGCATGAACGAGCTGCTGGCGATCCTCGAGGACCAGCCGTTCTTTGCCGACATGGAGCAGGAACACCGGCGCCTGCTGGCGGCCTGCGCCGCCAAGTGCGGTTACCCGGCCGGCACGCGGCTGATGCGCGACCACGAGCCGGCGGAGACCTTCTGGCTGATCCGAGAGGGCCAGGTCGCGCTGGAGAGCCCACTGCGCGAAGGCTGCGTGACCTTCCAGACCCTTGGGCCCGGCGACATCCTCGGCTGGTCGTGGCTGCTGCCGCCGTATCGCGCCAGTTACGACGCCCGGGCGATCACCGATCTGCAAACCCTGCACTTCGATGCCGGCGTGCTGCGCGAACATATGGAGGCCAACCCGGCCTTCGGCTACATGCTGATGAAACATTTCTCCGCACTGATCGTGCAGCGGCTGCAGGCCGCGCGGTTGCAGGCGCTGGACATCTACAGCCACGGAGGCCCCGGGGATGGAACCTGAGACCCTGCAGCCCCGCGCCGACAGCGCCCTGCCGGAACAGGCGATGGCGCCGCAGCCCTGGCGCATCCATTCCGTGCGCCCGGATGTCGCCAGCAACGAGGTGTTCAGCTGGACGCTGTACCCCGAACCGGGGGTCGAACCGGGGCCGCCGCCGGCGCCCGGGCAGTTCAACATGCTCTACCTGTTCGGCGTGGGCGAGGTGCCGATCTCGGTGTCTGCGATCACCGACGATGGCGGCATCGTGCACACCACCCGCGCGGTGGGCAGCGTGACCCGCACGATGCAGGAGCTGGGACCCGGCGCGGTGGTCGGCCTGCGCGGGCCGTTCGGCACGGCCTGGCCACTGGAACAGGCGCGCGGGCGCGACCTGGTGCTGGTCGCCGGCGGCATCGGTCTGGCCCCGCTGCGGCCGGTGATCCATGCGGCGCTGGAACGGCGCGACGACTTCGGCCATGTGGTGATCTGCTACGGCGCACGCTCGCCCGGCGACATGATCTTTCGTGACGAGCTGGACGCCTGGGGCGCGCGCGACGATCTCGACCTGCGCATCACCGTGGATCGCGGCACGGCCGCGTGGCGCGGCGATGTCGGCGTGGTCACCCAGCTGATCGACCGCGGCGGCTTCGACCGGCGCAACACGCTGGCGATGGTCTGCGGCCCGGAGGTGATGATGCGCTTCGCGGCGTCCTCGCTGGAGCGACGCGGCGTCAAGCCGGAAGACATCTTTGTCTCCATGGAGCGCAACATGCGCTGCGCGGTGGGCTTTTGCGGGCACTGCCAGATCGGTTCGCAGTTCGTCTGCCGCGACGGCCCGGTCTTCCCCTACCCGGTGATGGAGCCGGCCTTCCGGATACGCGAACTATGAGTGCCGAACGTCCGACCCTTGCCGTATTCAAGTTCGCCTCCTGCGACGGCTGCCAGCTCTCGCTGCTGGACTGCGAGGACGAGCTGCTTGCGGTCACCGACCGGATCCGGATCGCCCATTTCCCCGAGGCCACGCGCACCCGCATCGACGGGCCGTGGGACCTGACGCTGGTGGAGGGCTCGATCACCACGCCGGAGGCGGCCGAAGAGATCCGCGAGATCCGCCGCGCGTCGAAGTTCCTGGTCACCATCGGCGCCTGTGCGACCACCGGCGGCATCCAGGCCCTGCGTAATTTCGCGGACGTCGAGGAATTCACCCGCCAGGTCTACGCCCACCCGGAGTACATCTCGACCCTGGCCACCTCGGATGCGATCAGCCAGCACGTGCCGGTGGACTTCGAACTGCGCGGTTGCCCGATCGACAAATACCAGCTGATCGAGGTCATCAGCGCCTTCCTCTACGGTCGGCGTCCGCAGGTCTCCAGCGCCAGCGTCTGCGAGGAATGCAAGCGCGCCGGACAGGTCTGCGTGATGGTCGCCCACGGCACGCCCTGCCTGGGTCCGGTCACCCACGCCGGTTGCGGCGCGTTGTGCCCCGGCTGCCACCGCGGCTGCTACGGCTGCTTCGGCCCCAAGGAGACGCCGAACGCGCCCGGCCTGTCCGGGCAGCTGGAGGCCCTCGGCATGGAGCGCGCCACCCGCGTGCGCTTCTACCGCACCTTCAATGCCGGCGCCGACGCCTTCCGCGAGGAGAGCGAGCGCGAAGAATCAGGAAACGGACCATGAGCGAGACCCGCACCATCGAAGTCGACTACCTCGCGCGCGTGGAGGGCGAGGGCGCGATGTACGTGCGCACCGAGGGCGACCGCGTGGAGGAGGTGAAGCTGTCGATCTTCGAGGCCCCGCGCTTCTTCGAGGGCTTCCTGCGCGGGCGCGACTTCCGCGAGGCCCCGGACATCACCGCGCGCATCTGCGGCATCTGCCCGATCGCCTACCAGCTGGGCGCCTCGCTGGCGATGGAGGACGTCTGCGGGGTAACCGTGGATGGCGTGCTGCAGGACCTGCGTCGGCTGGCCTACTGCGGCGAATGGATCGAGAGCCACGCGCTGCACGTGTTCATGCTCCACCTGCCGGACTTCCTCGGCTATCCCGACGCGGTCACCGCCGCGAAGGACCACCCGGACATGGTGCGCAACGGCCTGCGCATCAAGAAGATCGGCAACTCCATCCTGCGCCTGCTGGGCGGGCGCGAGATCCACCCGGTCAACCTGCGGGTCGGCGGCTTCTACCGCACGCCGACGCCCGACGAGGTCGCCGGCCTGCGCGAGGAGCTGGCCTGGGGCCTGGAGGCTGCCTCCGAGGTGGCCGAATTCCTCGCCACCCTCGACTACCCGAACCTGGAACGCGACTACGAGTTCGTGTCGCTGGTGCACCCGGACGAATACCCCATCACCCACGGCCGCCTCGGCTCCGGCAGCGGCCTGGACGCCGCCATCCGCGAGTACGATGACGTCTTCACCGAGGAGCACGTGGCCCACTCCAACGCCCTGCACAGCCACCGCTCCGACAGCGGCGAACCGGTGTTCATGGGTCCGCTGGCGCGCTTCGCACTGAACCGTGAACGCCTCACCCCGCGCGCCGCCGAACTGGCCGAGCGCGCCGGGCTGGGCGCCGCCTGCCGCAACCCGTTCCGCAGCATCCAGGTGCGCATGATCGAGATCGTGCTCGCCTTCGAGGAGGCCCTGCGCCTGGTCGACGGCTACCGGGCCGCACCGGCCGAACCCGCGCTGCCGGTCACCCCGCGCGCCGGCACCGGCTTCGGCGCCACCGAGGCCCCGCGCGGCATCTGCTACCACCGCTACAGCATTGACGAGGCGGGCCTCATCACCGACGCCAAGATCGTCCCGCCCACCTCGGTCAACCAGCCCACCATCGAGGCCGACCTGCGCGAACTGGTGCAGACCCATCTCCATCTGCCGGACGACGAACTGCGCCACCACTGCGAGGTGGCCATCCGCAACTACGACCCCTGTATCTCCTGCGCCACCCACTTCCTCGACCTCACCGTCGACCGCCAGTAAGGCCCTGCGCGAAGGAACGCTTGCCTCTACGAGAGCAAAAACCACCATTCTGGTATAATTTCTACACCATGAAGTCATTCGAGTTTGACGAACGGAAGAGTCGATCGAACCTAGAGAAACACGGCATCGACTTCGTGACCGCCCAGGCCCTCTGGCGTAACCCCGATCTGCTGGAGATCCCCGGCCGCACGGAGGACGAACCCCGCTTTCTGGTGATCGGTCGCATTGAAAGAAGGCACTGGACCGCCGCTGTCACTCACCGAGAGGCCTGCGTCCGTATCATTTCCGTACGCAAGTCGCGCAAAGAAGAGGTTGCGCTGTATGAAAGCGAAGACAGTTGACGAGCGCTTTGACAGCGGAGAAGAGATGACCGATGCCCTGGACCTGTCCGGGGCCCAACGACCGCTGCGCAAACAACGGCGGGTAAACGTGGACTTCCCGGACTGGATGATCGAGTCCCTGGACCGAGAAGCCAGCCGATTGGGCGTCACCCGTCAATCCATCATCAAGATCTGGCTGGCGGAGCGGCTGGAAACGACCGCTGCTGCCCGGAAAAGCGAGGGCGCGCCGCGTTAGTCACCGCCAGGTATCGACTGGGAGCGCCCCGTGGCACGACCATCCGGACAGACCCCACGGGAAAAACGGCTGCCTGCGGCTTCCGAGGCAGACGGGCGGCGATCGGACCTGAGCGACGAACACCGCGAAGAAACTCTCAAGGCGGCAAGAAACTCTCAAGGCGGCAAGAAACACCCCCGTAGCACCTGAACACCCGCAAGAGGCATCCGCTGCCGCTCCCGACATGCCAATGACCGACAAAGAGGCGCTGGTCATCGGCATCGGCAACCCCTGGCGCGGCGACGACGGCATCGGCCACGCCGTGGTGGATGCACTGGCCGATACCCCGGGTCTCGCCACCGCGAAAAGCCACGGCGAGCCCGCCGAACTGATGGAGCTGTGGCAGGGCCACGACCCGGTGATCCTCGTCGATGCCATCGTCACCGGCGCTGCGCCCGGCACCCTCCACCGGCTGGACGCCCGCGAGCCGCTGCCGCGCGGCGCCCGCTACTCCTCCCACGGCATCGGCCTCGCCGAGGCCGTCGAACTCGCCCGCTCGCTGGACGAACTCCCGGACACCCTCATCGTTCACGGCATCGAGCCTGCCCGCCTCGAAGATGGCGCCGGCCTCTCGCCCGAGATCCGCGACAGCCTTGCCCGGGTCGTCCGCCGAATCACGAGCGATCTCGCCGGGGCGGTATCCGGGTCTCGCGGCACCCCCTGAATCGATTCAGTCCAATGGCAAACAACCGCCTTGGTCCGGGATTCGGGGCCGATCAGGAAACTTGGCACGCTTGTCGCTCACCGACCTCGCCGAATGAACAACAAACAAGTTTGACAGTAACGGAATGCCGGCAAGCCCCATTGAGATCAATAATCCGGCCATTATTGAACGCAAACCCTGTTGGGGTCTTCTTGTTGACGACAAAGCCATTTGTTGCTCAAATCCAGTCGTTGGTTAATCACAAACGAGCGTGGGCGACATGAACATCGACTGTACTCGCGCCATGCATTACCACACCGGTGACTTCCCGCCCCGCCCGCTCGATTACAGCCGTCTCATGCCGTCGTTGCTGGCCGCAACCGATGCGCTGGCGCGCTACGACCAGACCCTGCAGAACATCCATAACAGCGAAATCTTCCTGGCCCCGCTACGCAGCCAGGAGGCCGTGATCTCCTCGCGCATGGAAGGCACCATCAGCACGCTCGACGAGATTCTGGAGCTGGAAGCGGAACAGGACGAAAACGAGACCGGGGCCACCGGACTGTACCGATCCGACGTTGTCGAAACGGCCCTGTACCGACGGGCCCTCAATACGGCCCAGGCACAGCTCGAAGACGGCTACCCGCTCTCCGAGGGCCTGATTCGCAGCATCCACCAACAGCTACTCTCGTTCGGGCGGGGGGCGGAGAAATCCCCCGGCCAGTACAAGACGGAGCAGAATTACGTCGGTGAACGCGGCAGCCGGGAGGCCCGTTTCGTTCCCGCGACACCCGAACAGCTGGTCAGCGGCATGCAGACGCTGTTCGCGTTCATAGCCAGCGACGATGTACCGCTGTTGCTCCGCACCGCGCTGGCGCACGCGGAGTTCGAGGCCCTGCACCCGTTCAAGGACGGCAACGGCCGCGTGGGACGGATGCTGATCACGCTGATGTTGTGGCACGGAGGAGCCATATCCGCGCCACATTTCTATGTGAGTCGCTACTTCGAAGAGCAAAAGGACGACTATGTTGCCCGGTTACGCGAGGTATCGGCCAGCGGCCACTGGGAGGAATGGTGCTGCTTCTTTCTGGACGCCGTGCGTGAACAGGCCCGGAGGAACACGGACGTGGCCCGCTCCATTCGCGATCACTACGAGGAAATGAAAGTCCGTTTTGCCGATGTCCTCGGCTCCCGGTATTCCGTCCTCGCACTCGACTACCTGTTCACCTGGCCGGTCTTTCGCAACAGCCATTTCACACAGTCCGCGGGAATTCCCCGACAAACCGCCGCGCGCTTCACCCGTGTACTTCTTGAAGAAGGCCTTCTGCAGCCGGTGCGCGAGGCTGCTGGCCGCCGTTCGGCCGTCTATCGCTTCGAGTCCCTGATGCGGCTCGTCCGCGTTTGACTCCTTTCTGCACTCAAAGGTCTGTGCTGCATGCGCCCGGACGGCAGACACGCATTTTTCCGTGGCGACAGAAGTGGGCCGCACTCTCCGACCCGGGGGAGTTCATTCGCGAGGCCTATCCGGGTCCGTGAGAAGAAAGGGGCCGGATACGACGAGAGACCCGGCCCCGTTTCCATTTTTGCGTCGGGCGAAAAGGGCTGCCCGAGGCTGGCCTATTTGTGAACGATCTCCTCCTTCAGGGAGCAGGAAATGAAGTGAGAGATGGCGGAGCCAGACCTGACACGGGTACGCGCAGCCCTCGACGCCGGTGACTATGCCCGGGCGCGCGAGCTGATTGACGACCTCACCCTCCCGCCTTCGTCGGAGCTGCTGGAACTCCAGGCCATGGCGGCATATGGAGACGGAGACCTGGAAGGGACTCTGGCCGCGGATGCACCGGACAACCCGATCCGGGCGTGGATCGCTGCGGCAAGAACCTACGAACGTCTGATGTGCGGCGACATGCCGGGGACCGGACACTGGGCGCGAAAGGCGATGGAAAGGGGACACAGGCCCGGCCTGAAGGCACCGGCAATCATCGGACAGGTAGCCCACGCCAGAGCCCGCATCCATGATGGCGCGGTCGACGAAGGGCTGAGTGCGCTGGACGATGTGGCCGTTGAGCTGACCGCCGGCGCCCTGGGCCCTGTGGGTTTTACACCCTGTTGGGCATTTTTTGCTCGCAACGTGGTCTGAACGAACATGAAGGGGCAAGCATTGGCGCTTGCCCCGATCGTCAGCAGGTATCTTTCGATGTCCGAACCGACCCCGCCGATTGCCCGGACCACGGCGATCTTCTTTCTGGCGAGCAATCTGGCCGCCCTCACGCTGGTGCCGTGGTGGGGCCTGACGCAGGGCTTCAGTGGCGCGGCCTGGGCCTTTTTCGGGATCTTCATGGTGCTCGGCGGCCTGGGGATTACCGTGGGCTATCACCGGCTGTGGGCGCATCGCAGCTTCAAGGCGCGCGGCCCGCTGCGCGTGATTCTGGCGCTTTGCGGGGCCCTGGCACTGCAGAACAGCATCTACAACTGGAGCGCGCGGCACCGCGTGCATCATGGCTACGTGGATGACGTGGAACGCGACCCGCATTCCATCAAGCGCGGCTTCTGGCACGCCCACATGGGATGGATGCTGCGCAACTGGCCCGCCAGCCGGGCCGATTATTCACGCGCGAAGGACCTGACGAAGGATCCGGTGGTGATGTGGCAGCACCGCCACTACTGGACCCTGGTGTGGGGGCTGAACCTGGGGCTGCCCTTGCCGCTGGGGCTGGTGTTCGGGGACGTGATCGGCATGCTGCTGCTGGCGGGCGTGCTGCGGCTGGTGCTCAGTCACCATTTCACGTTCTTTATCAACTCCCTGGCGCACTGGTGGGGATGGCGCCCCTACAGTGACGAGAATACCGCCGTGGACAACGGCCTGGTCGCGTTGCTCACCTGGGGCGAGGGGTACCACAACTTCCACCATGCCTTTCAGGGCGACTACCGCAACGGCGTGCGCTGGTGGCAGTACGACCCCTCGAAGTGGCTGATCAACCTGCTGGCGTGGACGGGGCTGGTGCATGACCGGCGCTGGACGCCGCGCTTCAAGATCCTGCGCGCGCGGCTGCACACCGAGTTCCGCCGCCTGCTGAACTCCGATGCGGCCGGGCCGGTGCACGACACCTGGCGCGCGACCGTGGAACGCGAGTACCAGCACTTCCGCGATACGGTGAACCAGTGGCAGCAGGCGCAGGCGGACAACATGCGGGCCGGTCGCGAGGCCCTGAACGACCGCTGGCTGCGCACGGAACTGCGTACTCGATTCAAGGAACTGGAGTATCGCCTCAAGATGCAGCGTCGCCGCCTGCGCGCGCTGTCGGCCTGCCAAGGCACGGCATCGGCTTCCGCCTGACGCCCTGCCCTCCCGGGAGTTCAGGGGCCCGGAGAGTGCATTGAAGCGGACGACCCGGTCGGCCTCGGGCATGCGCCCGCTACCCGACTGCGCTAGGCCGTGTCGTCGGCGATCTTTTTCGCCACGCGGTCGGCGACCTTGCCGCGCACCACCACCTCGTCGGCTCCGGCCTCACGCGCGGCCTTGAGCATGCTCCCTTCCACATGCGGGCCAAAGGCGAGGATGGCGGCATCCGGGCAGCGTTCACGCCAGGTCGACACACTCCCGACGTCCCGTGCACCCAGGTCGATCACGATCAGGTCGGGGGCTGCGGGCTCGCCGCTGCCGGTCACTTCGGCACCGGCCGCGCGCCAGCGCGATTCGAGCCGCACGCGGGTCATCAGGTCGGGGGTGTCGATGTGGATCTGCATGGATGTCGGGCTCCGTTCAGTGGGTATCCGCCGCCCGTACCCGTCGAACATGCCGGATGACATCCGCGGCGAACGGGATGGAGAGGACAACGCCGGCCGCGATCAGTGCCGGGCCGTAGTACGGGAAGCGCAGTGCCTCCGGCACCAGATGGAGTCCGGCAAAAAGTTCGACCAGCCCCAGCGTAATCAGAACGGTCCCGAAGAGGTCGAGACCCAGCAGAAACATCGACGGTTTCCAGGTTTCGTTCTTTTCCATGCCGCCTCCCTGCAGCCATTATAGGAAGGAACCAGTCTACCTTAAGGAAACCGGGACGGGGAGACACTGAACCATGCACGAACATTCGCTTATGGCCGACTTGCTGCGCAAGATCGAGCAGGTGGCGGCCGACAACAATGCCGAGCGCGTGACCCGGGTCCGGGTGTGGCTGGGGGCGCTGTCGCATATCACGCCGGAGCATTTCCGCGAGCATTTCGAGGACGGCACCCGCGGCACAGTGGCCGAGGGCGCCGAACTGGAGGTGGAGACCTCGGACGACGACACCCACCCCGAAGCCCAGCAGATCCTGCTGCGGAACCTGGACGTGGTGTGAACGACCGCGCTCGTGCGCGCTGGCGCCTGATCGTCGCAGGCCGGGTCCAGGGCGTCGGGTTCCGGCCGTTCGTCGCCCGCCAGGCGCGTCGGCTGGGGCTGACGGGGGCGGTCGCGAACACCGCGGAAGGGGTCGTGATCGAGATCGAAGGGCCGCAGGCGGCACTGAAGTCCTTCCGACATTCCCTGGAGGAGGACGGCCCGCCGGCCGCACGCGTGGACCTGATCACCGCCACTACGATTCCGCCGCTCGGCGATACGGATTTTTACGTCCGCACCCATCATGCCGCCGGCGGGGGCGCTCCCGCACTGGCCCCCGACCGCGCGCCCTGCCCGGCGTGTCGGACCGAAATCCGTGACCCGGCTGCGCGGCGGTTCCGCTATCCGTTCACCGCCTGTGCCGACTGCGGACCGCGCTGGAGCATCACGACCGGCCTGCCCTGGGAGCGGGCGCGGACCACGCTCGCCGGGTTTGCCCTGTGTCCGGCGTGTCTCCGCGAATTCGAGGACCCGGAGGACCGGCGCTTCCACGCGGAGGCCATGGCCTGTCCGGAGTGCGGCCCGCAACTCACGCTGCGCACGCCGGACGGGGACGCGCGGAGCACCGGCGACGCCGCCCTGCGCGCGGCGGTGGACATCCTGCGCGAAGGGGGCATTCTGGCCCTCAAGGGCACGGGCGGCTTCCAGCTGCTGGTGGATGCCACCCGACCGGATGCGGTCGCGCGGCTGCGCCGGCGCAAGCAGCGGCCGGAAAAGCCGCTGGCGGTCATGCTGCCGGGCCGGGCCGAACCGGCATCGCTCGCCCGCATCGACGAGGTCGAGCAGGCGCTGCTGGAATCCCCCGAGGCCCCCATCGTGCTGGTCGAGGGCCGGCCGGAGGCGCCGCTGGCCGAGGAGGTCGCCCCGGGTCTCGGGCGTCGCGGACTGATGCGCCCGTCCACCCCGCTGCACCTCCTGCTCCTGGACGACTTCGGCGAACCGGTGGTCTGCACTTCCGGGAACCGCAGCGGCGAGCCCCTGTGCGTGGAAGGCAACGAGGCGGTTGCCCGGCTGGGCGATATCGCGGACGCGATCCTGGATCACGACCGGCCGGTCGCGCGGGCGCTGGACGACTCCGTGTTCCAGGTCGCCGCCGGCGAACCCCAGTGCCTGCGACTGGGGCGCGGCTGCATGCCAACGCGCGTGCCGCTGCCTGCGGGGGAGCCCGCGGTTGCGCCCGCGCCGGTGACCCTGGCCCTGGGCGGACAGCTCAAGGCCGCGCCCGCCCTGGCGCTCGCGAACGAAGTGGTGGTCGGCGCCCATGTCGGCGACCTGGAAAGCGATGCGGCATTGCAGCGGCTGAACGGCGAGGCCCGGGCGCTGGGGGAACTCTGCGGGGTGGACATCGAACGGATCGCCTGCGACCGACACCCGGATTACGCGTCCACACGCCTGGCCGAAACCCGGGACCTGCCGCTCACGCGGGTACAGCATCATCACGCCCATGCGGTGGCGGCCCTCGCGGAGCACGGCGTGCGCGAACCGGCGCTGGCCCTGGTGTGGGACGGGGCCGGGCTGGGCGACGACGGTACGCTGTGGGGCGGCGAGTGCCTGAGTCTCGACCGTGACGGTAGCTGGCGCCGCAGCGGGCATCTGCGACCGTTCCGCCTGCCCGGAGGCGAGGCCGCGATGCGCGAACCGCGGCGCGCGCTGCTGGGTCTGCTGCATGCCCGGTACCACGGCGATCGCGCGACCCTCGAGGCCAGTCCCGCGCGCGCCCTGTTCACCGCAGCGGAATGGCAGCCGCTGCTCGCCTGCCTGGACCGGGGGATCAACGCCCCGGTGACCTCCAGTGCGGGAAGGCTGTTCGATGCGGTCGCGGCACTCAGCGGCCTGCGCATCGCCGCCGGCTACGAAGGCCAGGCCGCGCTGCGCGTGCAGGAAGCCGCGGAGGCAGCCGGGCCCGCAGACAATGGTGCAAAGTACGGCGATACAGACGCGATCCCGCTGGATACCGACCTTGCACCCTGGCAGGGCGACTGGGCCCCGCTGGTCGATGCCCTGCTCGCGGAACGCCCGGCGCGGCCGGTGGACGCGCCCGCACGCATGGCCACGCGGCTGCACCGGGCGCTCGCGGGATTCGCGGTCGCGGCGGCCCGCGCCAATAACCGGGAAACCGTGGCATTGACCGGCGGATGCTTCCAGAATCGGTGGTTGCTGCAACAATGCGTGGACGCCCTGCGGGCGGCCGGTTTCCGCCCGCTCTGGCCGCAGCGCATCCCGCCCGGCGACGGCGGGCTGGCGACCGGCCAGGCCGTGATTGCAAGACGGGCGACCTCGCCCGTGCGAACCACCGACGGAGACTGAGACCATGTGCCTGGCCATCCCCGGCCGCATCGACCATGTGGAGGAAGCGGACGATCCGCTGTTCCGCCAGGCCCGCGTGGCCTTCGGCGGGGTTGCGCGCACGGTGTCGCTGGCCTGTACGCCGGAGGCCGGGCCCGGCGACTACGTGCTGGTGCACGCCGGCATCGCGATCGCCACCGTCGACGAGGCGGCCGCCGAACGCACCCTGGCCGCCCTGCGCGAGATCCCCGGGCACGATCCGTCCGCTCCGGAGGGTCCGTGAAGCACCTCGACGAATACCGCGACCCGGCGCTGATCCTGCAGCAGGTCGAGGCGATCCGCGCGGCCTGCACCCGGCGCTGGACGCTGATGGAGGTCTGCGGCGGCCAGACCCACGCGATCCTGCGCCACGGGCTGGACGAGCTGCTGGCCGACTCGGTCGAGCTGCTCCACGGGCCCGGCTGCCCGGTCTGCGTGACGCCCACCGAGACCCTGGACCGGGCCGTGCTGCTGACCCGCCGCCCCGAGGTGATGCTGTGCACCTTCGGCGACATGCTGCGCGTACCCGGCGCGCTGGGCGACCTGAACGCCGCGCGCGCGGCCGGCGGGGAGGTGCGCGTGATCTACTCGCCGCTGGATGCGGTCGCCCTGGCGCGCGAACACCCGGAGCGCGAGGTGGTGCTGCTGGCGGTCGGCTTCGAGACCACCGCCCCGGCCGCCGCGCTCGCGGTACTGCAGGCCGAGGCCCTGGGGCTGTCCAACCTGTCGCTGCTCGTCTCGCACTCGCTGGTACCGCCGGCGATGGAGGCCCTGCTCACCGATCCGGACAGTCGCATCCAGGGCTTTCTGGCCGCCGGACACGTCTGCACGGTGGAAGGTGCAACCGTCTACCGGACGATCGCCGAACGCTTCCGGACCCCGATCGTGGTGACCGGCTTCGAGCCGGTGGACCTGCTGGCCGGGATTCGGGCCTTCGTGGAGCAGCTGGAACGCGGCGAAGCGCGGGTGGAGAACCGCTACGACCGCGCCGCCCGCGATGACGGCAACGCCGCCGCGCGCGATGCGGTCACCCGCGTGTTCGAGCCGGTGGAACGCGAGTGGCGCGGGATGGGCCGCCTGCCCGCCAGCGGGCTGGGCCTGCGTCCGGAATACGCGCGCTTCGATGCCCTGAAGCGCTTCGAACTGGCCGGGACCGAATCCGGAGGAGACGGTCCCTGTATCGCCGGCCAGGTGCTGCGCGGGCTGAGTCGACCCACCGACTGTCCGGCCTTCGGCCGCGAATGCACCCCGGATCACCCCCTGGGAGCGCCGATGGTCTCCTCCGAGGGGGCCTGCGCGGCCTACCTCCACTACCGGGGCGAAACATGACCGCCGAGGTCGTGCGGCTGGCGCACGGCGGCGGGGGCCGGCTGCAGGCGAAGCTGCTGGACGAGGTGATCCTGCCGGCCCTGGGCGCCCGCGCCGGCGGCGCCCCCGATGCCGCCGTGCTCGATGCGCCAGGCGGGCGCCTGGCCATGACCACCGACAGCTTCGTGGTGCGGCCGCTGTTCTTTCCCGGCGGCGACATCGGCCGCCTCGCGGTGCACGGCACGGTCAACGACCTGGCGATGGCCGGGGCGCGTCCGCTGTGGCTGACGCTGGGGCTGATCCTCGAGGAGGGGCTCCCGCTGGAGGACCTGCGCCGCGTCCTCGCCTCCGTAAGCGCGGCCGCCGAAGAATGTGGTGTGCAGGTGGTGGCCGGCGACACCAAGGTGGTCGAGGCCGGGCATGGTGACGGGGTCTACATCAACACGAGCGGCGCGGGCGTGGTCCCGGACGGGGTTGGCATCGAACCGAGCGCGATCCGGCCGGGCGACGTGCTGCTGGCCAGCGGCGATCTCGGGCGCCATGGCGTGGCCATCCTCGCCGCCCGCGAGAACCTCGGCCTCGAGCCGCCGGTTCCCAGCGACAGCGCGTCGGTGGCCGCGGGCGTGGCGGCCCTGCTGGACGCCGGTGTGCCGGTACATGCACTGCGCGACCCCACCCGCGGCGGCACGCTGGCCGCGCTGCAGGAGCTGGCCGAGGCCTCCGGCTGCCGCCTGGTGCTGGAGGATGAGGCCATTCCCGTACGCGAAGACGTACGCGGGGCCTGCGAGATCCTCGGGCTGGACCCGCTGCACTCGGCCTGTGAGGGGCGGTTCCTCGCGGCCGTCCCGGCGGACCATGCCGAGCAGGCACTGGCGATCCTGCGATCCGTTCCCGAGACCCGGGACGCGGTCGCCATGGGCCGGGCCGCGGCCGGCGACCCTGCGGTGATCCGGCGCCTGGCCACCGGCGTGGAACGCCGACTGGTCCTGCCGGCCGGAGAACAGCTCCCGCGCATCTGCTGAAAACCGCGCCGGCACGCGCTATCGTTGGTCGGGCCCGCCACACCACCGGAGACCGACCATGACCCTTCGCCCCCTCGCTCTCGCCCCGCTGGCCCTGGCCTCCACTCCGGCGCTCGCGCACCCCGGACATGGTCACGGCGACGGCCATTCCCTGCTGCATTATCTGAGTTCGCCGGAGCATGTCTGGCCCGCGGCCGCGGTCCTGCTGCTGGCCGCCGTGATCGGCGGCGCCTGGCTGTGGCGGCGCTCGCGCCGACGGAAAAACCTGCGGAGCTGACGGCGGGCACGAAACCTGCTGACAAAACCGGTGAATGCTCGGGAGAGCCGGTCACGACTGTGAAAACCCGGTTCGGGGATAGTGCGCGCGCACCAAAAGGAATCGGAAACGCACCATGAACGAACTGAAACAGGCCATCGAGCACCAGCGGGAGTACCTGGAAGAGCGGCTGCATGAGCCGCTGAGCGGGATCGCGGCGCGCCTGGTGCCGGCCTGGCCCCGGCGCGAGGAACTGGACTCGATCCTGGAGGACGGGATCCGGCGGATCCCCGAGGCCACATTCATGTACGCGCTCAACACCCGCGGGATCCAGCTGTCCGACAACATCTCCCGCAGCGGCGTGCTGCCCGAGCACTTCGGCCGCGACCGCTCGCAGCGGCCGTACATGAAGGAGGCCGTGCCGGCCGACGGTTTCCTGCTGTCCGAGGCCTATATCAGCCTGCTGGGGCGGCGCCCGTCGCTGACCGCCCTGCAGCTTGTCCGCGACGACAACGGCCGGGCCCTGGGTTTCCTCGGCGCGGACTTCGACCTGCGCAACCTGCCGGACCTGTCGGAAGACCTGTACGAGGAATCCAGCGAGTGGCGTCAGATCAAGGGCGACCCGTCGATCCGCGGCACGCTGTTCCAGCAGAGCCGCACCGAAAGCCTGATGGACCGCAACATGGACACCGCGCTGGCCATCCTGGAGGAACTGTTCACCGAGCGGGGCGTGTTCCAGGGCGTGTTCCACTTCTCCAGCTCGCGCGCGACCCTGTGGACCACCGAGGATCCGTACCGCTACCGCATCCTGACCCACGAGTCGCTGGCCGACCCGGATGTCTGTCTGGCCTTCCCCCACGAGCCCTACCCGGAGGAGGCACTGATCCCGCAACGGGACATCGGCCGGGTGCTGGACGGCCTGCGGACCCTGCGTTTCGCCGACGACACCGTGTATCTGCGTTCCGCGTCGCTCAACCTGTTCAACGGCATGGTCAGCCTGACCTTCTCCTGCGACGGCTCGCATTACATGACCTCCGAGGAATTCCTCGGGCGTTCCATCGAATTCTGGCTGGGGGCGACCGGCTGATCCGCCCCGGCCTCATACCCCCTCGGGGGCCGGGTCATTTTCCCGGGATCACGGCGCTGCATGTATATTAGGATTCCCTAATAAATACTGGAGAGAAGCATGCAGCGTACCCTCGCCGCCCTGACTCTGGGCCTGGCCCTCGCCCTGCCCGCCACCGCCGTGGCCGACGACGTCCACGAATTCGGGATCTCGCCGCAGGCGACCTACAACCTGGTGCAGGAAGACGGCGATGACGTCCTGTTCATCGATGTCCGCGACCCGGTCGAGATCATGTTCGTGGGCTTCACCGACGAGGTCGATCTCAACATCCCCTTCCTGCTGGTGGACCGCCACGACTGGGATGACGAGAAGAACCGCTTCAACCCCTCGCGTAACCCCGACTTCGTCGACCAGATCGACGCGGCGCTGGAAGAGCGCGGTCTGAACCGCGACGCCACGATCATCACCATGTGCCGCTCCGGCAGCGAACGCGGAGAGCCCAGCGCGGCATTCCTGCGCGAGAACGGCTTTCCCAACGCCCGTTACGTGGTCAACGGCTTCCAGGGCGACGCCATCAGCGAAGGCGAACGCGCCGGCTTCCGCCTGAAGAACGGCTGGCAGAACTCCGGCCTGCCGTGGAGCCGCGAGATGAACGCCGACAAGATCCACCGCAGCGACTGACCCTACCCGGATCCGTCCGGATCCTCCGCGGCCCCGGATGCCACCGGGGCCGTGTCACCCGTTTCGTACTCTCCCGCCCGGGGGTGTCCCGCAATCCCCGAAACCGGCATCATGGCAGGGTCTTCATCCCTCCCGCCGGACTCGACATGGAAACCGCCTCCGCCAGCGACATCGGGGCGCGCCCCGAACAGCAGGATGCCGTCACCGTCCGGGTCTCCGACGACGGTCGCCGCGCACTGCTGGCCGTCGCCGACGGCATGGGCGGCCACGCGGCCGGGGCCTGGGCCTCGCATACCGCCATCGCCACCATCGAGGCGCACTGGGAGCAGTGCAACGGCATGCCCACGCGTCCGGCCCGCTGGCTGGAAACCGTTGCCCGCGCGGCCCACGACGCCCTGCGCGCGGAAATCGCCGACGACACCGCCCCGCCCGGGACTACCCTGGTGGTGCTGTTCGTGGATGAGTCCGGTGCGTGGTGGGTGCACTGCGGCGACAGCCGCCTGCTGCATTTCCGTGGCACGCGCCTGATCGAACGCACCCGCGACCACTCGCGGGTGCAGGAGCTGTTCGAGGCCGGAATGATCCGCGAGCAGGAGATGGCCACCCACCCGGATCAGAACCACCTGCTCGCGGCGCTGGGCATGCCCGGAGGCCTGCGCCTGGACCACGGACACGCGAAACGCCATCCGGACTCCGCGTTCCTGCTGTGCACCGACGGCTTCTGGGAACAGATCGAGCCGGCGGAGATGGCGGGCCTGCTGGTGTCCGATGACCTGTCCCGCGGGCTCGACGAGGCGGTGCGGGTAGCCGCCAGGCGCGGGGGCCCGCGCGGCGACAACATCGCCGTGGCCGCCTGGCGCAGTGGCGCCCCCCGGGGCTTCGACCGCCTGCGCCATCGGGGCGGGTCGCTGGTGCCGTCGACGCTGCTGGGCGGGATCATCCTGCTGGCGGTGCTGGCGATCCTGTTCTGGCCGGTCGGCGGCGGATGAGCGGAAATCACCGAACCCGTATACTGCAGAAAAAGTGAAGCCGTTCACATAATGGATCGCCCGATGCCCCCCTCCCGTTTCGTCCGCGCGCTGTTGCTGCTGTCCCTGCTGTCCCTGACGGGCGGCTGTGCACTGCTGGAACAGGAACCGGACGCAGACCCGGAACCGACCCGGGACCCGCAAGCGACGGATGAACCGCCGGAAGCAGCCCGGTCGGCCGAAGAACGCGCCTCGCCGCCGACCCTTGCGGCCATCCTGAACCGGCTGCAGGCAGGCGAATGGGACCGGGCGGAGGCCATGCTGGAACAGTTCCTGGAATCCCGCCCCGAGGACCCCACCGCGCGCTCGCTGCAACGTCAGCTCAAGGAGGACCCGGAAACGCTGCTCGCCGACGGCGAGACCCGGCATACCGTAGAGGCAGGGGAGACCCTGGGTCTGATCGCCAGGCGCTACACCGGCGACGCCACGCAGTTCGTGATCCTGGCTCGGCTCAACGACATCCGGCGGCCGGAACACCTGACCGTCGGTCAGCAGCTGCGGGTTCCCTCGCCCGCCGACCCGCAGGACGCCGGCGAGCCCGGTGTCACCCCCGATCTCGACGAGCAGCTGCAGGCCCTGGACGCAGGCGCGGAAGACGTCTCGGGCGAACGCGGGGAGTCCTACCGCATGACCATCCGCGCCGACCTCGACGCCGGGCGCCACGAAGCGGCCTACGAGACCGCACGGGCCGCCCGGGAGGCCGCCCCCGGGGAGGCCTGGGACGACTGGCTCGACCCGCTGGAACGGGAGGCCGCGGCGGCCCATTACGAACAGCGCGGCCTGGATGCGCGAGACCGGGACGACGCGGACGCAGCCAGGGACTGGCTGGAACGCGCACTCGAAGCGGAACCCGGGCGCGAACCGGCACAAACCGAACTGGCGCGTCTGCGGCGCGCGGAAGCGGAGACCCTGCACTCCGCCGCGATCGTCCACTACCGCAACCAGGAACTCGAGCGGGCCATTGAGCTGTGGGATGCCGCGCTCGAGCTCGATCCCGACTTCGACGCGGCGGAAGGCTATCGCCTGCGCGCCCGCGAGCTGCAGCGGCGCCTGGAGAACATGGAGTAACCGGCCGGCGGCCGTTCCGGTGGAGCCACCGGCATGGTCCGCGTGGCGGAGGCATCGTCCTTGTGCCCCGAGGGCGCCGGGTCCGCAGCCGCCCGCTTGACCCGCGCTTCCAGCGAATCCGCCATGGCGTTGTAGGCGGAGAATACGCGTTCGAAGTCGTCCCGCCGCCGCACCCGGATACGGGTATCCAGCCGCCCCTGAGCGATCTGGTCCAGCGCGCCGCGCAGGGTTTCCATCGGCACCTGCAGGCGCCGGGCAAAGACATAGACGCCCAGCAGCACCGCCAGCACGGTCACCACCGTCAGCATGAGCAGCGCCATCATGGTAGTGCGCCCCGCTTCCTGCAGCGAAGAGGTACTGAGCGCCACCTGCAGATGTCCCAGTTCGAAATCCTGGAACCGCACCGGCGCCTCGAACAGGAACACGTCGTTGCCGTCCGGACCGGCGGTGGACCATACCGTGCGCCCGTCGCGCGAGAGCAGAAGATCCTCGGCCGGCGGCTCGTTGCGCGGTTCGCCCAGCGCGTCCGGATCGGAGCTGGCGACGATACGTCCGTGCCGGTCGCTGACGGACAGCAGTTCGATCTCGCGGTTGGCCTGCATGTCCCGCAGGCGCGCCTGCATCGCGATGGAATCCTCCAGCAGCAGGTCCTCGGCGCTCTCCACCGCGATGGTGCCCGCGAGCGTGGAGCCGTAATCGAAAGCGAGGTCGGTCATCACCTCGTTCTGTTTCTGCTGCACCAGGAAGGCACCCACCGCCAGCGTGACCGCGACCAGAGCCCCCATCACCGCGGTCCAGCGCAGGCGCAGGGGCACGATGCGGCGCCCGGCACCGGCGCGTTCGCGTTCGGCGCGCTCGTCCTCGATGCGCTGCAGATCCACCAGCAGCTCGGCGGCCGACTGATACCGCCGGGACGGGTCGCGTTCCAGCAGCCGGCGCACGACCGCGACCAGGTCTTCCGGGCAGTCGCGGATGATCGGCCGTGGTTCCGGCACCGGCTCTTCCAGGACCCGCTGCAGGACCCGACCGGCCTCGCCATCGAGAAACGGCCGATGCCCGGTGAGCAGTTCGTACAGCACCACGCCCATCGACCACAGATCGCTGCGACCATCGGCATCACCGCCGCGGATCAGCTCGGGGGCCATGTAATGGGGGGTCCCGGCCGACGCGGTGTGGTCCTCGGCGCGCCATTCGGGGTCGAACAGGGTCTCGGCAATACCGAAATCCATCACCTTGATGTTGACCGTGGCACTGGTGACGAGGATGTTTTCCGGCTTGATGTCCCGGTGGATCACGCCATGGCGGTGAGCATAGTCCAGCGCCTCGGCCAGCTGCTGCGCCACCTTGAGAAAATTGCGCAGCAGCAGCGGACGGAACTGTTCGGCGTAGGCATCCAGCGTCTGCCCCTCCACCAGCTCCATGGCGATGAACGGCCGGCCCTCGGCTTCGCCCACGTCGAAGACCGTGACAATACCCGGGTGGGTCAGCGTACCCGCGGCACGGGCCTCGGTCAGGAAGCGCTGGCGGTATTCCGGATCGCAGGCGTAGTCGTCATGCAGGATCTTGATGGCCAGAGTCCGACGGATCTGCGGGTCATACCCCTGATGGACCGTCGCCATCGCGCCGCGGCCCAGCTCCTCCCCTACTTCGTACCGGCCGAAGCGCCGCATGAATCAGGCCAGGACCTCCAGCCCGATCCGTACCAGCACCGCCACCACCAGCACCGCGGCACCGCCCGCCAGCCAGGCCCGCCAGCGCGGACGGCGGCCGGCCAGGGGCAGACCGGCCCCGGCATGATCCCGGTGATGAAACACGAATTCGGCCCCGCCGAAGCGCACGCGGTCGCCCTCACGGAGCGTGGCCTCGTGCACCCGCTCGCCGTTGACCCAGGTGCCATTGGTGGAGAGCAGGTTCATCACCCGGCATTCGCCGTCCTCGTTGATGACCCAGGCGTGCTGGGAGGACACGCTCGGCTCCTGCAGGACGATGTCGTTGTCGGACTGACGCCCCAGCGAATGGCGGCCGGGGCGCATGAGCAGGCGTTGCTGCTTGAACGGCTCGGCGACCCCCACCAGCACCGGCAGGTCACTCTCCTCGACCTCGGTGCCGGCGGGCTCCGGCGGGGCCTCGGGCAGTTCGCCGCGCTGAAACAGCATGGTGCCCTGCGGGCCGTTACGGTCGCGGCCCTCGCCCCGTCCCTCGGAATGCTCGTTCATGCTCCCCCCGTGAATGGACATACGGGATGGAGTATGCCCGCACCCCCGGGAGGGTCACAACGATCTGGATCAATCCTCAGTGCCCGTGGTGACCGGACCCGTGGCCATGGCGCGACCCGTCACCATCGCGTACCGTGGCCTCGAAGCGCGCGGTTTCGCCCGCGGCCGTCTCCAGGGTGACCGACACACGCTGATCCCGCTCCAGCGGTTCATGCAGATCGATCAGCATCACGTGCAGGCCACCCGGCTCCAGCGCGGTCTTCCCGCCGGCCGGGATGGTGATGGCCTCGACCTCGCGCATGCGCATCACGCCTGCGTCATCCTGCACGTGGTCGTGCAGCTCGGTGACCCCGGCGACCGGCGATTCGCCCCGGACCAGCTCGATGTCCTCGTCGGTATGGTTGGCAAGGGTCAGATACGCCGCGGTCGAGCCCATGCCCGGCGGCATCATGCGCACCCAGGGCTCGGACACGATTTCCAGGCCCTCCGGACAGTCGCAGGCGAAGGCCTCGTCCGTGCCGTGAGCCGGTTCTCCGGCCGTGGCGCCGGTGGCGACCAGTGCCAGGAATGCGGCACCGGTCAGGGCCGCACGGCCCGGGCGAAAACACTGCAGCCAATGGATCATGCGATGCTCCTCCACTCTTTCATTTTTCAGAATTCAACATTCCACTGGGCCCAGACGGTCCGCCCGGGCTCGTTGACCGGCCGGGTGGCCGCTCCCAGTTCGGCACTGCCGCGCTGGATGTGCTCGCTATAGGTGCGATCGAACAGGTTGTCCACGCCCACGGTCAGCTGCGAGTTCCCGAACAGCTCCACCCCGCCGTACAGCGCGACGGTGGCAAAGCCCGAGGTCTCTCCGGTGTCCAGGCTGTAGATCGTACCGTGATCCTCGTGGATGCGGTCCTGACGCATCACGCCGCGGACCTGCAGCCCGCCGAAATACGTCCCCGACGCATACTCCGCGCCCAGCGTTGCCTCCGCCGGCGGGGTCTGCGCCAGGGGCACGTCGTCCGTGGTGTTCTACGAGCGCACCCAGGCGGCACTCGCGTTCACGGTCCACGCCGACGTCAGCTCCCAGGCCGCGTCCGCTTCAAAGCCCCAGGTCCGCGCATCCACGTTGCGCGTGCGATCCCCGGGCTGCGCCACTAGGATGTAGTCGTCGAACTCGCCGTAGAAACCGGACAGCGAGGCTCGCAGGCGCGGCCCGCTCCAGGCAATGCCCGCATCCAGCTGGGTCAGGACCTCGGTATCCAGATCGAATACCCGCCGGCGTTCCCAGAAATCCGCCGCACGCTCCGAACGTCCGATCCCGACGTGCCAGGCCAGCGGCCGCTGAGCCTGCTCCTGTTCGTAGCGCAGGAAACCGCTGGTGGCGGTCGCACGCTCGCGGTCGCCGTCGCTGGCGCCACCAATGCCGTCCCGCTGCGCCTCGGCCCGGGTCCGGTCAACCCGCAGACCGCTGACCACGCGGCGCCGCGCATCCAGCGGGATCTCGAGTTCGCCGAACACCCCCGCATCGCGGAATCGCGCGTTATCCTCGCGGGCGACATCGCGCCACCCGAAGGCATCCGGCCCCATCAGCCGGTTCCCGCTGTGGCGGTTACGGCTGTAATCGACCCCGGCATGCAGGACCATGCCCCGCGGCAGAAGGAAGTCCCCGGCCACCCGTGCCCCTTCAGTGATGCGTTCGGGGTAGCTGACCATGGGCATGCCCGGAGGCTCCCGCAGGGTGTAGTTGTCCATCACATGGTCGATCTCGTTGCGGAAGACCCGCGCCTCCAGGGTCTCGAACCAGGGCGCGAGATCATCGCGGGTCAGCGCAAGGCTGTAGCCGGTGCGGTCGAAGCGCACGCCGTCCATGCCACGGTCGTCGTAAGCGGCCTCGGCGTCGGAACGGTCATACGTGAACTCAATGAGGGTCTGCTCGTCAGGGCGCCAGCCGGCGATCCCGGTGCCACTCCAGCGGGAATACCGCGAGTGGACCTCGTTGCCATCGCCGTCGCGGTAATCGTCCTGATCCGAGAAGGTGCCGATGGCACGCAGATAACCCGCGGAGGACCCGGTCGCCACGTCCGCCACCAGGTCGGTGCGATCGAAACGCCCGACGGTCAGGCCCGCGAACCCGGTGACCTCCCCCGCCTCCGTGAACACCGGCGCGTCCCGCTCGAAACGGACCGTACCGCCCGACACGGCACCGTGCCGCACGCTCTGCGGACCCTTGCTCACCTCGATGCGGTCAAAGGCCTGCGGATAGGCATACGCGGTGGGCGGGTCCATGCGCCCGCCGCAGCCGCCCAGCACCGGATCGTCGTCCAGCAGCAGCGACAGTCGCGAGCCTCCCAGGCCTCGCAGGGCCGGATCGCCACTGGTACCGCCCTTGCGGCTGGTCACGAATCCGGGGATGGAGGCCAGATACGCCCCGCCATCATGCGCCGGCAACGGAAGCCGGGGCTGGCGTGGATCGGTACTGATCCGCCCGGGCCCCTCCATGGCGGGAACCGTTACCACCACCGGGGCCAGCCGCGCCGGATCCCCGGCCTGCGGCGCAGAAGGCCCTTCGGCCGCCACGGGCGCGGCCGCGGCACCGGCGATCGCCAGGGGGATCCAGCGGCACCGGAATCCATGCAAATGCTTCATGATTTCTCTCCGTCCTTGTTCTTGTCATTGGTGTCGTGCGACCGACTCGCCAGCAAGCACCGGGCCAGGTAGGGGCCAGGTACGGGCACCAACAAGGATCGGGAAACCGGAATGGCGGACTGCGGCGCCCGAAGCACCATTGGGAGCACCACCGGAGGTGGCCGGAACCGCCACGCACACACGGCAGCCCCCGGGACCGGTGCGGGATTTGCCACAGCGGAGGGGTGAAACGCCGCAGTTGCGAACCGGACGCGTACGGAGTCCCTTGCCCGGGCACGGACTCTGGGGCAGGCTATGCAGTCATGCCGCAAGCGCCTGGCGGCCGGGAGGAGATGTTGGTCGAATCAGCCGAAAATACCGCCGAACATTTCGTTGGGAGCTCGCCCGAGCTGCAGGCCGTGCTGCGTCAGGCCAGCATGGTAGCGGCCACCGATGCCACGGTACTGGTGCTGGGCGAGAGCGGAACCGGCAAGGAACACCTGGCGCGCCACATCCATGCCCGCAGTCGGCGCCCGGACGGACCGCTGATCACGGTGAACTGCGCGGCCCTGCCCGAAGAGCTGGTCGAGTCCGAGCTGTTCGGCCACCGCCGCGGGGCCTTCACCGGCGCGAACGACCATCAACCGGGGCTGGTGCGCCAGGCACATGGCGGCACGCTGCTGCTCGACGAGATCGCCGAACTCCCGGCCGGGGCCCAGGCCAAGCTGCTGCGCTTTCTGGAAAACGGGGAATGCCAGCCGCTCGGTGCGGCCGAGGCGGAACAGATCGACGTTCGCGTGATCGCCGCGACCCACCAGGATCTGCAGCAGCGCGTGGCCGACGGGCGTTTCCGCGCCGACCTGTACTATCGCCTGCAGGTGGTGCCGCTGGAGATGCCGCCGCTGCGCAGCCGCCAGGGAGACGTGCGCCGCCTGGCCGAACACTTTCGCGTCACACTGGCGGAACACCACGGCGTGGAACCGCCGCGGTTCACGCCCGCACTGCTGCGCTGGCTCGGCCAGTGGCCCTGGCCCGGCAACGTGCGCGAGCTGAAGAACCTGGTCGAGCGCTGCGTAATCTTCATGAGCGGTGCCGAGGTCAACCCGGGCGATCTGCCCGATGCCTGGCTGCAGACCCCGCAGGACCAGGCCGGCGGGCCGTTTGTAATCCCGCCGGGAGGGCTCAGCCTGGAGCGCCTGGAGATGGACCTGATCCGCCAGGCCCTGGAACAGACCGCCGGCAACCGGTCGCGGGCCGCCCGCCTGCTGGGGCTGACCCGCGACACCCTGCTCTACCGGATGAAGAAATACCAGATCGCCTGACCGCTATCCCTGCAGCAGCATCATCAGGTCGGTGACTGCCATCATCGGCTCGCCATCGACCACGATCATGCCCTCGGCGACCTCGACGTCCAGCCGGACCCGGTCATCCTCCACCGTGAACAGCGGGAACTCGCGCGCGCCCTGCATCAGCATGGCCACGATTTCCTCGGCCTCGCGATCCACCTCCGCCGCCGGCCGATGCGGCTCACGCAGGGCCATGTCCTCGCGCACCGAGGTACGGATCAGCCCCCGGTCCACGCCCGCCTGCAACGAACCCGACAGATACTCCAGCAATCCCGGGCCCTGCCAGGCGGCTGGCGGGATCTCGCCGGCCCGCAGCGTCAGGCTGCCGTCCAGGGCATCGCCCCGGGCGTCCACCACCCGCAGTTCCCGCAGCTCCAGGGCGGCGCCGTGCGAGGCGGTATCCATCAGCCACTGCTGATACAGGGCGTCCACATCCTCCAGCGCATGCAGGCCGGCTTCGACTTCGCGGCCCAGACGCCCGGCCTCGCGGACGGAGGCGGCATCGAGGTCCAGATGCAGCTCGGCGTGGAACTGCTGCAGACCGGTCAGGCCTTCCGCCCGGGTCTCGCCCAGCTCCAGACTCAGGTCACTGCGCGAACGGCCGTCGGTCTCGCGGGTCACCCCCGCCAGACGCAGGTCGCGCATGCGGAAAGACCCGTCGTCGAACTCACCCTCGATCCCGTCCAGCGCGAGTTCGGAATCGCCTTCCACCAGCAGCGAGTCGACGATGACCAGGTTGTCGCCGCGCATGCGCAGGCCGTCGATCCGCAGATCCACCTCGCCCGGCACGCCGACCCAGGCCCGGGGCAGCTCGACGTGCAGCGCCTGCATACCGGCCTCGCCCGCGATCTGTGCGGAGGCCTCCCAGGCGTCCCAGGACAGCTCGCCGATGCGATGCTGGCCGGCCATCAGCAGATCGCCGTCATAACCGGTGCCCTGCAGCTGGATGCGGGTGTCGCCCCCGGGGCGATGGGCGACCTCCAGCGTGGCCCAGTAACCCTGCTCCAGTGCGGGCAGGTCGGCCGCCACCGCCTCGGCCCACGGCAGCGTACCGGCCGCGCGGAACGGCTGGCCGCTGACCCAGCGGGCGAGGCCGTAATCCTCGACCTCCATTTGCCCACTGGCACTCACGCTCGGCTCCGGCGTGCCCTGCAGTTCCGCCAGCGGCTCGTGCAGCGGGTTGTCGGACTCCGGGCGGTAGCGGAAGCGATAATCGACCGTCCCGGCATCCCGGTCATATGCGAGCCGGATCACGTCGAACTCGTCCACCGCCGCGGCATCCGCCTCGAAGCGGTCGAGCGCCTCCTGCAGGCTGTTCTGCGCCTGCGCCTGAACCAGACGGTCACCGCCCGCCCAGGCCGCTCCGCCGAGTACCACAACACCGACGGCCACGCCGGCCTTCGCCAGTCCACTTGCCATAATGACTCCCTTCTTTGGTGGGTGTTGCCAGTGTGCCCCGGGGTGAGCAACGGCCCCGGAGCGAATCAGTCGTCGTCCGCGGTCACCAGGGCCGCCGACCCCATCAGCTGGCCCCGGCCGTCATCGTCGGCCGGGGCCAGGCTCAGGGTGAACAGCTGCTTGAGAGGGGCTTCGGGCACCGCCCATTCCCAGGATACGGTACGCGTCGGGCCGCGCCCCGGCACCTCCCGGGTGTCATCGCGGACCTCACGGGCCTCGATCGGGTCGGGGGCCTCCGAGATCAGACGCACGAACGCCTCGTGCGCATGCTCGACATCGGCGCGACGCGCGTGCACCGCACAGAACGTGTCACCCTCGGGAAGGGCCAGCACGAAACGCCCGGCCTCGGACTCCAGACGCCAGGCTTCGCCTTCCTGTCCGCCCAGAAACGGCGCGGCCAGCTCCGGACGCAGCAGATCGTCTTCCTCCTGTTCGGCCCGCAGTGCCTCCAGATCGCTCACTCCGCTCAGGCAGGAATCCGCGTAGGCACGCGTGAAGGCATCGGCTTCCGCCTCACCGGCATCCGGCCCGGCCAGCGCGGGAACGGGGAGCACAAGCGAAACGGCGAACAGCACGGCTGGCGAGCGGGTCATCACGAACCTCCGTTCTGGACGATGGACATACCGGAGAAGCTATGACGACGGGCCGCAAAAGGCAATGGGCCGCGGCTGGCGGCCCGACTGCCCGGGTTACATGCCCTGAAGCTCGCTCATGCCCATCATCCCCGCGCCGATGCCGAACAGGAAACCCAGCACCATCAGCAGGATGTAGACCAGCAGGAGCACGCCCATGATGGTGAAGTGGGTGCGCAGCCGGCCCATGGCATTCTTCGCCTCCAGCTCGTCATCGCGCTCGTAGGCGCGGGCGAAACTGCCGGCGGCCTGCATCAGCACCACGCCGGCCCAGATCGGGATCCAGGCCACGATGATGCCGATGATCGACAGGGCCGTGAGCACCCCGGACAGGATCAGCATGACCCCGATCAGCTGCATCCAGAATTTGCCGCGATAAACCGGCTCGATTAGTTCGCGCACGCCGGTCGTACTGGTTGTCTCGTTCATGATTCCCCTTTTTCTCTCCCTCAGTGGCAGGTCGCCCGCAGCCGCCGACGCCTTGCCGAAGTGTAGCAGCCGAACCGCGCGAACTTACCTGCATGTTTGCAGGGGGCACGAGCCGGGGCCCGCGAGGGCGGAGAACGGCAGGCCCGGCGAGGCGTGATAGGCTTCACAAAAACACGGTGAAAGCGGCGGGAAGAGAAAGCGATGAGCGAAATCATCTATCGCCTGGAACGCAGTGACGGCAGCGAGTGGTGCTACCAGGTGGATATCCACCGCTCGCGGGACCCGGCGCGCCACAATGACGAGGCCCATCCGGACTGGACCCGTCTGGAATGCCGACAGTGCGAAAACTGTCCGCTGGATGCGCGGACCGTGGAATACTGCCCGGCGGCCATCGAGTTCGCCGATATCGCCCGGCATTTCGTCGACAGCCCGTCGGTGGAACGCATCCGGGGCCGCGTGGACACCCCCGTACGCAGCTATCTGAAGGAATGCGACGTCCAGGAATTCCTGCGCTCGCTGTTCGGGCTGATCATGGCCTCGGGCGCCTGCCCGATCCTGTCGCGGCTGCGCCCGCTGGCGGAATTCCACCTGCCGTTCGCCACCCTCGAGGAAACGCTGTACCGCATGGCGGGGACCTATCTGGTCCGTCAGTACCTCGACCGCCGGGAGGGCGAAGCACCGCCGGACTGGGACATGGAGGGGCTGCAGGAACTGCACCGGGAGCTGAACACGGTCAACCGTGCCCTGATGGAGCGAGTTCGCCTGGCATCGCGGCGCGACGCCAACATCAATGCCATGCAGAACTTTGTATCCATCACCACGATCGTCGAGATGGACATCGACGCGAGCCTGAACCAGCTGCTGGGGACCCTGCGCCAGGGGCTCTGAACGCGGCGCGGCTACTTCGCGTCGAGTTCCCAGACGCCGTCGCCGGCCTCGCCCCGTTCCAGCAATCGCGTGCAACGTTCGACGTAGCGTGCCGCGGGCGGGTCCCGGTCGGCGATGCTCGCGAACAGCGCTCGCGCCTCCTCCACCCGACCCAGGCGCAGCGTCTGCAGCGCCCGGGCGAAGACCTGGTAGCGTTCGGGAGCCGCATCCAGGGCCAGCCGCGCGACCGGTTCGTAGACCCGCACCGGGCGCGCCCGTCCGACCACGCGGATCTCGCCCAGCTCGCGGCAATACAGCGTTTCGGGGAGCTTCCGTACGGTGCTCTCCGCGATCAGGGTGTACGTGCCGAAGACCTTGTTGGCCCCCTCCAGCCGCGCGGCCAGATTCACCGCGTCACCGAGCATGGTGTAGTCGAAACGGGTACGCGACCCCATGTTGCCGACCACCGCCTCGCCGGTGTTCACGCCGATGCGCATCGCGAGATCGCGCCCCGCCCGCCCGCGCAGGCGCGGCGCCATGGCCGCCAGCCGGCGCTGACATTCGAGCGCCGCCTCCACCGCCCGGCGCGGATGGTCGGGGACATCCACCGGCGCGTTCCAGAAGGCGATGATCGCATCGCCCTCGTACTTGTCGATGGTGGCGCCACAGGCCGTGAGGATGTCGGTCATCTCGGTCAGGTACTCGTTGAGCAGCCGCGTCAGCTCATCCGGTGACAGCCGTTCGCTGAGGCTGGTGAACCCCTCCAGGTCACTGAAGAAGATGGTGAGTTCGCGGCGCTCGCCGCCCAGCTTCAGGCGATCGGGCTCCTCCAGCAGGCGCTCGATCACCTGCGGGCTGAGATACTGCGCGAAGGCCGCCTTGATGAAGCGCCGTTCACGGCCCTCGCGGGCATAGTTATAGACCGCGGCCCCCACGGTCCCCGTCAGCCCGGCCACCAGCGGCACGACCAGGGGCAGCCAGACCCCGCCGGCATGCGCAAAGCCGGACAGCAGCACCGGCGCCACCAGGGCGAACGCAATCGCCAGGGCCGTGCTCGCGCTGCTGCGCCCCAGCCCGGCGAGGAAGGCCGGCAGAAAGGCCAGCAGGCCCACCAGCACCTGCGCCCGGGTGGCGTCGACCTCGCGCATGAAACGCCCCGCGGTCAGGTTCTCCAGCATGGTCGCGTGGAACTCCACGCCGGGCGCACGCGGATCCAGCGGCAGCGGTCGCAGGTCGAACAGTCCGGCCGCCGACAGCCCCACCATTACGTGCCGGCCTTCGAGTTCTGCGGGGTCAATCGGCGTATCAGCCCCGGCGTCGGCCGCCAGCCGCAGTTCGCTCTGGATGACCGCGGCCGCCCGCAGCCGGGTACGTTCCGCACCCGGCCGCTCGAAGCGCAGGATCAGGCGACCCTCCGGGTCCAGCGGCAGACGCCGGTCACCCACCCGCAGCGCCCGCCCGTCGTCCTCCAGCCGCAGACCGGGCGACTCCCCCGCTCCCGCAAGAAAGGCCGCCAGCCCCAGACCCGGCACCAGCTCCCCGTCGAAGCGGGTCATCGGCGGGGCCCGGCGGTAGACACCGTCGGGATCCGGGGTGATGTGCACGTTGCCCATGCGCGCCGCCGACTGCGCAAGCTCGGTCACCGGGAAGGTCGCGCGGGAAAACGCGGGGAAGGTGGCGCTGCCGGCCCCTTCGACCTCCACCGTCGCGGACGAGACGGGCGCGTCCTGCGGAAACCGGTCGTGGCGGGCGGCCTCCTCGCCGTACAGCGCGGCGAAAACGGTCGGACCGAAATCCGCGGCGGCCCGCGCGAACCGCCGATCATCATGCACGCCGAAACGGGAATCGTCGGTGTAGAGCACATCAAAGGTCAGCGAGGCGGCCCCCGCACGACGGGCGAAATCGGCGATCACCGCCGGGTACTCGCGCGGCCATGGCCAGCCCTGGCCCTGGGTATCCAGCGCCCACTCGAGGCTCTGCTCGTCGACCAGGATCAGCACGACCTCGTCGTCCTGGTCCGGAGGCATCAGCCCGGCCAGCAGGCGCGCCTGCAGGTCGTAGGCCGCCCGCTCCGGACCGTCGACCCAGCCCGACTGCTCCGCCACCAGGGCCAGCAGGACCGCCAGCAGCCCGGTCATCAGGGCCCGCCGGAAACGGCCTCCGGAGCGGGAGCTGGCGGACATCCGGAGTCGCCGTCAGAGGGCCGCGCGGAACCGCGAGAAACGCTCGGCCCGGGCCTCGCTGCGCGAGTCCGCCGGCTCCAGCCCCAGCTCCGCGATGCGCCTGGAGGGCGATGGATGGGTGCGGGCGAATCCCGGGCCCTGCGGGTCCCATTCGTCATCCATGCGCTCCAGCACGCGAGTCAGCGCCTCGGGGCGATAGCCCGCGCGCTCGAGGATGGCCACCGCGCCGGCATCGGCCTCGCGCTCGAACTCGCGCGAATAGCCATTCACGAACAGGGTCCGGGTGATGTCGTCGATGGAGTCCTCGAAGATGTCCGTCAGCTCGCGCAGATCATCGTCCCCCGCCAGCTGCGCCCCGGTCAGCGCCGCACTGGTAAGCGCCGCGGTCACGCGCGAGCTGCGGATCGCCTGCAGGCCATGACGCTCCTGCACGTGCGCGATCTCGTGCGCGAGGATGGCCGCCAGTTCGTCCTCGGTTTCCGCCAGCCGGGCCATGCCGCGGGTGATGAAGATATGCCCGCCCGGGGTGGCAAAGGCATTGAGCTCGTCGGAATCCAGCAGGCGGAAGGAATACCCCTGATAGAGGCTCGGGCGCTCCGAGTGCAGGGCCAGGACCCCGCCCAGGTTGTTGAGGTACGCCTGTGCGGCCGGATCATCGAGGACCGCGTAGTCCTCCAGCACCCGGGCCGCCACGGCGCGGCCGATGAAATATTCCTGCTCCGGGGTGAAGTCCTCCATGCTGCGCTCCGCCAGCTCACCGGTCTGGCGCAGGCTTTCGGCCTGCCGCGCATCCAGCACGCCGGTCCGGGTCCCCAGCTCGGCACCCACCGAAGCGACCGTGCGGCAACCCGCCAGCAGCGCCAGCGACAGTACCAGGAACACCAACGGCAGCAGGGATGATCCGTTGCAGACCCGCATCACTCACCCCCCGGCAGATGCAGCTCGCCCTGCTCGATGAATGCCCTCAGATCCTCGGGATCCGCTCCCCCGGCTTCCATCCGGTCGACCGGGGCAAAGGACAGGCCGCGCTCACGGCGATAGCGCTCTTCCACCTCCTCGTTGAAGCCGCGCCCGGCCAGCGCGATCTCGTCGCGGTCCGCGTCCCGTTCAACGTCGTCTCCGTCCTCCGTCAGGATCACCGGATCCCGGCTCAGCGCGGACGGGTGCAGCCAGCCCTCCTCGCCGGCCTCGCTGCGCACCCGCAGAAATCCCTGGCTATGGTCCCTGACCTCGACTCGGGTGCCGTAATCGAGATGACCACGGATCGCGCTCAGATGACCGGGCGCCTCGCGCAGCTCGGCCGAACGCACGGCCACGTCCCCGGGATCGCCGCGCTCGAAGGCCAGCGCCACGGAGCCGGGACCGGCGACGGCCAGCACGAGAAACAGCACCGGGAGGGTTCGGATTCGCAACATGGAAGGACCTCGACCGTGAGTGATTGCCCGCGACGGAAAACCCGACGGACAATGGACATTCTTCCTACCGAAGCGGGCCCACAGCGTCAACCCGCCAGGCGAGGCCATCGCTCCTGCCGGGCTGACATTTTCCGGTGAATACCCGCATCATGATGGTGGCGGGCCCATGGTGCCCCGGTGGCACACCGGCGGCGGAGGCCGGTCTCGCAACGGGGGGTCAATTTGGAGACGGAACGACCACTGCGGGCCCGACTGGATCCGCTGCACGGCGAAGACGAGGCGACCCGCCACGCGTTCTCGGCCTGGCTGCGGGCCACGCGCATCCCGCAGGTTCGCTACATCGCGCTTCTGACCGCCGCGATGTATCTGCTGTACGCCGGCATCGAACAGACGGTGGACGCCGATGCGGCCGGCCTGCGCGTCTTCGCCCATGCCCTGCTGGTCCCGGGGATGCTGCTGGCGGTGGCGGCGATGAGCCTGCGGGCCTCCCTGCAGCGCTGGATGTGGGCATTGCTGATGATCGCGCCGGTGGTCGCGAACGCCGCCAATCTGCACCTGAACGCGGGCTCGCCGCAGTTCCTGGTGTTCGCCCCCGAGATCTACCTGAGCATCATCTGGACCTTCACGGTATCGGGACTGACGCTGCGTCAGGCCTCGATTTCGGCCGGAGCGATCGTCGCCCTGGTGATTGCCGCCACGGTTCAGCTGCCGATGCCAACCGGGCTGGTGCAGCTGCATCTGTTCTGGGTACTGGCGGCCTTCTCGTTCGGGGTGCTGGCCGCCTTCATCCTCGAACGCGCGCTCAAGGCCACATTCCTGCAGCAGTGCGAGCTGACTCATTCCGCGCAGATCGATTCGCTGACCTCGCTGTGGAACCGCGCGCACATCGAACAGCGGTTCGAGGAGGAGCGCGCCCGCGCCGAGCGCTACGGCCACCCGTTCTCGGTGATCCTGATGGACATCGACCACTTCAAGGCGGTGAACGACACCTGGGGCCACAGCGTCGGCGACGCGGTGCTGCAGCAGTTCGCCGAGCTGCTGCGCCACCACCTGCGCAAGGCGGACGCCGCGGGGCGGATCGGCGGGGAGGAATTCTTCGTGCTGCTGCCGCAGACCCGGGCCGACCAGGCCGTGGCCGCCGCCCGCGACCTGCAGGCCCGCATCAATGCCTTCGACTTCGAGACGGTCGGGCCGCTCACCGCGAGCTTCGGGGTGACCGAATACCGACCCGGCGAGGACCGGGTCGACACCTTCGACCGCGCCGACCGGGCCCTGTACGCGGCCAAGAAGAATGGCCGCGACCGCATCGAAGTACGCTAACGCGGCGGCTCACACCTCGCGGTAGATCTGCGCGCCCTTCTCGACGAACTCCACCGCCTTCTCCTGCATGCCCTTTTCCAGCGCCTCCTGTTCCGAAAGCCCCTGGGCCGCGGCGTAGTCGCGCACGTCCTGGGTGATCTTCATCGAGCAGAAGTTCGGGCCGCACATGGAACAGAAGTGGGCGACCTTGTGCGCTTCCTTCGGCAGGGTCTCGTCGTGGAATTCGCGTGCGCGCTCCGGGTCCAGCGCCAGGTTGAACTGGTCCTCCCAGCGGAATTCGAAGCGCGCCTTGCTGAGTGCGTTGTCCTGCAGCTGCGCGCCGGGGAAGCCCTTGGCCAGATCGGCGGCGTGGGCGGCGATCTTGTAGGTGATGATGCCGTCGCGCACGTCCTGCTTGTTCGGCAGGCCCAGATGTTCCTTCGGTGTCACGTAGCAGAGCATCGCGGTGCCGTACCAGCCGATGTTGGCCGCGCCGATGCCGGAGGTGATGTGGTCGTAGGCCGGGGCGATGTCGGTCACCAGCGGGCCGAGGGTGTAGAAGGGCGCCTCGAAGCAGTCCTCCAGCTCCTTGTCGACGTTCTCCTTCACCTTCTGCAGCGGGACGTGGCCGGGGCCCTCGATCATCACCTGCACGTCGTGTTCCCAGGCCTTCCGGGTCAGCTCGCCCAGGGTCTCCAGCTCGCCGAACTGAGCGGCGTCGTTGGCGTCGGCCAGGCAGCCGGGGCGCAGGCCGTCGCCCAGCGAGAAGGAGACGTCGAACGCCTTCATGATCTCGCAGATCTCGTCGAAGTGGGTGTAGAGGAAGTTCTCCTGGTGATGCGCCAGGCACCACTTGGCCATGATCGAGCCGCCGCGGGAAACGATGCCGGTCACCCGGTCGGCGGTCAGCGGCACGTACTGCAGGCGCACGCCGGCGTGGATGGTGAAGTAGTCCACGCCCTGTTCGGCCTGCTCGATCAGGGTGTCGCGGAACAGCTCCCAGGTCAGGTCCTCGGGCTTGCCGTCGACCTTCTCCAGCGCCTGGTAGATCGGCACGGTGCCGATCGGGACCGGCGAGTTGCGCAGGATCCACTCGCGGGTCTCGTGGATGTTCTTGCCGGTGGACAGGTCCATCAGGGTGTCGCCGCCCCAGCGCGCGGACCACACCAGCTTCTCCACCTCCTCCTCGATCGAGGAGGTGACCGCGGAGTTGCCGATGTTGGTGTTCACCTTCACACGGAAGTTGCGGCCGATGATCATCGGCTCGAGCTCGGGGTGATTGATGTTCGCCGGGATGATCGCGCGGCCGCGGGCGATCTCGTCGCGCACGAACTCGGGGGTGATCTCCTCGGGGATGGAGGCACCGAACGACTCGCCGGCGTGCTGCCGCAGCAACTTCTGGTAGCGCGGGTCGGCGCGCAGTTCCTGCAGGCGGTTGTTCTCGCGGATCGCGACGTACTCCATCTCCGGGGTGATGAGGCCCTGGCGGGCGTAGTGCATCTGCGAGACGTTCGCGCCGGACTTTGCGCGGCGCGGCGGGCGGATGTGCTCGAAGCGCAGGCTGGCCAGTTCCGGATCGGCGGCGCGGGCGCGGCCGTACTCCGAGCTCGGGCCGTCCAGCCACTCGGTGTCCGCGCGTTCGTCGATCCAGCCACCACGCAGATCCGCCAGGCCCCGGTGCAGGTCGATGCTCGCCTCCGGATCGGTGTAGGGGCCGGAGGTGTCGTAGACCGGGATCGGCGGGTTCTCCTCGGGGGTGCCGGAGGTCATCGTCGGCGTCTGCGCGACCTCGCGATACGGCACGCGGATGTCCACACGCGAACCCTGGACGTAACGCTTCCCGGAGTTCGGGAACGGGCGGGTGACTTCGGCGGAGACCTCGGCGGTCTTGCGGGCAAACGACTCGGGGATGGCGCTCATGATCGGACCTCTGCTGCTGTCGCACGGGGCGAAGGGAGCGCGGGCAGGGCGATCGCGGGGGCAGGAACCCCGGGTGCAGCGGACCGTTGACCGAGCTTCCCTCCGCCGGTGTTAACCGGTTCAGGTTCAAGGGGACTCTCTCAGCCCCCTCGTCGCTCGCGACAACGGGGCACCCCCAGCTCATAGCCGAGTGTAACGCAGAGCCGCCCGGTAAGCACGGCGGGGTCGTTTGCGCTAGATTAAAGGTCTGTGACACTCTTCGCGCCGCCATGAGCCCCAAGAACTTTGTCTTCGAGCTGTTCGGCCGGTCCCCGGTGCGCCCGCTGCAGGCGCACATGGACAAGGTCCGTTCCTGTATCGCGGAACTGCCGCTGTTCATTCAGGCGGTGGATCGCGAAGACTGGGATGCGGCCCGCACCCATCAGGAGCGCATCGTCGAGCTCGAACACGATGCCGACCGCCTGAAGAAGGATCTGCGTCTGCACCTTCCCAAGGGGCTGATGCTCGCCATGTCGCGCCGCGACGTCCTCGACACCCTCCTCATCCAGGACCAGATCGCCAACAAGGCCAAGGACATCGCCGGGCTGATGCTGGGCCGGCAGATGCGTTTCCCCGACGACATGCAGGAACCGGTACAGCGTTTCCTGCAGCGCAGCGTGGACACCGTCGACCAGGCGGGGCGTGCGGTCAACGAGCTGGACGAACTGGTGGAAGCGGGTTTCCGCGGCCACGAGGTCGAGGTCGTCAACCGCATCCTGCAGAAGCTCGACAGCCTCGAGCACGAGGCCGATGACGCCCAGCGCGAGGTCCGCGAAATGCTGTTTGCCCGGGAGACGGAGCTGCCGCCGGTGAACGTGATGTTCATGTATCGCGTGATCGACTCCATTGGCGATCTCGCCGACCTGGCACAGCGCGTGGGCAGCCGCCTGCAGCTGATGCTGGCCAAGTAACCACCCGACACAAGACGAGGCTCGGGAGACGGCATGGAATACGGCATTGTGCTGCTCGCCCTCGCGGTCATCTTCGGTCTGTTCATGGCCTGGGGCATCGGCGCCAACGACGTGGCCAATGCCATGGGCACCTCGGTGGGATCACGTGCCCTGACCATCCGCCAGGCGGTGGTGGTGGCCGGGGTCTTCGTGTTCGCCGGTGCATGGCTGGCCGGGGGCGAGGTAACCCAGACCATCCGCAGCGGGATGGTCGATTCCGATCTGCTGGCGGACAGCCCGGACCTGCTGGTGTTCGGGATGCTGGCGGCCCTGGCGGCGGCCGGGACCTGGCTGATGGTCGCGTCCTATTTCGGCTGGCCGGTCTCCACCACGCATTCCATCATCGGCGCCATCATCGGCTTCGCGGTGGTCGGGCTCGGGTTCGAGGTGGTGCGCTGGGAACGGGTCGGCACCATCGCGGCGTCCTGGGTTCTTTCGCCGATGATCGGCGGCGCGATCGCGTTCGCCCTGTTCCGCAGCGTGCAGCTCCTGATCCTGGACACGGTGGACCCGCTGAAAAACGCAAAGCGCTGGGCCCCGCTGTACATCTTTCTCACCGCCTTCGTGACCGCGCTGGTCACCATGTTCAAGGGGCTGACCCATGTCGGCCTGAATCTGACCACCGTACAGAGTTACGGCCTGGCGATCCTGATCAGCCTGATCGTGGTGGCGTTCGGCATGCTGGCCATCCGCCGGCTGCGGTTCGAGGAGATCCCGGCGGACGAAAACGGCTCGCACTTCAGTGACGTCGAGAAGGTCTTCGGCGTGCTGATGGTGGTCACGGGCTGCGCCATGGCCTTTGCCCTGGGCTCCAACGACGTGGCCAATGCGGTAGGCCCGCTGGCCGCGGTGGTGGACGTGATCCAGACCGGCGAGGTGGACCCGGAGACGCTGGTGCCGATGTGGGTGCTGCTGCTGGGCGGCTTCGGGATCGTGTTCGGCCTGTTCACCTACGGCCACAAGGTGATCGCCACGGTGGGCACCGGCATCACCCAGCTGACCCCCAGCCGCGGCTATGCCGCGACGGCGGCTGCGGCCGCCACCGTGGTGCTGGCCTCGGGCACCGGCCTGCCGATCTCCACCACCCACACCCTGGTGGGCGCGATCCTCGGCGTGGGCCTGGCCCGCGGGATCGCGGCGATCGACCTGCGCCTGGTACGCATGATCTTCATGTCGTGGATCGTGACCCTGCCGGCCGGGGCGATCCTGGCGATCCTGTTCTTCTACGTGCTGCGCGGCCTGCTCGGCTGAGGCCCGGGCCGGGCCAGGAACGGAGCCGGCCGGGTCAGTTCTGCGGCCGCGGCGGCAGCGGCCGCAGGCTGAACAACAGCAGACCCAGGCCCAGGACCCCGGCGGGCCACGCCGGCCAGGCGATCCCCAGCCATTGCGGCACGTCGAGCTGGAAAGTCAGGCCCGCCACCACCAGCAGCCCCAGCGCGGCCAGGCCCTCGCGCCGGCGCCGGTCCTGCCGGCCGAGACCGTCCTCCAGCTCGCGGATCTGCTGGCGCAGCGCGGCATCGCGTTCGGCCCGCTGCTCCTCCACCGTCAGCGCCTTCTCCACATGCAGCGGCAGCTCCGGCAGATGGGCCAGCAGCCGCGGCAGGTGTTCGCGCGCGCTGCGGAAGAAGGCTCGCGTCCCCATGCGCTCGTGCATCCACTGCTCGATGAACGGCTTGGCGGTGGTCCACAGGTCCAGCTGCGGGTACAGCTGGCGCCCCAGGCCCTCGATGTTCAGCAGGGTCTTCTGCAGCAGCACCAGCTGCGGCTGGACCTCCATGTCGAAGCGCCGCGCGGTCTGGAACAGCCGCATCAGCACCTGGCCAAAGGAGATCTCGTCCAGCGGCTTCTGGAAGATCGGCTCGCACACCGACCGGATCGCCGCCTCGAACTCGTCGACCCGGGTGTCCTTCGGGACCCAGCCGGATTCCACGTGCAGCTCGGCCACGCGCCGGTAGTCACGGTTGAAGAAGGCGTAGAAGTTCTCCGCGAGGTAACGCTGGTCGGAGTCCAGCAGCGAGCCGACGATGCCGAAATCGACCGCGCGGTACGTCGGGTCGTCGGGATGGGTGGCATCGACGAAGATATTGCCCGGGTGCATGTCGGCGTGGAAGAAGTTGTGCTTGAACACCTGGGTGAAGAAGATCTCCACGCCGCGCTCCGCCAGCAGCCGCAGATCCACCCCGCGTTCACGCAGGGCGGCCACGTCGGCCACCGGAATGCCCTCGATGCGTTCCATCACCAGCACGCTCTGGCGCGTGTAGTCCCAGATGATCTCCGGGATGTAGAGCAGGTGGCTGTCCGCGAAATTGCGATGGATGGCCGCCGCGTTGGCGCCCTCGCGGATCAAGTCCAGCTCGTCGGTGACGGTCTTCTCGTACTCGTCCACCACCTCGCGCGGGCGCAGCCGCCGAGCCTCGCTCCAGTAGCGATCCGCCAGCGCGGCGATGGTATGCATCACCTCGAGGTCCGCGCGGATGGTCTTCAGGATGCCGGGCCGCACGACCTTCACCACCACCTCGCGGCCGTCCTGCAGCCGCGCCTCGTGCACCTGGGCGATGGAGGCCGAGGCCAGCGGGGTATCGGAAAACTCGGCAAAGGCGATGTCCACCGGGCGTTCCAGCTCGGCCTCGATCACCGCGCGTGCTCGGTCGGCGGGGAACGGCGGGACGCGATCCTGCAGGCGCGCCAGCTCCACCGCGATGTCGTCCGGGAGGAGGTCGCGGCGGGTCGACAGCATCTGCCCGAACTTGATGAAGATCGGCCCGAGGTCCTCCAGCGCGCGGCGGATGCGTTCGCCCCGCGTGCCCCGGGTGCGGCGGAACCAGTTCCACGGCGCGAGATAGAGCAGGAAGCTCAGCGGACGCAGCGGCTTGAGGGTGAACAGGATGACGTCCAGGCGGTAGCGCACCAGGACCCGGGCGATGGTCCACAGCCGCAGACCCTGGTAGAAGCTGCGTCGCATGGGGGTCAGGCATCTCCGGATTCGAGACGGCGCAGGCGCGCCTCCAGCCGGGCGGTATCGTCACGCAGGCGGGCCACGTCCTCGCTGAAGGCCTCGAAGGCCCCGGACGGCGGCAGCCAGCCCGCCTCGTCGCGGGCATAATCGGCCAGATCCTCGGCGGAGCGGGTGGCCGCATGACGCAGGCCGCCGGTCGCACGCCGGAACAGGTCCTGCAGCGGACCCGCGGACCCGGCGCCGGCGACCCGTTCGAACAGGGCCGCCCAGTCATGCTCGGCCTCGCCCAGCGCGCGCTGAAGATCGGACAGCGCGGTGGCATCCCCCTCGATCTGCAGGCCGCTGCGGTCGTCGCGGGCCATGGCCGCCCCCAGCGACAATGGCGAGCCGGCCACGCGGGCATCCACGGGTTCTTCCACGCCCCCGATCACCTGCAGGCGGTCAGCGGCACCCACCAGACTGAACGCGACCCCGGGCGGCTCGACCACGATGGCCACCGCGCGTCCGGCCAGGCGTTCGCGCGCGTGGGGCGGGGCGGCCTCCAGGAGCTCGTTCAGCAGGGTCTCGACCAGAGCGGTGACGGGGCTCGGCAGGGCGGCGGGCTCGGCCATCGCGATTCTTCTCCGGCTGTTACAGGCGGGTAGCGCGGTGCAGGGCGACGATGCCGCCCGTCAGGTTGTCGTATTCGACGCGTTCCAGGCCGGCATCGCGCATCAGCCCGGCCAGGGTCTCCTGATCCGGATGCATGCGGATGGATTCGGCCAGATAGCGATAGGAATCCGCATCGTTGGCCACCAGACGGCCCATCAGCGGCAGGAGTTTGAAGGAATAGACATCGTAGGCCGGCCGCAATGGCGCCACCGGCTGCGAAAACTCCAGGATCAGCACCCGACCGCCGGGCTTGAGCACCCGGCGCATCTCCGCCAGCGCGTTTTCCTTGCGGGTCACGTTGCGCAGGCCGAAGGCCATGGTGATGCGGTCGAAGGACTCGTCGGGATACGGCAGGACTTCGGCATCCGCCTGCACGTAGTCGATGTTGCCGACCCGGCCCTCGTCGATCAGCCGGTCGCGCCCGGCCTCCAGCATGGAGGCGTTGATGTCGCAGACCACGACCTGGCCCTTCGGTCCGACCCGCGGCGCGAACGCACTGGCGAGATCGCCGGTCCCGCCGGCCAGGTCGAGGATGCGCATGCCGGGCCGCACCCCGGCGCGTTCCACGGTGTAGCGCTTCCACACGCGGTGGATGCCCATGGACATCAGGTCGTTCATCACGTCGTAGCGGGAAGCCACGGAGTGGAACACCTGTCCGACCCGCTCGGTCTTCTCGGATTCGGAAACGGTCTGGTAGCCGAAGTGGGTCTTGCCGGGGTCGTCGTCGTTCATGAGTCTTCTTGCGTCAGTGGGTGCGGCGTTCGTGACCGGCCTGATGCAGCCGTTCCAGGTAATCCTGCCACAGACGCTCCTGTTCCGTACCCAGCTTGTAGAGGTAATCCCAGTCGTAGATGCCCGTATCGTGGCCGTCGGAGAACACCAGCTTGACTGCGTAATTGCCGACCGGCTCGATCGCGGTGATGTTCACATCCTCCTTGCCGACCTGCAGCACCTCCTGTCCGGGGCCGTGCCCGCGCACCTCAGCCGACGGCGAATACACCCGCAGGAACTCGCAGGGCAGCTCGAAATGCGAGCCATCGGCGTAGCGCAGTTCGAGGATGCGCGACTTCTGGTGCAGCTGGATGTCCGTGGGTCGTTGCGTACTGCTCATGCGGCCTCCGACGTGCGGCGCCCGGATTGCCCGGGACGATGGGAACGCCCGGAACCGCCAGGGCGGTTCCGGAATCACTGCCGCCGTCGAGGATACCAGCCCGCGCGCCCCGGCGGGCATACCCCGGCACGGGCTCCGGGGTTGGCGCGCTACAGGATGTAGCGCGACAGGTCCTCGTCCTCGGCCAGGTCGCTCAGGCGTTCGTCGACGAACGCGCGGTCGATCACGACCGGTTCCGGGATATCGGGGGCGCGGAAGGCGACGTCCTGCAGCAGGCGTTCGAGCACGGTGTGCAGCCGCCGCGCGCCGATGTTCTCGGTGCGCGCATTGACGTCGTGGGCGATCTCGGCGAGGCGCTGCACGCCCTCGTCGCGGAATTCCACGCTGACGCCTTCGGTCTTCATCAGCTCGACGTACTGCTCGGTCAGCGACGCGGTGGGCTCGGTCAGGATGCGCACGAAGGCCTCCACCGACAGCGGTTCCAGTTCCACCCGGATCGGCAGCCGGCCCTGGAGCTCGGGGACCATGTCCGACGGCTTGCTCAGGTGGAACGCGCCGGAGGCGATGAACAGGATGTGGTCGGTGCGCACCATGCCCAGCTTGGTGGACACGGTGGTGCCCTCGATCAGCGGCAGCAGGTCGCGCTGCACGCCCTCGCGGGAGACATCCGAGCCGCTCTTCTCGCTGCCCTTGGCGACCTTGTCGATCTCGTCGAGGAACACGATGCCGCTCTGCTCGACCCGCTCGATCGCCTTGACCTTGAGTTCCTCCTCGTTGACCAGGCGCGCGGCCTCCTCGTCCACCAGCAGACGCCGGGCATCGGCGATCTTCAGGCGCCGCTGCTGGCTCTTCTGGCCACCCATGTTCTGGAACATCGACTGCAGCTGGCTGGCCATCTCTTCCATGCCGGGCGGTGTCATCAGTTCGACGTTCTGCCCCTGCTGCTGGAGCTCGATGTCGATCTCGCGCTCGTCCAGGCTGCCCTCGCGCAGGCGCTTGCGCAGCTTCTGCCGGGTCTCGTTGTTGGCTGCGTCGTCGCCGGACTCGGTGAAACCGGCGTTGCGCGGCCGCGGCAGCAGGGCATCGAGGATGCGCTCCTCGGCGGCGTCCTCGGCCTGGCCGCGGTGCTGCTGCATCTCTTCCTCGCGCAGCTGCTTGATCGCGTTTTCGGCCAGGTCCCGGATGATCGACTCCACATCGCGCCCGACATAGCCGACTTCGGTGAACTTGGTCGCCTCGACCTTGATGAACGGGGCCTTGGCCAGCTTCGCCAGGCGGCGGGCGATCTCGGTCTTGCCGACGCCGGTGGGGCCGATCATCAGGATGTTCTTGGGCGTGACCTCGGGCTGCAGGGCCTCGGGCAGCTGTCGCCGGCGCCAGCGGTTGCGCAGGGCGACGGCCACGGAACGCTTGGCCCCGTCCTGGCCAATGATGTAGCGATCCAGTTCCTGGACGATTTCGCGGGGGGTCATGTCGCTCATGGCTTGCGGTCCTGAAGGGTCGCGGCCGGGGAGCCTTGCGGGCGACGCCGGGGCGTCACTCGGCGTCGAGGCTCTCCAGCGTGATGTTGTGATTGGTGTAGACGCAGATGTCGGCGGCGGTATGGAGGCTCTTCTCCACCACGTCGCGCGCCGGCAGGTCGGTGTTCTGCAGCAGGGCCTGGGCCGAGGCCTGGGCGTAGGGGCCACCGGAGCCGATCGCGATCAGCGCGTTCTCGGGCTCGATCACGTCGCCATTGCCCGAGATCACGAACGAGTTCTCGCGATCGGACACCGCCAGCAGCGCCTCCAGCTTGCGCAGCGCACGGTCGGTGCGCCAGTCCTTGGCCAGCTCGACCGCGGCCCGGGTGATGTTGCCGGAGTGCTTCTCCAGCATGCCCTCGAAGCGCTCGAACAGGGTAAAGGCGTCGGCCGTGCCGCCGGCGAAACCGGCGAGGATGCGGTCATGGTAGACGCGGCGCACCTTGCGCGCGTTGCCCTTCATCACGGTGTTGCCCAGCGATACCTGGCCGTCGCCGCCCAGGGTCACGGCGCCGTTGCGGCGCACGCAGACGATGGTGGTGCCACGAAACTGCTCCACGGTGGTCTCCTGCAATCGGTGGTCGGATCCGGACCGGGATTGTACGCGGTTGCGCCCGCCTACGAACCCGTCTCGTCGGCCGGATCGTGACGCCGCGCGCGGGGATGGGCGGCATCGTAGACCTCGGCCAGGTGCTGATAGTCCAGATGGGTGTAGATCTGGGTAGTGGACAGATCGGCATGCCCCAGCAGTTCCTGCACCGCACGCAGGTCGCCGCTGGATTCCAGCAGGTGGCTGGCGAAGGCGTGGCGCAGGCGATGCGGGTGCAGATGCACGTCGAGCCCGCCCCGGCGCCCGGCCTCCTCGACCCGGCGCTGCACCGAGCGGTTGCTGATGCGCCGCCCCCGGCGGGTCACGAACAGCGCGGGTTCGTCGTCGTTGGCCCACTGGCCTCGCACCGCCAGCCAGTCGCGCAGGGCAGCCAGCGCCATGCGCCCGGCGGGCACCCGCCGCTCGCGGCGGCCCTTGCCGAGAACCCGTACCATGCCGGCATCCCGGTCCACGTCCGGCAGATCCAGCCCGGTCAGTTCCGCCAGCCGCAGTCCGGAGCCGTACAGCAGCTCCAGCATCGCGCGGTCGCGGCGCGCCAGGGGCGAATCGGGATCGTCCGCGTCCAGAGCGGAGGCGGCGCGCGGGGCATCCAGCGCCTGCTGCGCCTGATCGACGTCCAGCCCGCGGGGCAGCGGACGGTCGGTCTTCGGACCGCGCAGCCCGGCGGCGGGGTTGGCGGCGCGCTCGCCACGCTCCACCTGAAAATCGAGGAAACCGCGCACTGCGGCGAGGAACCGGCGGACCGAGCGCGGATGGCGCCCGCCCCGGGCCAGCCCGGCCACGATGCGGCGCAGCGCGGCGGCATCCAGCTCCGTCCAGGGCGCGTCCCAGGCCCGGCGCAGTTCGCGCAGGTCGCGACGGTACGCAGCTACGGTGTGCGACGAAAGCCCGCGCACATCACGCAGATGCGCGAGATAGGCCTCGATGGCGGGGTCGGGTTGCGGCTCGGACTCAGGCGGCCTGTTTGCGGTCGGCATGACAGCGGATGGACTCGGCCAGCAGCTCGCCGATATGGGTGACGAAGTAGGTCCCCATGTCCGGCTGGAAACGATCCGGCGAGGCGCTGGCCAGACCCAGCACGCCCACACGTTCGTCGTCCGCCAGCAGCGGCATCAGGATCGCCGAACCCACCGTGTCGTCCGCATCGTCGAACAGCACCTTCAGCATGTCCGGGGGCACGCGGCCGCACTGTGCCCGGCCGCGGGCGAACAGTGGTTCCAGCACGGCCAGCTGGGCGGTATCCAGGGCGTGCAGGTCCTGCACCTCGCGCTCCGCCAGACGGATGCTCACCCGCTCGGCGCCCAGTTCATCGCGCAGGGCGTCCTGCGTCAGCGCCAGCACCGCATCCAGGTTCTCCGCACGCATCAGGGTTCGGGCCAGATCGTGCAGCTGGCGGCCGACCCGTTCGTTGTCGCGGGCACGCTCCACCAGCTCGTGCATACGCTGCTCCAGCTGGCGGTTCTGCTCGCGCAGGCGCTTGAGCTGGCGTTCGACCAGAGACTCGGCTCCACCGGCCGGATGCGGGATGCGCAGCACGTCCAGCAGGGCCTGGTGGTCGAGGAAGAAATCCGGGTGCTCGCGCAGCCAGGCCTCGACCTCGGCCGCCGAGAGTTCGGCGCCATCCCCCGCCGGGGAGGCACTGGAGGGGTCTGTACTCATAGATCGATCCTGCCGTTGAATACCGTGGTTGCGGGGCCGGTCAGCCGCACCGGCGACTCCGGGCTGCCCTCCCAGCTTAGCACAAGGGCCCCGCCCGGCAGCGAGACCCGCACCCGGTCGTCAACCCGGCCCTGCAGGCGGGCCACCACCATCGCCGCGGCGGCGCCGGAGCCGCAGGCCAGGGTCTCGCCGGCGCCGCGTTCGTACACCCGCAGGTCCAGATGCCCGCGATCGCGTACCGTGGCAAAACCGGCGTTTACGCGGCGCGGGAAGCGGGGATGCGCCTCGATCGCCGGACCCAGGGTCGCCACCGGTGCCTGCCCGACGTCGTCGACGAAGGTCACGGCATGCGGGTTGCCCATGGACACCGCACCGATCTTCAGGGCCGTGTCGCCGACCTCGAGGCGGTACTCCGGTGCCTCAAAGTCGGCCTCGAACGGGATGCGAGCCGGTTCCAGCACCGGGCAGCCCATGTCGACGGTCACCTGTTCGTCCGCCTCCACCCGCAGCACCAGCGGACCGCCCAGGGTCTCCACAGGGATCTCGCGGGCGTCGGTCAGGCCCTGTTCGCGTACGAAGCGGGCGAAGCAGCGCGCGCCATTGCCGCACTGCTCCACCTCGCCGCCGTCGGCGTTGAAGATGCGGTAGCGAAACAGCGCGCTCGCGGGATCGGCGGGCGGCTCCACCAGCAGGATCTGGTCGCAGCCCACGCCGAAATGGCGATCCGCCAGCAGGCGCAGCTGCTCGGTGCTCAGCGCGACCGGCTGGCGCACGCCGTCGAACACCACGAAGTCGTTGCCCAGGCCATGCATCTTGGTGAAAGTCAGCTCGCTCATTCCGCGCGCTCCGGCAACCGCCCGTGGATGACCATGTGGCGGTCGCTGGTGACCCGCACGCGGAAGCCGTCGAGGCCGGCCGCGGCCAGCTGGTCCTGGACCTCCTCGGGGGTAAACGCCGCATGCAACGAGTGTTCGAAGTCGCGCCGCAGGACTTCCGGGGCGTCGGCCGCGTGCTCCGCCACCAGGCGTTGCACTTCGGCCTCCGAATCGGGACGGCGCAGATCCATCACGAACACCCGCGCCCCGGGAGCGCCGTCACGACGGATCACCTGCCACAGCACTCCCGGATCATGCAGGTGATGCAGCAGCGAGTTGCAGATGATGGTGGCGTAGGGCGCGCGCGGGCCCCGCGCATGGGGCAGGCAACCCTCGGCCAGATGGACACGCGCGGCGGCCGGATGGCCGACCCGCAGCGCATCCCCGGCCGCCAGCATCGCGGGAGCCCCGTCCAGCCCGTCGACCTCGCACGCGGGATGGCGCGCAGCGAAGCGCAGGCTGACATCCCCCGGGCCACAGCCCGGATCCAGCACCGGGCCGCGCACCGGCTCCGGGAACACCTCGGCGAAGGCATCGACAAAGCCCTCGTGGGGCTGCGCGAAATCCGCCTCGGCATAGGCCCGGGCCTGGCCGGGCTCCAGCATCAGCTCGGGCTCGGGCCGCCGCGGGATCACGGATCGACCCTCCCGGGCGGATCTTCCTCGTCGGGATCGCGCGGCAGCATGCTCTCGCGCATCATCAGATGATCGACCTGCTCGCGGCGGTTGACGATCTGATAGTGGTCACCGTCCACCATGACTTCGGGCGGGCGCGGGCGGCTGTTGTAGTTGCCCGCCATCACGTAACCGTAGGCACCGGCGGAGCGGACCGCCAGCACGTCGTCGGGGGCCAGCGCGAGATCGCGTTCGCGCCCGAGGAAATCCCCGGTCTCGCACACCGGCCCGACCACGTCGTAGCTGCGCGTTTCGGTATCGTCGCGCGGGACCACCGGGTCGATCGCCTGCCACGCGCCGTACAGCGCCGGGCGCAACAGGTCGTTCATCGCGCCGTCAACGATCGCGAAATCGCGGTGTTCCGAGTGCTTGAGGTATTCCACCCGGGTCAGGAACACCCCGGCGTTGGCGGCGATCGCCCGGCCCGGCTCCAGCAGCACCTTCAGCGGCCGCTCGCCCAGAGTCTCGCGCAGGGCCGCGGCCCAGACGTCGGGCTCCGGCGGGGTCTCGTCGCGATAGCGCACGCCCAGCCCGCCGCCGACATCGATGTGCGACAGCTCAATGCCGTCTTCCGCCAGCCGGTCCACCAGCGCCAGCACCCGTTCCAGCGCGTCGACGAACGGCTCGGTGCTGGTCAGCTGGGAGCCGATGTGGAAATCCACGCCGATCGCGTCCAGGTGCCCGGACTCATGGATGCGGCGATACAGCGCCGGCGCGTCCTCGATCGCCACGCCGAACTTGTTGTCGCGCAGGCCGGTGGCAATGTAGGGATGGGTCTCGGCGTCGACGTCCGGGTTCACCCGCAACGACACCGGGGCGGTCTCCCCGCGCTCGGCGGCGACCGCTTCCAGGCGTTCCAGCTCGCCCTCCGATTCGAGGTTGAAGCAGTGGATGCCCACGTCCAGCGCGCGCTGCATCTCCGCCGCGGTCTTGCCGACCCCGGAGAACACCACCCGCGCGGGGTCGCCGCCGGCACGCAGCACCCGCTCCAGTTCGCCGCCGGAGACGATGTCGAACCCCGAGCCCATGCGGGCCAGCACGTTCAGCACCGCCAGGCTGGAGTTGGCCTTGACCGCGAAGCAGACCTGATGCGGCATCCCGATCAGGGCCTCGGCGAACGCGCGGTAATGGCGCTCCAGGGTGGCGCGGGAGTAGACGTAGGCCGGGGTCCCCACCCGGCGGGCCAGGGCGTCGAGGTCCACGCTCTCGCAATGCAGCGTGCCCCCGCGGTAATCGAAATAGTCCATCTAGCGGGATTCCTCCTGCTCGTCCTCGGGGAGGTAGAGATCGCCCTTCTGCCCGCAGCTGGCCAGCATCTGCGCGCCTCCGAGGACGACAACCACGATCAGCAGCAACAGGTGGGCCTTGCAGAAGGGCATGGGTGCGGTATCCGGAAATGATTGCATCGGGAGGGCATAGTGTGCCATTGATACGGGGCTGGCTTCACTCGGATCAGGGGCGATGCGGCCCGGAGCCGCTCGATAACGGATCCGTTCATGAAGCGTTCAGCCACATTCTGGGACTCTGGAGTTGCAGGATCAGCAAAGGGCCCGACACCAAAGGGGGCTGATCCGGGGACGGGGAATAGAACCGAACGGTACCCCGTCACAACGCACAGGCGCCTGCATCCAGATGGATCGCTCGCGCCCCGGGAATGTCCGGATTTGATCCAAAAAGATGAGAGGAGATCTCCATGATTAGCACCAAGCGTCGTGTCTTCCTGAAAGGCACTCTCGCCGCCGGTACCGTGGGCGCCGCCGTGGGCGCCGGTCTGCTGGCCCCGAGCAAGCTGCTCGCCGCCTGGTCCGCCGACATGTTCGAGACGGAGGGCATGTCCGAGGCGATGAACGCCGTCGCCGGCACCACCGACATGCAGCAGTCCGACGACATCGACCTGAGCGCCCCGGAAATCGCCGAGAACGGCGCCGTGGTCCCGGTCTCGGTCGAGGCCCACATGGACAACGTCGAGGAGATCGCGGTCTTCGCCGAGGCCAACGAGCGCTCCCTCACCGGCCGTTATGTCTTCGCCTCCGGCGCGAAGCCGAAGGCGTCCATGCGCATCCGCCTGGGTGACACCTCGGACGTGATCGCCGCCGTCAAGGCCGACGGCAACTGGTACATGACGTCGCGCAACGTCGAAGTGACGGTGGGTGGCTGCGGCGGCTAAGCCGGCACCCTCACCGATCCGATCAACAGTCTGGAGGTAAAGAACTATGTCCATCCGTATTCGCGCCCAGGAACAGGACGGAATGATCAACGTCCGCGCCCTGCTGAGCCACCCGATGCACACCGGGGATCAGACCGATGATGCCGGCGAGATCATCCCCGAGCATTTCATTCAGACCGTCGAAGCCAAGCGCAACGGCGAAACCATGGTCACCGCCCACTGGAACGTGACCATCTCGCAGAACCCCTTCCTCGAGCTGGAATTCGAAGGTTCGTCCGGCGATACCGTCGAGATCAGCTGGGAAGACAACCAGGGCGACACCGCTTCCGAGTCGGTTTCCGTCCGGTAAATCCATCTCCATTGATGGATACGGAAAGGCCGGGGTTCGCCCCGGCCTTTTTTGTGGGTATCCGTATCCGACCCGCCGATGGGGCGGACAGACGTCGTGCTGCATGTCCCGGGCCGCGAGTACGGCATACCGGCCGGGCGCCAGCCTTGCTACACTGGAGCTTTATGCGTCGAAGCCAGCCAAGATGAACCAGCGTACCGCCTCCGTCCGCCGCGACACCCTCGAGACCCGGATCTCCGTCGAACTGAACCTCGACGGCACCGGCCAGTGCCACACCGAGACCGGCATCCCGTTCCTCGACCACATGCTCGACCAGATCGCGCGTCACGGGATGGTCGATCTGGACGTGCGCGCCGAAGGCGACCTGCACATCGACGACCACCACACGGTGGAAGACATCGGCATCACCCTGGGCCAGGCACTGGCGCAGGCGATCGGCGACAAGAAGGGCATCCGCCGCTATGGCCATGCCTATGTTCCGCTGGACGAGGCCCTGTCACGGGTGGTGATCGACTTCTCCGGCCGCCCGGGCCTGGAGATGCACGCCGATTTCCGCCGTTCGCACATCGGCCAGTTCGATGTCGACCTGTTCCACGAATTCTTCCAGGGCCTGGTCAACCATGCGTGGATCACCCTGCACGTGGACTGCCTGCGCGGGGACAATGCCCATCACGTGGCGGAGACCATCTTCAAGGCCTTCGGCCGCGCGCTGCGCGAGGCCGCGGAGGAAGACCCCCGCGGCGCCGGCATTACGCCCTCCACCAAGGGCAGCCTGTAAGGCCCGCCGTAACAGGGAAGCCACATGGAAACCGTCGCCGTCATCGACTACGGCATGGGCAACCTCCACTCGGTGGGGCGTGCCCTGACGCACGAGGCCGCACCCGGCCAGCGCATCCTGCGTACCGACGACCCGGAGATCCTGCGCGAGGCCGACCGGCTGGTGTTTCCCGGCCAGGGGGCGGCCGGCGACGCGATGCAGGCCCTCGCCCGGCGCGGTCTCAACCGCCTGCTGCCGGAACTGGCCGGTTCGCGCCCGTTCCTCGGACTCTGCCTGGGGCAGCAGATCCTGATGGAGCACTCGGACGAAAGCGGCGGCGTCGACCTGCTGGGGGTGATCCCCGGCGGGGTCGCCCGCTTTCCGGAACGCAGCGATGCGCAGGGGCGTCGCCTGAAGGTGCCGCACATGGGCTGGAACCGCGTGCAGCCCACCGGCGAGCACCCGCTGTGGCACGGCCTGCCGGAGACGCCGTGGTTCTATTTCGTGCACAGCTTCCGGGTGCAGCCGCGCGACGCGGCCAGCGTGGCTGCGCACACGGATTATGGCGAAACCTTCGCCTCGGCCCTCGCCCGCGGCTCGCTGTTCACTATGCAGTGTCACCCGGAAAAGAGCGCGGCCTGCGGCCTGCGCCTGCTGAACAACTTTCTGCGCTGGGACGGCGACGCCCCGGACGCCCCGTGAACGCCGCAACAGGAGGCGGAGAGAGATGCTGGTCATTCCCGCGATCGACCTGAAGGAAGGCAAGTGCGTGCGCCTGCGCCAGGGGCGCATGGAGGACTCGACGGTATTCGGCGAAGAGCCGGTGGAAATGGCCCGACGCTGGGTCGAGGCCGGGGCCGAACGCCTGCACATCGTGGACCTCGACGGGGCATTCGCGGGGCGGCCGCGCAATGCCGAGGCGATCCATGCAATCGTCGAGACCTTTCCCGACCTGACCATCCAGATCGGTGGCGGCATCCGCGACGATGACACCGTGCAGGCCTACCTCGATGCCGGCGTGCAGTACGTGATCATCGGCACACGGGCGGTCAGCGCGCCGCATTTCGTCAACGACCTGTGCCTGGAATTCCCGGGTCACATCATCGTCGGCCTGGACGCCCGCGACGGCAAGATCGCGGTGGACGGCTGGTCCAAGCTCTCGCGTCACGACGTGATCGACCTCGCCCAGCACTTCGAGTCCGACGGCGTCGCCGCGATCATCTACACCGACATCGCGCGCGACGGGATGATGGAAGGCCCCAACGTGGAGGCCACCGCGAAGCTCGCGGAGAACGTGCGCGTACCGGTGATCGCCTCCGGCGGCGTCAGCTCGCTGGACGACATCCGCAGCCTCGCCCGCGGGGCCGACGCCGGTATCGACGGCGTGATCGTCGGCCGCGCCCTGTACGAGGACGCCTTCACCCTGGAGCAGGCGCGCGCGGCCGCCCGGGGCGAGGACACCTGAGATGCTGGCACGCCGCATCATCCCCTGCCTGGACGTGGACGCCGGCCGCGTGGTGAAGGGCGTGAACTTCGTCGGCATCCGCGACGCCGGTGACCCGGTGGAGATCGCCCGGCGCTACGACGCCCAGGGTGCCGACGAGCTGACGTTCCTCGACATCACCGCCTCCTCCGACGACCGCAGCACCATCCTGCACGTGGTCGAAGAAGTCGCCTCGCAGGTCTTCATCCCGCTGACCGTGGGCGGCGGCGTGCGCGCGGTGGACGACATCCGCCGTCTGCTGAACGCCGGGGCGGACAAGGTGTCCATCAACACTGCGGCGGTTCACCGACCCGAACTGGTGCGCGAAGCCGCCGACTGGGTCGGCTCGCAGTGCATCGTGGTGGCCATCGACGCGCGCCGCACCAGCGCCGAAGGCGAGCCCGCACGCTGGGAGATCTTCACCCACGGCGGGCGCCGCGAGACCGGCCTGGATGCCATCGAATGGGCGCGCCACATGGCCGAGCTGGGCGCCGGCGAGATCCTGCTGACCAGCATGGACCGCGACGGCACCCGCAGCGGCTTCGACCTGGAACTGACCCGGGCGGTGAGCGACGCAGTGAACATCCCGGTGATCGCCTCGGGCGGCGTGGGCAGCCTGGAACATCTGGTCGAGGGCGTGACCACCGGGCACGCGGATGCCGTGCTGGCGGCCAGCATCTTCCACTTCGGCGAGCACACGGTCGGCGAGGCCAAGGCCGCGATGGAAGCCGCGGGGGTGCCCGTGCGTCCCCTGCAGGAGGTGACGGCTTGAACGACCCCTCCGCAAACCCGCGCGAGCACCTGCTGGCCGCGCTGGCCGAAGTCATCGACGAGCGACGCTCCGCGGACCCCGAACGCTCCTACGTCGCGAAGCTGCAGGCGCGCGGCCTGGATGCCATGCTCAAGAAGGTGGGTGAAGAAGCCACCGAAGCGGTGCTGGCGGCCAAGGACGACGACGCCGATGCGCTGGTGTCGGAAATGGCCGACCTGTGGTTTCATACCCTCATCGTCCTGCGGGCGCGCGACCGGCACCCCGACGACGTCCTCGACGAACTGGCCCGGCGTTTCGGCCTGTCCGGCGTGGACGAAAAGGCCGGCCGCGAAGTCGCAGGACAGCGTTCGGACAAATAGGCAGCCTGGTTGATTCGGGAACCCTCCCCGGTCAGGCTGTCCGGCAAGGAACTTATTTCGGAGACACTCCATGGGTATTGGTGGTATCAGCATCTGGCAGCTCCTGATCATCCTTCTGATCGTGGTCCTGCTGTTCGGCACGAAGAAACTGCGCAACATGGGCGGTGACGTCGGCTCCGCGCTGAAGAACTTCCGGCAGGCGGTCAAGGACCCCGACGGCGAGAACCAGAAGAAGGAAGAAGGCGCGGAAGGCGAAAAGCCGGGCGTCGAGAACCAGAGCGAGGACGACGAAGGTCGCGTGGTCGACGCCGAGGTGAAAAAGCGCAGCGAGAAGTCCGGCGACAACGACTCGTCGGACAAGAACGCCTGATCCGGTTCCGGTCCGCAACGACCGGCCGGCAGCGGCGCTAGTCCATGTTCGACATCGGCTTCTGGGAAATCCTGATCATCGTCGTGGTGGCGCTCCTGGTCGTGGGACCGGAGCGCCTGCCCGGCCTTGCGCGCGAGATCGGCCGGTTCGTCGGCAAGACCCGGCGCTTTGTCCAGAGCGTGCGCTCGGACGTGGAGCGCGAGTTCCAGACCGAGGAACTGCGCGAGATGGTCAAGAGCCAGGACCGCGAGATCCGCGAGCTCAAGCACATGGTCGAGGACACCGAGACCAGCCTGCGTGAGGATCTGGAGCAGACCGAGCGCGAGATCAACCGCGAGCTGCGCGACACCGACGACACCCCGGCGGATGCGGATGCCGGCGAGTCGGCCGACGGGGACACGCAACCGGCGAAGCCGGCACGTCCCGCGGTTCGCGAACGTCGCACCCCTCCGGAACCGGCCGGTCGCGAAACCGACACCTCCCGCGCCAATTCGGTAGAGGATGCCGGCACGCAGGACAGCGAGGCGGGATCCGCGCCGGAGGAACCGGCCTGGGACGCGGCCGACGGCGACCTCGAGCGGGTACCCGTCAGCCACGACATGGGCCCGGACCTGGCCACCGAAGATCCCGCGCTGGCGGCCGAACGCGAACAGCGCAGCACACGGGAAGAACGGCCCCGGCGGCGCACCGCCGGGCGCCGGCCGCAGCGCCCCGCCGGGCAGGCGCCGGAATCCCCGGAAGCACAGGGCGGCGACGGGCCGCAGGAAACCGACACCGACCACTCACCCCGCACGCCTGACGAACGCCCATGAGCAAGACCAGCCCGGGGGTCGAACCCACGGAAGAGGCCACCGAGACCCTGCTCTCCCACCTGATCGAGCTGCGTGACCGGGTCCTGCGGATGTTCATCGCCGTGCTGGTGGTGTTCCTGATCCTGTTCCCGTTCGCCAACCAGCTCTATACCTTCCTGGCCGATCCGCTGATGGCGCATCTGCCGGAAGGCACCAGCATGATCGCGATCGAGGTGGCCGCGCCGTTTCTGATCCCGTTCAAGCTGACCCTGCTGCTCGCGGTGGCGATCAGTATCCCGTACCTGCTCTATCAGCTCTGGGCGTTCATCGCGCCGGGGCTTTATCAGCACGAGAAGAGCCTGGCCGGGCCGCTGGTCGCGTCATCCACCATCCTGTTCTACCTCGGGATGGCGTTCGCCTATTTCGTGGTCTTTCCGCTGATCTTCGCGTTCTTCACCGCGGCCGCGCCGGAAGGCGTGGACGTAATGACGGACATCTCGCGCTACCTGGATTTCGTCATCCTGCTGTTCATCGCCTTCGGTATCGCCTTCGAGATGCCTGTGGCCACCATCCTCCTGGTGACCATGGGGGCCACCACCACCGAGAAGCTGGCCGCCAAGCGCCCGTACGTGATCGTCGGGGTGTTCCTGGTGGGCATGGTCCTGACCCCGCCGGACATCATTTCGCAGACGCTGCTGGCCCTGCCGATGTGGTTGCTGTTCGAGGTCGGCCTGATCCTTGCGCGCATCATGGAGCGGCGCAAGGCCGAACAGAAGGCCACCCCCGAGGACGACCCGGAGGGGCCCGATGACCCCGAGGGCGGACCGGGCGGCGGCCCGGGCGCGGGGCCGCAGAGCGGACCGGATTCCGGCCCCGCACCGCGCTCCGGCACCACCCGGCCCGAACCCGCGGGCAGGGCGCCGGCCGCCGACACCTCCGTCGAAACGCGTCCGTCTCCCGCGGCCCGTACCGGCTACACCCCGCTGTCCGAGGCGGAGATGGATGCCGAACTCGATCGCATCGAGGCCGAAGACGCCCGACGGGTAAACCAGGCCGCGGATAACCGGAAGGATGCGCCGACCGATGCCGCGGACGACGCGGTGGACGAATCCGGGGACCGCCCCGAGCGCGATCCCCGCTGATTCGCGAGCGTCCCGGACCTCCAAACCGCGTGCGGAGCTGGTAAAATTCAGCACTCACTGAAATTCCGTCCCACCCACGCACCCAGGTACCGAGACCGCGATGGCTGATCCGCGCACCACCCCTCGCCGCCCCGTCCTCCTCATCGTCATGGACGGGGTGGGCGTGAACCCGAGCAAGATCAACAACGCCTACGCCGAGGCGGACACCCCCAACCTCGACCGCTATCTGTCGACCCGCACGCACACCACCCTGGATGCCTGCGGCCGGGCGGTCGGCCTGCCGGACGGACAGATGGGCAACTCCGAGGTCGGCCATCTGACGCTGGGCGCGGGCACGGTCGTCAATCAGGACCTGGTGCGCATCGACGACGCCATTGCCGACGGCAGCTTCTTCGAGAACGATGCCCTGGTCAGTGCGGCGCGGGCCGCGGCCTCCAAGGATCAGCCGCTGCACCTGATCGGCCTGGTGTCCGATGGCGGCGTGCATTCGCATATTCGGCACCTGGTGGCCCTGATTGGCATCTGCCGTCAGGAAGGCGCCCGGCCGATCGTGCACATGATCACCGACGGCCGTGATACCGCCCCGCGCTCGGCCCTGAACTATCTCGAGACCCTGGAGCCGGAACTGGAGCAGGCCGGCGGGTTCATCGCCACGGTCTGCGGACGCTACTATGCCATGGACCGTGACAAGCGCTGGAACCGCACGGAGAAGGCCTTCCGCGCGATGGCCTTCGCCGAAGGCGAACCGGTCGGCAGCGCGCGCGAGGCGATCGAGGGTGCCTGGGCCGCGGGCGAGGATGACGAATTCATCAAGCCCCGCATCATCAATGGCGGGGCGCCGATGGGCACCGAGGCGGAATGCGTGCTGTTCAACTTCCGCAACGACCGCCCACGCCAGCTCACCGCCGCCCTGGGCATGGATGATTTTGACGGGTTCGATCGCGGGGACTTCCATCCGGTCTCCGAGACCTGCCTGACCGAATACGACCCGCGCTTTCTGTCGCCGATCGCATTCCCCCCGGAACGCCCGTCCACCACCCTGGGTTCCACCATCGCCTCCGCCGGGATCCCGCAGTTCCACTGCGCGGAGACCGAGAAATACGCCCACGTCACGTTCTTCTTCAACGGTGGCAAGGAAGAACCCTACGCGGGCGAAAAGCGGGTGATGGTGCCCTCGCCCGCGGTGGACACCTATGACGAGCAGCCGGAGATGAGCGCGCGCGAGGTGGCCGACGAGACCATCAAGGCGATGGAAAGCGGGCGTTACGGGTTCATCCTGGTGAATTTCGCCAATGGTGACATGGTGGGCCACACCGCCCGCCGCGAGGCCCTGATCGAGGCGGTCCACACCCTCGACCGCGAAGTCGGGCGCGTGCTGGATGCAGCCGAGGCCCAGCAGTATTCGGTGATTCTCACCGCCGACCACGGCAACTGCGACGAATACGTCGACCCGGTCACCGGGGCACCACATACCCAGCACACCATCTACCCGGTGATGTGCATGATCCTCGACAGCCAGCGCTGGCGCCTGCGCACCGGCGGCGGACTCGCCGACGTCGCCCCCACGGTGCTCGACCTGATGGGCGTACCCAAGCCGAGCGCGATGGGCGGACGCAGCCTGCTGCTGGAAGAGGTCCCCGACTCGGCCTGAAGCCGGACAGCGCCCCCCTCAGGACGAACAGCTGAGCTGGATCCCGCTGGCCCAGGCCGGCGGGAGCCCGGCGAGGTCCTCGTCCTCCGGCTGTTCGTCGAACGGCCGGCTCAGCACGCACTGCAGTCGTTCGACCTCCGACAGGTCACCCTCCTCGGCGCGTTCGATAGCAGCCTGCGCCAGGTGGTTGCGCAGGATGTATTTCGGGTTGACCGCCCGCATCGCCACATGGCGTTCCGTGGTCGGGCGCGTCTCGTGGCCCAGACGGGCACGCCAGCGATCCTCCCAGGCCTCCCAGGCACGCGGGTCTTCCAGTTCTTCGATGAATCCCTGACGCGTCTCTCCGTCTTCCAGTTCCGGCAACTGACGGAAGAACCGGGTGTAGTCGACGCCTTCGGCCGCCATCCGGGCGAGCAGATCCTGGATCAGGGCCTCGTCCTCGTCGCGTTCGAGCTGCAGGCCCAGCTTGGCGCGCATGCGCCGCAACCAGGCCGCGCGGAACTGCTCCTGGTACGCCTCGAGGACGGGCTTCGCCTGCTCCACCGCGGTGTCGATGTCGGGGGCGCGGAACTGCCCCACCAGGGTCTCCGCGAGACGGATCAGGTTCCACTGAGCCACGCCCGGCTGGCTGCCGAAGGCATAACGCCCCCCCTGGTCGGTATGGTTGCAGATGTAATCGGGGTCGTAGGCGTCCATGAACGCAAACGGGCCGTAGTCGATGGTGAGCCCGGTCAGGCTCATGTTGTCGGTGTTCATCACCCCGTGGCTGAAGCCCACTGCCTGCCAGTCGGCCATCAGCTCGGCGGTGCGGGCGGTCACGGTCTCCAGCATCGCGCGCACCGGGTCCTCGGCCTCGCGGTGCTCGGGGAAGTCATGGTCCAGCGCGTAGTCGATCAGCTGGCGCAGCCGCTCCGGATAGCCGGCATAATGGAAGTATTCGAAATGCCCGAAACGCAGGAAACTGGGGGCCGCGCGCAACACCACCGCGCCACTCTCGATGCGCTCGCGGAACACCCGCAGCGAGGACCCGTAGAGGGCCACCGCCCGCGTGGTGGGGATGCCCAGCGCCGCCATGTGCTCGGAAACCAGGTATTCGCGGATCGACGAGCGCAGCACCGCGCGCCCGTCGGCATGACGCGAGAAAGCCGTCGGCCCGGAGCCCTTGCTCTGCAGTTCCCAGTGCTCGCCGGCGGGCGTGCGCACCTCGCCCAGCAACTTGGCCCGGCCATCGCCCAGCTGCGGCACGTAGACCCCGAACTGGTGACCCGCATACACGCTGGCGACCTGCGGCGTGCCCGCCACCGGCTCGCCGCGGGTGATCATGCCGAGCCACGGCTCGGCGGCGAGATCCTCGGGCGTCAGACCCAGACGCTCGCGCATCGCCGGGCTGCTGGCGAGCAGCCGGGCCCCGGGGAACGGGGCCGGCTCCGGGCGGTGATGGAAGGCATCCGGCAGCGCGGCGAAACGGTTGATCCATTCCAGCCCGGCACCCGACGGCGGTGTCTCCGGAGGACGTTCGCGGTTCGGCTCGGCGGCGGACATGGGGCGGCACCTCGGCAGCGGGAACATTGCGGGTTATCATGCGCCACATGTCGAGGGTACGTCCCATGGGCCCACTCGGCCCGGGACTACCGCCCGCCCGCAACCGAGGAGAACCGCCGTGTCCCAGGATGATGAAAACCGCAACCCCGAGACCGACAACGAGGATCCGGGTCGCCTGCGTACCCGTGAACGCCTGATGTGGCTGGGCGTGATGGCGTTCTTCGTCATCATCCTGGCGATCTACATCGCGCGCGCCGAAGGCCTGGAGCACGACGTCACCGAGGCCAACCGCGAGCTGCTGGAGGCCCAGATGCAGCTGGCCGAATACACCCGCGAGGAGGTGCCGCGCCCGGTGGAGATCGGCCTGCGCAATGCCGACATCCAGCAGCTGCAGCGCCTGGGGATGACCAACCCGGAGCGCCGGCTGTCCGAGGATCTGGTCGAGAATCCGCAACTGGTTCCCGAGGTGCTGCGCGACGGTGACACCACCGAGTTCCGCGAAGACGGGATCTACGTACTCAACGCGCGCTGGGTGCTCGCCCATTTCGAGAGCGGCGACCGCTTCGGCCAGCTGCTACTGGAATACGAGGTGGTGCACGGCAACGTGATGTGGGAGGTGGTCGACGGCTACGTCGAGGACTGATCCCCGGCTGCTGCCAGACGCGCGCGCGCGGCCGCGACCTGGCGCCGGACCTGTTCCGGCGCCGTCCCGCCGGTCACCCGGCGGGCGGCCACCGAACCCTCGGCGGTCAGCACCCCGTGGACATCCTCGCCCACCGCGGCACTCAGCTGCTGCAGTTCCCCCAGTGACAGCTGTGCCAGGTCCACACCCCGCTCCTGCGCCAGGCGCACCGCACGGCCCACCACCTCGTGGGCGTCGCGGAAGGCCACGCCCCGCTCCACCAGGTAGTCGGCGAGATCGGTGGCGGTGGCGAAACCGCGGGTAGTGGCCGCCAGGGTGTTCGCACGACGCACGGCCAGGTTGGGGACCATGTCGGCGAACGCCCGAAGGGAGCCCAGCAGGGTGTCCACGGTGTCGAACAGCGGCTCCTTGTCCTCCTGGTTGTCCTTGTTGTAGGCCAGCGGCTGGCTCTTCATCAGGGTCAGGAGACTGGTCAGATGGCCATACACCCGGCCGGTCTTGCCGCGCACCAGCTCCGGCACGTCCGGGTTCTTCTTCTGCGGCATGATGGAGGATCCGGTGCAGTAACGATCCGGCAGCTCGATGAAGTCGAACTGGGCGCTGGTCCACAGCACCAGCTCCTCGGCCTGACGCGACAGATGCATCATCAGGGTTGAGGCCGCTGCGCTGAATTCGATCGCGAAATCGCGATCCGACACCGCATCCAGCGAGTTGCGCGTGACCCCGTCGAATCCGAGCTGTTCCGCCACGTATTCACGGTCCAGGGGGTACGGCGTACCCGCCAGGGCAGCGGCGCCCAGCGGCAGGATGTTCACCCGGCGCCGGCAGTCGCGCAGCCGTTCGGCATCGCGCTCGAGCATCTCGTACCACGCCAGCATGTGGTGGCCGAAGGTCACCGGCTGGGCCGTCTGCAGATGGGTGAACCCGGGCATGATGGTGTCGGCCTCGCGCTCGGCCAGATCCACCAGACCGCTCTGGTAGGAACGAATCAGTTCGAGGATCTCGTCGATCGCGGCGCGCAGCCACAGGCGGATGTCGGTGGCGATCTGGTCGTTGCGCGAGCGGCCGGTGTGCAGCTTCTTGCCGACATCGCCGATGCGCTCGATCAGGCGCGCCTCGATGTTCATGTGGACATCCTCGCGGCCCACCTGCCAGTCGAACTCCCCGGCGGCGATCTCGTCGCGGATGGCGTCGAGCCCGTCGACGATCCGGCGCGCCTCGTCCTCGCTCAGGACCCCCACCCTGGCCAGCATGTGCGCGTGGGCCTGCGAGCCCCGGATGTCCTCGCGGTAGAGGCGGCGGTCGAAGTCCACCGAGGCGGTAAATCGCTCCACGAAGGCATCGGTGGGCTCGGAGAAGCGGCCACCCCAGAGCTTGGCTTCGGCGGCCGGCTTGTCCTGCGGGGAATCCTGCGTCATGGTGCACTCTGAACGGGGTTTGAACGACAGGGAAGTATACAGGGAGAGCGACTGCCATGCGCCCGGAACCGGGTTCGTCCAGCGGGAACACCCCGGCGCTCGAGGCCAGCGCGGAACGCGTCTCGCCGCTGCCGGATTTCTGTGGCGCGGAGACCCTGCTGCGGGTGCTCATGCTGGCGGTGCTGCTGGCGCTGGCGATCACCCTGCTGCGACCGGGGACCGGCGACTGGGCGGGGACCCTGGCGCTGTATGCCCTGTTCATCTTCTGGGTCGCGCTCACCAGTCTGCTGATCCTGTGCCTGCTGCAACGCCCGCTGCGGCGTGGCCCGCTGACCCTGCAGATCGTCCTGCCGCCGCTGGTCCCCATCGTCAATACCGCGCTGGTGCAGCGCGCCGCCGAGTCGGTGCAGCTGGCGGATCCCGAGCTGCGTCTGCCAGTGCTGGGCATCGCGGTGATCCTGAGCCTGGTCGCGATGCACTACCTGTATCTGCAGGCGGCCTGGCAGCGCGAGACCCGGGCCGTGGCGCAGGCGCGGGAACAGGCCATGCGGGCACGCCTGCGGCCGCATTTCCTCTACAACAGCATGAACACGATCGCCGGGCTGTGCCGGACGGATCCCTCGCGCGCGGAGCAGGTCACCCTGGACCTCGCGGATCTGTTTCGTGCCGCGTTCAATGGCGCCGACCGCCATTCGCTCCGCGAGGAGCTGGCCGTGGTCGAGGGCTATCTGCGGGTGGAGCAGACACGCCTGGGCGGGCAGTTCCGGATCGACCGGGAGTGGCCCGAGCAGGACCCGGCGCTGGAACAGCAGATCCCGTCCCTGGTGCTGCTGCCGCTGGTGGAGAACGCGATCCAGCACGGGATCGCGCCGGCCCGCGGGCAGGGGCATCTGGGAATCCGGATCCGCCCGGAACGGGATACGCTGAGCGTCGAGATCCGCAACAGCCTGCCGGAGGTGGCCGCCCCGGCCGGTACCGGAACCGCCAGCGACGCGGTCCGGCTGCGCCTGCGCCACGCCTTTGGGGATCGGGCATCGCTTCACGCGCAACGTGACGGAGACGAATTCGTCGTCCGGCTGCAGATACCGCGCACGCTGCCGGATCGATCGGATTCGGAGAGAGGGAGAGGGAGACGCTGATCCATGGAATTGCTGATCGCGGATGACGAACCGGTCGCGCGCGAGCGGCTGCGCGACCTGGTAACCGAACTGGGCCACCGGGTGGTGGCGGAAGCCGCGGACGCCGGGGAGGTACGCACGGCTCTGCAGACCCACCGGCCGGGAGCGCTGCTGCTGGATATCGAGATGCCCGGCGAGCGCGGGATCGAGCTGGCGGGCGAACTCGCGCGGAGCCATCCCGAAGTGGTCGTGATCCTGGTCACCGCACACGAGGCTTTCGGCCTGCAGGCCTTCGAAGCGGGGGTGCGCGACTACGTGCTCAAGCCCGTACGCCGGGAGCGACTGGAGCAGGCTCTGGAACGAGCCCGGCATGCAACGGACGGATCCGCGCAGCCGGACGAGCCGCCGGCCATACGCCTGCGCATCGGCCGACGCGAAGAGTCGGTGCAGCTGGATGCGATCGACTGTTTCGTCACCGAGGATGGCTGCGTAGTCGCACGCGGGCGGGACCTCGAGGGCTTCGTCGAGGCTCGGCTGCAGGATCTGGAGCAGGCCCTGGGGGACGAGGTGCTGCGCGTGCACCGCGGGGCCCTGGCGGTGGCCCGGAATGTGGCGGGCCTGGAGACCCGCAACGCCGGCGACCATCGTCTGCGGTTTCGTGACGGGCGCGATCCGGTACCGGTGAGCCGGCGGCAGCTGGCCCGAGTGCGCGAGTTTCTGCGGCGGCACACCCGGGTGTGATCCGGGCGGGCCTGATCCGCGCGGGTCCGGTCCGGCGGGACGTGGCGCGGGTCAGCTGCCCTCGCGTGCGGCGTTGATGCGCATGCGCACCTGACTGCGGTAGAGCTCCTCGTTGGGAATGCCCACCAGCGGGCGCCCGACCGGATTGCCCTCGGCGTCGAACGCCACCAGGGTGGGGGTCACGCGGGCCCCGTACCGGTTCCCCAGCTCGGAGCCACGCATGGTATCGCCATCGAAATCACGGACTTCTTCGCCGTTCATCTCCACCATGAGGATATTGACGTCGGAATGGGCCTCGTCACGGCTCATCGGGCCCAGATGGGCCTCCTTCGCGAGCTCGCAGTAGGGGCAATTCTCGGCGGTGAACATCACCACGGTGGGCTTGCGCTCGCCGTTGTCCTTGAGCGCCTGCAGGTCGGTCACCCGTTCCAGCTCCGCCTGAGCCGGACCGGCGAACAGCATGGCCGCGGCCAGGCCGAAGGCCGCGAGAATCCGGTTGCGTGTCATCATGAACTTGTCCATCGGTTTTTCGGCTGCGGGTTGCGAGCCGTTATACTACGTCGTTTTTATGGACCCGGGACAAACCACCGGGTTCCCCGAACGGGACACTGCATGAAACCGCTACGCATCGCCACCCGCAAGAGTCCGCTGGCCATGTGGCAGGCCGAACACGTCGCCGAGCGTCTGCGCGCGGCACACCCCGACCGGCCAGTCGAACTGGTGGGCATGACCACTCAGGGCGACCGCGTGCTCGACTCGCCTTTGGCGAAAATCGGCGGCAAGGGCCTGTTCGTGAAGGAGCTGGAGAACGCGCTGCTGGAAGATCGCGCGGATATCGCGGTGCATTCGGTCAAGGATGTCCCGATGGAGCTTCCGGAAGGCCTGGCCCTGCCCGTCATCCTCGATCGCGAGGACCCGCTGGATGCGTTCGTGTCGAATCACTACGGGCACGTGGACGAGCTTCCGCAGGGCGCGCGGGTCGGCTCCTCCAGCCTGCGTCGCCAGTGCCAGCTGCGTGCCCGCCGGCCCGATCTGGAGGTCCATGACCTGCGCGGCAACGTGAACACGCGGCTGGGCAAGCTGGATGCCGGCGAATACGACGCGATCCTGCTGGCCGCGGCGGGACTCAAGCGCCTCGGCTTCGATGCGCGCATTCGCAACTGCCTGGAACCCGAGGTCAGCCTGCCCGCCGTCGGTCAGGGGGCCATCGCAATCGAATGCCGCGACGGGGACAACGAGGTGGAAACACGGATCGCCAGCCTGAATGATCCGGATACCAGCGATCGCGTACGCGCGGAACGCGCGTTCAACCGCCGGCTCGAGGGGGGTTGTCAGGTACCGCTGGCCGCCCATGCGATCCTCGAGTCCGACGGTGGCCTGTGGCTGCGCGGGCTGGTGGGCGCGGTCGATGGCAGCCAGCTGCTGCAGCGCGAGGTACGCGGGCCCCGTGCCGAGGCCGAGGCACTGGGCATCCGCCTGGCGGACGAGCTGCTGGAACTGGGCGCCGGGGAACTCCTGCGCGCCGCAATGAACGATCACTGAGGACCGCATCATGGCCGAAGCCGAAACCGCTGCCCGGAGCCGGGCCCCGACCCTCGCCGACCGGGGCATTCTGGTGACCCGGCCCGCCGCTCAGGCGGAACCGTTCTGTGAGGCGCTGGAGAGTGAAGGGGCCCGGGTGATCCGCTTCCCGGTGCTGGAGATCCTCGCACCCAGCGATCCCACCAATCTGCGCGCGGTGCTGGACGAGCTGGATCAGTTCGATATTGCGGTGTTCATCAGCCCCAACGCCGTTCAGCGCGTGATGAACCTGGCGCTGGCGGATCGTGAGTGGCCCGCCGGGACCGCCATCGCCGCGATCGGCAACCGGACGGCCCAGGAATTGCGCAGTTTCGGCCACGCGCCCGACATCGCCCCGCCCCGCCGCTTTGACAGCGAGGCGCTGCTGGCGGAGCCGGCGATGCAGGAGGTGGGCGGCAAGCGGGTGGTGATCTTCCGCGGGGACGGCGGGCGCGAGCTGCTGGGAGATACCCTGCGCGAACGCGGCGCCACGGTGACCTTCGCCGAGGCCTACCGGCGCGGGCGCCCGGAGGGGGACACCGGGGATCTTATGTATGCGTTCTCGCGCGGGCAGATCGACATCATCACCATCACCTCGGGCGAGGGCCTGCGCAATCTCTACGAGATGGTTGGCAAGCTGGGGCGCATGTGGCTGCGCAAGACCCCCCTGGTAGTCGGCAGCGAGCGCATCGCCGAAATCGCGCAGGAGCTTGGCTTCAAGGCCGCGGTGGAGACGGCCGAGGATCCCACCGACGCATCCATGCTGGCGGCCGCACGCCGTCTCGCGGCGCGCCTGGACGGCGGCGACGGCTGAGAAAGGGTCTGGCCCGCGCCCACGAAACCGGCAGGCGCCGGTTGGCAGGCGAACAGGGTCACGTGCCCCGGTCAGGAGCCACCCGCGGGCTCGAAGCTGTCGTAGTACAGCTGCTCCGGGGGCAGGCCCGCTGCACGGAAGGCCTCGCGGGCCGCATGGACCATGGGTGGCGGCCCCGCCATGTAGACATCGAAGCCGGACAGATCCGGGTATTCGGCCAGCACCGCCTCGTGGGGCAGTCCCGCCCGCGCGGCGAAGCCCGCCGCCTCGTCCTGCGGATGATCGGACAGCACCGGGGTAAAACGGAAGTGATCCGGTTCCGCCGCCGCCATCGCCTGCAGCCACTCGGGCGCATAGATACCCACCGCCTCCCGCGCGCCCCAGAACAGGTGGTGCCGCCGGTCCAGCCCCTCGTTCGCCAGGTGGTCCAGCATCCCCTTCAGCGGACCGAAGCCGGTCCCCCCGCCCACGAACAGGCGCGGGCGCGGGGATTCCTCGTCCACGAAGAACTGCCCCAGCGGGCCCTCGATACGCAGCAGGGCCTTGGGCTGCATCTCTTCGAATACATGGGCCGAGAAGCGCCCGCCCTCGACGTATTTCACGTGCAGGATCAGCTGTTCGTCGTCATGCGGAGCGTTGGCCAGGGAATAGCTGCGGCGTTCGCCCCCTTTCAGCAGGACGTCGAGGTACTGCCCGGCCAGGAACTGAAGGCGTTCCCGTGCGGGCAGCTGGATCCGGAGTTCCATCACGTCATCGGCCAGCCGGTTGAGGGCTGCCACGCGGCACGGCAGTGTCTTGACCTCGATGTCACGGGCCGCGCCGATCTCGCGCACCTCGATCTCCAGATCGTCCACCGGGACCGCCTGGCAGAACAACGCCAGGCCGTCGGCCAGCTCGGCCTCGGTAATGCCCGGTGGCAGTTTCGGTCCGTGATCCACCTCGCCCGAGAGCACCCGACCCTTGCAGGAGCCGCAGGCGCCGTTGCGGCAACCGTAGGGGAACGCGAATCCCTGGCGCAGACCGGCCTCGAGGACGGTTTCATCGTCCTCGACTTCGAACTGGTGGCCGCTGGGCTGGATGGTGACGTCAAAGGCCATGGGGCGTTCTCCATGCGGAAAAGGCGTTCATTGTGGGCAGAGAACCGGGGAACGCAAGCAACCGCAAGGAATCCGCAAGGACCTCCCGGACCCCCCGTTTTGGAGGGTGCATGACGGGTGGGTTCTGGGGCAGACTTTGCGAGACCACAATGGGCAAAGGGGAGAAAGCCATGCAAAAGAAGCGATACCTGAGCGTGCTGGCCGCAACGGGCCTGCTGGCACTGAGTGGCTGTGCCGCGAACGAGACCCGGGATTCGGGCGGGGAGGCGCAGGCGGCGCCGGCGGTCAGTGATCCGGCGGTCACCATCGTGATGCCCGAGCGCTTCGCCTACAGCGATGATGCGGTGGTGACGCAGGCCATCCGCAATGAATGCGAGCTGGAAGAACGCTTTCCGGAGTTCGTGCGGGAGTTCGGTGCACGGCATGACATTCGCTTCGAGGAGCGCGGTGACGCGAATCCGGCGGACGGCGGCCAGGTCCTGATGGTGGAGATCACCCAGGCGCGCAACGACGGGAATGCCTGGTCCGGACACCGTGCCTTCAGCGAAGCCGAAGGGACCCTGTACGAGGACGGTGAAGCCGTCGCGGACTTCACTTCTCGTCGCATCTCCGGTGGCGGCGCCTTCGGCGGATTCAAGGGTACCTGTTCGGTAATGGGACGCACGATCCGCGCGATGGGCTCGGACATCGCGGCATGGTCGCGGGTACCGGAAGACGGCGCCCATCTGGGCGACTGAGTCCCGCAACCGGGGGGCGGGCCCGAATATCCCCGGGCTTGCCCCCCTTCCTGCGCCCCCCTTCCGGCGGAGGCATCGACCGTTGGCCGACGGGCAGCCCGGTAGGCGGGTTCAGAGCCCCAGTTCGTCCCAGATGGCGTCCACCCGTTCCTTCACGGCCGGATCCATGCTGATGGGTCGGCCCCATTCGCGGTCGGTCTCGCCGGGCCATTTGGATGTCGCATCCATCCCCATCTTGGATCCCAGACCGGATACCGGCGAGGCAAAATCCAGATAATCTATAGGTGTATTCTCGACCAGCGTGGTATCGCGCACCGGATCCATGCGGGTGGTGATCGCCCAGATCACGTCCTTCCAGTCGCGGGTGTTCACGTCTTCGTCGACCACGATGACGAACTTGGTGTACATGAACTGCCGCAGGAAACTCCAGACCCCCATCATCACCCGCTTGGCGTGGCCGGGGTACTGCTTGCGCATGGAGACTACCGCGAGGCGGTAGGAACAGCCTTCGGGGGGAAGGTAGAAATCCACGATCTCCGGAAACTGCTTCTGCAGGATCGGGACAAAGACCTCGTTGAGCGCAACCCCGAGGATGGCCGGCTCGTCGGGCGGGCGGCCGGTGTAGGTGGAGTGATAGATCGGCTGGTCGCGGTGGGTAATCCGGTCGATGGTGAAGACCGGGAATTCGTCGACCTCGTTGTAGTATCCGGTGTGATCGCCGAAGGGGCCTTCCGGCGCGTTGTCGCCCGGATGGATATGGCCCTCGAGGACGAATTCCGCGGAGGCGGGCACCTGCAGATCGGAGCCGATACAGGTGGCCAGTTCGGTCCGGCGCCCGCGCAGCAGGCCGGCGAAGGCATACTCCGACAGGGTATCCGGCACCGGGGTGACCGCGCCCAGGATCGTTGCCGGGTCCGCACCCAGGGCGACGGCCACCGGAAACGGCTCGCCCGGGTGGGCCCGGCACCATTCCTGGTAATCCAGCGCGCCACCCCGGTGTGACAGCCAGCGCATGATCACGCGATTGCGTCCGATCACCTGCTGGCGATAGATGCCGAGGTTCTGTCGGGTCTTCTCCGGGCCGCGGGTCACGACCAGGCCCCAGGTGATCAGTGGCCCGGCATCGCCCGGCCAGCAGGTCTGCACCGGCAGTCGGTTCAGGTCGACGTCATCACCCTCGAGCACGTGTCGCTGGCAGTCCGGACTGCGCACCTTCTTCGGCGCCATGTCGAGGACCTTGCGGAACACCGGGAGCTGCTCCCAGGCCGCCTTCAGACCCCTGGGCGGATCCGGCTGCTTGAGAAAGGCGAGCAGGCGGCCGACCTCGCGCAACGCCTCCACCGAATCCTCGCCCATGCCCAGGGCTACCCGTTCCGGCGTACCGAACAGATTGGCCAGCACCGGGATGTCGGAACCGGTCGGGTTCTCGAACAGCAGGGCGGGGCCGCCGGCCCGCAGTACGCGGTCGCTGATCTCGGTCATCTCCAGATCGGGGCTGACCTCGCGCTGGATGCGGCGGAGCTCTCCCCGCTGTTCCAGGCCGTCGATGAAATCGCGCAGATCCTTGTACTGCATGGGTCCTCCCCGTGATGGGTGGTGGTACCGCGGGCGGCGGGTCAGTCGTCGTTAAATTCCGCCCACACCGGCGCGTGGTCGGAGGGGCGTTCCCAGGCGCGGGGTTCGCGGTCGATACCGGCCCCCGCCAGCCGGCTGGCGAGGGCCGCCGACGCGAGGATCAGATCAATGCGCAGCCCGCGATTGCGGCGGTAGGACGCGGCACGGTAGTCGAACCAGGAGAATTCACCTTCGGGCTGATCGAACGCGCGGAACGTATCCTGCAGCCCCAGGGCCTGCAGGGACTGCAACGCTTCGCGTTCGGGTGCCGAACACAGGACCTTGCCCTCCCAGGCCTCCGGGTCGTGGACGTCGCGGTCGTCCGGCGCGATATTGAAATCGCCGAGCACCACGAGCCGGTCGTGGTTCCGGGCCTCTTCTTCCAGCCAGCTACGGACCCGCGACAGCCAGTCGAGCTTGTAGGCGTATTTTTCCGAATCCACGGCCTCGCCATTGACCACGTACAGGTTCACCACGCGCACGCCGGCGATGGTCGCGGCGAGGATGCGGCGCTGGGCGTCCTCGAGCCCGGGCGGATCGGTCGCCACGTCGGTGGCCTCGGTGCGCGACAGGATGGCGACGCCGTTATAGGTCTTCTGGCCGGAATGGACCACCTGATAGCCGGCCTCTTGGATGGCGGCCACGGGGAAGGCGTCGTCGGTCAGTTTGGTCTCCTGCAGGGCGAGGATGTCGGTATGCGACGTCCCCAGCCATGACAGGACCTGGGGCAGACGCACCTTCAGGGAATTGACGTTCCAGCTGGCGATCTTCACGCGGCCTTCTCCTCCAGTCCACTGTGGCGCAGCAGCGCATCGATCTGCGGGTCGCGGCCGCGGAACGCGCGGAAGGAATCCGCGGCAGGACGGGAGGCCCCGGCCTCGAGGATCTCGTGCAGGTAATCGGCGCCGGCTTCGCGCGAGAACAGGCCCTCCTCCTCGAACCGGGCGAAGGCGTCCGCCGAGAGCACCTCGGCCCACTTGTAGGAGTAGTAACCCGCGGCGTAGCCCCCCGCGAAGATATGCGCGAAACCGTGCTGAAAACGGTTATAGGACGGCGGAGTGAAGACCGCGACCTCCTTGCGCACCGCATCCAGCAGATCCTGGATCTCGGCGGGGTCCGTCGGGGCCGGACGGTCGTGCAGGCGCATGTCGAACAGGGAGAACTCCACCTGGCGCAACAGCTGCAGGGCAGCATGAAAATGACGCGTCCCCTGCAGGCGTTCGTACAGGTCCTCGGGCATCGGCTCGCCGGTCTCGTGATGCCGGGCGAAGAGGTCCAGCGGTTCTCGCTCCCAGCACCAGTTTTCCATGAACTGGCTGGGCAGCTCGACCGCATCCCATTCCACCCCGTTGATGCCGGCGATCTCGGGCTCGTCGACCCGGGTCAGCATGTGGTGCAGACCGTGGCCGAATTCGTGGAAAAGCGTGATCACCTCGTCGTGGGTGAACAGCGCGGGCTGGTCATCCACCGGCGGCGTGGAATTGCAGGTCATGTAGGCCACGGGCAGCTGCAACCCGTCGGCCCGCGCATAGCGCTGGCGGCAGACATCCATCCAGGCGCCTCCGCGCTTGTTGCGGCGAGCGTAGAGGTCCAGGTAGAAGCCGGCCCGCTCATCGCCCTCGGGGCCGAAGATGCGGTAGAAGGTCACGTCGTCGTGCCAGGTCTCGATCTCCGGATCAGCCTCGAAACGGACCCCGAACAGGCGTTCGACCAGACGGAACAGACCGTCCACGGCCCGGGTGGCGGGGAAATACGGTTTCAGCATCTCCTGCGACAGTCCGAGCCGGCGCTCGCGCATCTTCTCCGCGGCCCAGGCCACATCCCAGGACTCGAGTTGCTCGAGGCCGAGTTCCTCGCGGGCAAAGCGCTCCAGCTCGGCACGGTCGCGTTCGGCCTGCGGACGGGCGCGGCGGGCGAGATCGGCGAGAAACTGCTCCACCTGCTCCGGGGTCTCGGCCATCTTGGTCGCCAGCGAACGATGGGCGTAACGGGGAAAACCGGTGAGTTCGGCCTTTTCCTGGCGCAGCTGCAGGATTTCGACCATGTTGGCGGAGTTGTCGTAGGCAACGTCGTGCGGGCCGGTCTCCGAGGCTCGGGTGACGAAGGCGTGATACACGCGTTCGCGCAGCGCGCGATCGTCGGCGTGAGTGAGGACGGCGTGCACGCTGGGGAAGTCGAGGGTGGCGGCCCAGGGTGCGTCCGGTTCGTGGTCACGGGCGTTCCGGGCCAGCAGGGCGCGGTCGGAATCGGACAGGCCGGCGAGTTCGCCCTCCTCGTGTAGCGGATGGGCCCAGGCCTGAGTGGCGTCCAGCACATTCTCTTCGAAGCTGGCGGTCAGCTCGGAGAGCCGCCCGTCGATTGCTCGCAGACGGTCGCGCGCCTCCGCGGGCAGATCAACACCGCTCAGATGAAAGTCACGCAGGGCATCGTCGATGACCTTGCGCCGCTGCGGCGAAAGCCGCGGGTATTCATCGCCATCGGCCAGCGCGCGGAAGGCCTGGTACAGGCCCTGGTGCTGCGACAGCCAGGAACCGTAATCCGACAGCCTGGGCAGGCAGGCATTGTAGGCCTCGCGCAGGGCCGGCGAATTCATCACCGAATTCAGATGGCTGACCGGTGACCACGCGGTCTCCAGGCGGTTTTCCAGTTCCTGGAGAGGAGCGACCAGATTGTCCCAGGTGGGGCGATCACCGGCGCGGGCGACGAGTTCATCGATCTCGCGGCGATTGTCGGCGAGCAACTGATCAATGGCCGGGATCACATGATCCGGCTCGATGGACCGGAACGCGGGCAGGGAATCCACGTTCAGCAACGGATTGGACACGACGGCTCCCGGGGTCGATGTTTGGGAACGGGATTATGCCACTGTCAGGGAAACACTGATCAATGTGCACGCTCGCGCTGGTGGGAGGGCTCCAGTGGGGCGTAGGAACCACGGGCGGTCAGGCGCGCGACCAGTACGCCCGGAGGGGTTCGGCACAGCGAGCGATAGGCGCCAAGGGCCGCATTGTAGCGGCGAATGGCATCCGTTATCGCTGCATCCAGGGCCTCGATACGCCGGACGCCGGAGTGATCGCGGTTGGATTCGCCGAATTCCTCGACGAGCAGGTCCCAGTTCTTCCGCAGGTCTCGCTCGGCCGTCGCAAGTTGCGGAGGATCGCCGTGGCGGCGGGCGGATTCCTGTGCCGCCAGGACGGTGTCCAGGCCGGCGCGCCGGGTGGGCGGGACCGCGAGTTCGGTCAGAGCCTGCGGTAAAAGCGCATTACGCTGGCACACCAGGACATCGAACTGCTCCCAGGCACGGGTGACCTGGCGATGACAGTGGGCGAGACGGGCCGCCGTCCGCCCCAGCCAGACGAGTCCGATCGCGCCGACAAGGGTCAGCAGCAGGGCGAGCACGGGCGACGCGCGCGGCTCAGATGTCGACGTTTTCGGCGCTCAGCGCGCGGGTCTCGATGAAGTCGCGGCGCGGCTCGACCTGGTCGCCCATCAGGGTGGTGAAGATCTCGTCCGCGCGAATCGCATCCTCCACGCGGACCTGCAGGAGGCGCCGGGATTCGGGGTCCATGGTCGTCTCCCACAGCTGCTCGGCGTTCATTTCCCCGAGGCCCTTGTACCGCTGGACGGACAGCCCACGCCGGCCTTCGGCCAGCAGCCATTCCATGGCTTCGGAGAAACGGACGATTTCGTGGCGTCGCTCGCCGCGCTGGATGTAGGCCCCTTCGTCCAGCAGGCTCTGCAGGCGTTCGGAGAGATCGAGGATGGCCTGGAAATCGCGCGAGGCCAGGGTGTCGTCGGTGAGGTGCTGCGACAGCCGCGCGCCGTGCTCGAGACGATGGAGTGCGAGCCGGTCATGACCGTCGGGGTCGCGATCGGCCTCCAGTTCGTAGCGCGTGGCACCCGCCTTGTCACTCGACAGTCCGTCGAGAATCGCCTGGAACCACTGCTGAACCGCAGGTTCGGTCACCGAACGCGGGCGCGGCATGGGTGGCGCTTCGAGCATGCCCCACAGGACGCGAGGATCATACAGACGTCCCAGACGCCCGACCGCCGCGGCGGCCGCCTGGTAGGCACGGATCAGGTCCTCGAACGCCTCGCCGGTGATCGCGGGGGCCTCGGCGGCGGGATGCAGCGCTGCCCCGTCCAGGGCCAGGGAGTGGATGATCTGCTGCATCTCCTGTTCGTCGCGGATGTACTGCTCGCGCTTGCCGCGCTTGATCTTGTACAGCGGCGGCTGGGCGATGTAGACGTGGCCGCGCTCGATCAGCTCCGGCATCTGACGGAAGAAGAAGGTCAGCAGCAGGGTACGGATATGCGAGCCGTCGACATCCGCGTCGGTCATGATGATGATCCGGTGATAGCGCAGCTTGTCGGGGTCATATTCGTCCTTGCCAATACCGCAGCCCAGGGCGGTGATCAGCGTACCGACCTCGGCGGAGCCGAGCATGCGGTCGAAACGCGCGCGCTCCACGTTGAGGATCTTGCCCTTGAGCGGAAGGATCGCCTGGAAGTGGCGGTCGCGGCCCTGCTTGGCCGATCCGCCGGCCGAGTCCCCCTCCACCAGGTAGAGTTCCGAACGGGACGGGTCCTTTTCCTGGCAGTCGGCGAGCTTGCCGGGCAGGCCGGCAACGTCCAGGGCACCCTTGCGACGGGTGACTTCACGTGCCTTGCGCGCGGCCTCGCGGGCGCGGGCGGCGTCCAGTACCTTGTCGGTGATCGCCTTGGCCTCGGACGGATTTTCCAGCAGGAAGGCGCCCAGCGCATCGGAAAGCACCGAATCGACGATCGGCTTCACCTCGGAGGAGACCAGCTTGTCCTTGGTCTGGGAGGAGAATTTGGGGTCGGGAACCTTCACCGACAGGACCGCCGTCAGACCCTCCCTCATATCATCGCCGGCCGTGGCGACCTTCGCCTTTTTGGTCAGGCCTTCGCGCTCGAGATACTGGTTGATCGTGCGGGTGAGCGCGGCGCGAAAACCGGCCATGTGGCTGCCACCGTCGCGCTGCGGAATGTTGTTGGTGTAGCAGAAGATATTCTCCTGATACGAATCATTCCACTGCAGGGCGACCTCAACTGCGTAATCGTCCCGCATCTGGTCGGCGTAGATGACCGTGGGATGCAGGGCGGTCTTTTTCTGGTTCAGGTGTTCGACGAAGGCACGGATACCGCCTTCGAACACGAAGGTCTCTTCGCGGTTGTCACGCAGGTCTCGGAGCGTGATGCGCACCCCCGAGTTGAGGAACGAAAGCTCGCGCAGGCGTTTGGCGAGGATCTCGTAATGAAACTCGATGTCGGAGAAGATCTCGCTGCTGGGCCGGAACCAGATTCGGGTGCCGTGCCGTTCGGTCGCCCCCGTTACGGTCAGGTCGGTCTCCGGGACGCCGAGATGGTAGGTCTGTTCGTGCCGCTGGCCATCGCGATGGATCTCGAGTCGAAGCTCTTCCGACAGGGCGTTAACCACCGAAACCCCGACCCCATGGAGGCCACCGGACACCTTGTAGGAATTGTTGTCGAACTTGCCGCCGGCGTGGAGGACGGTAAGGATGACTTCGGCCGCCGACTTGCCTTCTTCCTCGTGGACATCCGTGGGAATGCCGCGGCCGTTGTCGGCAACGCTGATGGCATTGTCCTCGTGGATCACGACCTCGATGCTGTCACAGTGTCCGGCCAGCGCCTCGTCGATGGAGTTGTCCACCACCTCGAAGACCATGTGGTGCAGACCGGTGCCGTCATCGGTATCGCCGATGTACATCCCTGGACGCTTGCGCACCGCGTCCAGCCCCTTGAGGACACGGATCTGGCTGGAATCATAGGCGGCGGGATCGGCGGGGATTTCGTGGTCGGCCATGGATGCGCTTCCGGCAGGTGACAATCCCGTCATTGTACCGCAAAGCCGGCCGATTCTGGCGGTCGGCGCGTCGGCGGCTGAAAAGGAGGAGGAGGAATGTTCCACGTGGAACATCAGTCGGGCGGAGCAGCCACCCGCCCGTGTTCCACGTGAAACATCCGGGGCTCCCGAACCCGGTCCCCGACCGCGCCGTGATCCACTGCGGTCAGCAGGACCTGCCAGCCCAGCATATCCAGCCCGCCGAGCAGCCCGGCCGTCACCCCTCGATCCAGTTCCGAAAGAACGTCGTCCAGCAACAGCAGCGGCGAGCGCCCCGTACGCGCCTCCAGCATCAGACCCTGGCCCACCACCAGTGCCGTCACCAGCCGTTTCTGTTCCCCGCGCGATCCCTCCGTCGCGTCCCTTCCGGCCAGTTTGAGCACCAGGTCGGCCCGCTGCGGCCCGACCTGTGCAAACCCCCGTTCCGCATCCGTGCTCCGACTGCGGTCGACCGCTTCCGCCAGCGAACGTCGCTGTTCCCATCCCGGCCGCAGCCGCAGATCCAGTCCTTCCAGGTCCCCCTCGAATCCCAGCTTCCCCGCGGCTTCCAGCGTCCGTGCCCGCCACTCCCCGACATAATCTTCGCGCGCCCGGGTCACGCGTTCACCCGCCGCCACCAGCGGCCCCTCGAATTCGCGCGCCGCGCGACCCTGTCCCTGACGCAACGCCGCGTTGCGTTGCTCGTGGGCCCGCCGCCAGCGCTGCCATGCCTCGCGATACCCGGCAATTCCGTGAAAACACCCCCAGTCCAGCAGGCGTCGCCGTTCTTCCGGTCCTTCGCGCACCAGGTCGAAGCTGCCCGCGTGCAGCACCCGCGAGGGCAGCCATTCCGCCACGCGCGCATGCCCCCGCAGCCACTCCCCGTCCAGACGCGAGCGTCGGCTTCCCTGCCATTCCACACCGAGCCGGTGGCGTGTCCCGCTCACCGGATCCCGCACCGTGCCTCCCACGCCGAGGTAGTGTTCCCCCTCGCGGACCACCCGGCGCAGTTGCTGCGTACGAAACGAACGACCGACCGACAACAGGTGACAGGCCTCCAGCACCGATGTCTTGCCGGCTCCGTTGGCCCCGGCGAACACGTTGAATCCGCCACTCAGCTGCAGCCGGCTTGCCTCCAGGTTGCGCACGCCCTGGATACGCAGTTCTTCCAGCACTCCGGGTACGCAGCTACAGACGCATCGGCATGACCACGTAGCGCGCGCCGCCGGGCGGTTCCGCCTGGATCAGGATCGAGGAGTTTCCGTCCCGAAGGCCGATCCGCACTGAATCCGTTTCAATCACGTTGAGCACGTCCTGCAGGTACCCGAGGTTAAAGCCGATCTCCATTTCCGGCCCGTCATAGGATGCTTCCACCGACTCCTGTGCTTCCTCGCGATCGGCGTTATGGGTCATCACCTGGCAGCCCGCCGGTCCCAGGACCATCCGCACGCCCCGGTACTTGTCACTCGCGACGATGGAGACCCGCGCCAGCGCCCTTTTGAGCACTTCCCGTTCAACCACCAGGGTCGCCGGGAGATCCGCAGGGATGACCCGTTCGTAGTCCGGGAAGCGCCCCTCGATCACCTTGGAACGCAACACCGCCGTTCCCAGCTCGAACACGATCTGGTCCTCGGCGAACCCGATACGCACCGCCTGATCGTCGTCGTTGAGGTTGCGCTTCAGCTCGGCCACCGCCTTGCGCGGCACGATCCGCTCGATGCGATTCTCCACGGGCTGGTCGAGTTCGATCTCCGCCAGGGCGAGGCGATGGCCATCGGTGGCGACCGCGCGCAGGGTGTGTCCGGTGGCCACGAGCAGCAGCCCCTGGAGGTAGTAACGCACATCCTGCTGCGCCATGGAGAACATGGTCGCCTCCAGCAACCGCCGCAGGCGGTTCTGTGGGACATCTACCGCGGCCAGGATTCCGCCGGCTTCCCAGTCGGGGAAATCCGCCCCGGGCAGGGTGGCGAGCGAAAACCGAGAACCGCCAAAACCGACACTCATGCGTTCGGCATCCAGGCTCGCCCGGATCTCGCTCTCGACGGGTGCGGCCTTCACCACATCCAGCAGCTTGCGCACCGAGACCGTGGTGTCGCATTCCGCCGGGATGTCCCCGGCTGCATGGGCACTCCAGGCCAGTTCCAGGTCCGTGGTTTCCAGCCGCATGCCCCCGGACTCGTCCGGCCGCACGCGGACATTCCCGAGGATCGGCATGGTCAGCCGCTTCTCGGCCGCACCCACGATCCGCTGCAGGGCCTCGGTCATCGCTTCCCGGTTGAATGAGAGTTCCATGGCGTGTCCTGTTGTAAGAGCTTTCTAAATGAATACTTGCAGTAATAACTGACGCATCAGCCTGTGGGAAAAAGACTATTTCCTTTTTCAAAACAAATACTTGATACTATTTCGCCGTCCCGTGAGCCCTTGGGGGCAACTGTGCGTGACCTGTGGACAGATTCCGTCTGCTCATTCGCCCACGGTTTATGCACCGTCACCCGGACAGGTTGTCCACCGTCTTGTCCACAGCCCGCAGAGCAGGTTCACCGACCCGGCTGTCAGCTGCTCAGTGTTCGCAGCAGATTGGAATAATCCTCGTCCAGGCTCGCGTCCGATTCGCGCAGTTCCGCGATCTTGCGGCAGGCGTGCATGACCGTGGTGTGATCGCGCCCGCCAAAGGCCTGACCGATCTCCGGCAGGCTGTGCTGGGTCAGTTCCTTGGCCAGAGCCATCGCGACCTGACGCGGTCGCGCGATGGAGCGGCTGCGCCGCGTCGACAGCAGATCCGCAACCTTTATGCGGTAGTAATCGGCCACCGTCTTCTGGATGTTTTCCAGCGTAATCAGCTTGTTCTGCACCGCCAGCAGGTCGCGCAACGCCTCCTTGGCGAAGTCCACCGTAATCGGCTTGCCGGTAAAGTGGGCGTTCGCCAGGACCCGGCGCAGCGAACCTTCCAGTTCGCGGATGTTCGAACGGATCCGCTTGCCCATGAAGAAGGCCACCTCGCTGGGCAGTTCGATCCCTGCCTGTTCCGCCTTGCGCTGCAGGATGGCGACACGGGTCTCCAGTTCCGGCGGTTCGATCGCGATGGTCAGTCCCCAGCCGAACCGCGACTTCAGGCGTTCCTCCAGCCCCTCGACTTCCTTGGGGTAACGGTCGGAGGTCAGGATGATCTGCTGCTGGCCTTCCAGGAGCGCGTTGAAGGTGTGGAAGAATTCTTCCTGCGAGCGTTCCTTGCCGGCAAAGAACTGGATGTCGTCGATCAGCAGCGCATCCGCACTGCGGTAGTGCTGCTTGAAATCGTCGATCGCGTTGTGCTGCAGCGCCTTGATCATGTCGGCCACGAAGCGCTCGGAATGCAGGTAGATGATCCGGCCTTCGGGCTGGCGTGCGAGGATACTGTTGCCGATCGCATGCATCAGATGGGTCTTGCCCAGGCCGACACCGCCGTAAATGAACAGGGGGTTGTAGCCGACCCCGGGATTTTCCGCGACCTGCAGACTGGCGGCCTTGGCCAGCTGGTTGGACTTGCCCTCGACGAAGGTCTCGAAGGTGAACGCCGGATTCAGGTTGCTGACCGGTCCGGATGCGCGAGGCGGCGCGCCGGCACCTTCGGCCGGCCGCGTCCCGCTGGCGCGCTCCCCGTCGCCTGCCGCTGCCGGCGCCGGTTCCTCGCCGCCGATCCCGAGACGGACGGCCGGCGTCTCACCCCCGGAACCGGCGGGGGCGATCTCCACCACCGCCTCTTCGATCGTCCCGAGGAGATGGTCCCGCACGTGCTCGAACACGAACTGGTTCGGGGCCAGAAGGCGCAGGGTGTCGCCACTTTCATCCGCATGCAGGGGGCGCAGCCAGGTATTGAGCTGCTGTTCGGAGACCTTGTCCTGCAGGCGGTCCAGGCAGGCCCTCCAAAGGCTGTCGGAAGCCACGCGATATTCTCCGATGAGGGATACGAAACAGGCGTGCAGTCTACGCCCGCCGCGCCCGGTCACGCCAGCCGCATCCCCCGGGGACGATTGACTTGTGGCGCTACACGGGGTAGGTTCACCGGCCTTTCATCCAGTCATTCCGGAATCATCATGAAGCGCACCTTCCAGCCCAGCCGTCTCGTCCGCGCGCGAACCCACGGATTCCGTGCCCGCATGGCCACCCGTGGCGGTCGCAAGGTCATCAATGCCCGTCGGGCCAAGGGCCGCAAGCGCCTGACGCCGTAACGCCCGGCCTCGGCCCGAGTGCCCGCGCAGTCCTCGCCGGCCGGCTTTCCGCGCGCCGCGCGCCTGCTGACCGGCGGTGACTACCGCTACGTCTTTCAGGACGCACGGCGGGTGCGCGGGCGCCACCTGACCCTGCTTTACCGCCCGCGGAGCGAGGACGGCCCCGCCCGGCTGGGCCTGGCGATCGGCAAGCGCCATGTCCGACGCGCGGTACGGCGCAACCGTATCAAGCGAATTGCCCGCGAGGCCTTTCGCCATCGCCGTACCGAACTTCCGCCGGTGGATGTCATCATCCTCGCGCGCGGCGGCGCGGGCGACGTGCAGGCCGAAGCCCTGCGGCGCGAGATCGACCATTTGCTGGACCGCATCCGATGAGCCGTCTGCTGCGCAAGATCGCCCTGTTGCCCGTGCGGGCCTACCAGTACGGCATTTCGCCGTTCATGGCGCCGCATTGCCGCCATTTCCCGACGTGTTCCGCCTACACGGTGGAAGCCGTGGAGACCCACGGCGTGCTGCGCGGATTCTGGCTGGGCCTGCGCCGCATCCTGCGCTGTCATCCCTGGTCACCGGGTGGCTATGATCCGGTCCCGCCGCGGGATCCCGACTCTCAATCTCCTTCCCGGAAGTAATCGCGCCCATGGATAACATCCGTCCCCTGCTGTGGTTGACCCTGGCCTTCATCCTGTTCCTGATGTGGATGGCCTGGAACGATGACTACGGCACCCGACCGGCCACCGAGACCGCGGCCGAACGCGAGCTGGAAGAAGATCCGGATGCGCGGCCGGAGGATGTTCCGGATACTCCGGAGGCGGCGGCCGAGCCCGAGGCCGACCCGGCCACCGATGCCCCGGAACCCATCGCGGCCCCGGAGCGGCGTCAGATCCAGGTGGTGACCGACAAGCATGACCTGCTGATCGATACCCGCGGTGGCACGATCCTGCGGGCCGATCTGCTGCAGTTCCCGCAGGATCTGCGCGACGACCCCCTGGTGCCGGTGCGCTTACTGGATCACCGCATTCGCGGTTATGTCGCGCAGAGCGGCCTGACCCACGACCGCGTCGAGGGTGTCGCCCCCGAAGGACGCGCGCCGTCGCATCACGCCGACTTCGAGGTCGATCAGGATCGTTTCGAGCTGGGCGAAGGCCAGGATCAGCTGCGCGTGCCGCTGCGCTGGACCTCGGAAGACGGCGAGATCGAAGTCGTGAAGACCTACGTCTTCAACCGCGGCACCCACCTGATCGAGGTGGAATACGAGGTTCACAATCACAGTGCCGATCCCTGGATCGGGCGCCAGTATCGCCAGCTGCGTCATGGCGAGACCCCCGACCGTGAATCCTGGTGGCTGTACACCTTCACCGGGGCGGCCTGGTACGACGGCAGCTACGAGCGCGAGCGTTTCGAGTCGCTGGCAGACGATCCGGTCGAGGATCGTATCGAGGGTGGCTGGGTCTCGATGATCGAGCACTATTTCGTGTCGGCGTGGATCCCGGGCGCCGAGGAACTCAACGCCCTGTACGCCCGCTCCGTGCCCGGCGAGGTGGGCGAGGAATACCTGATCGGCCTGCATTCGGCCGAGCCACTGCGCGTTGGTCCCGGTGAGACCGGGGATTTCCACACCCGGCTGTGGGTGGGGCCCAAGACCCAGGCCGAACTGGCCGAGATCGCGGACGGCCTGCAACTGACGGTCGATTACGGGGTGTTCACCTTCCTCTCCAGTCCGCTGTTCTGGCTGCTGGACAAGATCCACGCAGTGGTGGGCAACTGGGGCTGGTCGATCGTGATCCTGACGATCCTGATCAAGCTGGCGTTCTTCAAGCTCTCGGCGACCAGCTACCGCTCCATGGCGCGCATGCGCAAGGTCGCGCCCAAGCTGCAGGAGCTGAAGGAACGCTACAAGGACGACAAGCAGCGCATGAACCAGGCGCTGATGGACCTGTACAAGAAGGAGAAGATCAACCCGCTGGGTGGCTGTTTGCCGATACTCGTCCAGATCCCGGTATTCATCGCCCTGTACTGGGTGCTGCTGGAGAGTGTCGAACTGCGCCAGGCCCCGTGGTGGCTGTGGATCCAGGACCTGTCGTCGCGCGATCCGTTCTTCATCCTGCCGATCCTGATGGGCGTGTCCATGTTCGTGCAGTACAAGCTGAACCCGCCGCCGATGGATCCGGTGCAGCAGAAGGTCTTCATGGCGCTGCCGTTCGTGTTCACCGTGTTTTTCGCCTTCTTCCCGGCGGGCCTGGTGCTGTACTGGTTCACCAACAACCTGTTCTCCATCGCGCAGCAGTGGTACATCACGCGCAAGATCGAGACCGGCGCGGACCCCGACAAGCAGAAGGAGTGACCCTTCGTGGACGGTGACACCATCGTCGCGGTCGCGACCCCTCCGGGGTCCGGCGGCATCGGGGTGGTGCGCCTTTCCGGTCCCGAGTCCGCGGTAATGGCGCGGCGGATCGCCGGGCTTGATCCACGGCCCCGGCACGCCCATTACGTGCGGCTGCAGGACCCCGCCGGTGGCGCGCTGATCGACGACGGTCTGGTGCTGTTCTTCCCGGGCCCGCGTTCCTACACCGGCGAGGACGTGGTGGAGTTTCAGGGCCACGGGAGCCCCGTGTTGCTGGAACGGCTGGTCGCGGCCTGCGTGGCCCTGGGCGCGCGCCGTGCGCGCCCCGGCGAATACACCGAACGCGCGTTCCTCAATGGCCGCATGGACCTGGCCCAGGCGGAGGCCGTCGCCGATCTCATCCACGCCCAGACCGAGCGCGCGGCGCGGCGCGCACGTTCCAGTCTGGACGGCGCCCTGGCCGCCGAGCTGCAGCCGGTCTCGCGCCGCATCCGCGACCTGCGGGTCCACATGGAGGCGGAACTGGACTTTGGCGAGACCGATCTCGAGACGGATGTGGCCGGTACACTGGCGCCGGCGGCGGCCGAACTCGCCGCGCAGATCCGTGCGCTGATCGAACGCCTGCGGCCCGGCCGCTACCTGGACCGCGGTCTGCGACTGGCGCTGCTTGGGCCGCCCAACGCCGGCAAGTCCAGTCTGATGAACCGCCTTGCAGAGGATGAGGTCGCGATTGTCACCGATCGGCCCGGGACCACGCGCGACGTGCTGCGGGCACCGGTCGCGATCCACGGCATTCCGGTCGAGGTGGTGGATACCGCCGGCCTGCACGGGAGCGAGGATCCGGTGGAGCAGATCGGCATGGAACGGGCCCGCGAGGCCGGACGGACGGCCGATCTGGTCCTCGAGCTGCGTGACCTGACCGATCCCGACGCCGGGATACCGCAGGACCTGCCGGCCGATCTGCCCCGCCTGGTCGTGTGGAACAAGACCGATCTTGCCGATGATCGGGAGGGTTGTGTTTCCGCCGACGCACTCGCGATCTCCGCGCGCACCGGCGAGGGACTGGATGCGCTGCGCGACGCGATTGCCGCGCGCCTTGGCCTGGCCCCCGAGACGGATGGCGGCTTCAGCGTGCGTGCGCGTCACCTGGACGGCCTGGCGGCGGCGGCCGGCGCCCTGGAACGCATCGACCCGGCACTGCCCGGCGATCTCGCCGCGGAAGAACTGCGCAGCGCCGAACAGGCCCTGGACGCCCTGCTCGGGCGCCAGGACCACGAGGCCCTGCTGGGCGAGATCTTCGCCGGATTCTGTATCGGCAAATAATCCGAGTGCCGTCCTGCGACTTTTGCATTCGCCGTGATCCCGCCGCAGGCTTGCCGAATCCCGAGCGAAGGAATGCGGCATGGCGACCGAACCGGAAGTCCCGACCGAGGAATCCTCCCCTGCCTCCCTGCGTGAACGCCTGATCCGGATGAATCTTCCCGATCTGGTCCACGGCGGCGGTCACGCGCCCGACTTCCGCGAAACCCGGGCGGATTACATCCGCCGACGGATCCGGCCGCTCGCGCTGTTGCTGGCCATCGGTCTGCCCCTGTGGCTGCCGCTTGAATTCTTCCTGCTGGATACCCCGGATGCCCTGCTCACGATGATCCTGCGGCTCACCGGCGCCGTCGCCGGACTGGTGCTGTGGTGGAGTTGCCGCCAGGATACCGGCTACCGCGGGACGCTGTGGCGCCTCGCCCTGCTGCTGGCGATTCCGATGACGCTCTATGCCATGGCGCGGTTCATCATCAATTCCGACCTCGGGTCGGCGCTCGCCTCGGGTTACGCTTTCTTTCCCGCACTCACGGTCGCGGCCCTGGCCATCTTCCCGCTGACCCTGCGCGAAGGTGCGTTCGGTTCGGTCGCCATCCTCGCCGTCTACATGGCCATCGAGGCGGCCATGGGGAATCTGGGTCGCTGGGACACCCTGGGCAATCTCTGGCTGCTGGTGCTGGTCGCCGGGGTAGCCGTATGGGCCGCTCTCAGTCAGCTGCACATGCTGCTGCGGCTCTACCGTCAGGCCACTCGTGATCCGTTGACCGGCCTGTTCAACCGCGGGGCCCTTGCGCGCCGGGTCCGGCGTCAGCTGGAAGTCGGCGGCGGGGCGGATGCCGGCCTGTGTGTGCTGCTGTTCGATCTCGACTGGTTCAAGCGGATCAACGACACCCATGGCCATCGTGCCGGTGACCGGGTGCTGGAACATTTCGCTGCCCTGCTGCAGGACGAGTTGCGCGATGGTGGCACCCCCGGCCGCTGGGGCGGTGAGGAATTCCTCGCGGTCCTCCCGCATGGCGACCTCGAGCACGCGCGAGCGCTGGCGGAACGGATCCGCGAGCGTCTGGGGGCGGAACCGGTCGATCTGTTTCCGGCGGATTCGCTGAGCGTCACCGCCTCGGTAGGCGTGGCGTGTCGCCACGGCGGCGAATCGCTGGACGCGCTGGTGCAGCGTGCCGATGACGCACTGTACGCCGCCAAGACCGCCGGCCGCGACTGTGTGCGCAGCGCCCCCGTGCCGACCTGATCGATGCGCGCGCTCCTGCTACACTGATCGCTTGCAACGCAGTGGCCCGACCCCCGGGCCGGGAATTTCTGGAGCATGGCGGAATCCTTCGATGTCATCGTAGTGGGCGGCGGGCATGCCGGTACCGAGGCAGCCCTGGCGGCCGCGCGTACCGGTGCGCAAACCCTGCTGTTGACCCACAACCTCGAGACCGTCGGGCAGATGAGCTGCAACCCGGCGATCGGCGGCATTGGCAAGGGGCATCTGGTCCGGGAGATCGACGCGCTGGGCGGGGTCATGGCGCGGGCCGCGGATGCCGCGGGTATCCATTTCCGCGTGCTGAACCGGCGCAAGGGGCCGGCGGTGCGCGCGACCCGCGCGCAGTCGGATCGCCAGCTCTATCGCCTGGCCGTGCGCCGCGCCGTCGACCAGTGCCCCAACCTGCGGGTCTTTCAGCAGGGCGTCGCCGATGTCGTGCTCGAGGGTGACCGTGCCGCGGCGGTGATCACCGATGGCGGGATCCGTTTCGAGGCCCGCTCGGTGGTGCTGACCGTGGGCACCTTCCTCAACGGCCGGATGCATACCGGCGAGCAGAACCAGGCCGGTGGCCGCGCCGGCGACCCGCCGAGCGAACGCCTGGCGGCGCGCCTGCGCGAGATGGCGTTCGATGTCGGCCGGCTGAAGACCGGTACCCCGCCACGCATCGACGGCCGCAGCGTCGACTTTTCCGTGCTGGAACGTCAGCCCGGCGACGATCCGCGACCGGTCTTCTCGTTCATCGGTTCGCGCGACGAGCATCCGCCGCAGCGTGCCTGTCACATCGCCCGGACCACCGAGCATACCCACGCGATCATCCGCGACAACCTCGAGCGCTCGCCGATGTATTCCGGGGCCATCGACAGCACCGGCCCGCGCTACTGTCCGTCGATCGAGGACAAGGTCGTGCGCTTCGCGGACAAGGACAGTCACCAGATCTTTGTGGAACCCGAAGGCCTGGATACCCACGAGCTGTATCCCAACGGCATCTCCACCAGCCTCCCCTGGGAGGTACAGGTTGACCTGGTCCGCAGCATCCCCGGCTTCGCGCACGCACACATCACCCGTCCGGGGTATGCGATCGAATACGATTTCTTCGACCCGCGCGGCCTGACCCCGGCGCTGGCCACCCGCGACGTCGGCAACCTGTTCCTCGCGGGCCAGATCAACGGTACGACCGGCTACGAGGAAGCGGCCGCCCAGGGGCTGGTGGCCGGCCTCAACGCCGCCCGCCACGTCGCCGGGCACGACCCGTGGGTCCCGCAGCGTTCCGAGGCCTACATCGGGGTGCTGATCGACGATCTGGTCACCCGCGGTACCCGCGAGCCCTACCGGATGTTCACCTCGCGCGCCGAACACCGCCTGCTGCTGCGCGAGGACAACGCCGATCTGCGCCTCACGCCGGCGGGTCGCGAAATGGGTCTGGTCGACGACGAACGCTGGACCGTGTTCAGTCGCCGGGCCGAACAGGTCCAAGCGGAACGCGCGCGCCTGGGTGCGACCCGACTGTCGCGCGAACAGCGCCGCAACGAGGCCCTGGTCGCCTACCTCGGCCAGACACCCGATCCCGAAGCGACCCTGGAAGACCTCCTGCGCCGCCCGAACGTGGATTATCCCGGCCTGATGGCCTGCCTGCCCGAGCTGGCTGCGACCCTGCCCGCCGACGTCTGCGAGCAGGTCGAGATCCAGACGAAATATGCCGGCTACATCGAACGTCAGCAGACCGAGGTCCGCCGCCAGGCGCGCGCGGAAAACACGCCGCTGCCGGAAAACCTGGACTACGACCGCGTCCATGGGCTGTCCGCCGAACTGCGGCAGAAGCTCGCCGAGTTTCGTCCCCACACCCTGGCCCAGGCGGGGCGCATTCCCGGCGTGACCCCGGCCGCGCTGTCCGCCCTGGCCGTGCATCTGAAGCAGCGGGCCAGTGGCGAATGAGGACACCTGGCGTGCGGAGCTAGCGCGCCACGCCCCTGCCGCGGGCCTGACGGAACCCGCGATCGACGCGCTGGTGACCTGGCTGAGTCAGCTCGAACGCTGGAACCGGGTGCACAACCTGAGCGCGGTGCGCGACCCGCAGCAGATGGTGTCGCGGCATGTCTTCGACAGTCTCTGCCTGCGCCCGTGGCTGCAGGGGGAGCGTATCCTGGATGTGGGAACCGGCGCCGGACTGCCGGGGCTGATCCTGGCCCTGGCCGACGCGTACGCCCCCGACGGCGAGGCGGCCGCGAATCGGCGGTACTGTCTGCTGGACAGTGCCGCCAAGCGCGTTCGCTTCCTGCGTCACGTGATCGGCCTGCTGCGGACGGAAAACGTCGAGGCCCGGCATCTGCGGATCGAGCAGTTCGCGCCGCAGGCCCCGTTCGATACCCTGGTCTCGCGCGCCTTCAAGGCCCCCGCCGAGACCCTGCAGCGCGCCGGCCATCTGGTCGCCCCGCAGGGGCGGGTACTGGCGATGCTGGGCCCCGCCGACCGTGCCCGCGAAGCGTTGCCGGCACCGTGGTCGTATCAAGCGGTCGAGCCGGTTACCATTCCCGGCGAGCACGCCCCCCGTCACATCGCCATCATCGAGAGAACTGCGCCGTGACCGAGACCCTTGCGATCACCAACCAGAAGGGCGGCGTCGGCAAGACGACCACCTGCGTCAACCTGGCCGCATCGCTCGCCCGTCTGGGTCGTTCGGTGCTGGTGGTCGACATGGACCCGCAGGGCAACGCGACCACGGGATCCGGCGAAGACAAGCATGCCGACGTACGCACCACCTGCGACGTCCTGCTGGGTGATGCGCCCCTGGATGATGTCGTGCAACGCGTCGAGGCCGGCTTCGATCTGCTGCCGGCCAACGGTGACCTGACCGTGGCCGAGGTGCGCCTGATGGAGGAAGAGGGCCGCGAATATCGCCTGCAACAGGCCCTGGCGGATGCCCGTGGCCGCTGGGACTACGTGCTGGTCGACTGCCCCCCGTCGCTCAATCTGCTGACGGTCAACGGTCTGGTCGCCGCCGATGGCGTCGTCATCCCCATGCAGTGCGAGTACTACGCCCTCGAGGGCCTAACCGCGCTGATGCGCACCATCGAGAGCATCCAGCGCGGGCCCAATCCCCGCCTGCGCATCGCCGGACTGCTGCGCACCATGTTCGATGCCCGCAACCGTCTCGCCGGCGACGTCTCCGAGCAGCTGACCGGGTATTTCGGCGACCGGGTCTACAATACCGTGATCCCGCGCAACATCCGCCTGGCCGAAGCCCCCAGCTTCGGTCAGCCTGCTCTGTTGTATGATGCATCATCGCGCGGCGCGGTCGCCTATCTCGCCCTGGCAGGCGAACTGCTGCGCCGCTGATTGCTCCTTTCGGCAGGATTCGAAACATGGCCAGAAGAAACAGTGGACGACTCGGACGTGGTATCGACGCGCTGCTCAGCGGGGCCTCCGAGGAGCCCGGTGAAGAGGATCGCCTGGAGTCCGTGCCGGTCGAACGCATCCGCCGCGGCCGTTACCAGCCGCGGGGCCGGATATCCGAAGAAGCGCTGGCCGAACTGACCGAATCCATCCGCTCGCAGGGCATCGTCCAGCCGGTGGTCCTGCGGCCGGTGGACGAAGGCTACGAGCTGATCGCCGGCGAGCGACGCTGGCGCGCCGCCCAGCAGGCAGGCCTCGAAACGGTCCCCGCAGTGATCCGCGAGATCCCCGACCAGGCGGCCGCCGCGATGGCCCTGATCGAGAACATCCAGCGGGAGAACCTCAACCCGCTGGAGGAAGCCAGTGCCATCCACCGGCTGATCGGCGAATTCGAACTGACCCACCAGGACGCGGCCACCGCCGTCGGCCGCTCGCGCACCGCGGTGACCAATCTCCTGCGACTGCTGGAGCTCCACGATGCGGTCAAGGTTCACGTCGACGAGGGCCGCCTCGAGATGGGCCATGCCCGCTGCATCCTTGCCCTGCCGGTTGACGACCAGCCCGAGGTCGCCGAGCGCGTCGTCAAGCGCGGCCTCTCGGTACGCGCCACCGAACAGCTGGTTCGCCGCACCCTCGAGCAGAAGGATGCCGAGCCGGTCTCCACCGAGCCACCGCCCGAGATCCGGCAACTGGAGAGCCGCCTTGCCGACACCCTGGGTGCTCCCGTCCAGGTGCGTTACAACCGTCAGGGCAAGGGCCGGCTGGTGATCGAATACAACTCCCTCGACGAGCTCGACGGAATCCTGTCACATATTCAGTAACCCGGTCGGCCCCCGCGGGTCGCGTTGACCTCCCTTAAGGGCCCACTTATACTGCGCGCAATTTTCCGGAGAGGGGTGGGTTGTGCCCATCCACCAGATGACACCGCGACGCTTCAGCCCTGCCATCCAGTCGCTCGGTCTGCAGCTCGCAGTCACCCTTCTCCTGACGGTGCTCTTGCTGGTGCTGTCGTTACCGTCGGCCGCCATCTCGATGGCGCTCGGCGGCGGGATTGCCGCCCTCGGAAACGCCGTGATGGTATTTGCGGTCTTCGGGGCGTATCGTGCGTCGGCTGCCCGGAACCTGGCCGGGCGCATGATGCTGGCTCAGGTATTCCGGCTGCTGCTCATCGCAGCCGCATTTGCGGCGGTGTTCGCGGGTTACGAGAACCCCGACCTGCCCGCCCTGTTCGGTGGCTTTCTCGCGGTGCATCTTCTGCCCGTGTGGTGGGTCCACCGGGCATCCGCCCAAGCAATGAAGAGATAGCGACATGGCTTCAGAAATGGACGACCATATCAATCACCATCTCACGAACCTGACCTTCGGGTATCACCCGGAGGACGGGCTCGGCTTCGCGATGAGCGCATCGGAGGCCGCCGAGATGGGTTTCTGGGCCATCCACGTCGATTCGATGATCTGGTCCATCGGGCTCGGCCTGCTGTTCATCCTCAGCTTCCGTTACGCGGCAAAGCGGGTCACCGCCGGTGTCCCCGGTGGCTGGCAGAACTTCGTCGAATGGATCATGGACTTCGTCGACACCAACGTGCGCGGTTCGTTCAAGCACAAGAACGACCTCATCGCGCCGCTGGCACTGACTATCTTTATCTGGATCTTCCTGCTCAACCTGATGGACCTGGTGCCGGTGGATCTGATCCCGCACCTCGCCTATCTGCTGGGCATCCCGTACTTCAAGATCGTGCCCACGACCGACATCAACGTGACGATCGGTCTGGCGCTGGGCGTGTTCATTCTCATCATCTATTACTCGCTGAAGATCAAGGGTCCGGTGGGTTTCGTCAAGGAGCTGACCGGTGCGCCGTTCCAGACCTCCATCACCCCGCTGAAGCCCCTGACCTGGGTGGCCAACTTCGTGCTGGAAGTCGTCGACCTCCTGGCCAAGCCGGCTTCTCTCGCCCTGCGACTGTTCGGCAACCTGTACGCCGCCGAGATGATCTTTATCCTCATCGGCCTGATGTACTCCGCCGGACTGATGTTCGGGCTCGCCGGGGGCGTGCTGCACGTCGGCTGGGCGATCTTCCACATCCTCGTGGTGCCGCTGCAGGCCTTCATCTTCATGGTGCTGACCATCGTCTATCTGGACATGGCTCACTCGGAAGACCACTGATAACCCTTAACTTCAACCGACCGTCTCAACTTCACTGGAGATATTACGATGGAAATGGCTAACGCTCTGGTTATTATCGCCGCCGCTCTGATGATGGGCATGGCCGCTATCGGCGCCGCGATTGGTGTCGCCACCCTCGGGGGTCGCTTCCTCGAAGGCGCTGCCCGTCAGCCGGAACTGATCCCGATGCTGCGCACCAACTTCTTCATCGTTGTGGGTCTGACCGACGCCGTGCCGATGATCTCGGTGGGTATCGGCCTGTACGTCCTGTTCGTTCTCGGCTAAGGGCTGATCGAGTCACGAGGATCCCTCACCACTCGTCAACCTGAGGTAGCAGGATGAATATCAATCTCACCATCATCGGGCAGCTGCTGGCCTTCAGCGTTTTCGTATGGTTCACCATGCGATTCGTCTGGCCGCCGCTGACCCAGGCCCTGGAGGCACGGCGCAAGAAGATCGCCGACGGCCTCGCGGCCGCCGAACGCGGCGAGAAGGAACAGGAGCTGGCCCAGGAGCGTGCGACCGAGGTCATCAAGGAGGCCAAGCAGCAGGCCAACGACATCGTCGCCTCCGCTCAGAAGCGTGCCAACGAGCTCGTCGAGGAAGCCCGCACCAACGCCCGCGAGGAAGGGGAGCGAATCAAGGAATCGGCGCAGGCCGAAGCCGAGCAGGAGCTCAACCGCGCGAAGGACGAACTGCGCAAGCAGGTCTCCGACCTGGCGGTGCAGGGTGCCGAGCAGATCCTGGCCAAGGAGATTGACGCCAAGGCCCACGGTGACCTTCTCAAGAAGCTCGCTGCCAAGCTGTAAGGAGAGGCTATGTCAGACCTGATTTCGGTAGCCCGACCCTACGCCCGCGCCGCTTTCGAGCGGGCACGCGAGGACCAGGACCTCGCCGGCTGGGCCGAGCAGCTGGAATTGCTGGCGGCGATCGCCGGCGATTCCCGGATGCACGATCTCCTCTCGAATCCCCGGGTGCCGCGGGACAAGCGTGCCCAGCTCGTGCTGGACATCGCCGAGGGCAAGCTCAACGACGGTGCGGCCAACCTGGTCCGCCTGCTGGGCGAGAACGGGCGCCTGCCGGCACTGCCGGCCGTGAGCGAGGCCTTCAACGCGCTGAAGGCCGAAGCCGAAAGCCGCGTGGAGGCCGAGGTCATTGCGTTCCGCAAACTCACCCAGGCGCAGGAGAAAGAGATCCACAAGGCGCTGTCCGAACGTCTCGGCCGCGAAGTGGATCTGACCTCCTCGGTCGACAGCTCCCTTCTTGGAGGGGCCATCATCCGCGCCGGCGACCTGGTCATCGACGGCTCCGTGCGAGGCCAGCTGGACCGCCTGGCTGCCAATTTGAGTCGCTAAGAGGAAATTATCATGCAACTGAATCCCTCCGAGATCAGTGATCTGATCAAACAGCGCATCGACAAGTTCGATGCGGGCTCCGAGGCCTCGAACGAGGGCACCGTGGTCAGCCTGCAGGACGGCATCGCCCGCGTTCACGGCCTGGGCGACGTCATGCAGGGCGAAATGCTCGCCTTCCCCGGCGAAACCTACGGCATGGCGCTCAACCTCGAGCGCGACTCCGTGGGTGTGGTGATCCTCGGTGATTACAACCACCTGCGCGAAGGCGACACCGTCAAGTGCACCGGCCGCATCCTCGAGGTCCCGGTGGGCGACGAGCTGCTCGGCCGCGTGGTCGATTCGCTCGGGCAGCCGCTGGACGGCAAGGGCGCGATCGAGACCGGTCAGACCAGCCCGATCGAGCGCATGGCACCCGGCGTCATCGAACGTCAGGGCGTGGACCAGCCGCTGCAGAGCGGCATCAAGGCCATCGACGCCATGGTCCCCGTCGGCCGCGGTCAGCGCGAGCTGATCATCGGCGACCGCCAGACCGGCAAGACCGCCGTGGCCGTGGATGCGATCATCAACCAGAAGGATTCCGGCGTGAAGTGCATCTACGTCGCCGTTGGCCAGAAGGCCTCCTCGGTGGCGTCGGTGGTGCACAAGCTGGAACAGGCCGGCGCGATGGAGAACACCATCGTTGTCGCGGCCAACGCGTCCGAATCCGCCGCGATGCAGTTCATCGCCCCCTATGCCGGCTGCGCGATGGGCGAATATTTCCGCGACAAAGGCGAAGATGCCCTGATCGTCTACGATGACCTCACCAAGCAGGCCTGGGCGTATCGTCAGGTGTCCCTGCTGCTGCGTCGTCCGCCGGGCCGCGAAGCCTATCCGGGTGACGTGTTCTACCTGCATTCGCGTCTGCTGGAGCGTGCCTCCCGCGTCAACGAGGAATACGTCGAGCGTGCGACCAATGGCGAGGTCAAGGGTCAGACGGGCTCGCTGACCGCCCTGCCCATCATCGAGACCCAGGCCGGCGACGTGTCCGCGTTCGTGCCGACCAACGTGATCTCGATCACCGACGGTCAGATCTTCCTCGAGACCGACCTGTTCAACTCGGGTATCCGCCCGGCGATCAATGCCGGCCTTTCGGTTTCCCGTGTCGGTGGCTCGGCCCAGACCAAGATCATCAAGAAGCTGGGCGGCAGCGTGCGTCTCGACCTCGCCCAGTACCGCGAACTGGCCGCATTCTCGCAGTTCGCCTCCGATCTGGACGAAACCACGCGCAAGCAGCTGGATCGTGGCAAGCGCGTCACCGAGCTGATGAAACAGGGCCAGTACCAGCCGATGTCCATCGGCCAGATGGCGTTCTCCCTGTACGCGGCCAATCAGGGCTACCTCGACGACGTCGAGGAAGACAAGGTCGTGGATTTCGAACGCGAACTCCAGGCCTGGCTGCGCTCGAACCAGAAGGCGCTGCTCGACGAGATCAACAGCACCGGCGACTACAACGACTCCATCCAGGAACGCATGACCGCCGCCCTGGACGAGTTCAAGTCCAAGAACACCTGGTAACGGGAGCGCGCAATGGCGGGCACGAAGGAGATCCGGACGCAGATCAAGAGTATCCAGAATACTCAGAAGATCACCAAGGCCATGGAAATGGTGGCCGCGTCCAAGATGCGCAAGGCCCAGGACCGCATGCAGGAGTCCCGGCCGTACGCCGAAAAGATCCGCGACGTGATTGGTCACGTCGCGATGGCGAACGCCCAGTACCGTCACCCGTTCATGGTGGAGCGCGACGTCAAGCGCGTCGCCATGATCGTGGTGTCCACCGACCGCGGGCTGTGTGGCGGCCTGAACACCAACCTGTTCAAGCAGGCGGTCGCGGAAATGCGGCGCTACCGCGACGAAGGGGTCGAGGTGGATCTCTGCGTGTTCGGCAACAAGGCACTGCAGTTCTTCCGGCGGCTGGGGGGCAACATCGTGGCGCAGGCCACGGATCTCGGTGACCGCCCGCACCTCTCCGATCTCATCGGAACCGCGAAGGTGCTGCTGGACGATTTCCGCGAGGAAAAGATCGATCGCGTCGTTCTGGTGGAGAACAAGTTCGTCAATACCATGACGCAGAAGCCGCAGGTGACGCAGCTGCTGCCGACCGCGCCAAGCGCGGACGAAGAACTGGAATACCACTGGGACTACATCTACGAGCCGGAGCCCTACGAGGTCCTGGATACCCTCGTCGAGCGCTACGTGGAATCCCTGATCTATCAGGCCGTGGTCGAGAACGTGGCCTGCGAGATGGCCGCGCGGATGGTGGCGATGAAGGCGGCATCCGACAACGCCGGCACGATGATCAAGGACCTCCAGCTGGTCTACAACAAGGCACGCCAGGCCGCGATCACGCAGGAGATTTCCGAGATCGTCAGCGGCGCCGCGGCGGTCTAGCGACCGCCTCCGGCAGGCCCGACGCGGCAAGAATTACGACTTAGAGGATTGAACGCATGAGCTCTGGAAAGATTGTCGAAATCATCGGCGCCGTCGTGGACGTGGAGTTCCCCCACGGCGAGGTGCCCAGGGTCTACGACGCCCTGACGCTGGAAAACGGCCTGACCCTCGAGGTCCAGCAGCAGCTGGGCGACGGGATCGTCCGGACCATCGCCATGGGCAGCACCGACGGCCTCAAGCGCCAGACCGCCGTGAGCAACACCGGGGGCCCGATCTCCGTGCCGGTGGGCCAGGGCACCCTGGGCCGCGTGATGGACGTGCTGGGCCGCCCGGTGGACGAGGCCGGCGACGTGGAAACCGAAGAAAAATGGTCGATCCATCGCAAGGCCCCGAGTTTTGACGAACAGGCGGGCTCCACCGACCTGCTGGAAACCGGGATCAAGGTCATCGACCTGCTCTGCCCCTTCGCCAAGGGCGGCAAGGTGGGCCTGTTCGGCGGCGCCGGCGTGGGCAAGACCGTCAACATGATGGAGCTCATCCGCAACATCGCCATCGAGCACAGCGGCTACTCGGTGTTTGCCGGCGTCGGGGAGCGTACTCGTGAAGGGAACGACTTCTATCACGAGATGAACGACTCCAACGTGCTCGACAAGGTGGCGCTGGTCTACGGCCAGATGAACGAGCCGCCGGGCAACCGTCTGCGCGTGGCGCTGACCGGTCTGACGATGGCGGAGTACTTCCGCGACGAAGGCCGTGACGTGCTGATGTTCATCGACAACATCTACCGTTACACCCTGGCCGGCACCGAGGTATCGGCGCTGCTGGGCCGCATGCCCTCCGCGGTGGGTTACCAGCCCACGCTGGCGGAAGAAATGGGTGTGCTGCAGGAGCGCATCACCTCCACCAAGAAGGGCTCGATCACCTCGATCCAGGCGGTCTACGTCCCGGCGGACGACCTTACCGACCCGTCCCCGGCCACGACGTTTGCGCACCTTGACGCGACCGTCGTGCTGTCGCGCCAGATCGCGGAGCTGGGCATCTACCCGGCAGTGGATCCGCTGGATTCGACCTCGCGTCAGCTGGATCCGCAGATCATCGGCCAGCAGCACTACGATACCGCGCGTGCGGTGCAGGGTACGTTGCAGCGCTACAAGGAGCTGAAGGACATCATCGCGATCCTCGGCATGGACGAGCTGTCGGAAGACGACAAGCTGGTCGTGGCCCGGGCGCGCAAGATCCAGCGCTTCCTGTCGCAGCCGTTCTTCGTTGCGGAAGTGTTCACCGGCGCCCCCGGCAAGTACGTGTCGCTCAAGGACACCATTCGTGCCTTCCAGGCCATCGTGGACGGTGAGTACGATCACCTGCCCGAGCAGGCGTTCTACATGGTGGGTACCATCGAGGAAGCCGTCGAGAAGGCCGACAAACTCGGCTAAGGAGCACCTGTCATGCCAATGACAATGCATGTGGACGTGGTCAGTGCCGAGGAGTCGATCTACTCCGGCACGGCCGAGATGATCGCGGCCCCGGCCGAGGAAGGCGAGGTCGGCGTGTATGCCGGTCACCTGCAGATGCTGGTTCGTCTGAATCCGGGCGAACTGCGCATACAGGAGAAGGAAGGGGCGGAGCCCCAGCCGGTGTTCGTCTCCGGGGGCGTGATGGAGGTGCAGCCGCGCCACGTCACGGTGCTCGCGGATACCGCGGTCCGCGCGAAGGACCTGGACGAGGCCGAGGCGCTCGAGGCCAAGAAGCGGGCGGAGGAAGCCCTGGCCGACAAGCAGGCCGACTTCGATTATGCCAAGGCGCAGGCCGAGCTTGCGGAAGCCGCGGCCCGGCTGCAGATGATCGAAAAGCTGCGTCGCCGCCGCTGAACCAGCGGCAGACACTGCAGGGAAGGATCACAAGGCCGCCTCTCTCGGGCGGCCTTGTTGTTTGTGGTCCCGGCCGGGATCTCGGTATGGAAGGGTGATTGTGGAACGACTGCATCTGATCATACTCGCCGCCGGCAAGGGCACGCGGATGCGCTCGGCCCTGCCCAAGGTGCTGCAGCCGCTGGGCGGCCGACCCATGCTGGCGCACGTGCTCGAGCGCGCGGACCGGCTGGAGGCCAGCGCCGTCCATGTCGTGGTCAGCCACGGCCGGGAGGCGGTGCAGGCGGCCTTCGCGCAGCGAGAGGACCTGCGCTGGGTGGACCAGGGCCATCCCGGGGGCACCGGACACGCGGTGGCCCGCGCCCTGGAGGGGATCCCCGACGGTGCGCGGGTTCTGGTGCTGTATGGCGACGTGCCCCGGATCCCGTTGGCAGACCTGGAAGGCTGTGCGCGTACGCGGGAGACGCTCACGGTGCTTGGTACCCGGGTGGCCGATCCCCGTGGCTACGGGCGCCTGATCGAAGACGCGCGGGGCAATCTGGAGGGGATCGTGGAGGACAAGGAGACGGACGCTGCGGAGGCCGCCGTGAACCGCATCAATACCGGGGTCCTGGCGGGCGATGCGGTGGCGCTGAGACGCTGGCTGGGTGCGTGCGAGCCCCCGGCCGATGCCGAGCGCGAGTGGTACCTGACGGATGTGGTCGCGGTGGCCCGGGGCGAGGGCCAGTCGGTGGCCCTGATCGACAGCCAGGACCCCGACGCGGTCCTGGGCGTGAACGACCGGGCGCAGCTTGCGGTACAGGAACGCCTGCTCCAGCGGGAGATCGCCGATGAATCCATGCGCGAGGGACTCGCGCTCGTGGACCCGGCGCGGTTCGATTGCCGCGGTACGCTGGAGTTCGGGCGGGACTGCCGGCTGGACGTGAATTGCGTGGTGGAGGGGACGGTGATCCTCGGCGATGATGTCGAGATCGGTGCGGGTTGCGTGCTGCGTGACTGTCGTATCGCCTCCGGGGCGCGGCTGCAGCCGTATACGGTGGTCGAGGGCGCCCGGCTCGGCGAGCGGGCCGAGGCCGGTCCGTTCGCGCGCCTGCGTCCGGGGGCCGATCTTGGCGAGGGCGCCCGGGTCGGCAATTTCGTCGAGGTGAAGAACGCGCGCCTGGAGTCCGGTGCCAAGGCCAACCATCTTGCCTACGTCGGCGATGCGCGGGTCGGTGCCGGAGCCAACCTGGGGGCGGGCACCATCACCTGTAATTACGACGGGGCCAACAAGCATCACACCGAGATTGGCGCGGACGCGTTTATCGGCTCCAACACCGCGCTGGTCGCGCCGATTTCCATCGGTGCGGGCGCGACCGTGGGCGCGGGCTCGACCATCAGCCGCGACGTGCCGGACGGCGCGCTGGCCCTGACGCGGGCGCCGGCACGGACCGTGGAAGGCTGGCAGCGTCCGGCGAAGAGACCGAAATCGGGCGAAGCCGGCACCGAGGCAACGGAAGACGGGGACTGAACCATGTGCGGACTGGTTACCGGCATTGCCGAGCGCAACATCGTTCCGCTCCTGATCGAGGGCCTGCACCGCCTGGAGTACCGGGGCTATGACTCCGCCGGGGTCGCGGTCGCCCGCACGGCCGGCATTGAGGTCGTTCGTACCGAGGGCAAGGTCGCGGCGCTGGAGGAGCGGGTCGCGCAGGCCGGGCTCCAGGGCCAGGCCGGGCTGGCTCACACCCGCTGGGCTACCCACGGGCGGCCCTCCGAGGCGAATGCGCATCCGCACCTGTCGCGCGATCGGCGCGTCGCCATTGCGCACAACGGCATCATCGAAAACCATGCGGCCCTGCGGGACGCCCTGGCGGCCGATGGCTGGAACTGTGCATCCGACACCGACAGCGAGGTCATCGCCCACCTGATCGAACAGGCGCTGGCTGCCGGGGAAGAACCGGTAGCGGCCGTGCGCGGCGTCTGCGCCCGACTCCAGGGGGCGTGGGCGCTGGCCGTCACCGTGGCCGATGCACCGGACCGGGTCATCGTAGCCCGTCACGGGTCGCCCCTGCTGATCGGTCTGGGGATCGGCGAGAACTTTGCGGCGTCCGACATGCAGGCACTGCTGCCGGTCACCCAGCGGTTCATCGATCTGGAAGAAGGCGACATCGCGGTCCTGCGACGCGATCGCGTCGAGATCGAGGATGCGCGTGGCAACACGGTCACCCGTGAGGCGCGCGAGACCCGCTGCGAGGTGACCATCGCCGATCGCGGCGACTACCGCCATTTCATGCTCAAGGAGATCCACGAGCAGCCGCGCGCGCTGGCCGAAACCCTGGCCGGACGGTTCGGTCATGACGGCGTGCTGCCGAATCTGCTCGGCCCGGACACCGACCGTCTGTTGTGCGACGTCACCTCGGTGCAGATCGTCGCCTGCGGCACCAGCTATCACGCGGGCATGGTGGCGCGGTACTGGATCGAGGATTATCTCGGCATGCCGGCACAGGTCGAGGTGGCGAGCGAGTACCGCTATCGCCGGCATGTGGTCGCTCCCGGGACCCTCCTGCTGGTGCTGTCGCAGTCCGGGGAAACCGCTGACACCCTGGCGGTGCTGCGCCAGGCGCGCGAAGAGCCCTTCGCCGCGCGGCTGGCCATCTGCAACGTACCCGAGAGCACCATGGCCCGGCTCGCGGATCTGGTATTGATGACCCAGGCCGGCCCCGAGATCGGCGTCGCCTCCACCAAGGCCTTCACCACCCAGCTCGCCGCGCTGGCCGTCCTGGTGCTCCTGCTCGGTGATACGGCGCGCACCGCGCGGCTCGGGGCCGCCGACCGCCAGGACGGCATCCGGGCGCTGCAGGCCCTGCCGGCGATGGCCGACGCCGCACTGCAGCTGGACGGGCGCCTCGCCCAGGTGGCGGAGCATCTGGTGGAGCGCCACCACGCGCTGTTCCTGGGGCGGGGGGTGCATTACCCGATTGCGCTGGAGGGCGCCCTGAAGCTGAAGGAGATCTCCTACATCCATGCGGAGGCTTACCCTTCGGGCGAGCTCAAGCATGGGCCCCTGGCACTCGTGGACGCCGAAATGCCGGTCATTGCGGTGGCACCGGATGACGCCCAGCTGGAGAAACTCGCGAGCAACCTGCAGGAGGTACGGGCCCGCGGCGGCGAGCTGATCGTGATCGGCGAGGAGGCGGCGGCACGCGCCCTGGGCCCGGATGACACCTGGGTCGGCATGCCCCACGACGGCCCGTTGAACTCGTGGATCGCTCCGGTTCTCTTCGCGATCCCGTTGCAGCTGCTCGCGTATCACACCGCCGTGCTCAAGGGCACCGACGTGGACCAGCCGCGCAATCTGGCCAAATCCGTGACCGTGGAATAGTCCGCATGGCTTGTATTGCCACGCCGGCTTCGCTAGATTCCCCGGCGTCCTGAAAACCGTGACCGGAGTACCCCATGGATCAGCAACAGATCAATCAGCGCTGCGTCGAACTGTTCAACTCGCCGCGGGTGCAGACCAAGATGTGGAATCCACGCATGTTCTGGGAGGTGGGGCGCCACCTGAACGTCACCTCCGACCAGCTGACCGATCCGAAGGTAGACGTCGCCGAACTGGAAGTGATGCTCTCGGCCGCGGCCTACGAGCCGTCGCAGTGCGCGGACGAGGTCAACCAGCGCGAAAGCGGCCGTGCGGACTTTATCCGCCGCGCCGTGCAGTCCGGCCAGCGCCCGTTCCTGCGCCGCGCCGACTGACGCGATTTCGTGTTCGGCCTCCGCGTAGGAGGCGAGTCCCCGCGCCGTTCCGGCGCAGGCGATTGGCCGAACGCAAAATCGGCCGGAGGGCCGGCCTCCTACCGGGGCCAGGGTTCGACCTCCTCCCTGTAGGAGGCGAGCCCCCTCGCCGATTCGGCCACCGATTCGGCCCTCTCGCCGATCCGATATCCCGTCCGTTCCGGCGGCCCGCCTCAGGCCCGCAGGAGCGGACCCTCAACCGCCTCACGGGCCTCGCGGCCCGCCAGTTCCTCGATCACCGCCAGGGTGAAATCCATCGCCACGCCGGGCCCGCGCCCGGTAATGACGTTCCCGTCGATCTCCACGGCCGCACCGCTCGACTCCACCCCGGTGCCATCGAGCGCGCCGGTAAAGCAGGTCGCTCGGCGGCCCTGCAGCAGCCCCGCCTGCGCCAGGACCTTGGGTGCCGCACAGATGGCCGCCAGATGCCGGCCCGCTTCTGCCTGTTTCTGCAGCCGCGCGATCAGCCGCGGGTCATCGCGCAGGTGATTCGCGCCCGGCAGTCCCCCGGGAATGGCAATCAGATCGAAATCCTCGCCGACGGTCGTTTCGAGGTCGCTGTCCGGCTGGATCACCGTAGCGCGCGAGCAGGTGACCGGCCCGGCCTCCTGACCGGCCACCGTGACCTCGAAGCCGGCCCGCCGGAACAGGTCGATCATGGTCACGGCCTCCAGCTCTTCCGAGCCGGAGGCCAGAGGTACGAGCACTCGCGTCATCGAGCCCCTCCCGCTAGCGTCCGTTGTAGAAGTTCAGGCCCTTGAGGAGATTGAGGGCCTCGTTCAGGCCAAAGTCGCGCTCGGCCAGGCTTTCTTCTTCCTCGTCATCGACATCGTCCGGCAGGTCGGGCCGCGCGGGCGAGTCGTCTTCCGAGCGCGATACCCGCAGGGTCTCGTCCAGCGCGATGTCCGGGGTGATCCCTTCGTCCTGGATGGACCGGCCGTCCGGGGTGAAGTAGCGTGCGGTGGTCAGCTTGATCCCGGTCTGCTCCGACAGCGGCAGGATGGTCTGCACCGATCCCTTGCCGAAGCTGTTCTGCCCCATGACGATCGCGCGACCGTGGTCCTGCAGGGCACCCGCCACGATCTCCGAAGCCGACGCCGAGCCGCGGTTGACCAGTACCACCATCGGCACGCCATCGAGGACGTCTCCCGGCGAGGCGTCATATTCGATCTGCGCCTCGTCCAGCCGGCCCTCGGTGTAGACGATCCGTCCTCCGTCCAGGAAGGCGTCGGATACGCCCACGGCGCCGTTAAGGATCCCGCCCGGGTTGTTGCGCAGGTCCAGGACCAGGCCCTTCAGGCCGTTGGCCTCCTTGAGCTCCTCGATCGCGCTGACCAGATCCCGCGCCGTGCGTGTCTGGAAGTTGCTGACGCGTACGTAGCCGTAGCCGTCTTCCAGCATCTCGGAGCGGACGGATTCCACCTGGATGATGTCGCGCGTGATGGTGATCTCCAGCGGCTGATCCTCGCCGTCGCGCACCACCGTCAGGGTGATGTCGGAACCCTGTTCGCCGCGCATCCGGCTGACGGCATCCGACAGGGTCATGCCGCGCACCGAGTCGCCGTCCAGACGCACGATGAGGTCACCCGCCTGGATGCCCGCACGATCCGCCGGCGTATCGTCGATCGGAGCGATGACCTTCACGAAGCCGTCTTCCATCCCGACCTCGATCCCGAGGCCGCCGAACTCGCCCGAGGTTCCCGCTTCCATGTCACGGAAGTCGTCCTCGTCGAGGTAGGAAGAGTGCTCGTCGAGCCCCGTCAGCATGCCCTGAATGGCGTTGTCCAGCAGCTCGCTGTCGTCGACTTCCTCGACGTAATTGCGCTTGATGCGCATGTAGACGTCGGTGAAGCGCTGCAGGTCCTCGACCGGCAGTGCCGACAGACCGGCGGCATCGTCGCGCCCGGCGTACACGCCCACGGACACGCTCAGCATGATGCCCAGAACGAGGCCGGTGAGCAGGCCGTAGCCGGAATGGAAAAGCTTGTTCATCAGAGTATCCCTTGTCCGAGGTCTTTCTGCGGATATGCGCCCAATTCTAGCATTCCGCCCTTACTGTGACGGCCACCATGCCTGCGGGTTCAATGTCTGCCCCTCCCGCCGTACTTCGAAGTACAGTCCCGGCGCGATGGCGGGACTGCCTTCCCCGGCGCGACCCACCGGCTCGCCTGCATCGGCCGATTCCCCCGGCCCGGCCAGGATGTCTTCGAGGTTGCCGTACAGCGTCAGGTAACCGTCCCCGTGATCCAGGATCACCAGGAACCCGTAGCCCTGCATCCAGTCCCCATAGACCACACGACCCTGATGCACTGCCCGCACCGGCGCGCCGGAGGGCGCCTCCAGCACCACCCCGTTCCACTGGCTGCGCAGGCTGCCCCGGCGTTCGCTGCCGAAATCGCGGATGACCCGCGCATCCACCGGTCGCGGCAACTCCCCCTCCAGATCCGCGAACGGGACATCCGGATTGACCGCGCGGGACCGAGGGGTCGCCTCCTCGCCCGTTTCTTCTTCGGCGGTGGTGGCATGGCGTTGCTCTTCGATCTCCGTGATCACGCGATCCAGGGTCTCGGCGTTGCGTTCGAGGCGCTCCAGCTCGAGTGCCTCGTCTTCCATGGCCGCCTCGAGCTCCTTCAGTGCCGCCCGGCGGGCCGCTTCCTGGCGCTCCAGCTCGGCCATCGCTTCGCGGGTTTCGGTTTCGCGACGTGCCAGCCGTTCGCGCTCCTCGGTCAGATCGGCACGCGCCGCCCGCAGCTCCTCGATCCGTGCGTGCAGGTCTGCCAGGGCCCGTTCCCGCGCCTGCTGAATGGCGGACGCGTAAACGGGGTGGTGCCGCTGTCCGTCTTCCGTCGGTCGGTCACGCTGCCCGTGGCGCGCCTGCAGCCACTGGTCATGCACCAGTCGCGCCGCGTCGCGTCGCTGCTCGTGCAGCCGTTCCTCGCGTCGGGCCACGCGCGCCTCGTGCTCGGCAATCACCTCCTCCTGGGCCTCGCGGCGGCGTTCCAGCTCATCCAGTCGTTCGCGTTGTTCGCCCGCGCCCCGGGCGGACGCGGCGATCCGGTCTTCCAGATCGGCGACTGCCGCGCGTCGTTCCTCCAGCGAACGTTCGACGTCCCGGATGGCCTCCAGGGTCTTTTCCAGCTCCGCCTCGGGTTCCAGCGCCGTGGCCGGCACGGCAACCAGCAGGCCCGCCAGCAGCAGGCCAACCCATGAAAGCGACAGGGACAAGATTGCGTGAATCCGCATATCGGGGTACGTTTGCGTTCTAATATTCTCACCCAGTGGCAGGGGTCTTGCCCCTCCGAACGAGAGGCTGCCGTGAGCGACGAACCGTGCATCGAAGACGAACTGATGTCGCAGGACGAGGATATCGAGAGGGCCTCGCGCTCGCTGAAGGCCATGTCCCATCCGCTGCGGCTCAAGATCCTGTGCATTCTGGGCGACCGGGAGGTCAGCGTACAGGAAATCGTGGATCAGGTCGGGACCTCGCAGAGCAATATTTCCCAGCACCTCGGAATCCTGCGTGACAAGGGCATCCTGGCCACGCGCAAGGACGCCAATCGGGTCTATTACCGCGTGGGGGACTCCCGCACCCTGCGCCTGATCGGTATGATGCAGGACGTCTTCTGCCGTTCCTGAATCCCGACCGGTCTCCCGCATGCTTGAACGACTGCCCGAATTCCTCGCCAACAACCCGATTCTGACGGGCGCCCTGGTCGCGGTGCTTGCCCTGATCATCTACGCCGAGTTCCGGCGCCTGACACGCAAGTACCGCGAGCTGGCGCCCACCGAAGCGGTGCGCGTGATGAACCAGGATGATGCCCTCGTGCTGGACGTGCGCGAGCACAACGAGGTCTCCGGCGGCCGCATCGGTGGCGCGAAGCATATCCCCATCGGCGAACTGAAAAAGCGCATGCAGGACATCGAGGCGTGGAAATCCAGCCCCGTCGTGGTCTATTGCCGCAGCGGCAACCGGTCCTCCATGGCCGCGAACCAGCTGACGGCGGCCGGCTTCGAGGACGTGGTCAATCTCTCCGGTGGCATCCAGGCATGGGAAAATGCGGGCATGCCGCTGAAGAAGAAGTGACATGCGCTTCGAGGTCTACTCTACCGGGCACTGCCCTTTCTGCATCCTCGCCCGCCGCCTGCTGAACCAGCGCGACCTCGGCTTCGACGAATACCGCATCGATCGGGACTCCGGGCTGCGCCACGAGATGGAACAGCGGGCGGACGGACGCACCAGCGTCCCGCAGATCTTCCTGGGGGACACCCATATCGGCGGCTACGATGAACTCCAGGCCATGGAACGGTCCGGCGAGCTGGACCGCCTGATCGAGGCCTGCGGGGGCGTGGACGCCGGCGATTCCACGAACACCTGAAAGGATCCGAACGCACCATGGCTGAAGAAAACCAGACCGACGCGGCCGCACAGGGCGGCCAGGGCTCCGACGGCCCCGAATTCTCCATGCAGAAGGTCTTCATCAAGGACCTGTCCTTCGAGGCCCCCGGCGCCCCGGAGATCTTCCTCAAGGAATGGAAGGGCGAGACCGGCATCCAGCTCAACACCCAGGCGCGCCCGGTGGGCGAGCAGGAAGGGGTCTACGAGGTCGAGCTGGGCCTGACGGTCACCACCGAATCCAACGGCGAGACCGGCTACCTGGTCGAGATCAAGCAGGCCGGGGTGTTCATCGTGCGCGGTTTTTCCGAGGAACAGCGCAATCAGCTGCTGGGCGCCTACTGCCCCAATGCGCTGTTCCCCTTCGCCCGCGAGACGGTTGCCGACCTGGTCCTGAAGGGCGGATTCCCGCAGCTGCTGCTGCAGCCGGTCAACTTCGACGCGCTGTATGCCAAGCACCTGAAGGAACAGCAGGAAGGTTCGGGTCAGGGCCAGGGAGGCAACGGCGCCGCCGTCACGGCCAGCGAAAACCCCTGAGCCGGCCCGGCGCATGCGCATCGCGGTACTGGGGGCCGGTTCCTGGGGGACCGCCCTGGCGGTGCATGCCGCACGCCTGCACGACGACGTGCGGCTGTGGGGGCGTTCGGCCGAGACCGCCGAGCGCCTCCAGCGCGAACGCGAGAATCCCCGCTATCTCCCGGGCCTGACCTTCCCGCGCAACCTGCGGGTGACCGCCGCGTCGGAGGTCGTCGACGGCGTCGACCTGGTGCTGGTGGTCGTGCCTTCGGGCGCCTTCCGCGAGACCCTGCGCTGGCTGCGGCCCCGGCTGGAACCGGGGCAGGTCGTGGCCTGGGCCACCAAGGGGCTGGAAACCGGGACCGGTGCCTGGCTGCACGAGGTGGCCGAGGCGGAACTCGGCCCCGGACAGCCGGCGGCCCTGATCTCCGGGCCTTCGTTCGCCGCCGAGGTCGCGCGCGGTCAGCCCACTGCCCTCACCGCCGCCTCGGCCGACCCGGAGCGCCGGCGACGTCTGGCGGATGCCTTCCACGGCGGTTCCATGCGCATCTACGGCAACCCCGACGTGATCGGCGTGGAGCTGGGCGGGGCGTTCAAGAACGTCCTCGCGGTGGCCTCCGGTATCGCCGACGGGGCCGGGTTCGGCGCCAACGCCCGCGCCGCGCTGCTGACCCGCGGGCTGGCCGAGTTACAGCGCCTGGGCGAGGCCCTGGGGGCGCGGCCGCAGACCCTGACCGGGCTGTCCGGCCTCGGCGATCTGCTGCTCACCTGCACCGACGACCAGTCGCGCAACCGCCGCGTCGGTCTTTTGCTGGGCCAGGGTTACGACCTGGCGACCGCGCGCGAGCGGGTGGGCCAGTCGGTGGAAGGGGTCGAGACCGCGCGCGTGGCAGTGGAACGCGCGCATGCCGCCGGCGTGGAGATGCCGATCTGCGAGGAGGTGCACGCGGTGCTCTACCGTGGCCGGCGGGTGCACGACGCGGTGCGGCGCCTGCTGGAGCGCGACCCGGTCGCCGAGAATATCTGACCCATCGGCTCATTCGCCGCCGGCGAAGTCCAGCTGGCGCCAGGCCTCGTAGATCACCGCCGCGACCGAATTGCCGAGATTGAGGCTGCGGCTGCCGGGCTGCATCGGCAGCCGCAGGTGTCGCTCCTCCGGGATCGCGTCCAGTTCCTGCTGCGGCAGGCCGCGGCTCTCGGGGCCGAACAGGAAGGCATCGCCGGCGGCGAACGCCGGGGTATCAAAGCGGCAGGTGCCGCGCGTGGTGATCGCGAACACCCGCCGCGGGGCCACGGATTCCCGCCAGGCGGCCAGGCTGTCATACTCGCGGACCCGGGCCCATTCCCGGTAATCCAGCCCCGCGCGGCGCAGCCGGCTCTCGTCGAGGCTGAAGCCCAGCGGGTGGATCAGATGCAGGGCCGCCCCGCTGTTGGCGGCCAGACGAATGACGTTCCCGGTGTTCGGCGGGATCTCGGGCTGATACAGGACGATGTGAAACATGAGCGAAGCGCGCGACGATTCGCGGCTCTCCCTGGAATTCTGCGGGCTGCATTTCAACACGCCTCTGGTGCTGCTGTCCGGCTGTGTCGGCTTCGGCGAGGAATATACCCGGGTGGCCGGCTTTTCCAACCGCGATGCCGGCGCGGTGTGCCTCAAGGGCACCACCGGGGCCGCACGGCCCGGCAACCCCCCGCACCGGGTGTACGAGACCCCGGAGGGCATGCTCAACGCCATCGGCCTGCAGAACCCCGGGGTCGAACAGGTGGTCGGCGGGATCCTGCCGGGGCTGGATTACGACGAGACGCGCTTCATCGCCAACGTCTCCGGCTCCACCATCGAGGAATACATCGCAGTCACCCGGGCCTTCGACGATTCCCCGGTGGACGCGATCGAGATCAACATCTCCTGCCCCAATGTGAAGGAAGGCGGGGTCGCCTTCGGCAACGACCCCGACATGTCCGCGCGGGTGGTCGAGGCCTGTCGCTCGGTCACGCAGAAGCCCCTGATCACCAAGCTCTCGCCCAACCAGACCGACATCGCCGAGAACGCCCGGCGCTGCATCGAGGCGGGTACCGACGGCTTTGCCGTGATCAACACCCTGATGGGCATGGCGGTGGATGCCGAGAGCGGCCGCGCGGTGATCGGCAACAACCAGGGCGGACTGTCGGGCCCGGCGATCAAGCCGGTGGCGCTGCTGAAGGTCCACCAGGTCCACCAGGTAGCGAAGGCCCACGGCATCCCGATCATCGGCCAGGGCGGGGTCACCCGCGCCGAGGATGCCCTGGAATTCCTGCTGGCGGGGGCTGCTACCGTGGGCGTGGGTACCGGTCTGTTCTACGATCCGCTGTGCCTGCCGAAGATCCTCGCGGGCATCAACGACTACATGGACCGCCACGGGATCGGCCACGTGAGCGAGCTGACCGGGCGGCTGCAGCTGAACGAGGGGTTCTCCGGCTGCGGCGCCTGACGCGCCGGCAGCGCCCGGGCCCGCCGGTTACGGTCGCTCCTCGTTCATACCCAGCTCCTGGATCTTGCGCGTCAGCGTGTTGCGGCCCCAGCCCAGCAGGGCCGCGGCCTGCTGGCGGTGTCCGCCCGAGGCTCGCAGCGCCTCGCGGATCAGCGTGCGTTCCATCGCCGGCTGCAGGCTTCCCAGCACGTCCCGGTCACCGCGTTCCCAGTGCTCGCGGGCCACGCGCGCCAGTTCATCGGTCCACTCCCGGGGTTCGATCGGCACGGCCTGTGCCGGTCCCGGTCCCGGTTGCGGCGTGCCCGTGGACCGGGGCGCGTCATCGCGGCGCAGTTCCGCCGGCAGGTCGTCCAGGTGCACCTCGCGTCCGGAGGCCATCACCGTCAGCCAGCGACAGGTGTTTTCCAGCTGGCGCACATTGCCCGGCCATGGCAGGCGCTGCATCTCCGCGACCACCTCGGGGCGCATCACCTTGGGCTCCACGCCCAGCTCGGTGGCCACCTCGCTCATGAAATGATTGACCAGCAGCGGGATATCTTCCGGCCGCTCGCGCAGCGACGGCACATGGATGCGGATCACGTTGAGGCGGTGGAACAGGTCCTCGCGGAACTGCCCCGCGCGCACCCGCTCTTCCAGGTCCTGGTGGGTCGCGGCGATGATGCGCACGTCGGTATGGATGGGGGTATGCCCGCCCACCCGGTAGAAAGTGCCGTCGGCCAGCACCCGCAGCAGGCGGGTCTGCAGGTCGAACGGCATGTCGCCGATCTCGTCGAGGAACAGGGTCCCGCCGTCGGCCTGCTCGAAGCGGCCCTTGCGCGTCTGGCTGGCGCCGGTAAAGGCCCCCCGCTCGTGGCCGAACAGCTCGCTCTCGAGCAGGTCCTTGGGGATGGCCGCGGTGTTCAGGGCGATCAGCGGCTGCCCCGCCCGCGGACTGTGCTGATGCAGCGCGCGTGCGACCAGCTCCTTGCCGGTGCCCGATTCGCCGTTGATCAGCACCGTGATATTGGAGCGTGACAGGCGGCCGATGGCGCGGAACATCTCCTGCATCGCCGGCGCCTCGCCGATGATGGGGGTTTCCTCGGCGCTGCCCTCGTCGGGCGTTGCGGCCGCCAGGCTGTCACGGCGGGCCTCCAGGGCACGCTGCACCAGGGCCACCGCCTCGTCCACGTCGAACGGCTTGGGCAGGTATTCGAACGCCCCGGTCTGGTAGGCGCCCACCGCGCTCTCCAGATCGGAGAATGCGGTCATGATGATCACCGGCGGCGCGTCACCGCGGCTCTGCATGCGCGCCAGGAAATCGAGCCCGTTGAGCCCCGGCATGCGAATGTCGGCGACGATGGTATCCGGGGTGTCTTCCGTCTCCAGGGCCGCCCATGCCGCGTCGGCGGACTCGAACCCGCGCACCGCGATATCGGATCGGCTCAGGGCGCGTTCCAGCACCCAGCGGATGGAATCGTCGTCGTCGATGATCCAGACCGTCGGATTCATGCGTCGGGGCTCTCGCTGGCGGGCGGTCCGGCCACGGGCAGGAGGATGTCGAAGCGCGTGGAGCCGGGCCGTGAATGGCATTCGATCAGGCCGTCATGCAGCTGGACCAAGCTCTGCGCGATCGGCAGGCCGAGGCCGGTGCCGCTGTCGCGGCCGGTGACCATGGGGAAGAAGATCCGCTCGCGGACCTCCTCGGGGATTCCCGGCCCGTTGTCGCGCACGCTCAGGCGCGCGACCAGCCGGTGGCGTTTGCCGGAAACGGTGTACTGGCGCAGGATGCGCGAGCTGAGCACGATCTCGCCCTCGTCGCCCAGCGCCTGCAGGGCGTTCTGCACCAGGTTGAGGAGCGCCTGCACCAGCATGTCGCGATCCGCTTCGATCTCCGGGATCGAAGGGTCGTAGTCGCCGCGGATCTTCACGCCCAGCGGCAGCTGGACGCTGATCAGGCCGCGCACATGCTCGAGGACCTCGTGCAGGTTAAGGGGGGCGCGCTGCGGCATGTTGTTGGGGCCGAGCATGCGGTCCACCAGCGAGCGCAGGCGGTCGGCCTCATGGATGATGATGCGCGTGTATTCGCGCAGGTCGGGATCGTCCAGTTCTCCGGCCAGCAGCTGCGCGGCGCCGCGCAGCCCGCCGAGCGGGTTTTTGATCTCGTGCGCCAGCCCGCGCGTGACTGCGCGCGAGATGGCCTGCTGCTTCTGCAGCTGTTCCTCGCGCGAGATGCGCTCGTGCCGGTCGATCGCGCTGAGTTCGAACAGCAGCCGTCCGGGTTCGTCACCCTCGCCGTGCAGCGGCGTGATCACCACGTCGGCCAGGAAGCTTTCCGCGCGCAGCGGTTCCAGGCGCCGCGCACGCAGGGTGATCGGCTGGTCCCGGGTCAGGGCGTTGCGCAGACGGGTGGTCAGGTTGCGGTCCAGATGCAGCCACTGGCCGAGCGGGTGACCGAGGATGCGCTCGCGGCTGAGGCCCAGCAGGACCTCGGCCGCGCCGTTCATCGCCTGCAGCCGCAGATCCCCGTCGGTGACCATCACGGCCGTGGACAGGTCGTCCCACCACGGGGGGGTGGGCAGCGAGGCGGGCGAAGGGGGCGTATGCGGGCTCATCACCCGGTTTCAAGCATGAAGTGCGCCAGAATGGCCACGAGGGCGTCGCAGCGCTTCGTCCGGGGGCGTTGTGCGGTGGCGCTCTGATGAGGTGCAGTCATTGCCCCATTGTAGGGCATTCTGTGCATCAAAGTGGTGCGATGCCCGTGGCTGGCTCAGAAATCCACCAGTTCCACGGGCACCGGGACGTCCTCGATCGAAGTTTCGTCTTCATCGTCGGTCTCTTCGTCCGCATCCGCATCTTCCTCCGGCTCGTCGTCCGTCGGGTCTTCTCCCGGCCGCCGGATCGGGCGTTCGAGGATCTCGCGGGCATTCTCCAGGGGGACGGCGCCCATCGGCTCCTGAACCTCGATGCGTTCGCTGCGCCCGTCGCCGGGTGCCTCGTCGGAGAGATGCACCACACCGTCTTCATCCACCCAGCGGTGGACCTCGGTGGAGGCCAGAACGCCGACGCCCGGCGCCCCGGCGATGGCCAGGGCCACAAGCCCCGCGAGGGAGGCCCGCGGGGTCATCAGGCGGCGGGCCTTACCCATACCGACTGCACCCGGGTGCCGGCGTCCTGCAGGCCGGCCAGGCGCGGATCGGGGCCCGCGGGCGCGTGGCCGGCCTCGATGCGTTCCAGCCAGTCATCCAGCGCGGCCATGCGCAGGAGCGTCGGGGCGGCGCCGCGTTCGATCGCGCTCAGCGGGCGCTCGCGGTGATAGCCATCCAGCAGGGCGCGGTAGCGTTCGCGATCGAGCTCGCCCGTCTCGCTTACGGCCACCGCCAGCGCGATGCGCGCCAGTTGCCAGAACGCCGGAACGGGGGCCGGCGGGAGCGTCAGATCCGCCAGTCCGGTGTATTCGCCGTGCCGCCGGACCGAGCGCCAGAAGCTGCCGGCCACCGGCAGGTCCTCGAACCGGTACAGCCCCTGATGATGCAGCTCGCGGTTCAGTTGTTCGCGCGCCTGTTCGTCCAGGGTGGCGCTCAGGTCTTCGGTACGTTCGCGCAGCTGCTGCTGCAGTACCCCGCGGCGCCAGACGCCGTCCTGCGGCAGGGCCTCCGCCGGATGCCAGGCCTGCCAGCGGGCCGCGAGGCGGCCCAGCGCCTCCGGCGTGCCGGGACCGCTGGCGATCGCCCCGGGCTCCGCAGCGTTGCCGCGCTCCAGGACCCAGCGCGCGCGATCCCCGTCGAGCTGCGGGGCATCGCCGGCGGCGGGCAGCCCCACGGGCGCGCCGGCCGCCCGGGCGGCGGCAAAGGCTGCTTCCAGCGCCGCGGCACCCGCGACCGGCAGTTCCACGGTCGACTGCGTGGTTACCATTCCAGGATCCTCCAGCGGGGCGGGGTGAAACCGGGGGCCAGGTCGTCGCGGCGTTCAAGATCGCCTTCCCCGGTGACGTCCACCAGATAATAGGTCGGGCCGGCGGCCGGGGTGACCTCGACGATCACCAGATCACCGTCCACGCGATATTCGCGTCGCCGCTCGCCATCGCGCTCCATGATGATGACGTCCGCCTCTTCCAGTTCCTGCAGCTGGCGGGCGCGCTCGTCCAGCACCGGCGGCGGCGCGGGCTCGTCGCCGGCGGCCTCGTCGGGCATGTCGGGCGGTGGCGGGGCGTCTTCGAAGTCCTGCGCCGCCAGCGGCCCGGCGGCGAGAACAAGGCCCAGCAGGGCAGCGGCCAGCGCCGTGGCGCGGGTGCTCGTCATCATCAGAGCTCCATCAGTCGTTGTTTCTCTTCCGCCGAGGGCTCGAAGCTGCGGGCCTCGTAGTACTCGAAGATCACGTCCACGACCTCCTCGGGGGTGTCCACCACCGAGTATAGATTGAGGTCCTCGGCATCGATGGTCCCATGGGTGACCAGCGCGTCCTCGAACCACTGCAGCAGGCCTTCCCAGAACTTGCTGCCCACCAGCACGACCGGGATGCGGCGGGTCTTGCCGGTCTGCACCAGGGTCAGGATCTCGGCCAGCTCGTCCAGGGTGCCGAAGCCGCCCGGCAGTACCACGTAGGCGGAGGCGTACTTGACGAACATCACCTTGCGCGAGAAGAAGTGCCGGAACCCCAGGCCAATGTCCTGGTAGGGGTTGGCGTGTTGTTCGTGCGGCAGCTGGATGTTGAGCCCGATGCTGGGGGAATGGCCGGCGAACGCGCCCTTGTTGGCGGCCTCCATGATGCCCGGCCCGCCGCCGCTGACCACCGCGAAGCCCGCGTCCGACAGCTGGCGCGAGATCTGTTCCGCAAGCAGGTAGTCCGGGTGATCGGACGGGATGCGCGCCGAGCCGAACACGCTGACCGAGGGCTTGATGTGCGCCAGGCGCTCGAAGCCCTCCACGAACTCCGCCATGATCTGGAAGATCTTCCAGCTCTCGCGGGTCAGCGAGGAATCGTCGATGGGCCGCAGCCCGGGGTGTTCGGCTCGATCGTGATCGTTCATGGGGGGGCGCGTTCTTTGCACTCTGGGGCGCCTAGACTAACCGTGGCCCGACGGCCGCACAAATCGCGCCGGCGCTGCTCGGGCCGGGGCCCGCAGCCTGCTAGAATGCTTCCCTCGCAAGCCCAGCCGGATCCGCATGATGTCGCAAGCCCCGCTCGTCCTGGTCGACGGTTCCTCCTACCTGTTCCGGGCCTACCACGCCCTGCCCCCGCTGACCGCCCCCGACGGCCACCCCACCGGGGCGCTCTACGGCGTGGCCAACATGCTGCGCAAGCTGCGCGCGGACTATGCCCCCGAGCGCATGGGGGTGGTGTTCGACGCGAAGGGGCCCACCTTCCGCGACGAGATCTACCCCGAATACAAGGCCACCCGGCCGCCGATGCCGGAGGAGCTGGCGGCGCAGATCGAGCCGCTGCACGAGCTGGTGCAGCTGATGGGCTTCCCGCTGCTGTGCGTGGAAGGGGTGGAGGCGGATGACGTGATCGCCACCCTGGCCGACCGCGCCGCGGCTGCCGGGCAGGATGTGGTGATCTCCACCGGCGACAAGGACCTGGCGCAGCTGGTGGACGGCCACGTGACCCTGGTCAACACCATGAGCGGCACGGTGCTGGATCCCGCCGGCGTGCGCGAAAAGTTCGGCGTGGAGCCGGAGCAGATCGTCGACTACCTCGCGCTGATGGGCGACAGCGTGGACAACATCCCGGGGGTCGAGAAGGTCGGGCCCAAGACTGCAGCCAAATGGATCGCGAAGTACGGCGACCTCGACACCATCCTCGAGCGGGCCGACGAGATCGGCGGCAAGATCGGCGAGAATCTGCGCGCCGCGGCCGATCGCCTGCCGACCTCGCGCGAGCTGATCACCGTGCGCCGGGATGTCGAACTGCCGCTGGGCCCCGATGACCTCGAGCTGCGCGAGCCCGATTCGCAGCAGCTGCTGGAGCGGGTGCGCCACCACGGGTTCTCCCGCTGGCGGGCGGAGCTGGAAGGCGGCGACGCCGGCGACGCTGCCTCCGGTAACGACGGTAATGCCGATCCTGGGCAGGCGGCCGAATATCACACCGTGCGGGACGAGGCGGCATTCACCGAGCTGCTGGAACGCCTGCAGGGCGCCGCGCGGGTCGCGTTCGACACCGAGACCAGCAGCCTGGAGGCCATGCGGGCCGAGCTGATCGGCATGTCCTTCGCGTTCGAGGCGGGTACCGCCTATTACTTGCCGCTGGCCCACAGCGGTCCGGATGCCGATCCGCAGCTCCCGCGCGAGGCGACCCTAGAGCGCCTGCGGCCGTGGCTGGAATCGGCCGAACACGGCAAGCTCGGCCACAACCTCAAGTACGACCGCAACGTGCTGGGCAACCATGGCATCGTGCTGCGCGGCATCGTCGATGACACCATGCTGCAGTCGTTCTGCCTCGACGCCGGCGCCAACCGGCACGACCTGGATTCCCTGGCCGAGCGCCATCTGGATCACCGCATCACGAAATACGAAGACGTGGCCGGCAAGGGGGCGAAACAGATCCCGTTCGCCGAGGTGGACGTCGGCATCGCCACCGATTATGCCGGCGAGGACGCGGACATCTGCCTGCGTCTGGACGCCCTGTTCCGGCCGCGCCTGAACGAGGCCGAGGGCCCGGCCTTCGTCTACCGCGAGATCGAGATGCCGCTGGTGCCGGTGCTCGCGGACATCGAGCGCGCCGGCGTGAAGGTGGACCCGGACCTGCTCGGCGAGCAGAGTCAGGAGCTGCTGAGCGAGATGGAGCGCATCGAGCGCGAGGCCTTCGACGAGGCCGGTACCGAGTTCAATCTCGGCTCGCCCAAGCAGATCCAGGAGATCCTGTTCGAGCGCCTGGGCCTGCCGGTGCTGCGGCGCACGCCCAAGGGCCAGCCCTCCACCGCCGAGGACGTGCTGGAGCAGATGGCGGACGACTACGCCCTGCCGCGGCTGATCCTTGAGCACCGCGGCCTGTCCAAGCTGCGCAGTACCTATACCGAGACCCTGCCGCGGCGTATCCACCCGGAGACCGGGCGGGTGCATACCTCCTATCACCAGGCCGGCGCCGCGACCGGGCGCCTGTCGTCCTCCGAGCCCAACCTGCAGAACATTCCGGTGCGCACCGAGGCCGGACGGCGCATCCGCCGGGCGTTCATTGCCGCACCCGGCTATCGTCTGCTGGCGGCCGACTATTCGCAGATCGAGCTGCGGATCATGGCCCATCTGTCGCAGGACGCCGGCCTGCTGCAGGCCTTCGCCGACGGCCAGGACATCCATCGCGCCACCGCGGCGGAGGTCTTCGGGGTCGACCCGGATGCGGTCACCGGCGAGCAGCGCCGCGCGGCCAAGGCGATCAACTTCGGCCTGATCTACGGCATGTCGGCCTGGGGGCTGGCGCACAACCTGGGGATCGAGCAGACCGAGGCGCGGGAGTACATCGACCGCTATTTCCACCGCTATCCCGGCGTGCACGACTACATGGAGCGGGCGCGCGAGCGCGGGCGCGAGCAGGGCTATGTGGAAACCCTGTTCGGGCGCCGGCTCTACCTGCCCGAGATCAACAGCCGCAACGGGGCCCGCCGGCAGCAGGCCGAACGCGTGGCGATCAACGCCCCGATGCAGGGTACCGCGGCCGACATCATCAAGCGTGCGATGGTGCGCATGGCGCAGGACCTGGACGGCAACGGGCTCGATGCCCGCATGATCATGCAGGTGCACGACGAACTGGTGTTCGAGGTTGCCGACGATGCAGTGGAGGCCCTGGGCGAGCGGGCCCGCCGCGCGATGGGCGGGGCGGCCGAGCTGGATGTCGAGCTGCTGGTGGACATCGGCGTCGGAGATAACTGGGATGATGCCCACTGAGGCTCCTGTCGGAGCCGGAGGCTGAGCATGGCGGATCTCGAATCACTGGCCCGCGGGTTCAACCGCGTGGCCCCGTGGCTGGTCGCGGGCCTGCTGCTGGCGGCCGGCTGGGTGGCGGCGGACCGCTACCTGGCCGGCGGGGGCGGCGGCGACGATGTCGTGGTGGTGACCCCGGAGATCTGCGATCTCAATGAAGGGGCCTGTACCGCTCAGCACCCCGAGGGAGGCGAGATGACCCTCGAGATTACCCCGCGGCCGGTCCCCATGCTGCGGGAGCTGGAGCTGCATCTGCGGCATGTCGGGCACGACGGGCGCGACCCCGAATGGATCGAGCTGGATTTTGCCGGGGTGGAGATGTACATGGGCTTCCAGCGCCCGCGCCTGGAACGCGTGGGCCCGGGTGAATACGCCGGCACCACCACCCTGCCGATCTGCACCACCGAGGCGATGACCTGGGCGGCGACCGTGCTGCCGGAAGGCGACGGCGACGCCGCGCGGGTACAGTATCGCTTCGTGACCGCCCGCGACCACTGACGTACGGGCTTCCACCGAGGATTGCGCACGATGTCCCGACTTCCCCTGACCACCCTCCTGTGGGCCCTGGCCGCCGTCGCCGCGGCCGCGCTGCTGCTGTATGTATGGCTGGTGCCCGGGCAGCCCCCCGCGGGCGAGGCCGCCACTCACGAAGACATCCCGGTGGCCGACCGGGTGACCGGCGGCCCGTTCCAGCTGCCGGTCTCCACCGAGGGGGAGGCCTTCGATCTGCGCGATCTGGAAGGACAGTATGTGTGGCTCTATTTCGGCTATACCTCCTGTCCGGATGCCTGCCCGGTCAGCCTCGGATGGATCCGGATGGCGCTGGAGCAGCTCCCCGAGTCGCTGGAGGACCGCGTCAGCGCGGTGTTCGTTAGCGTGGATCCCGAGCGTGACGACCGCGAGCACCTGGCGGAATACACCGACCATTTCCATCCCCGGATCCAGGCGGCCACCGGCCCGCACGATGCGCTGGAGCCGGTGGTGGAGCAGTACGGGGTGTTCTACGAGAAGACCGACAGCCAGTCCGCGATGGGCTACGTGATCGATCACAGCTCGTCCACCTACCTGGTGGGGCCGGAGGGCGACCTGCTGGAGATCCATTCGCACGGGACTACGGCGGATGAACTGGTGGCGACCCTGCAGGCCCATGCGGAACGCGAGTGAGGGCCGCGGTTGCGCGCGCTTTCCCGGGTTGTGACGCATTCCCGTCCGACAGTAGAAGGACCGGGAACTTCACGGCCGGTCAAGCGTCATAAGGGGTGAGCGCCGTGGCCCGGCGTTCCCCGCTTCTCTCCCTGAGCGGGAAGACCTCGCCTCCCCCTGTCGAGGTCGCTGTTGCCCCGATCCTCCTCCCCGGGATCGGGGCACTTTTTTGTTCACGGTCTTTCTTCGGCCCCGCTGTCCCCGTCCTCCGCCGTTTCCTCCTCCAGCCATTCCGCCAGCAGCCCGCGCAGGTCGTCGACGCCCTGGTTCTTCAGCGTGGAGAAGGTCTGCAGCGAAGCCTCGATTCCGGCCTCTTCCAGGCGTGCGTGGGTGGCGTGCAGCTGGCGCTCGGCTTCCTGTCGCGAGATCTTGTCGGCCTTGGTCAGTACGCAGTGCAGCCGCCGGTTCGCGCCGGTCCATTCGAGCATCTGCCAGTCCAGGTCGGTCAGCGGGCGGCGGATGTCCATGATCAGGACCAGCCCCGCCAGGCACTGGCGTCGGCGCAGATACCCGCCCAGCAGCCGGTCCCAGTGTTCGCGCTGTTTCGCGGAGACCTTCGCGTAGCCGTAGCCCGGCAGGTCGATCAGGCGCCAGTCCTCCGCCGGCGGCAGCGTAAAGATGTTGATTTCCTGGGTGCGGCCCGGCGTGCGCCCGACCCGTGCGAGGGCCTTGCGCCCGCACAGACCGTTGAGGGCGCTGGACTTGCCGGCGTTGGAGCGCCCGGCGAAGGCGATCTCGACCCCCTGGTCCGCGGGGAGCTGGTCGAGGCGGGAGACACCCCGGGAGAAGGCGGTTTCACGAAAACGAGGTTGCATGATCGAAATCATCCTGAGCTGAGCGGGACAGTGGGAAACTTTTGTGGGTTCCCTGGCGTTGTGCTATAAACTGCGCCCCAGATTTTGATCGCCCTTCTACACGGGGCACAAGGAACGGGTCGAGGCCCGGCACGCATATACAAGCAGGAGATTCTCCATCATGAACCACAAGCTTTCCGCTCTCTTTGCTGCCCTGTCCGTCTCCCTGATGCTCCCGCTTTCGGCGGCCCAGGCGGGCGATCCCCAGCGCGGTCAGGAACTCTCGCAGTCCTGCGCCGCCTGCCACCAGGCCGACGGCAACAGCACCAATCCCGAGTGGCCCAAGCTGGCCGGGCAGCACCCGAAGTACACGGCCAAGCAGCTGCGCGACTTCCAGGATGGCGAGCTCCGCTACAATAACCTGATGGCCGGAGAGGTCGCCGACCTCAGCGAGCAGGACATGAAGGACCTGGCGGCCTATTACGCCGAGCAGAGCATCACGACCGAGACCGCGGACGAGAGCGTGGTCGCCCGCGGCGAGCAGATCTATCGCGGCGGCATCCCGTCGGAAGGCGTGGCCGCCTGCATCGCCTGCCACGGCGCCCAGGGCCAGGGCAATCCGGAGGCCATGTTCCCCAAGGTTGCCGGTCAGCACGCGACCTACAGCCTGGACCAGCTGCAGCAGTTCCGTGACGGCGAACGTCGCAACGACAACGGCCAGATGATGCGCGGCATCGTCGGCAACATGTCGGATGAAGACATGGAAGCCGTGGCCCAGTACATAGCCGGCCTGCAGCCGAACTGAGCACGGTACGTACGGCCCGGGTGCGCAGCGGTGCTCCGGGTTCGTCCGGTTTACGAGGGGGCGGCTTTGGCCGCCCCCTTGTCGTTTCGGGGCCCGGAGAATGCCGGGGGAACCCGGACACCGGAATGAAGTCGGAAGACGGGACGTCTGGTCCCGCGCCCTTCACGCAGCGCCGGAACCCAGCGTCCGTGCGGAATGTCGTGGAAATTGAATTTCCGACCGCGTCCCGACACATTCGGGGCGATTAACGCAGGTTTGAACATGGCAGAATCCCATCAGCCCGAAGGGGCCTCCGAACACAGCAACCGGACGGGCTCCGAGTCCTCGTCCGGCCGTCAGGCCCGGACCCCGCGCCGCAGCCGGATCATCGTCGAATTCCTGGGGTCGATGAACCTCGCGATCACCCTGCTGGTGGCCCTGGCCATCGCCTCGGTGATCGGCACCGTGCTGGTGCAGAACGAGCCGTACACCGAATACCTGATCCAGTTCGGGCCCTTCTGGCACGAGATCTTCGCCGGGATGGGGCTCTACCAGGTCTATTCGGCGACCTGGTTCCTGCTGGTGGTGAGCTTCCTGGTGGTTTCCACCGCCTTCTGTGTCTACCGCCAGACGCCGGGTATCCTCAAGGACCTGCGCCGCTACAACCTGCAGGTGAAGGAAAAGTCCCTGCGTTCCTTCCCGGCCAGTTCTACCGGCGATCTGGGGCAGTCGCAGGAGGATTTCCTCGCCCATGCCCGCCGGGTTCTGAAGGCCCAGGGTTTCCGGGCGCGGGAAAAGACGCGAGACGGCGAGACGGTCGTCGCCGCGATGAAGGGGCGCTGGAACCGCCTCGGCTACCTGCTGACGCACGTGGGGATCGTGGTGATCTGCGTGGGCGCGCTGCTCGACGGCCAGTTCCTGCTCAAGGTCAACGAGTGGATGGGCAACGTCGAGATCGAGACCCGCTCCATCCCCGAGTCGCAGGTGCCCGAGATCTCGCGCGTCCCGGTCAGCAACCCGTCGTTCCGCGGCAGCGTGGAAATCCCCGAGGGGGCCTCGGCCAACGTGGTCTTCCTGCCGGTACGCGAGGGGTATCTGGTGCAGGATCTGCCGTTCCGGGTCGAGCTGGAGGAATTCCGGATCGAGCGCTTCTCCACCGGCGCCGAGCAATCCTACGAGAGTGACCTGGTCATCCATGATCCGGAACGCGACGAACCGTTGCGCGCCACCATCAGCGTGAACGACCCGCTGATCTACGATGGCTATGCGATCTATCAGTCCAGCTTCGCCGACGGCGGTACGCGCGTCGAAATGGAGGCCATCCCGCTCGGCCCCGGGGCCCTGCGCGGCGTGGACTTTCCGGGCCGGATCTTTGACGAGATGGATATTCCGGCCCCCGGGGGCGAGGAGTTGACGATCGAGTTCATCGACTTTTCCGTGGTGAACACCCAGGCCCTGCTCAACGAGGAAGGCGAGGAAGAAAACGTGTTCCTCGGCCCGCGCGTGGATTTCCGCCTGGTGGACCGCACCGGCGCGGGGCTCTATTACCGCAACTACCAGAATCCGATCCCGCAGGAAGGGGCGAAATATTTCCTCAGCGGTGTCCGCGAGAGTCCGGCCGAGGAATTTTCCTACCTGTTCATCCCCGCGGACGCGGATGACTCGCTGGATCGCTTCCGCACCTATCTGACCATGCTTCACGATGACGATGTCCGCATGGCCGTCGCGCAGCAGGCCGCGCGGGGTTCGGAGGACATGATGGGCGGAGAAGAAGGGCGCCAGGCGATCGCGCGCACCGTCAGCATGCTCATGCAGACCTTCGCCGAAGGCGGTTACCCTGCGGTGGACGCCGAGATCGAGCAGCGCATCCCCGAAGGCCAGCGCGAGCAGCTCGGCGGCCTGCTGTTCCAGGTCCTGAACTCCGGGCTCCAGGGCCTGTACATGGAAGTCCTGGAGGAAGAAGGCGTGGTGGCGATCACCGAGGCGGAACAGCGCTGGCTGGAAGATGCCGTTTCGGCCATCAATGCCCTCAACTTCTACGGCTCGCCGTATTTCTTCCGCCTGGACGACTTCGACCATCGCGAGGCCTCGGGCCTGCAGATCGCGAAGGCACCGGGCGAAAGCACGGTGTACACCGGCAGCCTGATGCTGATCATCGGGATCTTCCTGATGTTCTACGTGTCCTACCAGCGTCTGTGGATCGTGGCACGTCCGAACGAGGACGGCAGCGGCACCCACGTGGTGATGGCGGGCACGAGCAACCGTCACCGGGTGGAATTCGAGAAGCGCTTCGCGCATCTTAAACGGTGGATCATCGAGCAGAAGAACGTTGGCGACGATGAATCGCCGGATTCTGCAACCAACAAGAACGACTAAGTCGCACGCAGTCGGAGGAGAGCGCCCCATGTCTGTACCCCACGAGGCCCTGGATTTCGAACGGCCCGGATTCTTCCGGCAGCTGCTTCTGCGGGACTGGGCCTACATGGCCCTGGTCCTGGCGGTGGCGGTCACGGCCTATGCCATGTACGGCCACATGATGGACCGCTACGACACCGGCGGCCTGATCCTCGCGGCCGGCATGAGCGCTTGGCTGGGCTGGTTCTGGCGGCCCTGGCAGCTGTTCTCCGTCATCGTGGCGGCGCTTTCGCTGTTCGGGGTCTGGCTGTACGGGGATGATCTGGCGCGCGGCGAGAGCGTGTTCTGGCTCAACTACATCGGTTCCGGCCAGGCCGGGGTGATGTGGATGAGCGTGATGGTCTACCTCTCCACGGTTGCCTATGCCGTGGGTCTGTTCTCGCGTTCCGACTTCCCTTACCGCGTTGGCGGGGCCTTCGCCTGGATCGCGGCGGGTGCGGGCCTGATGGCCCTGATGGTGCGCTGGCGCGAGATCTATCTGCACGACCCGAGCTGGGGCTACATCCCGGTCGCCAACCTTTACGAGGTGTTCGTGCTGATGGTCGCGATGATCGCGCTGATGTACCTGTACTACGAACAGCGTACCGGCCAGCGGGGCATGGGTGCCTTCGTGATGCTGGTGGTCGCGGCCTCTACCACCTTCCTGCTGTGGTACATGTTCGATCGTGATGCCCACATGGTCGAACCGCTGGTGCCGGCGCTCAACAGCTGGTGGATGAAGATCCACGTGCCGACCAACTTCGTCGGCTACGGCGGATTCGCGATCGCGGCGATGCTGGGCGTGGCCTATCTGGTGCGCCACCGCATGGAACGCACCCGTCCGGACTCCCGTGTGCTGGCCCGCATCCCGAGCAAGGATGCGCTGGACGGGGTGATGTACAAGGCCATCGCCATCGGCTTCGCGTTCTTCACCATCGCCACCGTGCTGGGCGCGATGTGGGCGGCCGAGGCCTGGGGCGGCTACTGGACCTGGGACCCGAAGGAGACCTGGAGTCTGATCCTGTGGCTGACCTACGCGGCCTGGCTGCACATGCGCTTCACCAAGGGCTGGCGCGGTCCGGGCATGGCCTGGTGGGCGGTCATCGGTCTGTTCGTGACCACCTTTACCTTCCTGGGCGTGAACATGTTCCTGTCCGGCCTGCATTCCTACGGAGAACTGTAAATGAAGCGTCGTCAGTTTCTTGGAACTCTGGCCGGTACGGGCGCCCTGCTGGCGTCCGGCCGCCTGCTGGCCGACTTTGCCGAAGGGCGTAACTTCATGCGCCTGGACTCGCCCGTCGATTACGGCCTGGAACAAGGCCGCATCAAGGTGGTCGAGGCCTTCTGGTACGGCTGTCCGCACTGCTACTCGTTCGAGCCGCTGGTGCAGGAGTGGAAGGCCACTCTGCCCGAGGACGTCGAGTTCGAGTACATGCCGGCACCGCTGAACGATGTCTGGGCATTGCATGCGCGCGTGTACTACGCCGCCGAGCAGCTCGATATCGTCGAGGCCATTCACCAGCCGTTCTACACCGCGATTCACGAGCAGGGGCGCGAGATGCGCTCGGAGAGCGCGATCCTGCGATTCGTCAACCAGATGGATCAGGATGCCGACGCCTTCCGCGAGGCCATGCGTTCGGAAGACGTGGCGCGCAAGGTCGGCCGGTCCGCCGAGCGCGTCCGCGAGTACCGTCTGGAAGGCGTCCCGTCGATGGTGGTCAACGGCGAATCCGTGGTTTCGGCCAGCATGACCACCAGTCACGAGCAGATGCTGGAGATCGTCGATCACCTGATCGCCGAGGCCCGGGGCTGAGCGCCCCGGCCCGACCCTCGAGGGAACGCATGTCCGATCCGTCGCCGACCACCGCACGGCGCCTGGTACAGTGTCTGGAGCAGGAAGGGGTCGAACGGGTCTTCGGCCTGCCCGGCGAGGAGAACATGGCGGTCCTCGATGCCCTCGAGGACTCGCCGATCGAGTTCGTCACCACCCGCCACGAGCAGGGCGCGGCCTTCATGGCCGATGTCCACGGCCGCCTGTCCGGCCGGGCCGGGGTCTGCATGGCGACCCTGGGGCCCGGTGCGACCAACCTGATCACCGGTGTGGCGGATGCCAACATGGACCACGCGCCGCTGGTGGCCATCGCCGGCCAGGCCAGCACCCATCGGCTGCACAAGGAATCCCACCAGGTCCTGGACCTCAAGGGGCTGTTCGGTCCGGTCACCAAATACGCCTCCAGTGTGGTGGAGCCCGAGATCCTGCCCGAGGTCCTGCGCAAGGCGTTCAAGTGGGCCGAGGGCGGCAAGCCGGGGGCCAGTTTCATCGAGCTGCCGGAAAACGTGGCTTCCCAGCCCTGTCCGGTGGCCCCGCTTCCGGTCCATACCGGGGCACCGGCGGTGCCGGCCGAGGTGTCCCTGGCGGCTGCCGCCCGGCTGCTGGAGAATGCCCGCCATCCCCTGATCCTTGCCGGCAACGGCGTGATCCGTTCCGGGGCCAGCGAGGCCCTGGCGCACTTCGCGGGGACCCTGAACATCCCGGTGGCCAACACCTTCATGGCCAAGGGGGTGCTGCCGTTTCGCCACCCGCTGGCGCTGGGCAGCGTGGGCCTGCAGAGTCGCGACTATGTCCACTTCGGCTTCGACAAGGCGGACGTGGTCCTGTGTATCGGCTACGACCTGGTCGAATACCCGCCGTCACTGTGGCACCCGGAGGGTGACTGCACCCTGATCCACGTGGATGCCTCCCCGGCGGAGATCGACGGCCACTATGACATCCAGGCCGAGGTAATCGGCGATCTGGATACCTGTCTGCGGGATCTCGCGGAGCGGGTCAGCCCGCGCGAGGAGACCGTGCTGCGGCCCCTGCGCCAGTTGCTGATCGACGACATGAACGAGCATCGGGAGGACACCGGTGTCCCGATGAAGCCGCAGAAGATCATCTGGGATCTGCGCACCGCCGCCGCACTGGATGCCGTCGTGATCACCGACGTGGGTGCCCACAAGCTGTGGATGGCCCGCATGTTCCGCTGCGAGCAGCCCAACACCTGTCTGATCTCCAACGGGTTCGCGAGCATGGGCATCGCCGTGCCGGGGGCAGTGGCCGCGGCCGCGCTGGACCCCGGCCGCCAGGTCGTGGCGGTCACCGGAGACGCCGGCTTCCTGATGAACGTGCAGGAACTGGAGACCGCCGTGCGCCTGGGCCAGAATTTCGTGGTGCTGGTGTGGAACGACAGCGCCTATGGCCTGATCGAGTGGAAGCAGGTGCGCGAATATGGCCGCAAGGCCTCGGTGGACTTCGGCAACCCCGACTTCGTTGCCCTAGCCCGGTCGTTCGGGGCCGAAGGGGTGCGCATCGAGCCCGGCGACAGTCTGGAACAGGCCCTGCGTTCCGCCCTGGCGCGCCCCGGAGTCACCGTCATCGACTGTCCGGTCGACTATTCTGAAAATCTCAAGCTCACGGAACGCTTGGGGGATCTCGTCTGCCCCTTCTGAACAGGAGTCCCGTGAGGGATGACGGGCAGGAAGGATGACACCATGACGGAAAACGGCGCGTCCGCGGAGCCTGGCGAACCCGCCCGTGGTCTGGTCTGGCAGCCGGAGGCTGCGGGCCAGCGACTGCGTCTGCTGAGTTTCAATGCCCAGGTGGGCATCCATTCATCGCGTCTGCATCATTACGTCACCAACAGCTGGAAGCACGTGCTGCCGTACGGCGGACGCATGACCAACCTGGAGCGCGTCGCCCGCTTCATCCGCGACTTCGACATCGTCGGCGTGCAGGAGCTGGACGGCGGCAGTCTGCGCTCGCGCTTCGTCGATCTGTCCAGCTGGCTGTCCGACCGTGCCGACTTCCCCCACACGTATACCCGCATCAACCGTGATCTGGGCCAGATCGCCAAGCATTCACTGGCGCTGTTCTCACGGATCGAGCCGGTGCATGTGCAGATGCACAGCCTGCCCGGGCCGCTGCCAGGACGCGGGGCGGTGGAGGCGCGGTATGCAATGGGGAATGGCGAGGAGCTGGTGCTGTTCCTGCTGCACCTCGCGCTGAGTCGGCGCGCGCGTCGCCAGCAGCTGGACTATGTGGCCGAACGCATCGAGGATCAGCCGCACGCGGTGGTGATGGGCGATCTCAACTGCCAGCAGGACAGCCCCGAGATCCGCCGTCTGGTCGCGCGTACCGGGCTGATGGAACCCATGGCCTGCCCCGCCACCTATCCCGCCTGGGACCCGCAGCGGGTGTTCGATCACATCCTGCTGACCCCGGACCTGCACGTGTCCGACATGCGGGTCTACAACGTTGCGCTGTCCGATCATCTGCCCGTGGGTGTCGAGATCCAGCTCCCCGCGAGCGAACGTCTGGCCGCCGGGACCGCTCCCGCATGACCGGTCCGCGCGCCGCATTTCCGGGGTTCGGCGGTGGCATTCAGGTCGCCCATCAGCTGTAATGGGCGCCCGTACAGGGGAGAGCCATGGCCGACAACGACCTGCGCAAGAACGTCATCGAACTGGAGTCGGCGCTCAATGCCGAGCGCGAGCGCATGCGTTCGCTCCGGCGCGTGGCCCTGCGCGCCCTGGCCGTCCTGTCGGCCCGCGAGCCTGATCTCGAGGGCGCGGTGCATGACCTGACGCGCACCATCGAAGACAACCCCGAGGATACCCGGGCCCTTGATCGCATGAGTGCCCGGCTGGCGGACACCATCCGCCAGCAGGACCAGCGCGAGGACCTGGAAGCCGGTTTGCTGGCCGCGCTGGAGAGCGGGTTGCAGGGCTTCACGTTTCTGGCCGAAGACCTCGCAAAGGTCCATCAGGCCGCCGAACGCGGAGACGCGGACCTGACGCGCCGAAGTCTCGCGCGGGTGTTCTCCGCGTTGCAGGAGAACTGCGGCCAGGCGCTGGCCGAGCGCGAGCAGCTCTCGGAGGTGATGGGCGAGATCCGTTCGCGCCTGAATGACGTGGATTCGGCCCTGTCGGCCGACCACGACCACTCGGAACGCACGCGGACGTCCATCCGCGAGCTGCACGAGAACATCTCCGGGGATGTCAGCAGCATCAAGGGCCGCGTGGTCGACATCACCGACATCGACACCATGCGCCGCGAGGTCGTTGAGGGCCTCGACCGGGTCGCCGACCGGGTCCGCGATTTCCGCGATACCCGCGAGGCCGAACTGCTGGCAGCCCTGGAGCGCAACCGGGCCCTGCGTGCGCGCAGCCAGGAGCTGGAGAACCAGGTCGCCGGGCTGCATGACCGACTGTCCCGGGCGCGGGACGAGGCCACCCGCGACAAGCTGACGGGGCTCCTCAACCGGCACGCCTTCGACCAGCGGATGGCCGCCTTCCCGGCCGATGCCGGCCCGGCCTCCCTGATCGTCTGGGACATCGATCATTTCAAGCGTATCAACGACGAATACGGTCATACCTCGGGCGACCGCATCCTCAAGGCCGTCGCCGAGGTGCTGGCCGAACGCGTCAGTGAGCCCGACTTCGTCGCCCGTTACGGCGGCGAGGAGTTCGTGATGGTGATGCATCAGCCGCTGGAGGCCGCCCGCGAACAGGCCGACCAGCTGCGTCGCGAAGTGGCCGCCATCGTGGTCAGGGCCGGCAGCAAGCGCCTCAAGGTCACCATCTCCGGCGGCATGACGGAGCTGCGTGCCGAGGCGCCCGAGGGTACCGCCTTCGAGCTGGCCGACAAGGCTCTGCTGGCCGCGAAACGCCAGGGCCGTGACCGTATCGTCGCCGTTGCGCCGGTCTGAGCGGAGGGTTCGAGAATGCCGGAAGCATCCGACGTGATCTTTGGTGAAGTCCTGTTCGACCGTTTTCCGGACGGCCATGAAGTCCTGGGCGGAGCCCCGTTCAACGTCGCCTGGAACCTGCACCAGCTGGGGGAACCCGTGCTGTTCGTCGGTGGTGTGGGAAACGACGCCGCCGGGCGACGCGTGCGCGAGGCCATGCGCGAGGTCGGCCTGGCGGAAGACGCACTGTATACGCACCCACAGGCCCCCACCGGCGCGGTGCAGGTGACGGTGGAGAACGGCGAACCCGCTTATCACATCCTGCCCGACCAGGCCTATGACGACCTGCCTGCGGCGGTCGACCCCGCGGTGCCCGCCCGCATCCCGCTGCTCTATCACGGTACGCTGGCCCTGCGCAGCGGCAACCGCGAGCTGCTGGCGGCCCTGCGCCGGCGCTGCGAACGCCGCTTCGTCGACGCCAATCTGCGCGAGCCCTGGTACGACCCGCAGGACGTGCGCGACCTGCTCCGGGGTGCCGATGTGGTCAAGCTGAACGCCGACGAGCTGGCCACGCTGTTCCCGGACACCCCGGCGGCGGAGCGCGCCGATCACTGCCTGCAGGCCTGCGACATCCAGTCCGCGCTGATCGTCACCCTGGGCGCCGACGGCGCCAAGATCCATCCGCGCGCCGGTCAGCCCGTGCGCGCCCGCGCCCCGGTGGTGGAAGGCATGCAGGACGCGGTAGGCGCCGGCGACGCCTTCGCCAGCGTCGCCATCCTGGGCCTGCGCCGCGGCTGGGGCTGGGAAGGCACCCTGCACCGGGCGCTCGACTTCGCCGCCCGCGTGTGCACCCTGCAGGGTGCCACCACCACCGATCCCGGGTTCTACCGCAGCGCGGCGGCGGCCTGGACTTAGTTGTTAGGTGTCGGGCCCCGGCTGATTGTATACACGTTTACGAAATAAATCGGGGCGTTCCTGTTGCCAGGCCTTGAGTGTCTCAACCGGCGTTCGGTGCCCCAGCGCCTTCTGCCCGATCTGATGGTTGTAAAGGCGCTGGTAGTCCTGGAGGGTGTCCTTCATGTGCTCTCCCGAGCCGAAGCGCCGGGTCCGCAGCAAGTCGGCGATGCGGCCGTTGAAGCGCTCCACCATTCCG
>NZ_KB900034.1:171255-333552 GCF_000378545.1 Thioalkalivibrio sp. ALE23 | reverse complement strand
TCACCCGGAGTTCGATGCGAATGGTTTCGCCTTCGGGGTAATCGAATGCGCCCTGCTCGATGAACTGGTCGAGATCAAAGCCGGCGTCCGGATCGCGCGCCGGCACCTCGGTCAGGGCCGCAGCCTCGATCCGGTGCGCCGCGAGATGCAGCACGTCCTGGTGCGGTTCGATGGTAGCCAGGAGGTAGGTGACCGGCTCGCGGAACACCAGCGCCAGAGGGTGAATGCGGTGGTCGCGCACCCGCTCCTTCGAGCGCGAGCGGTAGGTGATATCGAGGCAGCGGCGTTCCAGCAGGCCCTGCTGCACGGTCGCGAACACACCTTCCGGGACCGCCGGCGGACCCAGTGGCGGACCGTTGGGAAGGATACGCACCCGCTCGGGCCACAGACTCAGGCCGGACGACTGCCCCGTGGCTTCCAGCACCTCCCGCGCCCGCGCAACCTGCGGTGCCAGCCGTTCCCGGGCGGACGGCGGCAGCAGGCGTGATGCGTGAGCATCCAGGATCTGGAGGGTGAGCGCCGTCTCGGGGTCGAGTGCGGGCATGTCCTGCAGCGGGGCATCGGCCAGCCAATACCATCCGTACGGACGGTCCCGCTCGTCGCGCCCAAGCGGTAGAAATGCCGAAAGCGATTCCAGGTCCCGTTCGATGGTTCGCAGGGTCGTATCCAGTCCCCGCGCCTGCAGGCGTTCAACCAGTTCCGGCGCACTGATCCGGCGGGACTGCCTTGGCACCATGCCCAGCAGCAGCATCCGCCGCTGCAGCGTCGCGCGCATTCCGTTGCCCTTGGTCATTTCCCGTCCATCCCCTGCCCGTCGGTTGTCCCGCTCACGGTGGAGCCTGCCAGCCGCCCATCGGCCGTGCAAAGATTCGATGCCCGCACCCTGAAGCCGAGGCACGACCTTTCAACGTAGCTCACCGATTTCATACCGAATGCGCCCGTCCGTATCGCGAATCCGCGTCGGCGCGGAGCCCGGCCCCTCCTCCACGGTGCCGCGGATCCGGCCGTCCGTACCGCGGATGTAGGTGGGCCCCGGCGGCTGCTCGTCGATGTAGCCGGTGATGCGGCCATCGGCATCACGGATCAGCGGCTGCCCGGGTGAAGGGTAATCCCGCTCGGATGACGACGGCACGGCACACCCCGTCAGCGCAGCGAGCAGGAAGACACAACCGACTTTCAGAACGTCCATGACGCCCCCGGCGGATGGATTGGACCGTCAGGGTGGCTCATCCGGACGTCCGTTTCTGTCGCCCGGCCACGGGGACATGGCCTCCAATGCAGGACAAGCTTACAAGTTACTGTGTGAATTCCGCCTTTTACCCAATACAGATAGAACAAGCACCCCACACATCACCCGAATCGTCAGCATTCGATCTTTCTACCCACACCCTAGTCGGCATATTTTCTCCAACCCAATCGCGAACGGATGCTTGTAGTTTATTAAGACGATCAGCCACATTTATTTCCGCCGAACGGCTCACCACGGGTCTCGATGAAAAATAATACCCAATTACGCCGAATGAAATCGTCGATGTTTCCGCGCGCATCTTCAGCACCTCAGCAATACGCAGGACATCCTCTCGAACATTATCAACAGGCGTTTGCCGCTTTACCTCTACAACCCCGATCGGATACCCATGTTCATCCCACACGACAGCATCGAACCTCCCGTCAATGCGGCTTGCATAGGCTGGCCGCCCTCGCCGAATGCCCCCTCCGGCTTCCAGAATGTCTCGAACTCCTGACTCTAAAGTTACATTAAATCGATCTGGATCTACGCTCCCCAGTTGGCGGGCTACCTCTGTCGTCATCCAGTATTCAGGAGCCATCCAAGCCCATTCCCCGCCTGAAAGCCTCTCGTACGCCTTCTGGGACTCAGCAATCCCACCGCAAACAGCCTTTGCTATATCGTTTTTGGAGTCTTTCTTATTAATCATTCGCGCCCATTTGTTCAGATCTTCCGGCCTGACTGTATTCTCTTAACGTTACCTTCAGGCCCGGCGGCTGGTGTCGACGTAACCGATCATGCGCCGGTCAACACCCCGGATCAACGGATGCCCCGGCGGCGGGGCGTTCTCCTCTGGACGTCGGCGTGACGGCACAGCCTGGCAATGCGCGGCTACAGGCGCTCGAATAATCCATCACATACCGCCAGATGAATGTGATCAAACACAGGCTCACTCATTCAGGCGTCAATTTGTGCCGCCTGGATCGTCGGATTCGACATTTCGAACAGGGATACCGCCTGCCGACCGCGTGGAAAAGTAGATTGCCCCGTCGTTCTCCAGGTCCTCCAAAAACGCGAATCGATTCTCGATTAGGAGCCAACGCAGGTTCAGCCCTGATTCGCCGGCCCGCAGCCCGCGAACTCCTTCACGACCCATCAAAGATTCGGAATGAAGCGGTGTCCGTCGAGACCCGCGAATGCTCCCCCACCTGCTCGCCCCATGCATCGAGAACGGCATCCAGATATCCATCCATTGACTCACTTGCCCGGCATTTCACGGCCTCCCGTTCCGCGAGTAACGCCCATTCGAGTTCCTGAGTGAGTTCCGCGGCCCTCCCCTGCTCCTGCCTATATACCTGCACACCCTCGGCGACCGTCACGAGCACAAAGGTTGTGGAACCCACCACGCCCATCATCGGCCCACTCAAGGTTTTACCAGATACCCAAGCACCGCTCTGCGAAAGCCGTTCGAGGTCCTCACTGACCCACTGCTCAAGCTGCGCCGACAGTCCCGACAGCTCAACGTCCGTTTCGACCTGTTCATCGACGCGGGTGGCTGACGGTTTCCGATCCAGGACGTCCGCAAGATGGTGCGTCAGGCGTGCTCCCGATTTCGCAATTTCTGCGGGCAGCACCTGTTCCCGGAGGTGCCGGTCCGCCCGATCCAGGTGTTCCTGGATCCGGGATTCTTCCTCCAACAAGGTCTGCGCCTGTTCATCCAGATACTCGTCGAGATCACCAAAGAAAGGTAGCGACATTCGTGTAGCCCAGCCACCGAAAGAGTGGTATTCATCAACGAACGCCGGAACCTGATCGATTGCTGCCTCGAAGGCCCAGTCCACGCCGGTGTGGTACTCATGCTGCAGGACCCGTCGAATCCGGGCCTGCTCGGATTCGAAGCTCGCGCCGGCTTCCGCGCGCACCCGATCGACCGCGTCTTCGCCTTCGATTTCCCAGGCCTCCCCACCGACCACCACCGTCAGGGTCTTCGATTCCAGGGCCTCGTCGATACCTGGCACCACAAGGGCGAGAAAACCAACGGCGATCACCGCGAAGAAGGCCCCCAGGACAAGACTGATTCTCCGGCTTCGAGCATCGTCCTCCGTCGGCGCCGTCGGTTCCTCGGGGGAGTCCGACTCCGTTTCGGCGCCGGCGGAGTCATGCTCCTCCGTCGTGCCGCCTTCTTCCCATTCCCGCTCATCCATCCTCTACCTTCCTTCTGCGAAGTAACACAGTCCCATCAACAGCCGCGACCACGCCCAGGCCGCACCCAGGCTGGCCAGGAAGAGCAGGATCCAGGCCACCAGCACCCAGGGCCCTCCGGTCTCGACGCTCCCCACCAGGTTCTGCATGGCCCAGTAGCTCAGTTCCGTAACGTAGACCATGCCCCGCAGGACGGGGTCCAGTAGATGACAGTTCCATCCGGGCGAAGCCGCCACCGTTTCCAGAACGTGTTCGTACGGCTCGCCGCGGTAGTACGTCTGCTCGGCAAGGAGATCCAGTATCACCAGGAAAGGCGTCAGGATCGCGACGTTTAGACGCACGGCAAGCACCCTCGAGAGTGGCTCGAGCCATTGGGGAAGAACCTCCGGCTCCAGCCATCGCCGGGCCCGTACGGCCAGAAACAGGAACACCGGGATATTGAGCGCAAGAAGGACCCATTGAGCGCTCGCCCAGCGATGAAGCTGGACCAGCAACAGAATCGCGAGGAAAAATCCAACCCCGGCACTGACCAGACGCATCAGCAACCCGGGCCGAACCCACCGGGCGAGGGCTCCATCCTCTCGCAGATACTGCCGCGCCCAGGCCCGCCGACGCGTCTTTCGGAACTCGAACAGCCCGTGCCCGATCACGCCGGCCACCGCGGCCATCGGCAGGATCGCCAGCCAGCATGGCAGGACCGGGAGGAGCTGAACGCTCCCCCCGAGCACGCCTGCAGCCGCCATAATCAGCAGCGCAGATCGCATCGTGTTCGGGCGTACCCCCGTCATCCCGCCGCTCCTGGCACCAGCGCCCTCCTCATGTTGCGGAGTAACCATCGTCCGTTATGCCCAGAACATGGGCAAGGCTTGGCGGCAGTACGGGAGCCGCGCCCGATCACCCGGTGAGCCGCGCGACGAGCACACGTCAAAAACCGTCGCCTGCCTGTGCAAGGCTGGAGCTCCATTCGTCGAGGAGTCCAGGCCATGCCCGTCAGCAAACGCCGCCGCTCACGCAAGTCTTTCCGCTCCGCCCGCCGGGGGGAGCTGCCCGGCAACCTTGGAGGCATCCGGGCCCTCTGGGCTCTGCGTGTCCTGCGCCATGCCCTGCCCATGGACCTGACCGGGACGCTCCTGCGTTCGCTGGATGACGACATGCTTCAGGCGCTGGGCGTGGACCACGACGGAGACATCTGGGACGACACGGAACGGGTGGAGGCGGTCATCGAGCGGGCCGACGCGGTCGAACAGCAGGCAGGCCCATTGCAGCGGGATCACCCAATCGCCCGTAACGTCCGCCTTTTCGGGGAGCCCCTGGGCCTTTCGGAATGCGAACGCGAGGTCCTGCAGATCCTGGCACTGAATGCCTCACATCATCCTTTCGCCTCGTTGCTGTCCAGCGTGCGCGACGCGGTGGACCTGACCGCGGAGGAAATCGTGGCGGTCGCCCTGGGCCGTTCACTGCGTGAGGTCCGGGAAGCCCTGTCGCCTCGGAACACGCTGGTGCGTTCCGGCCTCGTCGAGACCGAGGGCCGCGGCATGCTGATGTCGAACCAGCTCGGTTTCGACCTGCTCGGCGATCTGGCGTCGGAACTGGTCGGTCGGATGGAGTCGGCCGAGCCGGTCTTCAGCTCGTTTTTCCGCCCGATGCCCGAGCCGGAGGGGGATCAGATGGCCCTGGCCCACCTGGAGCAGCCGCTGGCACGGCTGCGGGCCCTGCTCGGCCAGGCCGCTTCGCAGAACGTTCCGGGGGTCAATATCCTGCTCTACGGGCCCCCCGGCACCGGAAAGACGCAGCTCGTGCGGCGCCTCGCACAGGAACTCGGCCTGAAGGGGCGCGAGGTCAATCACGAGAGCCCCGATGGCACACCGATGGACGCGCCGCACCGGCAGCGGGCCTATCAGCTCTGCCAGTATCTCCTGAGGCGGGCTCCCCGCTCCCTTGTCGCCTTCGACGAGATCGAAGACGTGTTCGGGCAGGATCCGCTGGCCGCCCTGTTCGGCAACACCCGGCGCGGACCCCGTACCGGCGGCAAGGCCTGGACCAACCAGATGCTCGAGGATAACCCGGTCCCGGCCATCTGGATCACGAACCACCCGGAGCAACTGGATCCGGCCTATCTGCGGCGCTTCGATTTCACCCTGGAGGTCGGTCATCCCCCGCGCTCGGTCCGCCGCGCCCTGATGGCGCGCGCCTGCGAGGGGCTGGAGGTCAGTGACGAATGGCTGGACCACATGGCCGGCATCGAGGGCCTTACCCCGGCCGAGATCCAGCGCTCCGCGCGGGTCGCACGCCTGCTGGATCAGGCCGCCCATGGCGAATCGGCGGAATCCGTCATCACCGACCACCTGTCCGAGCAGGCCGAGCTCCAGGGGCGGCCCCCGCTTGCCATGCCCCGGGCGTACGACGCACTGGAATACGGTCTCGAGAACCTCAACACGGAGGGGGACGTGGATTCGCTCCTGGAGGATCTGGTCCTCGCGGGGTCCGGTGCCCTGCTGGCTCACGGTCCTCCGGGGACCGGCAAGACCGCGCTGGCCCATCACCTGGCACAACGGGCGGACCGCCCCCTGCGCAAGCGGACCGCCTCAGAGCTCATCTCCCCCTACGTGGGCCAGACCGAGAAGAACCTCGCACGGGCCTTTCGCGAAGCGCGACGGGAAGGCGCGGTGTTGCTGCTGGACGAAGCCGACAGTTTCCTGACCGACCGTTCCGGCGCTCGCCACTCCTGGGAGACGACCCGCACCAACGAACTGCTGGTCCAGATCGAGGCATTCAGCGGGATCCTGGTGTGCGCCACGAATTTCCTGGAAGCGCTGGATCCGGCCGCCCTGCGACGGTTCGACCACAAACTGGAACTGCGTCCGCTGACCATGGAGCAGCGGGTACGGCTGTTCGAGCGACTGGTGGAACGGCTGCAGCCGGTCGATGCCAGCGATGGCTGCGCTACGGAATCCGCCCGCGCAACCATCCAAAGGCTCGAGGACCTCACACCCGGCGATTTCGCGACGGTCGTGCGAGCGCATACCCGCCGGCAGGGTACCGGCGACCTGACCCAGGAGGCCCTGGCCGAGGCCCTGGCGGCCGAGCAGCGCATCAAGCCCGGGGCCGGACGCCGCGCGGCGGGCTTCGCCTAAGCCCACACCCCTTCGAACGGACCGGGGCCTGACGGCCCGTGGATATGGAGAGAACACATGGACGACATCTCGCGACCGAACCGGGATCATTTGATCCAGCGCCTGAGGGCCGAGCGCGATCAGCTCCTCACCCTGCTCAAGGCTTTGCCCGACATCTCGTTCGTGATCGACGAGGACGGGCTGTACGTTCGGGTCATCGGCGGGGCGAACGAAGCCATGTACGTGAGCGGCAAGGGACTGGAGGGGCACAGCGTCACCGAAGCGCTGCCCCCGACTGTCGCCGAAGCATGTCTCGAGGCGATCCGAACCGCCCTGCGGACCGGCGACATGCAGACCCTGGAGTACCAGCTCCGCGTCGACGATGTGGCCGGTCTCCCGCCCTCGGCTCGAGAAGCCACGCAGGATGGGGTCGAACAGTGTTTTGAAGGCCGTGTCCTGCCCCTGCCCGGTTACGATCATCCCAAGCCCGTGGTCCTGTGGGTCGCGGTCAACATCACGCCGCGCAAAGAGCTCGAGCAGTACTGGCGCCAGGCGGCAGAGACCGATCCGCTGACCGGGATCGCCAACCGGCGTGCTCTGTTCGAACGGGCCCACTCGGAAGTCGAGCGCGCCCGCCGCTACGGGCACCCGCTGTCGCTTCTCATCCTGGACATCGACCACTTCAAGAGCATCAACACCCGCTTCGGACATGCGCGGGGGGATGAAGCACTGCGGTGCTTCACGCAGGCCTGCGCCGAGCTGCTGCGCACCAGCGACTGTCTGGGGCGGATTGGAGGCGAAGAATTCGTCATCCTCCTGCCGGACACGGACCTATCCGGCGCGGCCAGCCTGGGAAAAAGAGTCGTGGAGCAAACCCGGTCCATCACTGTCGCCGACACCCCCATCGCCCCCACCCTGACCGTTTCGGCGGGGACGGCTTCTTTGGACCATGGTGAAGGGTTTGAGGAGGCTCTTCGCCGCGCCGACGCCGCCCTCTCCAGGGCCAAGGAACGTGGTCGCAACCGTCTGGAAACGGACGAAACCTCGGCCGGCCCGGATGAGCAGCAGACCCCCGCAGACTGAGGCACAGCATATGCCCCCGAACAACACGACGTCCGATACGCAGGACCCGGTCGATGGGCTAACACTGCACCCCGAGTTCGTCCGCATCGCGGACGGTTCGCGCGTGGTCCTGCTGCGGGAAAGCGAGTTCGTGCAGATGCTTGCAGCGCTTTACCAGTACGAAGCCCTACGCGATTACCTGGGCGGCGATCCGTTGGTGAACACGCAGAACGAATGAGAGCCGGACGAACCCTTTGGCGATCGATGCAACCAACGTTGAGTCGTCTTCGGCCGGCCAGTTCACCCGGGTGGACACCGGACGATTTTGCGGGGCCTCGGGGTCGGACGTTGCAGTTGCTCTGCAACACCAGGGTTCAACTAAGGCGGCCAAAGTTGTTTAGTGAAGACACACCGTTACTTTGCATTATCGTGGTTGACCGAAAGTAAAGACAAAACGATCACCATTAAGCTCTCCATGCCCCGTACCCCTGTTTCCCGTGGAGACGAACTCGAAGGGACCGGATCGACCATCGTCACACGTAAACACCCCTTCGCCTTTTCTCGAGGTCACATAAGTGAAATTACCTTCGCAAACGACTCCCTCGCTCGATTCGATCTTGAGATCACCAGCGCCATCCATGTAGCCAGTCGCTGTACCGCTAAAGGACTCGCCTGTTTCGCGGACCTCACCTTCTACCGGCAAGGTCAGGCTACAAGCTGTTAGGGGCGCAAATAATATTATTGCTACGCATGCGCGACGCAAACTCAAGGCACTTTCCTTTTTGATTATCAGTTTATCAATCGACGACAATCCTGAGACTCCTCGAGACGGCACCGACTTCCAGAGGACTAACCGTATCTACGTGGCCAAAACTAGAATCCTCGTCGCCTCGTCAACGATCCGTCTTCCAAGGCCGCAGGCCTCCGATGAGCGCTCGATGGCAGAACAGAACCAACAACAGCCTACACACATAGGCATTACTGTGTCATCCGCCCCGATGGGCTTCCAGTCACGGATCGGCCGACTAACCCAGCCTCCGGCTTTGCGGCCCTGGTCTGCATGGAGCGGTCCTTTCGGCGAGCCCATCGAGCCGGCCACAAGCATTTCCCCGATTACGCTCCGGGCTTTTGCCTGTCAACGTGAAGTACACGCCAAGATGATTGATGAGCCTTAGAATAAACCGTACTCGCCATGCGGTCCGCCCCCGTCCATCCATCGGCGACATAACACATCCACTCTCGACCATGAAACTGGGGTGCCTTCTCTCGCGGGATGGAACCAGCCGAAACCTGACAACTAGACAGACACCTAGACACCCCATAAGTACGCGCGATAGACCTCAGCACGTGACAGAAAAAAGAGGCCAGACCTGACATTTATGAATGCGAATGGAAGCCTCTGACTATCCAGAAAGCAGCCATTCCAAAGAACACAATCAGTGCCAATGGCCGTGCCCAGTACACGCCGAGGAAAGCCACAGCCGTCCGGACAGGCTGGCCCTCATTTTCCCTTGCGCAAACTGAGTTAACGTTCTCAGGATCAATCTCAAGCCGACGACGTTCACGAATTTGTTCGACCCGTATCTCGCGGATTTCCCCAGCGATCTCTGCCGCGGCTTCGGTCTCACCACGCTCACGAGTCCTGGCAAGTTTTCTCCCTTTCTTTGCAAGTTCGCTTTGAGGCTCGCGCGGCTCCATGGGATCAATCTCGAATTCGTCGAAACGATCTGGCTCGGTGTCGAGCAGATCGCGCCTTGATCGATCGTCCCCTCGGCCCTCAATTGGCTCGTCCCACCACGAGCGCCATCGCTCAGAACAATAATTCTAGACTGCCTGTGCATGCGACTCTTCTGGAACGATTTCAACAGCCACTTTACCGGTTACCGGTAGAAACAACACGATCGCGACCACGGCCCATAACCTCAGAAACACGCGAGCGGCGCCCGGCTTCATCGTGAACATACTGCCACCACCTATCATGACTCGGAGACGCACATGAAGTGAGGGTACAATAGGCGTTCGTCGGTAATCTCCTCTGGCCCGGCTCAGGGCGGTAATCATTGCCGGCCGCACCCGTCTGCTTTCTGGGACACAGGTGGGGAGGGCTACCTTCACCTTGATTCTCCGAGTTCACGGGTAGGCTACCCCGACTGTCCGTTATCCGGTGGCGCGAGGGCCCCGCTCAACACTGAGGGGCAGGAATCCCAGCTACATCGCCCCGAGCCGGACCATGCCAGGCAAACAGAAGCAGCGGTACACGGTTCTGGGCAAGATCGACAGCCTCACGCCCGAGGCATGTAAACCCACCAGGTTGTTCACATCGGGGCCGAGGATGCTGACGGGCGATTGGTATCCGAGGCTGGCGCGAGGTCGATGCCGTTTGTACTGGTGCAGCCAGACGGGCGGGTGCGCGTTGCGCTGGATTGAGTGGTCGTAGCACCGGGCATACGTCCACTCGCGCAGGGCCTCGGCCAGCGCCCGGCAGGCACGGCGGGCAGTCTCGTCGGAGTGCACGGTACTCAACGCGAGGCGGGACGTATCGTCGACGGCAACATGAACGTAGTCCCAACCGACCCCGTCGGAGGCGTTGCGGCGGTCACCGGTCACCCGATGGCCCGGCCGCTGGAAGCGCCCGAGCTTCTTGATGTCCAGGTGCAGTCGCTGCCCGAGTTGATCCCACGCGTAGCGTCGGACTGGCCGTGGCGGGTCGAGCACCGACAGGCGGTTGAGCTCGGCCCGCTGCAGCACCCGACCGATGGTGGCCATCGCCACCCGGGTCTGTTGATTGATCTGGCGGTAAGTGCGGCGTTCGCGCCGCAGCGCGATGATTTGGTCACGCACCGCGTCGGGCGTCTGGTGCGGACAGGCTGCCGGCCGCGAGGGGCGATCCTGTAGCCCGGCCTCGCCTTCATCGGGATAGCGCCGGTACCACTTGAAGGCGGTGCGTACGTGGGGTGCGTCCTCGACGCGAAGCCCCTCGGTCATCATCCGACGGACCAACAGGGCTCGACCATAGGGCGTAAGTCGGGCATGTTTGTGCGTGTTCATTCGGGGTCTCCCTCAAGTGGACTGGGTCGCACCTGAAGCTTCGGGGACTCCACCCCGGATGAACGACCTACTGAGAGATCACAGCTAGGGACTACAAAATTTCCGTGGAGTGCAGGTGCAAGCTCCCTTGACAGCCACGGTGTTCGGAGAGTGAGGAGATGTCGAAAAAGGACCCAGAAGACCACTTGGAAGATTTTTTTGAGGAACAGCGCCTGCAACAGGCGGACAGCTACGGACGCTTCTCGATATTTGTTTGGTGGGCTTTTGGTATTTACCTATTTTACATGGATGGATTTCTTTCGTTTATATCTTGGCAAGCATTTGTTTTCTTCATAATTGGCACATTTGCCGCCTCAGGAATACTTGGGGGAATTTTTTTTCTGATTGGATCAGCGCTCGCTAAGCTATACTCTAATTTTGTTAACCCCCATAATTCGTCTCTATCTTCTATGTTCGCGGTATATGGAACCGCCGTCATTCTGCGTGTATCTCAAATAGCCGTGACTGCTTTAGCGGCGTATTATTCAGCTTTTTTTCTATCTCAATTCTGAAACTTGTCCCGCGGCATGGTGAATTCGCCATGCTTCGCCATGCGTCTATTTGGTTTGTGAGGACCGGAGATCGTCCAGACGACGACTGGGTGGACGTGGAGCGCCAAGGCATAATCCGGGGCGAACCAAGGAGCAAAACCGATGGTGGTCTAGCAAGCTGCATCCGCCCAGAACCGAACCGGGCAACATCCGCAACGCAGACAGGTGGCGCAAGTGTAGCCGGACGCTGACCGGCGGCATGGAAGCTCGAGACCCCGATGGCTGGACTCCGCAGCCGGGCGGCCTAAGGGTGCGTAAAACGTACCGTCCAATGATGAGCCGTGCGTCAGTCAATCGGCAAATGATGCGGGATCAGGCGGTGGACGGACCGCTGCTGAACCGCGTCCCGCACCACCAGCGAGGCCCCCTCCTCTCGAGGATGTCCATGGCCTTGGATGTAACGCATGCCGCAGGCCACCGCCCCGTCGGTTTGCACCCACCATGTTCAATGGAGCAACCTGCCGGTGTTTCGGACGGATGCGCCTTCGGGTACGTTTGACGTAGCGACTGGGGAAAGGAAGCAAACCCATGCCAGTAACAATCGACGATTTTGAAGCGATAACCGGGCGCTCACCCTATCCCTGGCAACGCCGCTGCTTCGCACGGTTGCTGGACGGCGAGATCCCCGATGAGCTGGCACTGCCGACCGGCACAGGAAAAACGTCGGTCGTTCCGCTCTACCTTCTGGCATTGGCCGCCGGGGCGCCGCTGCCTCGGCGTCTGGTGTACGTTGTGGACCGCCGCGCTATCGTGGACCAGACGACTGCGCAGTTACGGACGTGGATCGACGCTCTAGCTGAGATGAACGAGGCGCGGGAGGCGCTGGAAGAAAAAGCGGCCTTCCGGCACCCGGATGCAGGACCGGTCGCGATCGGCACCTTGCGGGGCGGGCTGATGGACAGCGGCGAGTGGCGGCTTGACCCCGCCCGGCCCGCCGTCCTCGTCGGCACCGTGGACATGATCGGTTCCCGGCTACTGTTTTCGGGGTACGGCGATGGCCGAAGTCGCCGAGCCCTGCACGCCGGGCTTCTCGGGGTCGACACCACCGTCGTGCTTGACGAGTCGCACCTCAGCCCGGCTTTTGCCCAAACCCTCCGTCAGGTCGAGCAGCTTCAGGAGCGCCCGACCCGTCACGGCTTCCGCGCAATGACCATGTCGGCGACCCCAAGGGAGGTGGGCGAGGCGACGCTTGAATCCGCCGATGAAGCAGACCCGGTTCTCGGGAGGCGCCTGCGGGCCGTGAAACGGCTCCACCTCCGGAAGGTGGAAGGCAAAGCCCAGTGGCGGGAGACGATGGTCAGCCACGCACTGGCGCGGGAAACCGGCAAGACCCTGCTGTTTACCCGTTCGGCTCAGGAAGCGCAGCGCCTCCATCATGATCTGCTCAAGGCGCTGGGTACGGACAGCGGCGATCGCGTGGGACTTTTCACGGGGACGCTGCGCGGCGCCGAACGCGAGGCCCTGACCGACAGCCCGCTGTGGAAATGCTTTTCCGAGCCGGACACGGAGCCACCCGGCGGCGACCCGGTTTATCTGGTGGCCACGGCGGCCGCGGAAGTGGGTGTCGACCTCGATGCCGATGACATGATCATGGATCTGGCGCCCTTGGACACCGTCATCCAGCGTCTGGGCCGCCTCAACCGCGCTGGATCGCACTCCGACAGTGGCGTGACGATCGTTTACACGCCCGAGGATACCGATTACAAGGCCAACAACAGCGGATGGAAGCACCGCTACGCCGCCGCCTGCGAAAGAACCCTGGAGCTCCTCCAGAGCCTGCCCAACCTTGCTCCGATGGACCTCCTGGGCGTTCCCATGGAATCGATTCAGGAGGCTTCCTCACCCGCCCCGCTGTTCACACCACTCGAACACGACCGCATCGAGCTGCTGGCAGGGACCAGTGCTGGGATCGGGCTTCCGCCTGTGGCGCCTCTCCTCCGTGGCATATCCGACGAGCCGGAAACCGCGGACGTACATGTCCTGTGGCGCGCCGATCTGGGTCTGCTGCTCGAGCAGGGCCCTGGCGCCTGTCAGGACGCCCTCACGCTCCTGCCGCCCCGGCCGCGCGAAACGCTGAGGATTCCCGCGATAGCGGCGGGCAAGGAACTGGCGAAGATGGCGGAGACAACGGGCGGTTTCGAGGGTGTATTGAGACGGCCGGATGGCAGCGTCGGCCGGTTCCAGATCACGTCCGACAGCCAGGGGCTGGCCTCGACGCTCGCTTACGGGACGCTCGTACTGCCCGCCGAAGTGGGTGGACTGTCCGAAGCCGGATTTCTGGACGCGCGAAAAGCCGGTAAAGCCGTTGCCGATCTGGCCGACGACGGAGACGCCCTGCGGTTCGAGAAAACCGCGGGGGAGCATCCCGAGGACCTGCCGGAATGGGTGGACGGCGCCGTCCAATGGTGGGTCCCTCTGCACGATGAGGACGATGAGGATGCCGAGCCCCGCTGGTGGGTGTACGCGCGCCGTCGAGCCGGAGAACTCGCACTCCAGGCCGAAACGGACCTCACCCGTCTGGCTCGCAGGGCCGAGCCGCTGGAGACGCACAATGCCCGGGTCGGCGATGCCGCTGCCCGCATCGGCCATGCGTTGGGACTCGATGACTGGGTCGTGGCCGCGCTCCGCAAGGGCGGCGACGGTCATGACGACGGAAAGGCCGCCCGGATATGGCAACGCGCCGCGGGCAATCCGGGGCAGGAACCACCGGTCGCGAAGAGTGTCCGCGGGCGGTTTCGGCCAGGGCTGCTCGGCGGATACCGCCATGAATTCGGATCCCTGGCACGCGTGGACCGCGCCCTGCCGGTTTCGCACACGGATGAAGACCTGCAGCGGGAACTGGTCCTGCACCTCATCGCGGCCCACCACGGCCACGCGCGGCCCGGCTTCCCGGACCGGCGGCAGTGGGATCCCGAGCTGCCGGACGCGCAATCGGAACACCTGGCGAGGGATGCCGAGCGTCGTTATGCGCGGCTCCAGGCCAGATTCGGTCCCTGGGGGCTGGCATGGCTCGAAGCCATCCTGAAATGCGCGGACGCCTGGGTTTCCAGCGGCTACGCCGATCTGGAGGAAGAATGATGGCCGAACGGTTCCCCGTCGACCCGACCAACCCCGGCGAAATCCTCGCCTGCGCCGCCATCACCCGTCTTGCCGAAGAAGAAACCGGCCCGAACGACTGCGGTTTCATCCAGAGCGACGCACGCTGGTACTTCGAGGCCCCATTGCCTCACGCCACCCTCACCCGTCTCCTCGAAACGGAACCGCGAGAGGAGGATGGTGCTGTCTGGCTCGACGACCAGCGTCTCGACTGGTTCCAGCACCCCTACGGCCTGAACACCGGCTTCAAGTTCTGGGCAGGACAGCAGTCGGCCCGTTCGGTGCTCACCAACCTTGTCGAAGCCGCCCGGACCGGTGACCCTGCCGACTGGCTTACGCACGAGGCCCCAACCACGGGACGCCTCGGCGTGGATCCTCAGGGGACCTGGAACAGTCTGGGGCTGGGCTGGTCCGTCAACGAACATAACCGCCTCAAATACCTTTGCCGGCCCTACGTCGAACTGCTCGCTTTTCTCGGGCTACAGCACTTCCCCGTTCAGGGGGACCGAGGCGAGGGATTCCGCTACCACCTCTGGCAGCCCGCTCCCGCCCTCATCGCCCGCTTTGCCATCGCCGGCGCAAGCCGGTACAGCCTCCAGGGCTGGCGCACCGAAATCGCAGGTGCCGGAAGCAACCGATTCCTCAAACCCGCGCACCCGTTAAGGGAGGAACCATGACGAACATCAAGGCGCTACTCGAAAACGCGGGGACCGTTGCCCTGCGCGTCAATCAGGGACTGGAGCCGATGGAGGGGTGGGAGGTCCCGGTTTTTCCCGCCACCTACCCTGCCGCGGACAAGGCCGGTCACCGGCACGACACCCCCTACACCGTGAATCAGCTCAGGGATGGCCGCTGGGTGGCGACCCTGGATACGGTCCAGAGCCAGGCGAACCGGATGGAAGCGAGCTTCTCCGGGGAGCTGGCGCACACCGTCCCGACCGTATCGATCACCGCGGGCGAGCGCACGATTGGCCTCCCCGATCTGCCCCACCGGCTCGCGGATGCGGCCATCCGCACCAGTGACCTTCACGACGAGATCCGCGCCGCATTCGAGGCCTATGATGCGGGCGACCCCCTTCCCGTCGCTCAACTCGGTCCGACCTCGCTCGTCTATGGTGCGTGGGACAGCCGTGACACCCGGGTGAAGATCCCCCGCATGATCCGCAGCGAGATCTACGCATGGGACGTCGACATCTTTACCCGCTCCGCGCAGTTCACCTCCGCATTCTCCCGTGAGGACCTTGGCCTGACGGAAAACGAATGGAAGAAAGGAGCGGAGGTCGGTTTTGCCCCGACGCCATCGGTGGACCAGCACGGGGGCGTTGTGGTCCACGGTGAAATCCGCCAGATCATGACCCTGCATCTCGGGGCCTGCCGACAGCTCGAGCAGGCTCGACCCGGTCTCGGGACTTACCTTCTTGGTCTCGCTCTGGCCGGGTACTGGGTCGGCGGGCGCGCTTATGACCTGCGCACCGGCTGCTGGCTGATCCCACAGGGCACCCCCTCCATCGAGGCGATCCAGCGCGACGGCACGCGCTCGGAGCTGGAGCTCGATGAGGAACAGGTGAACCGGTTCCTCAACGACACCGCCGTACCCGCCGCCGCCACGCTCGATATCCGGACCGGACCGGATCCGATCCACCAGGCCACGTTCGATCCGAAGGCCGGCAAGGCGCTGCTTAAGAAAGGCGCCGGTGAGTGACATGCCGACCCTGCAACTGACGGTCCGCTGGCTCGCCGAAGGGGAGGGACTGCCTGCTTACCACGGCAGAGAGTGGCCACCCTCGCCTGCGCGCGTGTTCCGGGCTTTGCTTGCGGGCGCGAGCCGGCCGGGTGGCAGTGGTGCGCGCGGCCGGGAGGCTCTGCGGCGGCTGGAGCAGCTCGATGCCCCGGAAATTAGCGGCCCGGTTCCGGAACGGCTCGAGCCCGTCGCCACGGCGGTGCCGAACAACGATTCCGACGTGGTGATGGAACTCCACCGTAAGGGCATACCCGAGCAGGCCCGCAAGAAACAGGCCGCGCTACGCACCATTCGGTCGCGTCAGGGATGGTCCGTTCCCGGGCCGGTCACCTATCTCTGGCGGTTCCCCGAACCAGACCCGGACCCTGAAGCATTCTCGCTCCTTGCCGACGGCCTGACCCTGCTCGGTCAGGGAACGGACCTGGTCAGCGCCGAAGCCCGATGGGCCGAGGACGCGGCCCCGCAGTCCGGCTACCGGTGGCGTCCCGACGAGGACCAGGGTGGACTCGCGATGCCCGTTCCCGGTCCGGGAGAGGTGGAACGCATGGAGTCGCTCCACGAGAGTGCACGGTCGCGCATCCGCGGGGAACATGTCGGCGGCGCCCAGGAACCGCCCGCAGCGCTCGCCGCGTACCATGATCCAATGGCCCCGCCCACCCTGCGATGGGGCGCCTTCACGCTCCGGCTGCCGGACGACAGCGGCCCCTGGTCAGTGCCGGGTGAGGAAGCCATGCGTGTCACCGGAATGGTGCGCCATGCCCTCCACCAGGCGGCCAGGCAGGCGGGACTGGGAGATAAAGCAATCGGCGCCCTGATGGGACACGACGGCCCGGGCCGACTGTATGCCCTGCCGGTTCCGAACGTCGCCCACAAATGGGCAGACGGTCGGATACGGCGCGTCCTCATCGCGGCTCCCCCCGCGGTCGACTCCGATACCTGGCATGCCGTCCTGCTGCGGATGGTTTCAGCCGAGCTGATCGAGGCGGGGACGGGCGAACTCAAGGGAATGCTGGCCCCTGTTCCGCGGCCGGAGGATGACCGGATCCTGTGGCGGTTTACCGATGCGGCCTCGGCATGGTCGGCGGCCTCACCCATCATCCTGCCGGGTTTCGACACCAGACGCGGCCGACCGCGCCCCGGGAAGTCCGTCCGTCGCCTGCTCCGGCATGCCGGGATCCCGGAAGAAGCCGTTCGGCGGGTACGCCTCGACGAGGCACCCCAACTTCCGGGGGCCCAGCCGGCGCGGGCGGTGGAGGTCCCGCATTACCTGCGTTCCTACCCGCGTCGGTTCGTCTCGATCGAGTTCCACACGCCCGTTCCCGGGCCGTTGATTCTCGGAGCGGGTGAGGGGTGCGGTCTCGGACTGCTGACCCATCGCGAGCACCCGAGTGGCGCGCCGGCACCCCGGGAGCACTCGCAGGATGCGAACGATCGATAATTCAAAGACTTGTTAGGGATACTGAATCCCAGCCAAGATGACAAAGGCGAATGGAGACCCGATTCAGCGCCACCACTCGCGAAAGCACGTTGAGAGAGGCATTATCAGGGCGTCGTACGCGAGCCTGTGTTCCCCGGTTTCTGGCCGGGGTGGAATTGAAGCGTTCGGCACCAGGCGGCGTACTACCTGGTAGACGAAGTGTTCCCCGGTTTCTGGCCGGGGTGGAATTGAAGCCACTACCTGCCGCCCGGACCCGAACGATGGAAAGAGCGTGTTCCCCGGTTTCTGGCCGGGGTGGAATTGAAGCAACTGGGAAAACCTGACGGCGGCGTGGTATAGAGCCAAGTGTTCCCCGGTTTCTGGCCGGGGTGGAATTGAAGCTACTCCGCACGCAACGCCCGAAGCTCCTTCATCACTTGTGTTCCCCGGTTTCTGGCCGGGGTGGAATTGAAGCATCCCTCTCACGGTTTTCGCCGCAGGAGCGTTCTGGTGTTCCCCGGTTTCTGGCCGGGGTGGAATTGAAGCCATTGCCCGTCTCTTCTGAGTCTAAGTTTCGTTGCTGCCGTGTTCCCCGGTTTCTGGCCGGGGTGGAATTGAAGCCCCTGTAAGGCGGACAGGTCGGCAACGTCGCAGTAACGTGTTCCCCGGTTTCTGGCCGGGGTGGAATTGAAGCAGACATGGCAGGTGTATATACCTACGCAGCGGACGCCGTGTGTTCCCCGGTTTCTGGCCGGGGTGGAATTGAAGCCAGCCCCTTGGATTGAGTCACTATTCTTCGTCATACCGAGTGTTCCCCGGTTTCTGGCCGGGGTGGAATTGAAGCGACGGGCCCATCAAGGTCGATATGGTTGTGGCGTTGGGTGTTCCCCGGTTTCTGGCCGGGGTGGAATTGAAGCATCTCCGTGCTTGAGCGACCCTGCTCGCGGTCCTCACGTGTTCCCCGGTTTCTGGCCGGGGTGGAATTGAAGCGACCAGCAGACCTGGACCGGCGAGTGGTCCGACGAACAGAGTGTTCCCCGGTTTCTGGCCGGGGTGGAATTGAAGCGCGTCGGCGATCAGTTCGTGCCAGCCTTTGCGCTCCGTGTGTTCCCCGGTTTCTGGCCGGGGTGGAATTGAAGCCACCAGTGCCGCGGCCGCACGTATGCGTTCCGCTTCGTGTTCCCCGGTTTCTGGCCGGGGTGGAATTGAAGCGCGACCTCGCGATCAATCTGACCCAGCCGCTTCTCCGTGTTCCCCGGTTTCTGGCCGGGGTGGAATTGAAGCAAGTACGGCTTGCGGCCCAGCGGGTCGTAATTGATCTCGGCGTGTTCCCCGGCTTCTTGCCGGGGTGGAATTGAGGCTCTCCAGAGCTGCCCGGTTATTGGATCCAAGAGCTGGTGTCCGCACCCACGGGGCTTGGCAACTTCGCCGCGAACGCACGTCGGCCAAATTGGAGCGAATAGGGTTACTTCTGCCTACCCATCAACTCTCTACGGCGCTTGGGTACTGTCGGAACGAAGCGAAAATACCCGGCGCCCCCCAAACGCGAAAAGGCGGGGACCTGCCCCGCCTCTTCCTACAGCCCTTCAAGTACTCCCCAGCCAGCCGGCCGGGCGTTCGGGATCTCTCGGGGGCATCCATACCGGGCGCCCGCCGCAGAACCGATGCCAGTAGCCCTTACGGCCCGCCCGAAGTGTCCGCTGCGCAACATCCGCCTGAGCGCTGCACTGGTCGAGCCCCTGAACCAGGGCCGCCATCGGCGCACCATAGGTCTCGCCGCTGCGGTAGGCGGCGATGGTGAGCCAGAGCGCGTCATGCGCATCCCGGTCCCGCTTCCGCAGCGCGGCCATGGGTTCCTGCAGGTGATATTCGATCAGCCGCTCGTGGCGCTTTTCCGGAATACGGTGCGCATCCGGGACAGCGCACTTCCCCACATCGTGAAAGAGCGCCAGCAGGATGCCGGCTTCCCGGATGCAGGTCGCCACGCTCATCCGCTCGGTGGCCACGGAGACCGCTTCGGCCACTTCCAGGCTGTGATTCAGCAGACCGCCCCGCTCCGCATGATGACAGCGGCCCGAGGCGGTGCCGGTCACGAAGCTGATGGCGAAATCAGGGTCAGAAAAGACGTCCCGAACGAACGCTCGATAGCCTTCGGTCTCCAGGCCTTCAACTAGATCAATCAGGCGGCCCAGGTCCTCCGGATTCGGCGCCCGGTGCGCCGGAAGAAGATCCAGCGCATCCCGTTCGCACGGTGGTTGACCGTAATCCGGGTGCGCGACCAGCACCCGTTGCCCTTTGGGCGTGTCCGCCGTGTGCAGCGAGAGATCCCGGAGCTGGCCGTCCACCAGACCGTGGCCGGCCCAGTCACCGCACCGGGCAAACGCCCCGACCCATCCGGAAGAGTCATACAGGCGCAGCCTCAGGTACGGCTCACCGCTCGGTGCCGTCCCTTTTTCGAAGATCTCCACTCGTGCCGACAGGTCCACCGGTTCGTGGCAGGCGATGTCGTCGAGCTCCACGAACATCTTGAGGTCTTCCACGGTTTCAGCCTTCATGTTCCACCTCCGTGCTGCTGTCGACCGTCCCGCCCTGCAGGCGCATGCGCAGGAGCTGGTCGATGGCGGACCCGTCCTGGCGCGTCAGGTTGGGCACGTAGCGCGAATACACCGTGAACAGCATCTTGGTGTTGGAATGCCCCATCTGCCGGGCAATCCATTCCGGGCTCTCGCCGGCCGCCAGCCACAGGGTCGCGGCCGTGTGCCGCGTCTGATAGGGATTGCGGCGCTTGAGTCCGGCCTTCTTCAGCGTCGGGTACCAGACCCGGTTGTTCACGTTGCGGTAGGCGATCGGGTACCCGTACCGGGTGGAAAACACGTAGCGGCTGCGGTGGGTCTGCGGGCGCTGACGCATGGCCTCGCGTTCCTCCATCAGCGCGCGGTACACCACTTCGGACATCTGGATCGTCCGCGTCGACCCGTCGGTCTTGGTCGTGGTCTCCTCGCCCTGCACCCGGGCCGACTGCACCAGGATCTCCCGACGATCGAAGTCGACGCAGTCCCACTTCAGCCCGTCGATCTCCGAGGTCCGCATACCGGTGAAGAAGCGGACCAGGAAATACCCGCGCCACTCCGGCGGCGCGGCGTCCAGGAACCGCTGCACCTCCTCCAGAGAGAACGGATCCACCTGCGAACGCCCGATTCGCATGGGCTTGATGCCCTGAAACGGCGTGTTAAAGTCAAAGCGGTCGGCGGCTTCCTCCAGAATCTGCTTCGTTACGTTCAGAATCTGGTTGATCCGAGACGCGGACAGCGCCTTCCCGGTATCGCGGTTCACTTTGGCGAGTTCTGCGCGATACTGGAGAATTTCGGATTTCTGGATGTCGCCGACCTTTCGGTCCCCGAACTGCGGGACCACGTGCTTCGACAGGATGTCGGTTACCTTCGTCTGGTACGAGGGCTTCCACAGCGGAGCGTTTTCCGCGAACCAGGTGTCACTGAACTCCCGCATCGTGGGCTGATCCGCGGACGCCTCGGGACCGCTATCCTGCGGCACAACCGCATCCGGCTGCGCGAAGCGCTGCGCATTGCGGCTGTTCGGGAAGGTCTTGGCGTAATCGAAGACCCCTACCCGGATTTCAGCCTCCACCCGCTCCAGCAGTTTCGCGACCCGCTTTCGGTTCGCAACCGTGTCGGTCATGGCCGTGTACTCCCGGCAGCGAACCCCCTGGTACACGAAGTCCAGAAACAGGCGGCCCGTTTCCTTCCTTACTCGAACACTACCCATTGGTCTTACCTCCGTTGGCCATCGGGATCGCGGCCACCGCATCGGTGAACATGTCCTCTTCGATCGTTTCCCAGATGTAGAGCACCTTGCGGCGCCCGAACGGCCGGACGTAGTGCCGTCCTTCCGAGAGGCACTCATGCCGCAGGACGTTGTTGACGTAGCGAGGATTGAGGTGAAGCTTCTCGGCAAGCTCTGCCGAACTCAGATAAGTCATCATTCATCTCCTTTTGTCGATGTATAGCCGCTATACGGCCATGTCTTAAGTGTATAGCGGCTATACGATGAAGTCAAGTAAATAGGCGCTATTCGCTATACGGCTATACGGACGCGCGGGTATACTGCCCGGAATCGAAACCGACGACGGATCTCTCCATGAAACCCTCCAAGACCCATCAGAAGCAGGTGAACATCCGGCTGGACGACGAGACGCTCGACCGCCTGGATGAATGCCGCTCCGATCTCAGGGATCAGTTCCCGAATATCCCGACACGCTCGGATGTCGTTCGGATGGCGATCGAGGAATTTCTGGAGCGCCGTGCCAGAGATGGCCACCCGCCCTCGGAGTCATCGAACGACCGTTAAGGCCCAACTCGGTGGTACTCACTTCTGCGCTTCCACCTCGGCACCGAATCGGCCCAGCCCCGTTCGATCTAGGCACATGTAAGGCCCACACAAGGCCCAGGCAGCAGAACCAGCGATGACCCGTCCGGAACCGGGCAGTCCATGATCAACGCGACATGTGCCACAATAGCCAGAATGCCGCTCGAAATAGCTCAACTAATCCGATACTTACAGCATCCTTTGACACACCCGAAAGACGCTGTAGAATACGCGTCTCGGACACGACAGGCGCGTAGCTCAGTTGGTTAGAGCACCACCTTGACATGGTGGGGGTCGGTGGTTCGAGTCCACTCGCGCCTACCAGATTTGTGAAAGGCGAGCCCGACCTGGTCCGGCTCGCCTTTTTTTCGCCCGGAACCCGTGCATCGGGTCGGGCTGCCGGAGATCGGGGCGGTCAGACATGGAGTCCAGGCTCAGGGCGTTGGTAACGGGGCTTGCGGTGCTGTTGCTGGCCTCCGGCTGTGCGTCGCTGGAACCGCGCGACGACCGCCCGGCGAATCCGCCCTCCGCACCGGCCGCCGAAGGCCCTCTCGCCGAATGGATCACGCCCCGGGTGGATGCATCCCCAGGGGAATCCGGATTCCGTCTGCTGGATGATGGCGTCGAGGCCTTTCAGTGGCGGGCCTTCAGCGCGCGCAAGGCCGAGGATCGGCTGAGCATTCAGTACTACATCTGGCGCAACGATGCCGCCGGCCGGGCCCTTCTCGGCGAGCTGCTGCGCGCGGCCGACCGCGGGGTCAACGTCTCGGTACTGCTGGACGACATCGATGCCCGTGGCCGCGACGACATCCTCGCCGCCGTCGATCAGCACCCCAACATCGACATCCGCCTGTTCAATCCCTTCCGCACCCGTCACGGGATGCTCGGCAAGGGACTGGAATTCCTGACCCGGGGTGTTCAGCTCAACCGGCGCATGCACAACAAGGCCTGGGTGGTCGACGGCCACCTGGCGATCATCGGCGGGCGCAACATCGGCGACGAGTACTTCGAGGCCAGTCCGGAATACAATTTCGCGGATCTGGACGTGGCGATCGTCGGGCCAATGGCCGCCGAGGTGGAGGCCTCCTTCCACGATTTCTGGAACAGCCAGGGTGCCATCGGCATCCAGCGTGTGGTCTCGCGTCTCCCGGATCCGCCCCGGCTGCAGGAGCATCGCGAGGCCCTGCAGGAATGGCTGTCGACACAGAACGACCACCCGCTGCTGCAGAAGGCCCCGGCCGGGCGCCTGCCCCCCGGACATATCGATGACGATGAAGCCTATGTCTGGACTGCGGCGGCGGACTTCGTGGCGGACCCGCCCGCCAAGGCGCTGGACACCGCGGGTTTCGATCCCGAACGGGATGGCGGGGTCACCCCGGCGCTGCGGGCCCGCTTTTCCGAAGTGCGCGACGAGCTGCGCATCATCACGCCCTATTTCGTGCCGCAGCGGCGGGGCACCCGGGAACTGATCGAGATGGCGGAGCGTGGCGTTCGTATCAGCGTGCTGACCAATTCGCTGGCCTCCAATGATGTGGTGTTCACCCACAGCGGATATTCACGCCGCCGCCCCACCCTGCTGCAGGGCGGCGTGGAGCTGCACGAGCTGCGCCCCACCGCCCTGCCCAACGGCGAGGAACGGGCCAGGCGCTGGGGCCTGGGCTCTTCGCAGACCAGCCTGCACACCAAGGCGTTCGTGATGGACGGCCACGAAGCGTTCGTGGGCTCCTACAATCTTGATCCACGTTCGGCCTACAGCAATACCGAATCCGGGGTGTTCCTGCGCGAACCGGCGCTGGTCGGCCAGGTGGTGGACCTGCACGAGCGGATTATCCAGCCCGAGTTCGCCTACCGGGTCGAGCTGGACGCCGAGGACAACCTGATCTGGAGCGACGACCAGGGCCGCACGTGGCGGCGCGATCCCAAGGCCGGCCACATGCGTCAGATCCTTTCGGATCTCACCATCCTGTTCCCGGTGGAGAGGCTGCTGTAATACCCGCGGGGCAGCCCGCTCAGGACGGACGCCGGCCGACGACCTGCACCACCGCGCCGCGACCGGTGTGGTAAACCCCTTCGATCACCTCGCGCTCCAGCTCGTGGGCGTAATCGAACTCGAGGCCATCGAGTTCCTCGCTGAGCGCGTTCAGGTCCATCATCAATTCTTCCACCGGCGGGCCACCGGTGCCGTGCGCCAGCTGAGCCGGCGTGTACGCCTCGAGGATGAAAGTCCCGCCGGGGCGCAGCCCCTGAACGACATCGGCATGCACACGGCGACGGATCTCCGGTGGCACGTGACAGAAGATCGACACGATCACATCCCAGCTTTCGGGATCAATGCGGTAGTCCGCCAGATCGGCGACCTCGGTCCGGATACTCACCCCGCGCTCGGCCGCCAGCCGTTCGGCCTTGCGCAGGCCCACCAGAGAGCTGTCGACCGCGGTCACGTCGAAGCCCTGTTCGGCCAGATACACCGCGTTACGTCCCTCGCCCTCGCCCAGGCACAGCGCATCGCCGGGCGGCAGGGTGGCCACGGCCTCGCGCAGGAAGTCGTTCGGCTCGGTGCCGTAGGCGAATTCCTCCGTTGAATAGCGATCATCCCACATCATCAACTCCTTGCATGTTCCGGGCTCCATTGCCGGGCGAGCGGGTTTGCCCTACTCTTGGCGCGCCCTGCAGTCACCCGATTGCTTCTTCATACGTTCGTTTTCACGACCAGGCCACCATGACCGAGACCGGAACCCTGCGCGGCCGCCTGACGGCCCTGATCGAAGCCAATTACACCCAGCGCTTCATCATCGGACTGATCCTGCTGAACGCCCTGACCCTGGGCCTCGAAACCTCGCATGCGGTGATGCAGGCGATCGGCCCCGTGATCAACAGCGCCGACGCGATCATCCTGTCGATCTTCACCGTCGAGGTCCTGACCAAGATGTTCGTCTACCGCCTGCGGTTCTGGCGCAACCCGTGGAGCGTGTTCGATTTCTTCGTCGTTGGCATCGCGCTGATCCCGGCTACCGGCCCGTTCTCGGTGCTGCGCGTGCTGCGTCTGCTGCGTCTGGTCTCGCTGGTGCCCAAGCTGCGGTTCATTGTGGAGGCGCTGCTGCGCGCGATCCCGGGTATCATCTCCATCATCGGTCTGTTGCTGCTGATCTTCTACGTGTTCGCGATCATCGCCACCGGGCTGTTCCGCGAAACGCATCCCGAGATGTTCGGCACTCTCGGCGCGACCATGTACAGCCTGTTCCAGGTGATGACGCTGGAAGGCTGGTCGGAAGACGTGGCTCGCCCCGTCATGGAGGAGCACCCCTGGGCGTGGGCATTCTTCGTGCCGTTTATCCTGATCGCCACGTTCACCGTGCTCAACCTGTTCATCGCCATCATCGTGGATGCGATGCAGCGCATGCACGACCGCGCGGTGGAAATCGAAAAGCAGGCCATCCACGACAGCGTTCACGAGGAAAACAAGGCCCTGCACAACGAACTCCAGGCCCTGCACGAGGAGACCAGCGCGCTGCAGGAACGCCTGTCCCGGATGCAGAACCTGCTGGAACAGCGATCGCGCGAAGGACGCTAGCCGACCTCCCCGGCCCCGGTCTCCGACAGCGGCACGCATTCGGGCCGGATGCGGGCCGCGAACGCCTCCGATATGCGGTGCAGATCCACCACATCCACCGGAAACGGCAAATCCGACTCGGCGAGGTCGGCCTCCAGTTCCCCGAGGATCGCGAAATCCAGGGCCTCGCCGGCATCCACCAGCAGGTCCAGGTCCGAAGCGGGCGCGCTGCACCCGGTGGCGCGCGAGCCGAACAGCCACACCCGCGTCCCCGCGGGCAAATGCCGGTGCACGAGACGCTCCACCACCTCCCGCTGAGCGGGCGTCAGGTCAACCACCCGGATGCTCCAGCTTCTCGATCAGGGCCTGCACGGCGGGCAGAAAGCTTCTGCGCAATCTCGTACACCTCCTCCGCCACGGCTTCGTTATACGTGTGCGAGGTCATGTTGCGGGCTCTGTGGAAGGCAAACCACTGCGCGGGATCCTCGATCAATTGCCGCGTTGCCGCCAGACGAAACAGCTCCCGACGACTGAGCGGCATCACCACCTCGCGCCCCTCATCCTCGACCAGCCGCCGCTGCAGCAGCTTCCACGCCAGCTCGAAGCTGTATTCGAAGCGCTGGATGGTCGCATCGCGCATGAACTCGTCCTTCGGCTGCGCCAGCGCCCGCTCCAGCAAGGCGGCCGCGTCGCGCAGCGGGGTCACCAGCAGACCGTCACTCATGCACTGCCCCTTCCGTGGCTTCCGGCTCGGCCAGCAGATCCTCGCCCGCCAGCAGCCGGGCCAGTTCCTCCGGGCCCAGCACCGGGACGCCCAGCGATTCGGCCTTTGCGACCTTGGAACCGGGGTCGGCCCCCGCGATGACCGCGCTGGTCTTCTTCGACACCGAGCCGGTGATCCTGGCGCCCAGCGCCTCCAGGCGCGCGCGCGCCTCGTCGCGGCTCATCTCCTCCAGGGTCCCGGTGAGCACGAACGTGCGGCCCGCCAGCGGGGCCTGCGCGGCCTCGTCCCCGGCGTCGCCGGGCGGGGCCGCCGCCGGCTCCGGTTCCGGCCAGTGCACGCCGGCCGCACGCAGGGCTTCGACCACCTCGCGATTATGCGGCTCGGCGAAGAAATGCACGATGTGTTCGGCCACCACCGGCCCCACGTCCGGGATCGACTGCAGGGTCTCGGCATCCGCCGCCATCAGGGCATCCAGGTCACGGAAATGCGCGGCCAGGGCCTGCGCGGTGACTTCGCCGACCTCGCGGATGCCGAGGGCGAAGATGAAGCGCGCCAGCGTGGTCTCGCGCGCGGTCTCCAGCGCGCGCACCAGGTTGTCGGCCAGTTTCGGCCCCACCCGTTCCAGCTGCTGCAGGGTCTCCGCATCCAGCGCGAACAACTCCGCCGGGGTGCGTACCCGGCCGCTGTCGACCAGCTGCTCGATCAGCTTCTCGCCGAAGCCCTCGATGTCCATGGCGCGACGCGACACAAAGTGCTTGAGCGCCTCGCGCCGCTGCGCCGGACAGACCAGCCCGCCGGTGCAGCGCGCCACCACTTCGCCTTCCGGGCGCTCCACGTGCGAGCCACATTCCGGGCAGGTGGCCGGGAGTTCGATCGCGCGGGTCTCCGCCGGCCGCTCGCCTCCGGCGCGACCCACCACCTCGGGGATCACGTCCCCGGCGCGGCGCACGATCACGCGGTCGCCGATGCGGATATCCTTGCGCTCCACCTCATCCATGTTGTGCAGGCCGGCGTTGGACACCATCACCCCGCCCACCAGCACCGGCTCCAGCCGCGCCACCGGCGTCAGGGCCCCCGTGCGCCCCACGTTGAACTCGACGTCGCGCAAAGTGGTGGTGCGTTCCTCGGCCGGGAACTTGTGCGCGATCGCCCAGCGCGGGGCCCGCGACACGAACCCCAGCACCTGCTGGTCGGCCAGATCGTCCACCTTGTACACGATGCCGTCGATCTCGTAATCCAGATCGCGCCGCCGCGCGGCCAGCTCGTCGTAATAGCCCAGGCAGCCCTCCACCCCGGTCACCACGCGGCGTTCGGGACACACCGGCAGGCCGAGATCACGCAGGGCGTCCAGCACCGCCGACTGCCGCCCCGGCAGCGCCCCGCCCTCGACATGGCCCACGGAATAGGCAAAGAAACTGAGCGGGCGCCGGGCCGTCACCTTGGGGTCGAGCTGGCGCAGGCTGCCGGCGGCGGCGTTGCGCGGGTTCATGAAACCGCGCTGCCCCTCGGCCTCCAGCCCCTCGTTGAGGCGCAGGAAATCCGCCCGGCGCATGAACACCTCGCCGCGCACCTCCAGCACGGCCGGGATCGCCCCGCCCACGGCCTGCGCCCCGGCCGGATCCAGGCGCAGCGGCACCGGGCGCACGGTGCGCATGTTGGCGGTCACGTCCTCGCCGGTTTCGCCGTCGCCGCGGGTGGCGGCGCGCACCAGCACTCCGTCTTCGAACAGCAGCGAGATCGCCAGCCCGTCCAGCTTGGGCTCGGCCATGTAGGTGACGGCCTGTTCGGCACGTGCCGGATCACCGGTGTCGCGCGCCAGGCGTTCGCGCACCCGCCGGTCGAAGTCGTGAATCTCCCCGGGCTCGAAGCCGTTGGCCAGCGACAGCATCGGCAGCCGGTGGCGCACTGGCTCGAAGCCCTCGGCCGGCTGCGCGCCCACGCGCTGGGTCGGCGAGTCCGGGGTGATCCATTCGGGGTGCGCGGCCTCCAGCGCCTGCAGCTCGCGCAGGAGTTCGTCATATTCGGCGTCCGAGATCTCCGGGTCGTCGTGGACGTAATAGCGCCGGTTGTGGTGTTCGATCTGTCGGCGCAGCGCCTCCAGGCGCTCGCGGTCGGCGCTCATTGCGTCCTCCCGCGCCGGAGGATGTCGGGCCGGTTGCGCAGCAGCCACTGGTTCAGGTCCTCGCGCATGTGCGCCAGGGTCTGGTTCGTCGCCGTCGACTGTTGCGCGTCCAGGATGGTGCCCCCGAGGTCGCGTGCCAGCGCGTGCGCGTTCTCCAGCAGTGCCTCGAACGCGCGCTGCGGATGGGCACTGTAGTGCACCTGGGTGAACAGGGTGACGCCGGGGGTCATCATGTCCGCCAGGTCCTCGTCACGCAGGGTCCCGGGCGCCACCATGTTGGCCACCGAGAACAGCGGCTGTCGTTTGTCGCTCTCGGGTTCATGGTAGTGGTAGATGTCCATCGCCCCGGGCTTGAGGCCCGCGCGCTCCAGCGCGGCGCCCAGCGCCACGCCGGTGAACGGCTTGTTCCGGGGCGCGACCACGTGCAGCAGGAGAATCTTCTCCTGCAGCGACGCCGACGCGGCGCGCGGGTTCTCGCCCGCCTTCCACGGATCGGACACGTATTCGCCCAGCGATTCCGGATCCGGCCTGTCCGGCTCCTCGATCAGATCCGGATCCACCTCGTGGTCCGGGTCCAGGCGTTCGCCGACCGGGCCACGCGACTTGCGTCCGGCTCCCGGCATGCGCGCGCGTACGGCATCCAGACCCTGGCGAGTGACGGCGATCAGGCGTTCCATCGGCGACGGCTTCGCATTCCGGCGACGCTGGGACGCCGGGGCCGTCCCGCGCCCGGGCTCGGGGTCGGGGTCGGGCTCGGGCTCCGCCCGCAGGTCGCCGCCGTAATCGGTCTCGAACCCGCGCGGACCGGACGCACCATGGTCGGCGGCCCCGGCGCCGGGCTCTTCGTCCTCCAGCACGCCGTAGATGTCGTTGACCGGTTCCTGCGCGGAGGTCGAGCCGCGCGGCGCGGCCTCGAACGGATCATCCGGATCGGGCTCCGCATCCGGGCCCGGCGAGGTCACGCCGAGATGCGGCTCGCGCCGTCCGCCGGTCACGCGGGGACCCTCGTCCAGCGGATCGGGCGCGCCGGCACGGATGTGAACCGCATCATCGGCCCAGTCGCCGGCGTCATCGGCCTCGTCACGCTCGCGCGCACGCGTGCGCATGCGGTGCGTGATCCAGATCCCCGCGATCAGGACGATTCCCAGCAGCAGCAGACTCAACCGCATCCAGTCCACGAAAATTCCTCGCTCGTTGCGCCCGGCGCCGTCAGGCCCCGGCCATTTCCACGGCCTCGTCGACGTCCACACTGACCAGACGCGACACGCCCGGTTCGTGCATGGTAACGCCGATCAGCTGTTCCGCCATGGACATGGTCGACTTGTTGTGGGTGATAAAGATGAACTGGATCCGCTCCGACATCTCCCGCAGGAGCTCGCCGAAACGCCCCACGTTGGCCTCGTCCAGCGGCGCATCCACCTCGTCCAGCATGCAGAAGGGTGCCGGATTCAGCTCGAAGATGGCGAATACCAGCGCCGAAGCCGTGAGCGCCTTCTCACCCCCGGACATCAGATGGATGGTGGACAGGCGCTTGCCCGGCGGACGCGCCATAATCGCCACGCCGGTATCCAGCAGGTCGTCGCCGGTCATCTCCAGGCGCGCCTCGCCGCCGCCGAACAGGCGCTGGAATTTCTCCCCCAGCCCGGCGTTGACCTTGTCGAAGGTCTCGCGGAACAGCGTGCGGGTCTCGCGGTCGATGCGCTGCATCGCCGCCTCCAGGGTCTCCAGCGCCTCGATCAGATCGGCGTGCTGTTCCTCCAGATAGCGCTGGCGTTCTTCCAGCTCGCGGGCCTCGTCGATCGCCGCCAGGTTGATCGGCCCGAGCTTCTCGATCGCCCGGTCCAGCTCGGCGATCGCCCGGTCCCAGACCTCCACGCCGGCGTCTTCCGGCAGCTCGGCCGCCAGGTCGCGCGCGTCGAATCCGGATTCCTGCAGCTGTTCGCGCAGCTGTTCCAGCTGCGTGGCCCGTGAACGCTGGTCCAGCCGGTATTCCTCGCAGGTGGAACGCTGCTGCTCCACCCGCTGCTCCAGCTCCGTCAGCTCGCCGGCCACCTCGCGCAGGGCATGATCGCACTCGTCCAGCTGGCCGCGCGCGGCGGTCAGCGCGCTCTCGGCCGCCTGGCGCGCCTCGGCCGCCGCCTGCAGGTCCTTCTTCCACTGTTCCAGCGGGGCACGCCGGCCCTCCAGACCCTCGCGCAGACGTTCCTGACGCTCGCGATCCTCGCTCAGCTGGCGTTCCAGGCGTTCCCGCTCGCTCTGTTCGCGCTCCAGCCGATGGCGCGCCTCCTGCTCGGCCAGGCGTGCCTTGCCCGCGGCATCGCGTGCCGCACGGGCCTGCTCGCGTGCCTGCTGACGGGCCTCGCGGGTCGCGGCCACGCGGGCCTCCACGGCTTCCCGATCGGCCTCCAGACCCTCCAGACGCTCGAGTGCCCGATTGCGTTCGGCCTCGGCCTCGTCGAACTGAGTGCGTACGCGTTCGTCCTCCTCGGCGACCTCTTCCAGCTCGCGGTCGATGCGCGCCTGCTGCTGTTCCAGCTGTCGCGCCTGATCGTGCAGCCGCTGCACGCGGTTCTCGCCCTCCTGCAGCTGCTTGCGTTGTTCCGCGATCCGCGCGTCCACCGCGTCGCGGGCCTCGCGCGCCGCGCCGATGCGCTCCCTGCGCCCCGCCAGTGAAGCCTCCAGCGCCCGGCTGCGCTCCTGCAGGGCATCGCGCTGCTGCTCCAGCTCGCGTGCCAGACGCACCCGCGCGACCGCCCCGCTGACTTCGGCTTCCAGCGTGCCATGGGCCAGCCAGCCCGGGCCCAGCCAGGTCCCGCCGGGCGTGATCACGCTCTCGCCCGGGCCACAGTCCCGGGCCCGCTCACGCGCCGCCTGCGCATCGGCGGCGCAGTAGATGCCGGCCAGCCAGCGCCGCACGGCTGCCGGACCGCGCACCCGCGCGGCCAGACTGTCGTCGGGTACTGGCTCGGCGGACGCCGTGCCATCCAGGCGGCGCAGCGGCGCCTCGGGCAGATCGGACAGAGCCGCGGCCTCCAGCCCCAGGGGATCGCCGGCACCTTCGGGCACCTCGGCCTCCAGCCAGTTCCCCAGCACCGCCTCCACCGCGGTGTCCCAGCCGTCCTCGACCTCCAGCGCCTGGACCAGCGGGCGGCCGGCGTCGATACCGTGGCGCCGGGCCCATTCCTCGCGCTGCTTGCGAGTCGCCTCGGGATCGGCCTCGCCACCGAAGGATTCCAGCCCGGCCAGGCGCCCGGCCACCTCGCGGTGCTCGCGCTCCACGGCATGGGCCTGTTCCTGTTCCTCCGCCTGCTCCGCCTCCAGACGTTCCAGCTCGGCGCGCGCCTCGGCACTGCGCGCCTGCTCGGATTCCAGGGCCTCGCGCAGCCCGGCGAGCTCGCCCTCCACGCGCTCGGCCTCCTCGCCCGGATGGGTCTGCGGCAGTGCGGCCTTTTCGGATTCCAGTTTCTCGCGCCGGCGCGCGAGGCGCTGGCGGGTCTGTTCGGCGCTGTCCATGCGCGAACGGGCTACCTGCGCGGCCTGACGCGGTTCGGCCAGATTGCGCTCCCATTCCTGCTGGGCCTCGCGCGCCGCCTGGTCCGCGTGTTCGGCCTCCTCGGCGGCGGCCTCCAGGCGCTGCTGTTCGCGTTCCGCATTCTCCAGCGCTTCGCGCAGGCGCTCGCATTCGCGCTCCGCCTCGCGGATGCGCCCGGCCACCGCATCCTGCTGCTCGCCCGCCGTGCGGATGCGCGTGTCCAGGTCCTCCAGTTCGCGCGTCTCGCGCTCCAGTTCGGCCTCGGCATGGCGAATCGACTGCTCCAGGCGCGAGACCTCGGCGGCGCGATCGTAGTACGCGCTCTGTGCCTCGGACACTGCCGCCTCGCGGTCCACGCGCTGCTGGCGCAGGGTCTCGGAGCGGGTGCGCGCGTTCTGCGCCTCGGCCTGCAGCCGGGCGAGTTCGGTCTCGGCGGCGGACAGCTCGGCGCGGCGGCTTTCCAGCGCGGCCTCTTCCGCCTGCAGCCGCAGCAGGACCGCCTCGGCCCGCTTGCGCCGGCGATCCGCGGCCAGCTGCTGGTAGCGCTCCGCGGTCGCCGCCTGCCGGTTCAACCGCTCCGCCTGCTTGCCCACCTCCTCGCGCAGGTCGTCCAGGCGCTCCAGGTTTTCGCGCGTGTGGCGCACGCGGTTCTCGGTCTCGCGCCGGCGTTCCTTGTATTTGGAGATTCCGGCCGCCTCTTCCAGATAGGTGCGCAGGTCCTCCGGACGCGCCTCGATCAGCCGCGCGATCATGCCCTGCTCGATGATGGCGTAGCTGCGCGGCCCCAGGCCGGTGCCCAGGAACAGATCCACGATGTCGCGCTTGCGCGCGCGATGGCCGTTCAGGTAGTACTTCGACTGCCCGTCGCGGGTGAGCGCGCGCTTGACCGCGATCTCGGTGTAGGCGCTGTATTCGCCGCCCAGTCGCCCTTCGGAGTTGTCGAACACCAGTTCGATGCTGGCCTGCCCCACGGGCTTGCGGCTGGAGGATCCGTTGAAGATCACGTCCTCGCCGGAATCCCCGCGCAGATGCTTGGCCGAGGATTCGCCCATCACCCAGCGCACGGCATCGATGGTGTTCGACTTGCCGCAGCCGTTGGGCCCCACCACGCCTACCCGGTTGCCGGGCAGCACCAGGGTGGTGGGGTCCACGAAGGACTTGAAGCCGGCCAGCTTGATTCGGGCAAGGCGCACGTCGGTATCCTGGGTGTTCCGCAGCCTGGGGTGTACGGGCGTAGAATGGTACACGCTTACAGGTCGAACGTGACCCCGACGGGAACTCGCGCGCGACCCGCTTCTCCAACCGCGCACGCTAAAACAGCCGAAACACGAGAACGCATTCATGCCCAGCCAGCCGAGCAAGACCCTGGACACCTTCGACAACCCCTCCCCGGACAACAACTTCGCGATCTACATCCGGATCCCGGAGTTCACCTGCCTGTGCCCGGCGACGGGGCAGCCGGACTTCGCCGAGCTGCATCTGCAGTACGTGGCGGACCAGCGCTGCGTGGAGCTGAAGTCGCTGAAGAACTACATGTGGTCGTTCCGCAACGAAGGGGCGTTCCACGAGGCCGTGACCAACCAGATCCTCAACGACCTGGTGGCCGCGACCGATCCGCGGTTCATGCGCCTGACCGCCAACTTCTACGTGCGCGGCGGGATCTACACCACGGTGGTCGCGGAACACCGTCAGGAGGGCTGGACCCCGCCGGAGAGCGTGACCCTGCCGCCGCCGACGCGCAGCCCGCAGGGCACCGAATACTGACATCGCCGTGCATCCGCCCCGGGCCATCGGACTGGACGTCGGCACCTCGGGGGTGCGCGGCGTGCTGCTGGACCCCGACGGAGGGCGCCGCGCCACCGCCAGCCGCGCGCTGGAACCCGCCGGTATCCGGCATGACGGTCCACTGCACGAACAAGAGCCGGAGCACTGGTGGGATGCGCTGCAGGGGGTGCTGGCAGAGCTGACCGACGGCCTGGAGGGTGAACCCGCCGCCATCGCCGTGGACGGCACCTCGGGCACCCTGCTCTGTACCGACGAACAGGGCCACCCGCTCCACCCGGCGCTGATGTACGACGACCGCCGGGCGGCCCCGGCAGTGCCCCGCCTGGCACGCCTGGCCCCGCCCGAGGCCGCGGTCCACTCGGCCTCCAGTTCCGCCGCCAAGCTCCTGTGGCTGCGCGGCGAGCACGGGCTCTCCGGCGTGCGCCGCGTGCTGCACCCGGCCGACTGGCTGGCCGGCCGCCTGCGCGGGCGCTACGACCGCATGGACGAGAACAATGCCCTCAAGCTGGGCTACGACGTGGTCCGGCGCCGCTGGCCGGAATGGCTGCTCTGCGAGCTCGGCGACGAGACCGGCCTGCTGCCCGAGGTGGTGCCGGCGGGCACCCCGCTGGGCCCGGTGGACCCGGACCTGGCCGCGAACCTCGGCCTGAATCCGGCCTCGCGGGTAGTCGCGGGCACCACCGACTCGATCGCCGGTTTCCTCGCCGCCGGGGTCGCGGATACCGCCACCGGCGTCACCAGCCTGGGCTCGACGCTGGCGCTCAAGCAGCTCTCTCCGCGGCCGCTGTTCGCGCCGCAACTGGGGGTGTACAGCCACCGTCTGGGGGATCGCTGGCTGGCCGGCGGCGCATCGCACAGCGGCGGGGCCGTGCTGCAGCAGTTCTTCGACAATGCAGACCTGGAGCGGCTGGGTGCGGCCCTGGATCCGGAGCGCGACAGCGGCCTGGACTATCTCCCGCTCCCCGGCCCCGGCGAACGCTTCCCCGTCAACGATCCGGATCTGCCGCCCCGCATGGAACCCCGCCCGACGGACGATGCGCGCTTTCTACAGGGGCTGTTCGAAGGGATCGCGCGCATCGAACGCGACGGCTATGCACGGCTGCGGGAACTGGGCGCGCCCGCGCTGCAGCGCGTGGTGACCCTCGGCGGTGGCGCGCGCAGCCCCGCCTGGAGCCGGATCCGGGCGCGCATCCTCGGGGTCGAAGTAAGCATGGCAGCGGACGACGAGGCCGCGGTCGGTACTGCCCGTCTGGCGCGGGGCACCGCGCTCGCGGCGCTGCAGGAACCGGCTCCGGCCTGACCCGGAGACGGGCCCGGCTCTACGCCCGGGTCAGGTCAGCACGCCGCGCAGGCGCTCGACCGCCTCGCGCAGCCGGGCCTCGCTCTGGGTATAGGAGATGCGCAGATGGCGCGCGCCATCGGATGGACTGAAATCGGTCCCCGGCGTCAGCGCGACGCCCGCCTCGTCGAGGATGCGGGCGCACAGGGCCTCGGAATCCGCGCCATGGGCACTGCAGTCGGCATAGATGTAGAACGCCCCTTCGGGACGTGCGCGCACCTCCAGGCCGAGTTCCGGCAGGGCCTGCAGCAGGAAGTCGCGGCGGCTTTCGAGCTCGCGCACCCGCTGCTGCAGCTCCGCTTCGGTGTCCGGTTCGAAGGCGAACATCGCCGCCGCCTGGGCCACGCTGGAGGGCGCCACGAACAGGTTCTGCGCCAGGCGGCGGACCGGATCGACCCACGAGGGCGGTACCACCATCCAGCCCAGACGCCAGCCGGTCATGGCGAAATACTTGGAGAAGCTGTTGATCACCACCACGTTCGGGTGCAGGGCCGCGGCACTGCGCTCGGGCTCGCCGAATACCAGCTGGCCGTAGATCTCGTCCATGATCACCAGCCCGCCGCGGGCCTCCACCACCGCCACGATCTCCGCGAGGGTCTCGCGCGACAGGCAGGTGCCGGTGGGGTTGGCCGGCGACGCCAGCAGCACCGCGCGGGTCGTGTCGCTCCAGGCCGCGGCCACCGCGGCGGCGGTCGGCTGCCAGGCGTCCTCGGCCGACACCACCAGGGGCCGGGGCCGCGCACCCCGGGCCGCGACGAACTGCCGGTTGCAGGCGTAGCCCGGGTCCGGCAGCAGCACCTCCTCCCCGGGATTCACGCCGGCCGCCAGCGCCAGCAGGATGGCCGCCGAGGCCCCGGACGTGACCACGACCCGTTCCGGGTCCACTTCGGCCGCGTGGCGGTTGCGGTAGTCCTGCGCGATCGCCCGGCGCAGTTTTTCGCGCCCGTGCGCCGGCGTGTAGCGGGTTTCCCCGGCGGCCAGGGCGATCTCGCCGGCGGACACCACACCACGCGGGGTCACGAAATCCGGCTCGCCGACCTCCAGATGGATGATGTCGCGGCCGGCGCGCTCGGCCGCCTGGGCGCGGTCGAGGATGTCCATCACGCGGAACGGCTCGACCACCTGCGCAAAATCCGACAGGGCGGGCTCAGCGCTTGCGGACATGACGCATCAACCTTTTGCGTTTCTGCTGCTGGCGCGGCGTCAGCTTGTTGCGCCGGCCGGCATAGGGGTTCTTTCCGGAACGGAACTCCAGCCGCAGGGGCGTCCCCACCAGCTTCAGCTGACGGCGGAAGAAGTTCTCCAGATAACGCTTGTAGGCCCCGGGCAGACGATCGGTCTGATTGCCGTGGACCACGATCACCGGCGGGTTCTGCCCGCCCTGGTGCGCATAGCGCAGCTTGATCCGCCGCCCGCTGACCAGCGGTGGCGCATGCTCGGCCACCGCGGCTTCCAGCAACCGGGTCAGCTCCGGGGTGGAGATGTCCACGAACGCACTGGCGTGGGCCTCGCGCACGTCGTCCAGCAGGTGCCCGACGTTGGTGCCGTGCAGAGCCGAGATCAGGCGCATGCGCGCGTAATCGACGAAACCGAGGCGACGCTGCATCTCGGACCGGACCCACTCGCGATCATCCGGGTCCATGCCGTCCCACTTGTTCACGGCCACCACCAGCGCACGGCCGGCATCGATCACCAGCCCCAGCAGGTGGGCGTCCTGATCCGACAGGCCGGCACGGGCATCAATCACCATGATCACCACGTGCGCGGCCTCGATCGCCTGCAGGGTCTTGACCACGCTGAACTTCTCGACGGTCTCGTGGACCCGGGCGCGGCGCCGCACCCCCGCAGTGTCGATCAGGGTGTAGTCCTGGTCCTCGCGCGTGAACGGCACGAAGATGCTGTCGCGGGTGGTGCCCGCCACGTCGGTGGCGACCACCCGTTCATCCCCGAGGATGCGGTTGACCAGCGTGGACTTGCCGGCATTGGGCCGCCCCACCACCGCAACACGGATACCCGGCCAGTCGTCCAGCGCGGCCTGCTGGGCGTCCACGTCGAGACCGTCGCCGGCGCCCTCGCCTTCACCGCCTGCCGCTTCCCGATCCCGGGCCACGTCTTCCCGCACGGCCTGCATCAGGCCGCGCACGCCGCGACCGTGGGTCGCGGCGATCGGAGTGACATCGCCCAGGGCCAGGGCGTGGAACTCCGCGCTGACCACGTCGGCATCCAGGCCGTCGGTCTTGTTGACGATGACCCGGGCACGCACGCCACTGGCACGCAGCTGCTCGGCGATCGCCTCGTCCTGCGGCGTCAGGCCGTCACGCGCATCCACCAGGAACAGCACGTGATCGGCCTCGGCGACCGCGCGGCGGGTCTGTTCGGCCATGGCCCGGTCGACCCCTTCTTCCTCGCCGGACAGGCCGCCGGTGTCCACCACCATGTAGGGAAACTCGCCCACCCGGCCGATTCCGTACTGGCGGTCGCGGGTCAGACCGGGCATGTCCGCGACCAGCGCGTCGCGCGAGCGGGTGAGCTGATTGAACAGGGTCGACTTGCCCACATTCGGGCGGCCGACCAGCGCGATGACGGGGATCATGAGGGGATCAGGCGTCCTCGTCGATGCGCGCGTCGATCGCGGTCAGCCGACCGTTGTCGGTGATCACGTACAGGGTATCGCCCTCCAGCACCGGCCGTGCCACCACGGCGCCGCGCGCCACGCGGGTGCGGGCGGCGAATTCGCCGTCTTCCAGGTCGAGCCAGTGCAGGTAGCCCTCGAAATCGCCGACGATGGCGTAACCCTCGTGAATCACCGGCGCGGTCACCCCGCGCAGGCGCAGACCCGCGTTTTCCCACAGATCCCCGCCGTTGCGCGGATCCACCGCGCGCACGTGGCTGTCGGCGTCGCTGACCACCATCACGTTGCGGCTGATCGAGACATCCCCGCCCTGATAGGACGAGAACTCCCGGTCCCAGTAGAGCTCGCCGGAATTGAGATCCACCGCGGCCATGCGCCCCTGGTAGCTGACACCCAGCGCCGCACCGCGGTAGACCGGAATATGACCATCCACGTCCACCATGCGCTCGACCTCGGAGCGGCCGGTGGGCACGCCCAGGGTCGCCTCCCACAGGGTGTTGCCGCGGGTGAGGCCCAGCATCATCAGCCGACCGTCATCAAAGCCGGCCAGCACGCGCCCGCCCACGATCTGCGGCACATGCGCCCCGCGCAGACTCAGTGCCGGCGTGGTCCGCAGCGCGGTCCACTGCACCGCACCGGTGGCCGCGTCCATGGCGTGCAGCCGCCCGTCATTGGTGCGCGCGATCACCATTCCCGACGCGACCTCCGAGATCCCGATGACTTCGCTGGAGAGCTGATTCCGCCAGCGCTCGCCTTCGCCGTCATCGCTCACCGCAATCGCCAGACCTTCCAGGGTCCCCACAACCACGATGCCCTCGCCGACGCCCACGCCCGAAGCGATGCGCACGTCGTCCAGTCGCGTCTGCCAGGCGCGGGCGCCGGATTCCCGGTCGTGCGCCACGATCCGGCCATCCGCGCCGGCCGCGAACACCCGGTCGTCCTCGATCGCCGGATAGACTTCCCAGAGGAAGCGATCCCCGCCCCGCCCCAGCGAGGCTGACCAGCGTTCGGAGGGTTCGCCGCGCACTTCGAAATCGGTCAGTTCCGCCGGAGGCTCGCTCTCATCCCGGGAAAACAGGCCACAGGCACTCAGTGACAGTGCCAGGCCCGCCACCGCGAACCACTGCAGGGCGTAGCGTATTTTCGCGAAATGATCCATGTCGGCGGGCGTCCTCACGCGGAGAGATCCTCGAATTTCAGTTGCAGGTATTCCGGGCTGTGGCCGGCGTCCAGGGCCTCGCGGTAGCGCTCGCGGGCGGTGTCGTGGTCACCCCGGGCACGTGCCAGATCCCCGTCGAGTTCCAGCCGCAGGCCGCGGAATGCATCGTGCTCGACGGTGGCGAGGACCGATGCGGCTTCGTCCAGGGCCTCGGTCCGGATGAGCTGACGCACCAGCCGCAGACGGAACAGCGCACGATGGCCGTCATCCGGGGCGGCGTCCACGGCCTCGCGCAGGGCGGCCACCGCGGCCTCTTGCTCGCCACCGGCCAGCGCGACCTCGGCGCGATGGGCCCAGGCCAGCGCCACGTAGGGCGTACGCCCGCCATGTTCGATCAGTTGCCGGGCCATTTCGTCGGCCTGCTCGTACTGGCCGGCGCGCATGCTGAACTGCAGCGCCTGGTACATCTCCGAGGCCTGCTCGGCACGTTCGGCCTGCTGACCGCTCCACCAGTTGTAGCCGAACAGCCCGGCGATCCCGAGTACCAGCCCGGCGATGACCGCCATGCCGTTGTCGGACCACCACTGCTTGATCCGTTCCGCCTTTTCTTCGTCGGTGAGATAACTCATGTCAGGTATTCCTTCAGGATTGCAGGGCGGTGTCCATATGCGCGGACAGATCGGCACGCGCCACGGTCTGCTGTTCGCCGCCCTCGCCGCGCAGCGGCTTGACGGTCACGGTGCCCGCCGCGGCCTCGTCGGGCCCCAGTACCAGCGCCACGCGCGCACCCAGCCGGTCCGCGCGTTTCATCTGCGATTTCATGCTGCCACCGCCGCAGTGCTGTACCAGTTGCAGATCGGGACGCGCCTCGCGAAGTTCCTCGGCCAGTCGCAGCGCCTCGCCCGTCTGTTCCGTATCCGGCACCACCAGATAGGCGTCCGGCACCCCGGCCGCCGGCGCGTCTTCGCGGGCCTCCAGCAGGGCCACCAGGCGTTCCAGCCCCATGGCCATGCCGATTGCCGGCGTCCCGCGGCCACCCAGCTGCTCCACCAGGCCATCGTAACGCCCACCGGCGCACACCGTACCCTGCGCCCCCAGCTCGTCGGTGATCCACTCGAACACCGTATGGGTGTAGTAGTCCAGCCCGCGCACGAGACGCGGGTTGTGCTCCCAGGCGATGCCCAGCGCATCCAGGTGACCGCAGAGCGCATCGAAATGCGCCCGCGATTCGGCGTCCAGATGGTCCATCAGCGACGGGGCCGTGGCCACCACCTCGCGGGACCCCGGATCCTTGCTGTCGAGGATGCGCATTGGGTTGTCGTACAGCCGGTTGCGGGCCTCTTCGTCCAGCTGCTCCCGATGCGCCTCGAAGTGCGCGATGAGGTGCTCCCGATACTGCGCGCGGCATTCCGGGGTTCCCAGCGTGTTGAGCTCCAGGCGCACGTTGCTCAGACCGAGCATGCGCCACAGACGCGCGGTCATCGCCAGGACCTCGGCATCGATGTCCGGTCCCGGCAGACCGAACACCTCGACTCCGACCTGATGGAACTGGCGATAACGCCCTTTCTGCGGACGTTCGTGGCGGAACATCGGCCCCATGTACCACAGCCGCTGAACCTGGTTGTGCAGCAGCCCGTGCTGGATGCCGGCGCGCACGCAACTCGCCGTGGCCTCCGGGCGCAGGCTCAGGCTGTCACCGTTGCGGTCCTCGAAGGTGTACATCTCCTTCTCCACGATGTCGGTGACATCGCCGATGGATCGCGCGAACAGCTCCGTGGCCTCCACCAGCGGCATGCGGATCTCGTGGTAACCGTAACGCGTCAGCAGGTCACGCAACTGGTCCTCGAGGTGCTGCCACAGGTGAACACTGTCGGGCAGGATGTCGTGCATCCCGCGAATGGATCGGATGGCTTTCATCGGGTGTATTCGGATTGGTATCGGGTTGGGGCGCGCCGGATGATGCGCGCCTGATTATTCTTCCAGATCGAAGCGGGCCGTACGGTCGTCACGGACATGCTCGTCAAACGCCACCGGCTCGCCGTTCAGCGTGAGTTCGACGCCGGCGGCATTGCCCAGGACCGCACGTCCGGGGAGTTCCAGCTGCAGTTCCTCGCGCGTGCCCGGCGAGAGCACGCCGGTCAGAACCACCGCTCCGTCCGTGTCACGGATCTCGACCCAGGAAGTCTCGCGAACCTCCAGGATCAGTTCGGCCTGCCCGTCCGCGGCCGGCGCCGTTTCGGCCGCCCCGGTCGTTCCCTCGGTGATTTCCCCGGTGATTTCCTCGGGGGCTTCGACGATGTCGGTTTCCTCGCCGGCCGTACCGGCCTCGTCCAGCGGGGCCGGCGCAACCGGTTCGTCGATCCCCGCATCCTCGGGCACGGTATCCATGCCCGTGTCCGCCGCGGTCTCCTCCGAACCTTCCTCCGCAGCCGGATCACGTTCCGGCCGGGCCAGGGGTTCCGGCGGTCCGATCGCCGGCGTTTCGGCCTCAACGGTCCCTGTTTCGGTGTCGGTGTCCGTGTCGGGGGAGGTGTCGCCCTCGGTGGCACCGGCCCCCGGCTCGTCTCGTGGCCGGTCTTCGGCCGGATCTTGCCCCGCCGGCTCGTCCCGTGTGGTCTCCGTTTCCAGAGCCGGCAGGCCTTCCAGCCCGTCCCCGATCCCGAACTCCCGCAGCGCGTCCACCGAGACGTCTTCCGCCCAGAACACCGTAGCGACGGCCAGCAGACCCACCACCAGCGCCGCCGCCAGCCAGTACGGCCAGACGGAGCGCCGCAGGGGGCGATGCCTGCGGGTCGCGACCGGGCGCGGTGCCGGCTCCGCCGGGGCACGGCGATCATACGCCTGTACCCAGGGCTCGGGATCCACCCCGAGCTCCCGGGCACAGGAGCGCAGATAGCCGCGCACGTAGGCCGGGGGCATGTGCTCGAAGCGATTGGCCTCGAGGTCCTGCAGCAGTGCCTTCCCCAGATGGGTGCGCCGGGAGAGTTCGGCAATCTCGAGCCCGGCCCCCTCGCGGGCCACGCGCAGTCCGCGTCCCGGCTGCGCATCCTGCTCGTCGCCTTCGCCGCCACCCTGGCCCGTGGGATCGTCCTCGGGCTGGTCGCGAGTCGTGAGGCCCGCGGCCACGGGCGGTTCATCGGGCCCCGGCACGCCCGGGTCCCCGCTCAGTGGAGGCCGCGAGGAAGCCGTATCGTCGACGTCCTCGACGCGCCCCAGATCCGGATCCCGGCTGCGCCGCTCAGTCACTCTCGCGCTCCAGGCGCCGCAGCCGTTCGGCTTCGTCACTGTCCGGGTATTCTTCACGCAGGCGGTCCGCGCAGGCACTGGCGTTGCGATCCCGTCCCAGCGCGGTTTCCGACTGGTAGCACAGCAGCAGCGTCTCGGCGTTCTCGATGCCGCGACCGCTCAGCCGCTGCAGGAAGGCGCGCGTCTGCATCGGCTGGCCCGCCTGATAACTGACCGACGCCAGCTCGAGGAGCGCGCGCGGATTCTCCGGGCTGCGTTCCAGTGCATCCCGCAGGCGCTGCTCGGCACGCTCGTATTCACCCGCATCGGCGTAACAGGACCCCGAATTGAGGAGCGCAACATCGCGCCGGTCGTAATCCACGTTGTTGATCGCCTTGTCGAACAGCTCCTGGGCCCGCTCGAACTCGCCCTGGCGGCAGAGCATCGCGCCGGTGCTCACCTGGATATGGGGATCGTCCGGGTCCTGCGCCAGCGCCACCTCGTAGTGTTCGACCGCCTCGTCGACCGCCCCACGGCGTTCATACACCGTCGCCATCCCCAGATTGGCCATCGGATGCCGATGGTCGAACTCCAGCGCCCGCTTCAGGCTGCGTTCGGCCTGTTCCATTTCGCCTTCCCGCAGATAGCCGATGCCGAGCTCCGCATTGATATCCGCCGCTTCTTCGCCATCGCGCCCCGTTTGCCGATCCATCCCGGCACAACCCTGCAGCAATGCCACCAAAACCAGCATTGCGGCCGCCTTCCCCTGCCAGCCACCGCGCATCATCACGATGCCCTCCGTTCGGTTCCCGGGATCTCCGCATGCAGACGGATCATGCGCATCCCACGATTGGTACGGTCCTCCACCTGACCGACGAGCTGACCGCAGGCGGCGTCGATGTCATCGCCGCGCGTGCGCCGCACGGTGGTCACATAGCCGGCCTTCTGCAGCAGGCGTTCAAAACGTTCGATGTCCGCCTCGGAGGGCCGGTCGAACGGCGCACCCGGAAACGGATTGAACGGGATGAGGTTGAGCTTGCACGGCAGCTCGCGCAGCAGCGCCGCGAGCTCGCGCGCATGTTCCGGCCGGTCATTGACCCCGGCCAGCAGCACGTATTCCACGGTAACCCCGCTGTGCGATCCCGTTGCTTCCACATACCGTCGGCAGGCGTCGATCAGCGGGGCAATCGGGTATTTCCGGTTGATCGGCACCAGCCGGTCCCGCAGCTCGTCATTGGGGGCATGCAGGCTCAGAGCCAGGGCGACATCGGTGTGCCCGGCCAGGCGGTCCAGCGCCGGCACCAGGCCCGAGGTGGACACCGTCACCCGCCGGCGGCTGAGGCCATAGGCATTGTCGTCGGTCATCAGCTGCAACGCCGGGACCACCGCATCGAAATTGGCCAGCGGTTCGCCCATGCCCATCATGACCACGTTGGTCACGGCGCGCGGACGCCCTTCGGGCGCCGGGAGGCGCTGCATGGCCAGCCACACCTGACCGATGATCTCGGCGCTGGTCAGATTGCGGTTGAACCCCTGCTGCGCGGTGGAGCAGAAGGTGCAGTCGAGGGCGCAGCCCACCTGAGAGGACACGCACAGCGTGCCGCGACCGCTGTCGGGGATGTAGACGGTCTCGATGGCGTTGCCATCGGGGAGACGCAGCACCCATTTGACGGTGCCGTCGTCGGAGGTCTTTTCCAGCGCGACCTCGGGCGGCCGAATCTCCGCCTCACGCGCCAGTCGCTCGCGCAGCTTGCGCGAGACGTTGGTCATTGCGTCGAAGTCCGTGACCCCGTGCTGATGCATCCACTTCGCGACCTGGGTGGCGCGAAAGCTCGGCTCGCCCCATTCCCCGAACAGCTCTGTCAGCTGATCGCGGCTGTAACCCAGCAGGTTGACGGGGGCGTGGTTGGGCAAGGACATTATTACGACCGATTGGAGCGGATGCCACAGTGTACTTCGCCCGGGCACCGCATGCCTACAGGGCGACCCCCATCGGCAGGAGGCCGGCCCTCCGGCCGATCGGGCGCCAGGGGAACATCCTGTGCCCGGTCGGGCAACGCCGGGTCGGCCAGGGGGCTGGCCTCCTGCGGGTCGAACGGGCCGAACCCTGTCCCGGCAGGAGGCCGGGCACATCAAGCCCCCGACACCGGATACGGCTCGCAATCAGCGGGTGCGCGGGCAAACCCCGTCATCACCGAAGAAGAACGCGATCTCGCGCTCGGCGGTGTCCGCGGCGTCGGAACCGTGCACCGCGTTCTCGTCGATGGAGACCGCGTAGTCGGCACGGATGGTGCCCGGGGCCGCCTCGGAGGGGTTGGTCGCGCCCATGATGTCGCGGTTCTTGGCGATGGCATCCTCGCCTTCCAGAACCTGCACCATGACCGGACCCGAGATCATGAACTCGACCAGATCGTTGAAGAACGGGCGTTCCTTGTGAACTTCATAGAAACGCTCGGCCTGGGCGCGATCGAGGTGCATCATGCGCGCGCCGACGATCTTCAGGCCCGCCTTCTCGAAGCGGCTGTAGATCTCGCCGATCACGTTCTTGGAGACGGCGTCGGGCTTGATGATGGAAAGGGTACGTTCTTCGGCCATGGGACGGCTCTCCTGTAGGGGCAATGGTTCGACTCGGGTCGCCACCCGCTCCCGCAAACGCGAAACCCGCCGGATGGCGGGTTCCCGATGCGAACGCGGTCACGGGGCAACATGCGGCGCGCAGTGTAGCGGCCCCGCCGGCGCGCGGCAACGGCCGCGCGCCCCGTACGAGGCCAGCCTCTGGCCGATCAGGCACCTGCCGACCCCGCACGTGCGTTCGCGGCCGAGGCCGCTCCCACATGCCTGACGAATCCTGCAGGAGGCCAGCCTCTGGCCGATCCGGCGCGGTAGATGGGCCGGACGGGGAATCGGCCGGAGGGCCGGCCTCCCACCGGGGACAGGGTTCGACCTGTGGGAGGCCAGCCCCCTGGCCGATCCGGCGATCCGGTACCGCCGCTCAGTCGTCGACGTCCGCCTCGTCCATCCAGGCGAGCTGGATCGCCTCGAGGATCCGCTCGCCCGAACGGTCCGGGTCATCATCGAACTCCGGCAGCTCCACCACCCAGTTCCTCAGGTCAACGAAGTTGACGTTGCGCGGATCCACGTCCGGATGCTCATCCGCAAGCTGCATCGCGATTTCGCTGGTATCAGTCCATTTCATGACCGCACTCTCCCGCAGATCAGTGGTGCTCGGACACCTGGTTGATGGTGTACTTGGGCAGCTCGACCACCAGGTTCGCATCGCTCACGACCGCCTGACAGGACAGGCGCGAATCGGGCTCGAGGCCCCAGGCCTTGTCGAGCATGTCCTCTTCATCCTCGCTGGGCTCCTCGAGGCTGTCCATACCTTCGCGCACATACACGTGGCAGGTGGTGCAGGCGCAGGACTTCTCGCAGGCGTGTTCAATCTCGATCCCGTTCTTCAGGGCGAGATCGCAGATGCTGATGCCCGGCTCGGCCTCGATGGAGGCGCCCTCCGGACAGATTTCTTCGTGCGGCAGAAAGATCACCTGTGGCATGGGTCAGTTCCCTGAGTCGTCGTATTCGGAGACGTTGTGCCCCGCCAGTGCGCGGCGGATGCTGTCGTTCATGCGGCGCGCGACGAAGGCCTCGGAGGCCTGCTCGACGCGCTTGCGCGCGGCCTCGATGGCGTCCGGATCCTCGCCCCGGCCGCGTTCTTCGGCCAGGGCGTCGCGCGCGCTCTCGATGTTCGCGCGTTCCTCGGCATCCAGATAGCGGTCGCCGTCGGTTTCCAGGGCGGCGTTCAGCGCCTCCAGCACGCGGTCGGCCTCCACCTGTTCTTCGCGCAGGCGGCGCGCCTCCATGTCGTCACGCGCCGCGGAGGCGGAATCGCGCAACATCTGTTCGATCTCGGCATCGGTCAGGCCGTAACTGGGCTTGACCTCCACGTGGGCCTCGACGCCCTGGGTCTGCTCGCGCGCGGTCACGCTCAGCAGGCCGTCGGCGTCCACCTGGAAGCTCACGCGAATGCGCGCGGCGCCGGCGACCATCGGCGGGATCCCCGACAGGGTGAAGCGCGCCAGCGAACGGTTGGCGTCCACCACGTCGCGCTCGCCCTGCACCACGTGCACCGACATCGCGGTCTGGCCGTCCTTGAAGGTGGTGAATTCCTGCGCCCGACTGACCGGAATGGTGGTATTGCGCGGGACAATGAACTCGACCAGCCCGCCCATGGTTTCCAGTCCGAGCGACAGCGGGATCACGTCCAGCAGCACCAGCTCGGTGTCCGGCTTGTTGCCGGCGAGGATGTCGGCCTGCTGGGCGGCCCCGATCGCGACCACGCGATCCGGATCGATGCCGGCGCGCGGTTCGCGGCCGTAGAATTCCTGCACCGCCTTGCGCACCGCCGGCATGCGGGTCGACCCGCCCACCAGCACCACCTCGTCGATGGCATCGCGCTCCAGACCGGCATCCGCCAGCACCTGGCGGCAGGAGTCGAGGGTGCGGTCCAGCAGCGGTCGCGCCAGTTCCAGCAGGCCGGCACGATCCAGCTGCCCCTGCCATTCGCTGCCATCGGCGCGCGTCACCCGCACCTCGGTGCTGTCGGCCTCGGTCAGGGCCTCCTTGGCGCGACGCGCCTCCAGGGTCACGCGGCGCAGGCGTTGCGGATCGCTTTCGCCCTGCATGCCGGCCTGCTGCAGCAGCCACTCGGCCACGCTGCGGTCCACGTCGTCGCCCCCCAGCGCGGAGTCGCCGCCGGTGGCCAGCACCTCAAACACGCCGCGACGCAGCTGCAGGATGGAAATGTCGAAGGTTCCGCCGCCGAGGTCGTACACCGCGATGGTGCTTTCCTCGCCCTGGTCCAGCCCGTAGGCGACCGCCGCGGCGGTCGGCTCGGAGATCAGGCGCAGGACATTCAGGCCTGCAAGCTGGGCGGCGTCACGGGTCGCCTGGCGCTGGGCGTCGTCAAAATACGCCGGCACGGTGATCACCACGCCTTCCAGTTCGTCACCCAGACTCTCCTCGGCCCGCGCCCGCAGGCTGCCGAGGATATCCGCGGAGACCTCGACGGCACTCTTGTCCCCGGCGGCGGTCTCGATGCGCGGCACGCTCGAACCGTCTCCGGTCTTCAGCCGGAACGGCAGCTCGCCCGAGAGCGTCGCCACGTCGGATGCCGCGCGGCCGATCAGGCGCTTGACCGATGCGATGGTGTTGTGCGGATCATCGCCGGCATGCTCCGCCGCCTCGTATCCGACCTGCGCACCGTCCGCCGAATAATGCACCACCGAGGGCAGGATGTGCCGGCCCTGTTCGTCGGGCAGGGTATCGGCCTCGCCGCTGCGAACCGTCGCCACCAGCGAGTGAGTGGTGCCCAGGTCGATGCCCGCAGCCAGGTGACGCTGGTGCGGGGCGGAATCAACGCCGGGTTCGGTGATCTGCAATAACGCCATCGCGTTCGGCTCCTGAGGAAGCTCTCGGTCGAAGGGGAATCTTCCGCCGGCGTCGGTTACGACGCCAGCGACTGTCGGGTTCGCTGGAGTTCCTCCAGCAAACGGTCGAAGAATCGCAGCTCGAGCACCCGATCACGGGCGTCGTCCGCCGGTTTCTCCGGATCGGCCAGGGCCGTGGCGACTTTCTCGCGCGCCTCGGCCCGCGCCCCGTTCAGCTCGTCGGCCAGGGCGTCCAGCGCCGCGGCATCGCTGGCACGTTCCGCGTCTTCCAGGCGTTCCCGCCATTCGATCTGGGCCTCGATGAAACCCATGTCCCGGCTGGTGTCGCGTTCGGGATCGAATTCGAATCCCGCCCGCTCGAGGATGTGCAGGGCGCGCCGATAGTCGTTCGCCAGGATATCGTGGGCCTCGTTCACGTCCGCGGCCATCGCCGCGGCCATGCGCCGCGCCTGATCGCCCTGACGCACGAAGCGGTCGGGATGAAGCTCCGCCTGCAGGCGCCGGAACCGTTCCTCCAGGGCATCACGATCCACCTCGAAGGTAACCGGAAGATCGAACTGTTCAAACGGATCGTTCATCGGCCGACTGTCATTCCTTGTCCATAGCGAAAAACCGGGCCCACAGGCCCGGCAAAGAAAAGGGGTGAGCGGGACGCCCGTAGCCGCACGATCCCGCCGCACCCCGCGCTGGTCCGGTACCTTCAGACGTTGAAGCTTTCACCGCAGCCGCAGCGGGCCTTCTCGTTCGGGTTGTTGAAACGGAACCCCTCGTTGAGGCCTTCCTTGCCAAAGTCGAGCTCGGTCCCGTCGAGGTACACCAGGGACTTGGGACTCACCACAAGCTTCACCCCGTCCACCTCGAACACCGTGTCCGTTTCCTCGACCTCGTCGGCGAACTCCACCACGTAGGCCATGCCGGAGCAGCCGGTGGTCCTCACCCCGAGCCGCACGCCGACACCCTTGCCCCGCTGTTCGAGGAAGTGCCGGATGCGGTCGGCCGCGCTGTCGGTCAGTGTGATTGCCATATCGTCTTCAGGCCGTCTTCTGTTCCGGTTCCTCGGCGTCGTGCTTCTCCTGATAGTCGGAGATCGCCGCCTTGATCGCGTCCTCGGCGAGCACCGAGCAGTGGATCTTCACCGGCGGCAACGCCAGTTCTTCCGCGATCTGCGTGTTCTTGATCTGGCTCGCCTCTTCCAGGCTCTTGCCGCGCACCCATTCGGTGAGCAGCGAGCTGGACGCGATCGCCGAACCGCAGCCGTAGGTCTTGAACTTGGCGTCCTCGATCACGCCCTCGTCGTTGACCTTGATCTGCAGCTTCATCACGTCGCCGCAGGCCGGCGCACCGACCATGCCGGTCCCTACCGCCTCGTCGCTCTTGTCGAAGCTGCCGACATTGCGCGGATTTTCATAATGATCCATCACCTTGTCACTGTAAGCCATGGTATCTCTCCTGTTCGCGTACCCGTGGGTGGATGTTCCGGGACGGCCTCAGTGGGCCGCCCATTCGATGCTCTTGAGGTCGATACCGTCCTGGTACATCTCCCAGAGCGGCGACAGTTCGCGCAGTTTGCCAACGGCCTTGTGCACGATGTCGATGGTGTGGTCGACCTCTTCGACCGTGGTGTAGCGGCCGATGGAGAAGCGGATCGAGCTGTGCGCCAGCTCGTCGTCGCGACCCAGGGCGCGCAGCACGTAGGAGGGCTCCAGGCTGGCCGAGGTACAGGCCGAGCCGGAGGAAACCGCGATGTCGCGCAGCGACATGATCAGGCTCTCGCCCTCCACGAAGTTGAACGAGACGTTCAGGTTATGGGCGACGCGGCGTTCCTTGTCGCCGTTGAGGTAGACCTCTTCCATGTCATCCAGCCCTGCCCACAGGCGGTCGCGCAGCATGCGGATACGTTCCAGCTCGCTGCCCATCTCTTCGCCGGCGATGCGGAAGGCCTCGCCCATGCCCACGATCTGGTGCGGCGCGAGGGTACCGGAACGCATGCCGCGTTCGTGCCCGCCGCCGTGAATCTGCGCCTCGATCCGCACGCGCGGCTTGCGGCGGACGAACAGGGCGCCGATGCCCTTCGGACCGTAGGTCTTGTGGGCGGAGAAACTCATCAGGTCCACCGGGAGCTTCGACAGGTCGACCGCCACCTTGCCGGTCGACTGCGCCGCGTCCACATGGAACACGATGCCGCGTTCGCGACACAGGTTGCCGATCGCCTCGATGTCCTGAATGACGCCGATCTCGTTGTTCACGTGCATGACCGAAACCACGATGGTGTCGTCACGCATGGCGTCCTGCAGCTCCTGCAGGTCGACCAGGCCGTTGTCGTCGACCCCCAGATAGGTCACATCGAAGCCTTCGCGCTCCAGCTGGCGCGCCGGGTCCAGGACCGCCTTGTGCTCGGTCTTGACCGTGATGACGTGCTTGCCCTTGCGCTGATAGAAGTGCGCGGCACCCTTGACCGCCAGGTTGTCGGCCTCGGTGGCCCCGCTGGTCCAGATGATCTCCTTGGGGTCCGCCCCCACCAGCGCCGCGACCTGCTCCCGAGCGTTTTCCGTCGCCTTTTCGGCGTCCCAGCCAAAGCTGTGGCTCCGCGAGGCCGGATTACCGAACAGACCGTCCCGCGTCAGGAATTTCTTCATCTCCTCGGCGACGCGCTCGTCCACCGGCGTGGTCGAGGAATAGTCGAGATAGATCGGCAGTTTCAGGTCACTCATCACGCATTGCTCCTGTCCGCGGCCGCCACCGTGGCGCCCGCATGATCGTTTTCTTTTCCGGTCGAGCCGTGCACCGTCACCGGATGTTCGCCCTGTTCGCGCGCCTGTACGCTGGCCTCGTGGCGCTCCAGCACCTCGGCCAGCGAACGATTGCTGAGAAAATCATAGAGCTGATCGCTCAGATCCGCCCACAGATCGTGGGTCAGGCAGCGCGACTGCTTGTTGCAGTTGGCCTTGCCACCACAGCGGGTCACGTCCACCGGCTCATCCACCGCCACGATGATCTCGGCCACGCTGATCTCGGCGGAGTCGCGGCTGAGCGCGTAACCGCCGCCGGGGCCGCGGCTGGACACCACCAGCCCCTTCTTGCGCAGACGCGAGAACAGCTGCTCCAGATAGGACAGGGACAGCTTCTGCCGGCCCGCCACTTCGGCCAGCGAGACCGGCCCCTCGCGGGTATGGGTCGCCACGTCCAGCATGGCGGTGACGGCGTAACGTCCTTTGGTCGTCAGTTTCATGGCTCGATGCGCCTTCTTGTTCAGGTTGCTCGAGAGCCTAGCAATTCCTGATCAAAAAGGTCAACTATTACCCTGCTGTTTGCGGGGCGGGATTTCGCAGTCATCCGGTTCCAGCCCTTCCAGGTCGCAGGGCTCCAGCGGATGGCCGGTATCCTCGCCCATCGCCTCGCCCGGGTCGATGCCCGCACGCTTGAGCGCCTGACAGGCCTTTTCCATGCGGTCATCCAGCTCGTGGACGCGATCCACGATGCGGTGCAGGGCGTTCGCCACCGGGTCGGGCATGTCCCGGGTGACGCCATAGGCGTCGAAACCCATGCGACTGGCCGCCTGCTGGAAACGCGGATCCGGCTCCGGGCGCGGCCCCAGCACCCGCGCCGGAATCCCCACCGCCGTCGCGTCGGCCGGCACGTCCTTCAGGACCACGGCATTGGAACCCACCCGGGCACGATCACCGACATGGATCGGGCCGAGCAGCTTGGCGCCGGCCCCGATCACGACCTCGTTGCCCAGAGTCGGGTGGCGCTTGCCGCCTTCCCAGCTGGTCCCGCCGAGGGTCACCTGGTGGTAGATCGTGCAGTCATCGCCGATCTCGGCCGTCTCGCCGATCACCACGCCCATCCCGTGGTCAATGAAGAAGCGCCGCCCGATGCGCGCGCCCGGGTGGATCTCGATGCCCGTCAGCAGCCGCGCGAAGTTACCGAGGATCCGTCCGAGCCAGCGCATGCGGTGATTCCACAACCAGTGCGCGCCACGATGAAACCACAGCGCATGCAGACCCGGGTACGCCGTCAGCACCTCGAAGGCATTACGGGCGGCGGGATCGCGCGCAAAGACGCAGCGGATATCCTCGCGCAGGGTCTTGAACATGGTTACGGTCTCATTCCTGAGTTATTCGCTAGGGTATCACAGCCGCAACACCGCGCTCACCGGCCCCGCAGGGTGTGCGTCAATATGCCACGCAACAGCCGCACCTCCGAGGCCGTGGGTTCGGCACGCAGGTACAGATGCCGCAACCGGCGCATGGTGTGCCGCGGATTCTCCGGATCGAGCACGTCGATGGCCTCCAGGGTCTTCTCGTAATGTTCGAACAGACCTTCCAGCTCCGCGTGGGTGGCCGCGGGATCCCGCTCCGCCGCCGAGGCCTGGCGCACCGCAGCATCCGGTTCCCCGGCCCCGGCCAGTGCCGCCCGACGCACCGTCCAGGTCATGATCTGCACGCTGCCGGCGAGATTGAGGGAGGAAAAATCGGGATCGGTGGGGATACGGACGAACGCGTGGCAATGATCCAGCTCTTCATTGGTCAGGCCGCTATGCTCGCGACCGAAGACCAGTGCCACCGGCCCCTCCGTCGCCCCGCCGAGCACACGGGCTGCGGCCCCGTCGGGTTCCAGCACGGGTACCGAATGGGTGCGCGTGCGGGCACTGGTCCCCACCACCTGACGACAGTCGGCGACCGCCTCGGTCAACGTGTCGACCACCGTGGCCCCGGCAAGCACGTCATCGGCACCGGACGCCAGGGCGGTGGCATCGGCATGCGGGAAGCGCTCCGGCGCCACCAGCGCCAGGTCGCGCATGCCCATCGCCTTCATCGCCCGGGCGGCGGATCCGATATTGCCCGGGTGGGTCGTTCCCACCAGCACGACCCGGACCCGCGCGGCGGCCCCCGGGCCCGGATCGATCGGTCGATGCTCGTCTGTCCTGGATTCCATGGCGCCCCTGCCCGCTCGCATGCGGGCGCGATTGTACACCGCCGCGCCGCGGGAAGCCCGACCACTTCCAAAGGCCCGATGCGTTGTGTATTGTTCGCGACCTTCGGGGGCGTCCGTGCGCCGGCCCCGATTCCTTCCCAAGCGATGTCGGAGATCCCTCATGCACCCCATGCTGAACACGGCGGTATCGGCGGCCCGCGCGGCCGGACGCATCACCACCCGCGCCTGGGGGCGACCGGACCGCGTCAACACCCGCGAGAAGGCCCGCAACGACTGGGTCAGCGATGTCGACGTCAACGCCGAGCAGGCGATCGTCCAGACGCTGAAGAAGGCCTACCCCGACCACGCGATCCTCGCGGAGGAGGGAGGCAACCAGCCCGGGGCCACCGGCGCCGAACACGAGTGGATCATCGACCCGCTGGACGGCACCACCAACTACCTGCGCGAGATCCCGCAGTACGCGGTGTCGATCGCCCTGCGACAGAAGGGGCGCCTGGAACACGCGGTGGTCTACGACCCGATCAAGGAAGAACTCTTTACCGCAACACGCGGTGGCGGCGCCTTCCTCAACAACCGGCGTATCCGCGTGGGGCAGCGCAAGGATCTGTCAGGTGCGCTGCTGGGCACGGGCATCCCGTTTCGCGAGGGGCAGGACCTGGAACGTTATCTGCGCACCCTGCGCCACATGATCCCGGGCACGGCCGGCATTCGGCGGCCGGGTTCCGCGGCGCTGGATCTGGCGTGGGTCGCCTGCGGCCGTTTTGACGGCTTCTGGGAGATGGGCCTGCAGCCCTGGGACATGGCAGCGGGACTGCTGCTGGTGCAGGAAGCCGGTGGCCTGACCAGTGACTGGCAGGGTGGCAACGAGATCTTTCGCAAGGGCGATGTCGTGGCCGGGAACCCCAAGGTCCTGAAAACGATGCTGCAGCGTCTGCACGCTGCGGAGGTGGAGGGACGCAAGACCGGAAGCCCGCACGGCGAAGGCTGAATCGCCCGGGGCGGTCATCGGCCCCACTCTGCTCCCGCAGCCACGCCCTCATATCCCTGTGGGGGCGGGCTTCCTTGTCCGTCCCTGCCCTCCCCCGAATCAGGGCGTTCTCAGGGCGTCGCATCCTCCTCGTCCGCCCCTTCCTTCTTCACCGGCAGCAGCACCTGGCGGTCGACCCCCAGCATCAGCGCCGCCGTGGCCGCGATGAAGATCGAGGAGTACGTCCCGACGATGACACCGATGATCAGCGCCACCGAGAAGTTCTGCAGAGCCGCCCCGCCAAGGAAGAACAGCGCGAACAGCACCAGCAGGGTCGTCATACTGGTCACGATGGTTCGTGCGAGGGTCTTGTTGACCGCATTGTTCATCACGAACTCGGTGCCCTGCTTGCGCAGTATCCGGAAGTTCTCGCGTATGCGGTCGTACACCACGATGGTGTCGTTGAGCGAGTAACCGATCACCGCCAGGACCGCCGCCAGCACCCCGAGGTCGAACTCGAGCTGCAGTGCCGAGAAGATCCCCAGCGTGATCACAACGTCATGTACCAGCGCCAGCACGGACCCCGCGGCGAAGCGCCACTCGAACCGCACGGCGACATAGATCAGGATCCCGACCAGGGCGTAGATCATCGCCAGACCGCCCTGCTCGCGCAGCTCCTCGCCCACCGACGGCCCGACGAATTCCACCCGCCGCAGTTCGGCACCTTCCGGGCCACCGGCCTCCAGCAGCTGCATGACCTGATTGGACAGCGCCGCCTCGTCCGGCTCGTCCTCGCGCGGAGGCAGGCGGATCAGCACATCCCGCGCGGTCCCGAAGGTCTGGACCTGCGCTCCCTGGAATCCGCCCTCGTTGATGGTTTCCCGGATCGGATCGAGCTCCACCGCTTCCGGGTAACCGACCTCCACAAGGGTTCCGCCCGTGAAGTCGATGCCGAAATTGATCCCGCGGGTGGCGAGCATCAGCACCGACAGCAGGATCAGCACCACCGAGATCACCAGGGTGACCCGGCGCTTGCCCAGGAAGTCGAAGTTGGACTCGGCGAAGTTGAGATGCGGCAGCATTCCCCGGCTCCCGGACTTAAATGGACAGACGGGCCAGCCGCGGCTGGCGTCCGTAGGTCAGATTGACGATGGCCCGAGTCACCACGATGGCGGTGAACATCGAGGCGACGATCCCGATCGACAGCGTGATGGCGAAGCCCTTGATCGGGCCGGTCCCGAAGATGAACAGCACCACGGCGGCGATCAGGGTCGTCACGTTGGCATCCGCGATGGTGGTCACGGCGCGGTCGTAGCCCGACGCGATCGCCGCCTGCGGCGACATGCCATTGCGCAGCTCCTCGCGGATGCGTTCGAAGATCAGCACGTTGGCGTCCACCGCCATGCCGACCGTAAGCACGATCCCGGCGATCCCCGGCAACGTCAGCGTGGCCTGCAGCATCGACAGCACCGACACGATGAACACCAGATTGAGCGCCAGCGCGACGTTGGCGATCACGCCGAACACCCGGTAGTACAGGATCATGAACAGCATGACCAGCACGAAGCCGATGATGACCGACTGGATCCCGCGGTCGATGTTCTCCTGACCCAGGCTCGGGCCGACCGTGCGTTCCTCCACGATCGACATGGGTGCAGCCAGCGCGCCGGCCCGCAGCAGCAGCGCCAGATTGCGCGCTTCAGTGGTGGAATCCAGCCCGGTGATCTGGAAACGCCCGCCCAGCGGCTCGTTGATGCGCGCGACGTTGATCACTTCCTCGCTCTGCGAGCTGCGCATCACGATTTCGCCGTCTTCTTCCTCGGTCTCGATCGTGGTCTCGATGAACACCGTGGCCATCAGCCGGCCGACGTTGTCCGAGGTCACGCGCGAGAAGATGCGGGCGCCCTGGCCGTCGAGATTGATGAAGACCGCCGGCCCGCCCGTATCGTCGGCGATGCCGGACGAGGCGTCCGTAATGAACTCCCCGGTGAGCATGACCTGCCGCTGCAGCAGCACCGGGGTGCCGTCACGCTCTTCGTACAGCCGGGTCCCGGAAGGCACCTCGCCGGTTTCGCGGGCCTCCATGGGGTCCCCGCTTTCGGACACCAGGCGGAATTCCAGCGTCGCGGTCGCACCCAGCACTTCCTTGGCGCGCGCGGTGTCCTGCACGCCCGGCAGCTGCACCACGATGCGATGCTCGCCCTGCTGGGCGATCAGCGGCTCGGCCACGCCCAGCTCATCCACGCGGGTGCGCAGCGTGGAGATGTTCTGTTGCAGCGCCTGGCGGCGCAGTTCAGTCAGGTGCTCCTCCTCGAGAGTGCCGACCAGCAACCAGTCGTCGTCCTCCCGGCGCGGGGCCCACTCGAGCTCGCCGCGGTATTCACTGCTCAGCCAGCTCTCGGCCTCGTCGCGCTCGCCGTCACTGGCAAAGCGAATGCGCAACTCGTCACCGCCATCCTCGAGCGCGGAGAAACTCAGGCGTTCCTCGCGCAGACGGGGGCGCAGCTCGTTGGTGTAGCGTTCGATGGCCGTACCGATCACCGCATTGAGGTCGACTTCCATCAGGAAGTGCACCCCGCCCCGCAGATCGAGCCCGAGCGACATCGGCTGGCCATTGATGGCACGCAGCCAGTCGGGCGTGGCCGGCGCCATGTTGAGCGCAACCGTATGGTTGTCGTCCAGCGAATTCCGCAGGATTTCCGCGGCCCGCGCCTGCTGGTCCGCGGTTTCGAACCGCAGCAGCAGCTGGCCGTCACGGCGCTCGGCCCGCATCGGGGTCAGGCCCTGGGCACCAAGCACGGTACCGATCACGCCCTCCATGTTCTCCTCGACTTCCCCCGCCATGGGGTTGTCGATCTGCACGGACGGATCTTCGGGGAACAGGTTGGGGGCGGCATAAAGCAGCCCGATCGTCACGACCACGACGATCAGGGCATACACCCACACCGGATAGGAGTTGCGCATCGGCTACGGGCCTTCAGAGGTCTTTCAGGGAACCCTTGGGCATGACGGATTGCACGGACTGCTTCTGCACGACGACGTTCACGCCATCGGCCACATCGACGTGAATGAAGTTTTCGCCGACTTCCGTGATCTTCCCGGCCATGCCGCCATTGGTCACGATCTCGTCACCCTTCGACAGGGACTCGACCATGGAGCGATGTTCCTTGGCCCGCTTGCTCTGCGGACGAATGATCAGGAAGTACATGATCGCAAAGAAGATCACGATCATGATCAGGAATTCGATCAGGCCACCACCGGCGGCCTGGCCTTCCTGCGCGTGGGCGGCGGAAATCAGGAAATCCATGCAGCTTCTCCGTTCAGCAAATCGGTTCGGTCAAACAGGCGGCGCGAATTATGGCACAGCAGGCACGTCCATGCCGCGCCGGCCGTAGAAATCCGCCACGAAGGCGTCCATTGCCCCTTCGGCAATCGCCCCGCGCATCCCGCGCATCAGGTCCTGGTAGTAATGCAGGTTGTGCGTGGTCGCCAGACGCGAGCCGAGGATCTCGTTGCACTTGTCGAGGTGCTTGAGATAGGCCCGCGAGTAGTTGCGACACGCGTAACAGCCGCACTCGGGGTCGATCGGGCGGGTATCGTCGCGGAACCGTGCATTGCGGATCCGCAGGACCCCCTCGCGGGTATACAGAAAACCGTTGCGGGCGTTACGGGTCGGCATCACGCAGTCGAACATGTCCACGCCGCGGCGCACCGCCTCCACGATGTCCTCGGGCCGCCCCACTCCCATCAGATAGCGCGGCTGTTCCACCGGCAGCTCCGGCAGGGTCACGTCCAGTGTGGCAAGCCGCTCGTCCTCCGGCTCGCCCACCGACAGCCCGCCGATCGCGTAGCCGTCGAAGCCAATCGAGCGCAGGCCGGCCGCCGACTCCCGGCGCAGCTCGGGGATCATGCCCCCCTGCACGATGCCGAACAGCGCCGCCGGGTTGTCCCCGTGGGCCTGACGCGAGCGGTCCGCCCAGCGCAGCGAGAGCTCCATGGAGCGGCGCGCTTCGTCATGCGTGGCCGGATACGGAGTGCACTCGTCGAAGATCATGACGATGTCCGAGCCCAGCTCGCGCTGGACCTGCATCGACGACTCGGGCGTCATCAGCACCTTCGAGCCGTCCACCGGCGACTGGAAGCGCACACCTTCCTCGCTGATCTTGCGCATCTCGGCCAGCGAGAAGACCTGGAACCCGCCGGAATCGGTCAGGATCGGCCCCTCCCAGTGCATGAAGTCATGCAGATCGCCGTGCGCCCGGATGATCTCCGTCCCGGGGCGCAGCATCAGATGGAAGGTATTGCCCAGGATGATCTGCGCCCCCAGCCCCGTGAGTTCCTCGGGGGTCATCGCCTTGACCGTGCCGTAGGTTCCCACCGGCATGAACGCCGGAGTCTCCACCACCCCCCGCGGGAACGTCAGCCGGCCGCGGCGGGCCGCCCCGTCGCTGCCCAGATGTTCAAACTGCATCGGAAGCCTCCGCGCTCGGTGGCTGATCGTCCGGATCGCCGGGTGCCAGCCACATCGCATCCCCGTAACTGAAGAACCGGTAGCGCTGCGACACGGCATGTGCGTAGGCCGCAAACAGCCGCCGATACCCGGCAAACGCCGAGACCAGCATCAGCAGCGTGCTCTGCGGCAGATGAAAATTGGTGATCATGCGATCGACCACGCGGAAGCGATAGCCCGGCTGGATGAACAGCCGGGTATCGCCCGTGAACGGCTCCAGCTCGCCACCTGCCGCGGCCGACTCCAGCGCCCGCACGCAGGTCGTGCCCACGGCCACCACCCGGCCGCCACGCTCGCGGCAGCGCGCGACCGCCGCACACAGCTCGGGCGAGACCTCCAGCCATTCCGCGTGCATCTCGTGGTCCGTCGTGTCCTCCACCTTGACCGGTTGAAACGTCCCCGCGCCCACGTGAAGCGTCACCGTTGCCGTCTCCACGCCACTGTCGCGCAGTCCGCGCAGCAGGGTGTCGTCGAAATGCAGCCCCGCCGTCGGCGCCGCCACCGCCCCTTCTCGCCGCGCGAACACCGTCTGATAGCGCGTGGTGTCCTCCTGCTCCGGCGCACGTTCGATGTACGGCGGCAGCGGCACCTGACCATGGGCATGGAACAGGGCCGGCAGATCCTGCTCGCCCGCCTTTCCTTCGCCACACAGCGACAGGCGGAAGAACGGCCCCTCGCGCCCGGTCACTTCCACCTCGAAGGCCCCGTCCGCCAGCTGCAGCCGGGTTCCGGCGGCGGGTGCCCGGCTCGCACGCACCATCGCCAGCGCCTCGCGCCCGCCTTCCAGCACCCGCTCGAACAGCACTTCCACCCGGCCGCCGCTCGCCTTCTGCCCGAACACCCGCGCCGGGATCACCCGCGTGTCATTGAGGACCAGCAGATCGCCCGGACGCAGCCAGCGCCCGATGTCCGCGAACACGGCATCCTCCGGCTCCTCGCCCTCCAGGACCAGCAGCCGGGACCCGGTGCGCTCCGGCAACGGATCCTGCGCGATCAGCTCGGACGGGAGTTCGTAATCAAAATCGGCAACTCGCATGGCGCGCGATCCTACCATGCCCCGGCTCGCGGGATACCGCACGGCCGTATTGCCACACCCCCTGCGTGCGCTACACTACGAGCGCTGCACGCCGGGATGGTGGAATTGGTATACACGGCGCACTCAAAATGCGCTGGCTTCGGCCTTGTGGGTTCGAGTCCCACTCCCGGCACCAGGCCGGTGTAGCTCAGCTGGTAGAGCGTCTGATTTGTAATCAGAGGGTCGCAGGTTCGACTCCTGTCACCGGCTCCATCTATTCAGTACCTCAGGCGGCTCGCAAGCCCGTCCGAGGGCTGGCAACGAAATCCTCAACGCTCGGGCCGGGCTCTCACCGGCAAACCCCGGATCAGGCTGCACGTCGGCGCCCGAGACCCCGGATATCCGCTCTTTTTTCCGGGCCGGGTACCCTGCGCACGAGCGAATGCGATCAAAACCGTCGTCATATGGTCAGACAGAGACCTTGATGCCGATGACGAGCAACCCGGCCCATGACTTCTCCCAATCCGGAACACGACCGAACCGTTGATCCCGCCGAGGTGGAACGCTACCGCGCTCTGGCCGAGATGTGGTGGCAACCGGACGGAAAACTCTGGCCGCTCCACGTGCTGAATGGCCTGCGCAGCGATTACATCCGGGACCAGCTCTGCCGCTCGCTCGGACGGGACGCGGAGGCGGAGCGCCCCCTGGCCGGCCTGCGCATGCTCGACATCGGCTGTGGCGGCGGGCTGCTGAGCGAGGCCATGGCCCGCCACGGCGCGGATGTACTGGGCGTGGACGTCGTCGACCGCAACATCGCCGCTGCGTGGCTGCATGCCGCGGAGCAGGGCCTGGATATCGAGTACGAAACAAACACCGCGGAGGCCCTCGCAGCGCGTGGCGAAGCCTTCGACGTGATCCTGAACATGGAGGTGGTCGAGCATGTGGCGGACCTGCCCGCGTTCATGGCGAGCGTCAACCGCATGCTGCGTCCCGGCGGCCACACCTTCGTGGCCACCATCAATCGCAATCCGGTCTCGTTCGTGGTGGCAATCGTCGGCGCCGAGTACCTGTTCCGCATCCTGCCCCGGGGCACCCATCAGTGGAAGCGCTTTGTCACGCCCCGCGAAACACGCGATCTGCTGGCCCGGGACGACCTGGAGCCCGTGGCGCAGACGGGAGTGAAGGTGAATCCGCTCACCCGCCGGATGTGGCTGTCGCGATCCATGAGCGTCAACTACATGCTGCTGGCACGAAAGCCCGCCGACTGAAGGCCCGGTTCGCTGTATGCCGCTCAAACTGATCCATCATCCGGGGTACACGATCGAACTGCCGGATGGGCATCCGTTTCCGATGGCCAAGTTCCGGGTCCTGCGGGAGCGGCTGGAAACCGGGCTGTCCGACACGGCGTTCGAATGGGTGCAACCGGATATCGTCTCCTGGAGCGCCCTGTCCCGCGTGCATACACCGACCTACCTGGCTGCCTTCCTCTCCGGCCAGACCAGCAGGGCTGCCCAGAGGCGCAGCGGATTTCAGTGGTCGGAGGCGCTGGTGGAGCGGGTACGGCTGGAGACGGGCGGCACCCTGCTGACCGTGGAGGCCGCGCTGAGCGACGGACTGGCCCTGAACACCGCCGGCGGCACTCACCATGCCCACGCGGGATTCGCGAGTGGCTACTGCCTGATCAACGACATCGCGGTGGCGGCAGCGCACGCCCGGGCCAGGAGTTGGGTCCGACGCGTCCTGGTCGTCGACCTCGACGTACATCAGGGCGACGGCACCGCCGCCATCTTCGCGGACACCCCCGAGGTGGTGACCTTCTCCATGCATGCGGGGAGCAATTTCCCGGCGCGCAAGACGCCCGGCGACCACGACATCGAACTCGCCCGGGGCACTGGCGATGATGCCTATCTGGCGACCCTGCGGGATACCCTGGCGACCCTGATCGACGACGTGCGCCCGGATCTTGTGGTCTACGACGCCGGCGTCGACGTGCACCAGGCGGACCGGCTGGGGCATCTGGAGCTGACCGATGCGGGCCTCGAGGCGCGGGACCGGCATGTGCTGCAGGTCTGTCGCGAGAGGGCCGTGCCCGTGGCAGCGGTGATCGGCGGCGGTTACGACCGCGACATCACGGCCCTGGCGGATCGCCATGCGATTCTTTATCGAACCGCCGCCTCCCTGTGACAAGCTTGCGTCCGGAACCCGAGCCCAGTCGGGAATCCCGGGATCAAGAAATCATGGATCGTGCTGCGCGCGGCATGCCTGGACCGACATCGGTGACGATTGCGGCAGCGAACCGGCCCTGATCGGCCGAACCTGACGGCCAGCCCCGCCGCATTCAGGCGGGGCGATTGCACTGCGCGACGAGCACCAAACACCCCGGTTGAACTCGCCCGTCGGAACCGGGACGAACGCTGTGTATCGACCCGGAAAAAACCCCGAAGGACCCACGCGAGATGAGCAAACGAACAGTACTGGTGACCGGCGCAACCGGCGGGGTGGCGAGCGCGCTTGTGCGATCGCTGGATCCCGCCCATGACCGGGTTGCTCTCGTCTCGCGCAATGCCGAGGGACTGGACGCCCTTCGCGGGCAGCTTCCGGATGACCTCGAGGCATGCACCATCGTCGCGGATGTCAGCACCGCGGAAGGCGCGGATCAGGCCGTGGTCCGGGCCTCCGCACATTTCGGCGAGCCCCCCGCGCAACTCGCTCACTGTGCCGGCAGCGCCTTGCTGGCCCCGTTGCACCGAACCACACAGGCGCAGTATCGCGACTGCATGGCGGCCAACCAGGACAGCGCCTTCTACACCCTGCGCGCCTGGGTGAAGGCCCGACTCCAGACGGACGAACCCCGGGGCAGCGCCGTTCTGTTCAGCTCGGTCGTCGCCCAGATCGGCGTCTCCAATCACGAGGCGATTGCGATGGCCAAGGGCGCGATCGCCAGCCTGGTCCCGGCCGCTGCGGCGACCTACGCCGGCCACGGCATCCGGGTCAACGGGATTGCCCCCGGGCTGACACGGACGGGCGCCACCGAACGGCTGTTTGCCTCCCCGCGTGCCGAGGCGCAGATCGAAGCGCAGTATCCGCTGCAGCGTTACGGGCAGGCGGAAGACCTCGCGCGGGCCGTCACATGGCTGTTGTCCGACGAGGCCGAATGGGTCACCGGCCAGGTCCTGTCGGTGGACGGCGGGTTCGCCCGCGTGCGCCCCATGGTCCCGACGGGCGGCTGAGGGATGGTGGCACGCATCGCCATCATAGGCGCCGGGATCTCCGGGCTCGCAGCCGCCCGACGGCTGCACGATGCCGGCCATGACTGTCTCGTGCTGGAGAAGAGCCGGGGCCTCGGCGGACGCATGGCCACGCGGCACACGGATGGCCTGAGCTTCGATCACGGGGCCCAGTATTTCACCGCTCGTGGCACAGACTTTCGCCACCAGGTGCACGCCTGGCAGGACCAGGGTGCGGTGGCGGCGTGGGGAACGGACCGGTACGTCGGCCGTCCCGACATGACGGCCCCGGCCGGCGCGCTGGCTGCGCCCCTGGAGGTGCGGCGCAACTCCCGGGTCGAGCGGCTTCGACGTTCCGACGGTGCCTGGCATCTGCAGGTCGAGTCGACGCCTGAACATGCGGAGCTCGAGGGCCCGTTCGACGCAGTCCTGCTCGCCCTGCCCGCACCGCAGGCCGCCGAACTGTCGGCCACCGCCGGAACGGGCTTTGCGGCGCTCGCGGGCGTTCGTTATGCCCCCTGCATTGCGTTGATGGCCGCCGTCGAAGGCTCCACCGACCTGCACGAAACATCGTGCGAATTGTCCGGCCAGCCACTTTCCTGGGTTGCCCGGAACGCCACCAAACCCGGCCGTGACGCAGAAACCGAGACCCTCGTGGCCCACGCCGGTCCCGACTGGTCCCGCGAGCACATCCAGCAAGACCCGGATCAACTGGCACATCCGCTACTGACCGCTCTGCGGCCCCTGCTCGGCTCCGCCCGCCTGCTCCACCATCAGGTCCACCGATGGCTGTACGCGCGGGTCGAGCAGGCCGCCGGGCGGCCGTGCCTCTGGGACGCCGGGCAGCGTCTGGGTGCCTGTGGCGACTGGGCCCTGGGACCACGCGTAGAGGCGGCATTCGACAGTGGTCGGGCCCTCGCAGACGCGGTCCTGGAAACCCTTCCCGACCCGCGAACGGGTGGCTCGTGAACGGCGTCGTCGACGCCGACGGCGAAGCCCCGGACGGTCGCGCCGCCCTTTTCCCGCCGTCGCGGGCAGCCGCCCTGGAGCGGCTGTCGGATTTTGCCCCGCGTGCGGGCCATCACTACGCGGCCCGGCGCAACCACGATCCCGGACCCGGTGAACGCGACAACGTGTCGCTGCTTTCGCCCTACATCCGTCACCGGGCCATCAGCGAACACGAGGTGATCGCGCGGGTGCTGGCCCGGCATTCACCCGAGGCGGCCGAGAAGTTCGTTCAGGAGGTCTTCTGGCGGACCTACTGGAAGGGTTGGCTGCAGATGCGCCCCGGGGTCTGGCGGGCCTTCCTGGCGGAACGGGACATCGAACGGTCACGCCTTGCCGAAGACGATGGCCTGCGCGAGCGCGTTGCCGCGGCCGAGGCCGGACACAGCGGAGTCGAAGGATTCGACCACTGGGCCCGCGAACTGGTCGCAACAGGGTATCTGCACAACCACGCGCGCATGTGGTTCGCGTCGATCTGGATCTTCACCCTGAGGCTGCCGTGGACCCTGGGGGCGGACTTCTTCCTGCGCCATCTGCTCGACGCCGACCCCGCCTCCAACACCCTGAGCTGGCGCTGGGTCGCCGGCATCCAGACGCCGGGCAAGAACTACCTCGCGACGACCGACAACATTGCCCGCTTTACCGACAATCGGTTCGGCCCGACGGATCTCGCGTCCGAGGCGCCCGCGATCCGCGACGAGACCCCGCCTCCCGCCAGCGCCCTCCCGGTCCCGCGCACCCTGCCGCGCGGCCGGCGCGTGCTCCTCCTGTTGCATGGCGACGACTTCAGCGGTCAGGAAGTGTTGCCGGCGGGAACCGACGTGGCGTCAATCGCCGTCGCCCGGCGCGGCCACCCCGACATCCCCTGGCCCTTTGGTGCCACGACCACCCACTGGGTCGACACACTGGCCGAGGATGCGGCGCGGCACGCGGGTGAGGCCCTGCAGCAGCCCGCAACCGTTCTCCCGCAACTGCATGCAGAGCAACTCCGGGTGCAGTGCGCCGCCGCGGGCGTGACCACCATCGCCACACTGGAGACGCCCGTCGGCCCCCTAGCCGACGCCCTGGATGACGTTGCCCGCGAGCTGGCGGAAGACGGGATCGAAGTCATTCCGCTGCGCCGGACCTGGGACGACCTCGCCTGGCCACATGCCACCCACGGATTCTTCCGCTTCAAGCGCCAGCTCCCGGAACTGCTCGCCCGGAACGGCCTTTAGCGCCAGGCACTCCGACAGCGCTGTTGTTCGATGCCGTCACATCGCGTCAGCACCGCCTCGGTGGCATGTTTTCAGTCGTCCATATCCTCCAGGCGGGCCTGTTCGATCAGGACCGGGTAGACGTAGCCGGCACCGAAATCCCGGTCGAGCACGTAGACCCCTTCCACCCGCACACGGCCACCCGGATCGGCGGTCTGTTGGCTGGTGAGGGTAATGAAGTCGCCGGGCTCGCCGGTGCCGTCCACCAGTCGCAGGAAATTACGGCCCATGATGTCCTTGTTGACCTGCGCGATGATGCCTTCCAGGCGCACCGTCTCGCCCTCAAGCTCTTCCGGTGCCTGGTTCAGGGCTTCCACGCTGTGGATCTCGTTCGCGGCAACGGCCGTGGCCAGCAGGCCCGCAGCCAGCGGCAGGGCCAGCAGCATGTGGCGGATTCGGATCATGAAGTTCTCCTTTGCGGATCGGGTTCGGGCGGCGCGCCATCTTCGTCCCCGACGGCGGGCGTGTTGCGCCGACGGGCGCGGAAGAAGTCGCGCAGCTGGGTCGCGGCGCGTTCGGCCAGCACGCCGCCGATGACCGCCACGCGGTGGTTGTGGGCCGGATGGTGGATCAGGTCGATGGCACTGCCGGTGGCCCCGGTGCGTGGATCGGCCGCGGCGTACACCAGCCGCGCCACGCGGGCGTGGATGATGGCGCCGGCGCACATGGAACAGGGCTCCAGGGTCACGTAGAGGGTGGTGCCGGGGAGGCGGTAGTTGCCCACACGCTCCCCGGCCGCGCGCAGGGCGCGGATCTCGGCGTGCGCGGTGGCGTCACGGCTGGCGATGGGGGCGTTGTGGGCCGCCGCGAGGGCGTTGCCTTCGGCATCCACCAGCACCGCGCCTACGGGCACCTCGCCGGCTGCGGCTGCGGCCTCGGCCTGTGCGAGCGCCTGTTCCATCCAGCGCACGTCATCCTGCTCGCTCATGCGGCGCTGGCGGGCGCGGGCTCGTCCAGCGCCCGTTCGATGGCGCTGGCCAGATCCTGCGGGCGCCGCGTGGGGGCGAAGCGCCGGATCACGCGGCCGTCCCGCCCCACCAGAAACTTGGTAAAGTTCCATTTGATCCGCTGCGTGCCCAGGGCACCGGGGCCGGCCGTCTTGAGGTGGCGGAACAGCGGATCGGCGCCCTCCCCGTTCACCTCGATGCGGGCGAACACCGGGAAGCTCACGCCAAAGCGCAGACCGCAGACCCGGATGGAGTCGGCATCGCCCGGCTCCTGGCGACCGAACTGGTTGCAGGGGAACCCCAGCACCCGAAAGCCGCGTTCGCCATAGCGATCCTGCAGCGCCTGCAGCCCTTCGTACTGCGGGGTGAAACCGCACTGCGAGGCGACGTTGACGATCAGCAGCACCTCGCCGCGGTACTCGCCGAGCCGCTGCCGCCCGCCGTCGGCGCGGGTCACTTCGAAGTCATACACCGTGGCTTGCGGGTCCGGGTCGGCCATTATCCGTCCGCCTCCTGTCGCGCGAAGGATTGGAGTTCCGCCTCGAGGTCCGTGAGGCTGGCCGCCATGCCGCGGGACAGGGCGGCCACCAGGGCCCGGGGCGAGCGTTGTTGCAGGGCTTCGGTGGCCTCGAAATGCGCCAGCTCGGTCCGATCAGCACCACCCAGCCGGGTCCGCAGCCCCACGCGTGCGGCATCGCGGCCGCTGTGCGTATCCAGGTCACCGTACAGGGCCGTGACCAGCACGTGCAGTTCCACCACCGGTTGCCCGGCCGCCCGCCCGGCGCGGGCGTCGTCCACCAGAACCACGGCGCCGTCGCCACGGGCCCAGCGTTCGCGCAGCAGCTGTTCCACCTGTTCCGCCGGACGCAGAAACCATTCGTTGTAGTAGTCCGATTCGTACTCGTGCGGCCCCAGGCGGTACACCAGCCCCTTCTCGGCATAGGCGGGGGCCACTCGCACCGAGCCCAGCTCCACCGCCACGGGCGCCCCGGCATCGGCTGCGGGCGGCCCGGTGTCTTCCGGCAGTTCCAGCAGGAACCACGCCCGCTCCACCGGTTCGCGTTCGGCCAGCAGGCCGCAGCCCCCCAGCAGGAATGCGGCCAGCACCGCCAGCAGTAGCGCGCGTGTCATCAGCGTTCCTCTCCCCGGTTGTCCCGGTCCATGATACTGCGCGGCGGCGGTGCCCCGAACAGGGTACCCGCCGGATTGCGCCGCACGTCCTCCGAAAGGCTGCGCAGGCTGCGCGTGGTGCTCTGCAGCTCTTCCAGGGTCTCCGCCAGTTTCGCCTCGTTCACTTCCACGCCACGATCCAGGCGTTCCACCATACCCTCGATCCGGGCCACCAGCTCGCCGATCTCGGCCTGTTCCGCGGTGCGCCTCAGCTGACGCATGGTCTCGCGGGTCTCGCCCGGGAGGGCCTGCGTATCGGGATGGTCGAGGAGATTCTCGACGGATTCCATGATGCGCTCGGCGCTGGTGGCCGTGGTCTCCAGTTCGCCGATCAGGTCGTCCGCCCGTCCGGCTATGCCCTCCACGTCGATGCTCGACACGGTGTCGTCGAGATTGACCAGCAGGCTGTTCAGGTTCTCCACCACGCCCTCGATGTTGATCTCGTCGATACGCTGCAGCAGGTTCTCGGCATATTCGATGAACTGCATGGCGATGCTGGGCGCCGACGGCAGATAGGCGTGCTCCGGATCCCAGGGGTGGTCCAGCGGCGGGTGTTCCGCGGGATCGGCGAAGTCCGCCTCCAGGTAGTTCATGCCGGTGATGCCCTGGGCCGCCATGCGCACCCGCAGCCCGGCCTCGACCAGCTGCTCCAGGACATCGTCCTCGAACAGGGCTTCCTGCGGCGTGGTCGCAAAACGGTCCGGCCACAGGCGCGCGCGCACCAGCACGTAGCGCTTGCGTTCCGCCGGGGGCACATCCTGTTCATACTCCACCGAGGTGAAACCCAGCCGGGTGACCTCGCCGATCTGGACCCCGCGGAATTTCACCGGGGCGCCGACCTCCAATCCCTGCACCGAGGAATCCATGTAGGTCTCGATCATCATCGACGGTCGGAAGAAATTCCCCGCCGTCGCAATCAACAGGATGATCACCAGCGAGGCGAGCCCGCCGAGGATGAACAGGCCCAGCCGGAAATGCTGTCGGGCACTCATGCGGAGGCCTCCTCGCCGTTGGCTGCTTCGTCCTGGTCGCCGCCCAGAAAGCGCCGCACCCAGGGGTGTGCCGACTCCTCGCGCAGGCGTCGCGGATCCCCGTCGGCGACGATGCCCCGGGTTTCCTTGTCGAGCATAATCACGCGGTCGGCGATGGCAAAAATGCTCGCGAGCTCGTGGCTCACGATCACGATGGTCATGCCCAGGCTGCGCGCGAGCCGCCGGATCAACCGGTCCAGCTCGCGCGAGGTAATCGGATCCAGCCCGGCCGAGGGTTCATCCAGGAACAGCACCGAGGGGTCCAGCGCCATGGCCCGCGCGATGGCGGCACGTTTCTGCATGCCACCGGAGATCTCCGAGGGCATGAAATCCGCGAACGCGCCCAGCCCCACCAGCTGCAGCTTCGCCCGGGCCACTGCGTCCATCGCCGGACGCGGCAGAGCGGTGTGAACCTCCAGCGGCAGGCGCACGTTTTCCAGCAGGGTCATGGACCCGAACAGCGCCCCCATCTGATACATCACCCCCATGCCCCGCAGGATGGCCTCGAAACGCTCGCCGTCGGCGTGGGCAATATCCGCGTCGCCGATCCAGATCCTTCCGGCCTGCGGGGCATACAGCCCGATCATGTGCTTGAGCAGCGTGCTCTTGCCACTCCCGGAGCCCCCGAGGATCACGAAGATCTCGCCACGGCGGACCTCGAAGTTCAGATCCCGCATCAGCACGAAATCGTCGAAGCCCATGGTCAGGCCTTCCACCCGGATCACCGGATCCGTATCGGACTGCGCCATGCCTCACACCCCCAGGTGATAGAACAGGACCGCGAACAGGCCGTCGAACACCACGATCAGGATGATCGCCGTAACCACCGCACTGGTGGTGGAGCCGCCCACCGCCGCCGCGCCGTTGCCGGTCTGCAGACCGCGCAGGCAGCCAACGCTGGCCACCAGCAGGCCGAACACCCCGGCCTTGAACAATCCGGAGAACAGATCCGAAAGCGACACCGCGCCGGTCACCTGGTTGAGAAACGCAACCCACGGGATGCCGAAGCCCTGCAGCACCAGCGCCGCACCCAGCAGGCCGATCAGATTGGCGTACAGCGCCAGCAGCGGCGCGACCAGGATGCCCGCCAGCACCTTGGGCACCACCAGGAAGCGCACCGGATCCAGGGCCATGGTCTGCAGGGCATTCACCTCCTCGTTCACCTTCATGGTCCCGATCTCGGCGGCGAACGCCGCCCCCGAGCGCCCCGCCAGCAGGATCGCCATCATCAGCGGGCCCAGCTCGCGGAACAGCGACACCGCGACCAGATTGGCCACGAAGATCTCCGCGCCGAACTGACGCATCGCAATCGCCGACTGGAACGCCAGGATCACGCCCATCAGGAAGGCGATCAAAGAGACGATGGGCAGAGCCTGGAACCCGGCAACCTCGGCCACGCGAAAGGTGTCGCCCCAGCGCACCTGCCGCGGATGGCGCAGCGCCGCCCCCAGAGCACGGCCCAGTTCGCCGATGAACGCCATCTGCTCCCAGCCCGCGCGTCCCACCTGTCCGACCGCGTCCGTCCAGCGGCTGCGCCAGTCGCTGCGGCCCTCACCGCGCGCGGGCGTCACCGCATCCAGCTCACGATACGGAGCCAGCTGCTCCTCGACCATGCGTGTGGCGCCGACCAGCTCCAGCGTCACCCCCCCGACCGCGGCATCGCGTTCCAGCGCGTGCAGCAGGGCGGCCCCGGCGCCGTCACAATAGCTCAGACCGGTGACATCCACGGGCAGGGTCCCGCCCCCCGCCTCGCGCGCCAGCAGGCGCACGCGATCGCGCAGCGGGCCCCAGGACCATTCCACCGCGGCGGTGTCCAGGCTGCCCGAAAGGCGCAGACCGGGGAACGGCCCGTCTGTGGCATCATGTTGGAAGGCTGGCCGCTGGGCCCCTGACGCTGTGTCCATGCCGTTTTCCCGACTCGTGCGCGACCATGGTAGCCGTGCCGGAGCGCGGGGGACACTCTGCAGATACAGGGGAACCATCCGGCCGCTACAAACTCTTCTGCAACTCCCCCAAAAACGCGAGAACGCCATGTCTTCGGGAACGGACGCCCTGCAGCGGGTGGAACAGGCCCTGAACCAGATCCTGCTCGGCAAGCCCCGCGCCATCCGTCTGGCGCTCACCTGCCTGCTGGCCAACGGCCATCTGCTGATCGAGGACCTGCCCGGCGTGGGCAAAACCACGCTGGCGCACGCACTGGCGCGGGCGATGAACCTGGACTATCGCCGGGTCCAGTTCACCAGCGACCTGCTCCCGGGTGATGTGCTGGGCGTGTCGGTGTTCGAACAGGGCAGCGGCGAATTCCGCTTCCATCCCGGGCCGATCTTCACCCAGGTGCTGCTGGCCGACGAGGTCAACCGCGCACCGCCGAAGACCCAGAGCGCCCTGCTGGAAGCCATGGAGGAACGCCAGGCCAGCGTGGAAGGCGCGACCCGTGATTTGCCCGATCCGTTCTTCGTGATCGCCACCCAGAACCCCGAGGAGCAGGTCGGCACGCATCCGCTGCCGGAGTCGCAGCTGGACCGGTTCCTGATGCGCATCGAACTCGGCTACCCCGACCCAAGAGCCGAGCGCGCCCTGCTGGAACGCCGCGGGGACACCGGCCACCCGGCCCCGGACACCATGGCCACGCCGGAACAGCTGGCCCAGTGGCAGGCGTCCGTGGATGCCGTGCACGCCGATTCCAAGGTGCTCGACTATCTCCAGGAGCTGGTGGCTGCCAGCCGCGATACCGCCCGCTTTGCCCACGGCCTGTCGCCGCGTGCCGGCGTGGGCCTGCTGCGCGCGGCACGTGCCCACGCGTTTCTCGACGCGCGCGACTACATCACCCCCGACGACATCGCCCGGGTCCTGCCGGCGGTGGCCGGCCACCGCGTACGCGCCCGCGAGCCGCAGGATCCCGCCCGCACCGTGGAGGCCCTGCTGGAATGCGTGCCCAGCCGCTGAATCGCCGGCGACGCCTGCGCGGCATCTGGCAGCGCCTGCGCGACGACGCGATCCGCTGGATCAACCGCCGCCACGCGCACGACGGCGAGCATGCGCGGCTGGGCCGCGACCGCATCTACATCCTGCCCACCCGCGCCGGTTACACCCTGCTCGGGATCATCCTGATCATGCTGCTGGGCTCGATCAACTACGCCAACAACATGGCGTTCCTGCTGACCTTCCTGCTGGCCGGGATCGGGCACAACGCCATCTGGTACACCCATCGCAACCTGCTGGGACTGGAGATTCGCCCGCTGCCGATCGACCCGGTGTTCGCCGGGAACGCGCCCGAAGCGCAACTGCGACTCCATGAAACCGACGGCCGGGGGCGCGAAGCCATTACCGTGCGGGTTGGTGCACACGCTTGCGAACCGCTCGCCATCCCCGCAGGTGGCCGGAGCGATGCCCGCATCGTGCTGCCGGCCGTGCCGCGCGGGGTCTACCGCCTGCCGCGCCAGCGCGTGGACACGCGCTTCCCGCTGGGGGTCCTGGAGGCCTGGAGCTGGCTCAATCTGGACGCCGAGATCCTGGTCTATCCATCGCCCGTGGACCCGGGCCGGGCCCTGGCCGGACACGGCGACGGCGACGAGGACACCGGCGCCCGCGGACAGTCCGAGGAACCGCCCGACCACATCCGGCCCTACCGCCCCGGCGATCCGCCCGGCCGCATCATCTGGAAGGCCTATGCCCGCAGCGGCAAGCTGCACGTGCGCGAAAGCCCCGGCGGGGTACAGGACGACCTCTGGTTCGACTACGACGCGCTGCCCCACGGCGACACCGAGACCCGCCTGTCGATGCTCTGCCATCAGGTGCTGGAGGCCCATGCGCAGGAACGCGTCTGGGGCCTGCGTCTGCCGGGCCAGCGCATCGACCCCGGCCAGGGCCCGGAACATCGTGACCACTGCCTGCAGGCGCTCGCCCGTTTTCGCACCGCCCCGGCACCCCTGCCGCTGGAGGACGGAGCATGAGGGAGGGCTGGCTCACCCGCCCGGGCCCGCCGCGCGACGAACTGCGCGGGCTGGGCATCGCGCTGATCGCCCTGCCCGTGGCCGCGCTGCCGCACGCCTGGTACCAGCCGGCCTGGGTGACCCTGCTGATGGCCCTGGCCGTGCTGCTGCGCGGCTGGGTGCACTGGCGCGGGACCCGCGCGCCCTCGCTGTGGGTGATGAGCCTCCTCGCCCTGGGTGCCGGCGCCATGACCCTGGCACATTACGGCACCCTGTTCGGCCAGGAGGCCGGCAGCGCGCTGCTGCTGGTGATGATCGCGCTCAAGCTGCTGGAGGCGCGCAGCCGACGCGACGTGGTCATTGCGCTGTTTCTGGGTTATTTCGTCATCGTCACCACGTATTTCTTCGACCAGGCCTTCTGGATCGGGCTGTGGTCGCTACTGGGGGCGCTGCTGCTGACCGCGGCCCTGGTGCAGCTGCACGCCGCCCGCCCGCTGACGCCCGGTTATCTGGCCCGCCGCGCCGGGACCATGCTGGTACACGCCCTGCCGTTCATGCTCATCCTGTTCATCGTCTTCCCGCGCATCGAAGGGCCGCTCTGGGGCGATCGCGAGGACCGGGACGACACCGCGCAGACCGGCCTGTCCGACGAGATGAACCCCGGCGACATCGCCGAACTGCTGCAGGACGAAACCGTCGCCGCCCGGGTCGAATTCGACGGCGAGATCCCGCCGACCCGCGCACAGTACTGGCGGAGCATGGTGATGACCGACTTCGACGGCCGCCAGTGGCGGGCCGATCGCGGAGATTCTTCGATCGAGCCGCCCGCGGTGGAGGGCGATACCGTCGACTACACCGTCACGCTGGAACCCACGCGTTCCCGCTACCTGCCGGTTCTGGAATATCCCGCCCGCCTGCCCGACGATGCCGAGCTGCGCGCGAACCATCAGGTCATCCGCGACCAGCGCATCACCGGACGCATCCAGTACACCGCCAGCGCCGATCTGACGCGTCCCCCGGGCAGCGACGCCGACACTCCCGCCCTGGATCCCGAGACCCGCGAGCGGGCGCTGGCGCTGCCCCCGGGCGCCGCGCCGCAGGCCCGCGCTCAGGCCGGACTCTGGACGGCCACGCACGACGACCCGCGCGCCATCGTTGAAACCGCCCTGACGCGGTTCTCCGGCGAACCCTATCGCTACACCCTGCAACCACCGCAGACGACGGGCGATCACACCGATGCGTTCCTGTTCGATACCCACGCCGGCTACTGCGAACACTACGCCTCGGCGTTCGCGGTGCTGATGCGGGCGGCGGGCATCCCCGCGCGGGTGGTCACCGGCTATCACGGAGGCGAGTGGCGCGAACGCGGTGGCTATCTGCGCCTGCGCAACGCCGACGCCCATGCCTGGAACGAGGTCTGGATCGACGGCGAGGGCTGGCTGCGGGTCGACCCCACCGCGGCGATCGCGCCCGAGCGCATCGAGCAGGGCCTGCAGGGCCTGTCACCCTCCGAAGGCGAGCAGACACCGGACTTCCTGCGCCGCGAGGGCCTCTCCTGGCTGCAGCAGGCGCGTTTCGAGCTGCAGGACTGGCGGGAGTTCATCGGCTTTCGCTGGGAGACCTGGGTGCTGGCGTTCACCCCCGAGCGTCAGCAGCGGCTGTTCGAGCGCTTTGGCCTGGACCCGCGCGACTGGCGCAGCGTGCTGATCGCGCTGGGGGTCAGCTTCGGCACCCTGGCCGCCGGGGTCGCGCTGTGGCTGCTGCTGCGCGGACGCGAGCGCCGGGATCCGGCGCAGCGCGCCCTCCACCGGCTGTCCCGGCGCCTGCGCGGTGCGGGGCTGGCGCACCAGCCGCACGAGAGCGTGGATGCCTGGGTGCGGCGCGTGGCCGCGGCCCGGCCACAGGACCGCGAGGCCCTGGAGGCCTTCGCCCGGCACTACAACGCCCTGCGCTTCGCGCCGCTGGACAGACAGGGACGGCACGAACAGGGCCAGGCCCTGAAGGCCGCCCTCGCCCGCATCCCGCGACGCCGGCCGACCACGGACACGGACGCGGAAACGCCTGCCGACACCCGGGCCTGAGCGGGGCTCCGGGTCAGGAGCGGGGGGTCAGCGGGATCAGAAGGTATTGGCCACCGAGGCCACGCCCGGCGCCCGCGAGCGCACCAGGCGTTCGACCACGTTCTTGAGATCCAGGGTGGAACGCGGGCAGCCGACGCAGGCCCCCTTCAGGCGCACGCGCACGGTGCGCCCGTCCAGCTCGACGAACTCGATGTCGCCGCCATCCTGCATCATGATGCGCCGCGCCTCCTCGATGGCCTCGCGCACCGCGTCCTCGTCGATGGGGCCGTCGGCCGGCACGTCGGCCTGTTCCCGGGCCGCATGGGTCTGGGCCCGGTCCAGGCGCAGCGCCAGCTCCGGATCGAGCTCCTCGATCGCGTCCAGCTCTTCCTCGCTGTAGACGTGATCGGGGTCGTCCTTCAGCAGGTGCGACACGTCCACCATGACCTGTGCGTTGTCGGGACGCGTTTGATCTCCCGCCATGATCCGGCCTCCGCTAGCTCGCAGTGCGGTCAGTATAGCAACGCCGCGCGCGATCACGTCGCGAGGCCTCACCGGCTCCCCGGATTCCGCCGGACCCGGCGCGGGCCAGCGCAGGCGCATGCGCAACCGGCGCAGGTCGTCCGCATCCACCCGCCCCGGGTACAGCCACAGGGTCCCCGGGCGCCCCCCACCCGCGGGGCGATAGCGCAGCACCACACGGGTCGCGAACACCCGGGTGTCCGGCAGGATCTCGATATCGTGGATGCGTTCCTGGCGCAGGCCCTCGGCGGTGGCCAGCCACCAGCGTCCGTACGCGGTGCACCCCAGCCAGTCGAAGTGCGGCTGGCGGCCACGCCGGGACCAGCCGAACGCGGCCGCCACCAGTACGCCCGCCACCGGCCATGTCCACCATACGGTGTAGACCAGGGCGTACAGCAAAACCGCGGTGCTCAGCAGCACCTGACCGGCGAGGATCCGGCGCGCGAGCCCCGGATCAGGGTGCAGGCGCAGCCGCAGCGGCGGCGCGGATGAGCGGGGCAAGCCGGGCTATCCCGGCATCCGCGGTGGTCTGGCGGCCCATGACCACCTCGTAGAGCACGTTGTCGGGATAATCCAGCAGCCGTTCAAAGGCATCGCGACCCTCCTGGTCCAGTTGCGCATATCCCTGCGCGAGAAACTCCCCGAGCAGCCAGTCATTCTCCAGCATGCCGCGACGGCAGCGCCATCGAGTGCGGCTGTCAGGCTCCATCATACGCCCTTCCGCGGATGCTTCCTGCCACCCCATTACTTCCCGCAACCCCTGTGGGAGCCTGCTTGCAGGCGAACGGTCCTCGGCCTGTTCCGGTCTTCATTCGCCTGCAAGCAGGCTCCTACGGGGCACTCCGGTTTCACAACGACCTCTTCAGCATGGTGCGGCGGATGTCGCTGATCGCCTTCGCCGGGTTGAGGCCCTTGGGGCACACCTGCGTGCAGTTCATGATGGTGTGACAGCGGTACAGCTTCCAGGCATCGTCCAGCCGCTCCAGCCGGTGCTCGGTCGCCTCGTCGCGGGTGTCCTTGATGAAGCGCGCGGCCTGCAGCAGCGCGGCGGGGCCGAGGAACTTGTCCGGGTTCCACCAGTACGACGGGCAGGCCGCCGAACAGCAGCCGCACAGGATGCATTCGTACAGCCCGTCCAGCTCGTCGCGGTCGGCCGGATCCTGCTTGCGCTCTACCTCGGGCTCCGGGCTGTCGTTCACCAGCCAGGGCTCGGCGGCCCGGTACTGGTCCCAGAAATTGGTCATGTCCACGATCAGGTCGCGGATCACCGGCATCCCCGGGAACGGACGCAGGGTCACCGGGGTGTCGAGCTCCTCCAGCGGCGTCACGCAGGCCAGCCCGTTGGTGCCGTTGATGTTCATGCCGTCGGAACCGCAGACCCCGTGCTGGCAGGAGCGCCGGAAACCCAGCGAGTCGTCCTGCTCCTTCAGCAGCAGCAGGGCATCCAGCAGCATCATCCCCGGCTCCATCTGCTCGTCGGGCAGGGTGAAACGCTGCATCTTCGGCAGCGTGTCGGTCTCCGGGTTGAAGCGGTAGATCGAGAATTCCATCAGTAGGTGCGCTCCTTCGGCGGGAACGAGGCCACGGTATTCGGCCGGGTCCGCACCGGCTTGTAGTCGAGGCTGTCGTCCTCCAGCGAGTACAGGCTGTGACGCAGCCAGCGCTGATCGTCGCGTTCCGGGAAATCAATGCGCGAATGCGCGCCACGACTCTCCTCGCGTCCCAGCGCGGAGCGGATGGTGGCGATCGCGCAGTCCATCAGGTTCTCCAGCTCCATCGCCTCCACCCGCGCGGTGTTGAACGTGGGCGTGTGGTCATGGATCACCGCGTGGTCCAGGCGCCGGCGCAGCTCCCGTACCTTCTCCACGCCCTCGCGCATCACCTCGTCGGTGCGGAACACCGAACAGTGGTCCTCCATCACCTTGCGCAGTTCGCGCTTGAGCCCGTCCACCGACTCGATCTCGCCGGTGCCCGAATCCCGCCGATCCCAGCGGGCGAGCCGGGCCATGGCCGCCTCGACCGCGGATTCGTCCAGCGGACGGTGATAGCGGTTTTCTTCGAGGTATTCGAGGATATGATTGGCCGCCGCGCGGCCGAACACCAGGATGTCCAGCAGCGAGTTGCCGCCCAGCCGGTTCGCCCCGTGGACCGACACGCAGGCGGCCTCGCCGGCGGCGTAGAGCCCCGGCACCGGGTCCTCGGGCGAGTCCTTGACCGGCGCGACCACCTGCCCGTCGCGGTTGGTGGGGATCCCGCCCATGCTGTAGTGACAGGTCGGGAACACCGGGATCGGCGCGTCGATCGGATCCACGTTGAGAAAGGTCTGGCTGGCCTCGCGGATGCCCGGCAGGCGCTGCATGATGGTGTCCGCCCCCAGATGGCGCAGGTCGAGGAACACGTGATCGGCGTTGCGCCCGCAGCCGCGGCCTTCGCGCACCTCGGTGGCGATCGCACGCGAGACCACGTCGCGCGAGGCCAGATCCTTCGCGTTCGGCGCATAGCGCTCCATGAAGCGCTCGCCGTCGGAATTGATCAGGTAGCCGCCCTCGCCGCGCGCGCCCTCGGTGATCAGCATCCCGCGCCCGGCAATCCCGGTGGGATGGAACTGCACGAATTCCATGTCCTCCAGCGGGATCCCCGCGCGCAGGGCCATCGCCATGCCGTCGCCGGTGTTGATCAGCGCATTGGTGGTGGTGCGGAACAGCTGCCCCGCCCCGCCGGTGGCGATCAGCGTGGTCTTGGCCTCGATCACGATCGGCTCGCCACTGAGGATCTCGAACGCCAGCACCCCCAGCACGTGGCCCTCGGCATCGCGCAGCAGGTCCACAGCGAAATATTCGTCGAAGAAATGGGTGCGCGCGCGCAGGTTCTGCTGGTAAAGCGAGTGCAGGATCGCGTGGCCGGTGCGGTCGGCGGCGGCGCAGGTGCGCGCGGCCTGGTCCTGACCGAAGTTCTGGCTCTGCCCGCCGAACGCCCGCTGGTAGATGTTGCCGTTGTCCAGGCGCGAGAACGGCACGCCGAAGTGGTCCAGCTCGTAGACCACCCTGGAGGCGGCGCGACACATGTATTCGATCGCGTCCTGGTCGCCGAGGTAGTCGGAACCCTTCACCGTGTCGAACATGTGCCAGTGCCAGGAATCGGGCAGCACGTTGGCCAGCGCGGCGTTCACCCCGCCCTGCGCCGCCACGGTATGCGAGCGCGTGGGGAACACCTTGGACACCACGGCCACCTTGGCCTCGGCGTTGGACAGCTGCAGGGCTGCCCGCAGGCCGGCCCCGCCGGCCCCGATGATGAGGGCGTCGAACTTGCGCCGGGTCACGTTCATGAAAGCCATGCCTTGAACAGGATTGCGAAGGCCCACAGGCCGAGGATCAGCAGGCCGGTGGCCGACAGGATCAGCACCGTCAGGCGGATGCCGAAGGGATGGACGTAGTCCATGATCACGTCGCGCAGGCCGATCCATGCGTGCAGCAGCAGGGCTACCACGCCCACCGCTGTCAGCAGGCCCACCAGCGGATGCCCGACAAAGGCGAGCCAGCGGGCATGATCGGCCGGCGCGAAGAAGACGAAATAACCCAGCATCAGCACGGTGAACACGCCCAGATACACCGCAGTGATCCGCTGCAGCAGCCAGGCGCGCTGTCCGCTCAGGAGTCTCACAGCCACAGCCCTCCCCAGACGATCAGGGTGGCGACGATCCCCGCAATCAGGGCCTGGCGCGCGGTGCGCAGCGACCCCTCGCGGTCCTCGCCGATCCCGAATTCCATCGCCAGATAGCGGATGCCCGCGAACAGGTGATGCAGCAGCCACCACAGGACACCCAGCAGCACCAGCAGGCCCAGCGGGTGACCGACCCAGCCGGCCACGCGGGCAAAACCCTGGGGGCCGGACAGCGAGAGCTGCAGAAGCCACAACAGCACGGGGATCGCGAGAATCAGCAGCACGCCGGTCACGCGGTGCAGAATCGAGACCACGGCATTCAGCGGAAACCGGATCCTGCGCAGATCGAGGAAAACGGGACGAACCGGTGACCGGGGCATGCGACCTCTCGCTCTTGATGGGCGACATAAGGGATCCTGACACCCGACACGGCGTTCGTCTACTATCGGGCCGCCAGGGAAATGCCGCCCCCGCGGCTACAGGAGATGCGTGATGCGCGAAGACTGGAAGAAACACCTTGTCGATTCCGGTGCCGAATTCGAGGGCGACGAGCTCGTCCACTACGGCAACCCGGAGCGTGAACGGCAGATGGCCGTCAACGGCGATGTCATCTGCGACCTTTCCCATCGCGGGCTGCTGGAGATTCGCGGTGCCGATGCCACCGAATTCCTCCAGGGCCAGTTCGGCAACGATATCCGGCAGGTGGACGAGCGCCACGCCCAGCTGTCCAGTTACGCCAGCCCCAAGGGCCGCACCTATGCGGTGTTCCGTGTCCTGCGCACTCAGGACGGCTATCTGCTGGAGATGCCGGCGGATCGCGTGGAGCCGGTCGCCAAACGACTGCAGATGTTCGTCCTGCGCTCCGACGTGATCATCGAGCAGGCCGGCGACAGCCGCATCCGCTTCGGCCTGTCCGGCCCGGATGCCGAGAAGGAGCTTCAGGACGCCCTGGGCGCCTGCCCCGCGGAGATCCACGAGGTCGTGGAAAAGGACGGTGTGACGGCGCTGCGCGTGCACGGCGTGCACCCGCGTTTCGAACTGTTCGGCGGCTTCGACGCGATGCGCCGCCTGTGGGACGCCCTCAATGTGCGCGGGGCCCCGGTAGGCCCGCACGAATGGCAGCTGCTGGACATCCTCGCCGGGATCCCGAGCGTGGTCGAGGCCACCACCGAGATGTTCGTGCCGCAGATGCTCAACCTGCACGCCCTGGGCGCGATCAGCTTCGACAAGGGCTGCTATCCGGGGCAGGAGGTGGTCGCGCGCATGCACTACCTCGGCAAGCTCAAGCGGCGCATGTTCCGCCTGGCGATCCAGGATGGCGAGCGCCCGACGCCGGGCATGCCGGTATTCCGCGCCGATGGCAAGCCCGACCAGGCCGATGGCGAACTGGTGGCCGCCGAACTGCACCCCGACGGCCAGTACTCCGCGCTGGCGGTGCTCAAGGTGGACGCGGCCGAGGCCGAACTGCGCTGCGGCGCCCCGGACGGCGCGCCGGTGACGCTGTGCGACCTCCCCTACGACGTTTCCGAAGGGGCCTGACGCATGCGCTTTCTGTTCTTCTTCTTCGTCCTGATCCTGCTGGCGCTGTGGGCGGCCTTCTTCAGCCGTCCCAACAATCCGACCCTGTCCAACTGGCTGTACGCCCTGGCCGGGGTGCTGGCGATCCTGTTCCTGATCGGCTACCTCCGCCTCGACGGGGTGATATAACCACCCGGGCCACCGAGACCTGACAATTACACACAAAAAGGCCCCGTCGGTTACGACCGACGGGGCCTTTTTGCGAGGTGTTTGGTGGAGCGGAGGAGGATCGAACTCCCGACCTTCGCGTTGCGAACGCGACGCTCTCCCAGCTGAGCTACCGCCCCTCGAGATGCTGCGCATTCTAGCAGGGACCCGAGCCCACGGGAACCCCGGCGACCATCCGGGTGCTCCCGGGACCGGGTCGCATTTCGGCAACGCGTGCCGCAATCCGTGCGCCGTTTCGCGTGCGGCAGGACAGGCAGCCGCCTAGAATGAGATCCCTGATCGAGTCATTTGCCACAGCTCATGAACGCGCATCTTCCCTTGATGACTGGCCCCATACCCCTTCGCCGGAGCCCGGAATGAGCCTCTCCGTGCGTATCCTGGGCGCCAGCGGCGGCATCGGGCCGGGCCGCCGCACCACTTCCATCCTGATCGACCGGGACATCCTGATCGACGCCGGCAGCGGCGTGGGCGATCTCGAGCTCGAGGAACTGCAGGCGATTCGCCACGTCTTCCTGACGCACTCGCACCTCGACCACGTGGCATTCCTGCCACTGCTGATCGACACGGTATTCCGGGTGGATGCCCCGCCGGTCACGGTGCACGCCCTGCCGGAGACCCTGGAAGCCCTGCAGCGCCACATCTTCAACTGGGTGATCTGGCCCGATTTCACCGCCCTGCCGTCGCCCGAGCAACCGGCGCTGCGCTTTCGCCCGCTGGATGCCGGCGAGCAGATGGACATCGACGGACGCTCCGTCACGGCCCTTCCCGCGATGCACACCGTCCCGGCGGTAGGGTATTCGGTGAGCCGGCCGGATGCCGGGGCCTTTGCGTTCAGCGGCGACACCACTTCGACCCGCGGTCTGTGGCAGACCCTGAATGCCCTGCCCCGCCTCGATCTGCTGATGATCGAAACCGGGCTGCCGGACGAGATGGATCATCTCGCCGGTGCCACCCGCCACTACACCCCGCTGCAGCTGGCGCGCGATCTCGACCATCTGCGGCATCGCCCGCGTATCGCGGTGACCCACCTCAAGCCGGGCTACGAACAGACCATCCGTGAACAGCTGGCCGCGCGCAACAATGGCGACATGATCGTTCTCGACGGCGACGAGCACTTCGAGCTGGCCGGCTGACCCCGGCCACCGAGCGCCGCTGCGTCCGGATTGGTCGAAAACCGGAGCTGTGGCATCCTTGGCGGATGCGACCCCTGATCCGACTCTTTTTCCGCGGCGTGCGCCTGGTTCTCACGCCCTTCATGCTCGTGGGCGAGAAGGTGACCCGCCCGCGCGGAATCCAGCGTGACCCCGAAGAACAGGCACGGGTGGACGAACAGACCCGCGCCCTCGCGCTCTACCACTTCCCCGCCTGTCCGTTCTGCATCAAGGCGCGCCGTGCCATGCAGCGCCTGTCACTGGACATCGAACTGCGCAATGCCCAGCCGGCCGGCGAACACCGCGAAACCCTGCAGACGGAAGGCGGCAAGCTGCAGGTCCCCTGCCTGCGGATCGAGGAAGAAGACGGCAGCGTGCGCTGGCTGTACGAATCGGGCGCGATCATCGACTACCTCGAGTCGCGCTTTGATCCGGCCCGGGCCGCGGCCGACCGCCATACCGAGGGCTCCTGAACCCGCAAATGACAGGGGGCGGCACGTGCCCGCCCCCTCGGGACCGGATCAGACCCGGAAGTGCCCCACCCGCTGCTGCTGTTCGGAAGCCAGCTTCGACAGCTCTTCCGAGGCATTCGCGATCTCGCGCGAGCCGCTGGCCGTCTCGTCCAGCACCTGGGTGATGTTGGAGATGTTGCGGTTGATCTCCTCGGCCACCGAGGACTGTTCCTCGGCCGCGCTGGCGATCTGCGTATTCATCTCCGAGATGGTGGTCACCGACTGCGTGATCGACTCCAGCGACTCGCCCGCCTCGTTCACCTTCTCGCGGCTCGAATGCGCCCGGTTCTTGCCTTCTTCCATCGCCTGAACCGCCTCGCGCGTGCCGTTCTGGACGCGTTCGATCATACCCTGGATCTCCTGGGTCGAATCCTGGGTCCGGCTCGCCAGGGTCCGCACCTCGTCGGCCACGACCGCGAAGCCGCGGCCCTGCTCGCCGGCCCGCGCCGCCTCGATGGCCGCGTTCAGCGCCAGCAGGTTGGTCTGATCGGCGATGTCGCCGATCACCTCCAGCACCTTGTTAATCTCCTCGGCATCGGTCGACAGCCGCTCGATCACCTCGGCGGTGTTGTCCACCTGCGAGGTCAGGTGGTTGATCGACTGCACCGTCTGTTGCACCAGCTCGCGCCCGGCGTCGGCATCCTTGTCGGTGGTCTGCGCCGCGGTAGCCGCATCCGAGGCGTTGCGCGCAACCTCGGCAACCGTCGCGGTCATCTCGTTCATCGCGGTGGCCACCTGGTCGACCTCGTCCTTCTGCCGCGTGACCTGACCGTTGGTCTGTTCGCTGGTTGCGGACAGCTCATTGGCCGCGGCCGCCACCTGATCGCCACCGGCGGCGACTTCCTTGACCAGGTCCTGGATCTTGCCCACAAAACGGTTGAACGCCGCCGCCAGATCCCCCAACTCGTTGTTGCCGTCGGCCTCCAGCCGGCGCGTCAGGTCCCCGTCGCCGGACGCGATGTCGTCCAGACGCTCGACCGTATCGCGCAGCGGCCGCACGATACTGCGCGACAGCAGCCAGGCCAGCAGGAGGCCAAGACCGATGGCGACCACGCCCACGCCCACCACGGTAGCCGTGGCATTGCGGGCCATCGCCACGTAATCGCTGCGATCGACCATCAGCTCCAGCACGCCCACCGGCTCGCCGGAGAAATCCTCCACCGGACGCCCGACCACCGCCATCGGGCGGCCGTCGTGCTCGGTCCGGCGCACCAGTTCCTCACCGCCGGCAATCCGCTCCATTTCCTCACGGTTGAAGGTCGAGTCGCCGTTGATGGTGCTGCCGAAGGCCTCGAAGGTCCCGTCGCGCTGCAGGTAGAGGGCCACCGGGGCTTCCGTATCCGCCGTAAAGTCCTCGAAGAAGGCATCGTCGAACGCCATGCCGAATTCCAGCGATCCGATATGTTCACCTTCGTGGGAGACCGGGACGATGCCGCGGATGCCCAGGCCGGCCGCCCCTTCCTCGAGCCCGGAGATCGGCCGGCGGTCGCGGTTGGTGTCGACCACGGTCTGGCGGAACCCGGAGAGGTCATCGTCGTAGCGATCCGGACGGTGCGCCCGCAGGAAGGACGTCGCCGGCGGCGTATGGAACTGATACTGGCGTACGCCGTATTCCTCGTAGAGGTGATCGAAACCCGGTACGGTCATCGCATGCAGCTGTTCGCGGTCCCGCCGGGCGAAGGCCTGTTGCACGTCCGGAATGGCGGCCACGGCCTGTGCCATCGCGGTCCCGCGATCGGCCTCCTGATCGAGCTGCCGGATCAGCAGTTCACTCAGGTCGTTGAGTTCACGCTGTTCCGCGCGGTCCGCCATGTTGCCGAGGCTGTTCATCACCACCACCAGCGTGAGCACCACGACCGCGACCACCACGAGGGTGACGCCGCCCATCAGGCGGGTTCCGATCCGGATATTCCTGAGCATCTCTCTCTCCCTTGAAGCTTTCTTCGCGCCCGGGATTACGGGCGCCATGCTGCGAGTCTCTCGCCCCCGCTAGCGGCCGGCCGCGGCCTGACTTGAGCCGCGCGGGTCACACGCCTCCCCACGCACTCAGCCCACGTGCCGCAGCAGCAACGGCTCGGCGAGCGCATACACCGCGAGGCTGACCAGCACGATGGCGACCATCGACAGCAGGGCCCCGCCGCGGATCATGTCCACCACGCGCAGGCGATTGGAGGCAAACACGATGGCGTTGGGCGGCGTGGCCACCGGCAACATGAATGCAACCGACGCGGCGAACGCCACCGGCAGGGTCATCAGCCCCACCGGCACTTCCATGCGCAGCGCGAGCGCGGCCACCAGTGGCAGCAGGGTGGCGGCAGTGGCGGTATTGCTGGTCACGTGGCTGAGGGTCATCGTGACCAGCACCACCCCCGCGATCACCAGCAGCAGCGGCCACGCCTGCGCACCCATCAGCGCCTCGGCGGTCAGTTCCGCCAGGCCCGAGGATTCGATGGCGGAACCGAGACTGAGACCGCCACCCACGAGCAGCAGCACCCCCCAGGGCAGCTCCCGCGTGTTGTCCCAGCACAGCAGCCGCCGCTGACCCGAGGCCCCGGAAGGGATCAGGAACAGCAGCCCGGCCCCGAGGATCGCGATCCCGGCGTCCGTCAGTTCCAGCGGCAGCCACGCCTCCAGCAGGGGACGAAACATCCAGGCCAGCGCCACCAGCAGGAACACCGTCGCCACGCGCAACTCCGCATGGCTCCACGGCCCCAGATCGCCTACCTGCTCCTGCAGCATGCGGTCGAGCCCGTTGAGACGGATGCGGTGCACCGGGAACACCCAGCGGGTCAGCAGGATCCAGGCAATGAGCAGCAGCGTCAGCGACAGCGGCAGGCCCAGCAGCATCCAGTCGATGAAACCGATCCCGAGCTCGTAGCGGTCATTGAGAAACGCGACGGTCAGCGCATTGGGCGGGGAACCGATGATGGTGGCCATGCCGCCGATGTTGGCCGCGAAAGCGATGCCCAGCAGCAGCGCCAGCCCCGGACTGCGGCTGTCCGGCGCCATGCCCTGCAGGCCCTGCCCCCCGTCGCGCTCCATCAGCCCCAGCACCGACAGCGCGATCGGCAGCATCAGGGCCGCGGTGGCGGTATTGCTGACCCACATCGACAACCCGGCGGTGGCCAGCATGAAGGCGCCCACCAGGGTGTGCAGCCCGCGGCCGGAACGCGACAGGATCGCCAGCGCCAGCCGCTGGTGCAGGCCCCAGCGCTGCACCGCCAGGGCGATCGCGAAACCGCCCATGAACAGGAAGATGGTGGGATTGGCGTAGGGTGCGGTAGCCTCGTCCATCGCCACCACGCCGGTCAGTGGCAGCAACGCGATGGGCAGCAGGGCCGTGACCGGAATGGGCAGCGCCTCGCTGATCCACCACACGGCCATGAACAGGGTCAGGCCCAGGACCCGCCAGGCCTCCGGGGAGAAGGCCTCCGGCGGCGGGACCAGCAGAAAGACCACGAAGACCAGCGGCCCGAGGAACAGACCGATGCGCGCGCGCAGCGCGCTTCCGGCGGGGGATTCGCCGTGATCCTGTCCGGGACCGCCGCCGGCGCCCTGCGGCGGCGTTCGCTCCCCCTCCCCGGTCGTCTCCTGCATGCGTCAGTCCGCCGCGCGCACCAGGAATTCCATCAATGCCTTCTGCGCATGCAGGCGATTTTCCGCTTCGTCCCAGACCACGCTCTGCGGGCCTTCCAGCACGTCGGTGGCCACCTCTTCCTCGCGATGCGCCGGAAGGCAGTGCATGAACAGGGCATCCGGCTGCGCGCGATCCATCAGGGCCTGATCCACGAAGAACCCGGCAAACGCCTGGCGCCGCGCGCTCTTCTCCTGTTCCTGGCCCATGCTCGCCCACACGTCGGTCACCACCAGATCCGCACCCGCGGCCGCCTCGCCGGCATCGCGGGTCACGCTCACGTGATCGCGGGTCGCCTCCAGCACCGAGGCCTCCGGGTCGTAACCCTCGGGACAGGCCGCCACCAGCTCGAAGTCCAGCAGATGGGCGGCGTACATGTAGCTGTGGCACATGTTGTTGCCGTCGCCGATCCAGGCCACGCGCTTGCCGCGGATGTCGCCACGGTATTCGAAGAAGGTCTGCAGATCCGCCAGCAGCTGCGCGGGGTGTTCCAGATCGGTCAGCCCGTTGATCACCGGCACCGAGGAATGGCGCGCGAACAGCTCCACCTTTTCGTGCTCGTAGGTGCGGATCATCACGCAGTCCACCATGCGCGAGAGGACCCGTGCGGTGTCCTCGATGGGCTCGCCCCGCCCGAGCTGGGTATCCCGCGGCGACAGAAACAGCGCGTTGCCGCCGAGCTGCTGCATGCCCACCTCGAAGGACACCCGGGTGCGGGTCGACGACTTCTCGAAGATCATTCCGAGGGTCTTGCCTCGCAGCAGGTCGTCATGGTGTTCGCCCGCCTTCAGCTGGCGTTTCAGCTCGATCGCGCGGTGCAGCACCGCGCGCGTCTCTTCGGCGGACAGATCGAGAAAGGAAAGAAAATGGCGCGGATTCATGCAGAAGCCTCCCTGGTGGCCCCGGATGCCAGAAACGCATCCACCCGGTCGGCCACGCCGTTCGCGATCTGCGTGACCTGTTTGTCGTCAATGATCAGCGGCGGCAGCAACCGGATCACCCGCTCCGCCGTCACGTTCAGGATCAGCCCGGCCTCCAGCGCCTGTCCCACCAGCTCGCCGGCCGGCCGATCCAGCTCGATCCCCAGCATCAGGCCGCGGCCGCGGATCTCCACGACCTCCGGCCGGTGGCCCAGGCGATCCTCCAGCTGCCGGCGCAGTGCCTGCCCCTGGCGTTCGGCCTGCTCGCACAGGGCCTCCTCCTGCATCACGTCCAGCACCGCCAGCGCCGCGCGCGACACCAGCGGACCGCCGCCGAAGGTGGTGCCGTGCATCCCCGGCCGGAACAGGTCGCGGGCCGCCCCCGCCACCAGATTCGCCCCGATGGGAATGCCGTTGCCCAGCCCCTTGGCCAGGCTCACCACATCCGGAATGATGCCTTCATGCTGGAACGCGAACCACTGGCCGGTACGACCGATGCCGGCCTGGATCTCGTCCAGCATCAGCAGCCAGCCGCTGGCATCGGCGATCTCCCGCAGGCGGCGCAGGTAGCCGTCGGGGGGGATGCGGATTCCGCCCTCGCCGGTGACCGGCTCGACCAGGATGGCCACGATGTCTTCCTGTCCGGCCAGTGCCGCCACCGCGTCCGCATCGCCGTAGGGCACATGTTCGAACCCCTCGACCAGCGGCTCGAACCCGGCCTGGATCTTCGCATTGCCGGTGGCGGACAGGGTCGCCATGGTGCGCCCGTGGAAGCTCCCGTCCATCACGATCACGCGCGGGCGCTCGATGCCCTTCGCCCGTCCGTGCAGCCGCGCCAGCTTGATCGCGGCCTCGTTGGCCTCGGCCCCGGAGTTGCAGAAGAACGCGCGCTCCATGCCGGCCAGCGAGCACAGCCGCCGAGCCAGGTTCTCCTGCAGCGGAACCCGGTAGAGGTTGGAGGTGTGCACCAGGGTGGAGGCCTGATCACAGACCGCGCTGGCCACCCGCGGATGCGCATGTCCCAGGCCGCAGACCGCGATGCCCGACAGGGCATCCAGATAGCGCCGGCCCTCGGTGTCCCACAACCAGGCACCCTCGCCGCGCTCGAAGGCGACCGGCAGGCGATTGTAGGTCTGCTGCAGGAAATCGTTCATGTTCCGTTCTCCAAACGCGAAAGCCGGCGGTGGTGCCGCCGGCTTCCGGAATGCGGGTCGGACACCCGGCGCGGAACCCTCTTGCGGGAACCCGCCGGGCTCGTCGCCGATCTTACTGCATCTGCCGGGCGACGAAGTCCCAGTTCACCACGCTCCAGAAGTTCTCGAGGTACTTCGGGCGCGCGTTGCGATAATCGATGTAGTAGGCATGCTCCCACACGTCGCAGGTCAGCAGCGGGGTCTGGCCGTCGCGCATCGGGTTCGCGGCGTTCGAGGTATTGACGATCTCCAGCGAGCCGTCGCCATTCTGCACCAGCCAGGTCCAGCCGGAACCGAAGTTGCCGACCGCCATCTCGTTGAACTTTTCCTTGAAGGCGTCGAACGAACCGAAGGCGCTGTTGATGGCATCCGCCAGCTTGCCGGAGGGCTCGCCACCGGCATTCGGGCCCATGCAGTTGAAGTAGAAGGTGTGGTTCCAGACCTGGGCGCCGTTGTTGAAGATGCCGCCGGCCGGGGCCTTCTTGATGATGTCCTCCAGCGAGGCATTCTCGAACTCGGAGCCCGGCAGCAGGCCGTTGAGCTTGGTCACGTAGGTCGCGTGGTGCTTGTCGTGATGGTATTCCAGCGTCTCGGCGGAGATGTGGGGCTCCAGTGCGTCCTTCGCGTACGGCAGATCGGGCAGTTCGTAGGTCATGGGACCTCCTTCTTCGCGTTCGTTCGTTATTCGTGGTGATGTCTCGCGGGGACCGCCCCTTCACGGGCGATCCCGAACCCGCTAACGATAGTCACCTTGGGCGGGCGATGCAATTCCCGAGTACACCACTCGACCTTTGCCGGGCCGCGGGTGCGGGCATCGTGATACCTTTTCTTCGCAACGTAACATCGCCGTGCTGGACTGGGCAGATTCCGCGATGTACCCGTCCCCGATGCAGGATACCGACTTGGAAGCCAACGACCGTTTTCTCAACCGTGAACTCTCGCTGCTGGAATTCAACCGCCGGGTGCTGGAACTCGCGCGGGAGCCCGGCTTTCCTCTGCTGGAACGCCTGCGTTATCTCAGCATCTCCTCGACCAATCTCGACGAGTTCTTCGAGGTCCGCGTCGGTTCGCTGCTGCAGCAGGTCGAACTGAACGTCAGCGCGCCCGGCCCCGACGGTCTGTCCGCGCAGGAACAGCTGCGCCGCATCAGCCCGGCCGCGCACCAGCTGGTGGACGAGCAGTACGCGATCCTCAACGACGAACTGATCCCGGCGCTGGCCGCCGAGGGCATCCACTTCGTGCGCCGCACCCACTGGACGCCGGAGCAGCAGGCGTGGGTGCGGGACTACTTCCGCGAGCAGCTGCAGCCGGTGCTCACGCCCATCGGCCTGGACCCGGCCCATCCGTTCCCGCGCATCCTCAACAAGAGCCTCAACTTCATCGTGACCCTGCAGGGCAAGGACGCCTTCGGTCGCGAATCCGGCCGCGCGGTGGTGCAGGCGCCGCGCTCGCTCCCGCGCCTGGTGCGCCTGCCGCCGGAGGTCGCCTCCGGCGACAACGATTTCGTGCTGCTCTCCTCCATCCTGCACGCCCATGTCGGCGAGCTGTTCCGCGGCATGCAGGCCACCGGCTGCTACCAGTTCCGGCTCACCCGCAACTCCGACCTGTTCGTGCAGGAAGAAGAGATCGACGACCTGCTCAACGCGCTGGAGGGCGAGCTGCCGCAGCGCAACTACGGCGCCGCGGTGCGCCTGGAGGTCGCGGACAACTGCCCCGAGGAGGTCGCCCGCTTCCTGCTGCAGCAGTTCAACCTGACGGAAGAGGCCCTCTACCAGGTCACCGGCCTGGTCAACCTCAATCGCCTGATGGCGGTCCACGACCTGGTCGACCGCCCGGATCTCAAGTTCCCGCCGTTCGTGCCCGCGCTGCCGCGCCCGCACGTGGGCGCCGAACAGATCTTCCACTGCGTGCGCGAACACGACCTGCTGCTGCACCACCCCTACGAGTCGTTCATGCCGGTGGTGGAGTTCCTGCGCCAGGCCGCCAGCGACCCGGACGTGCTGGCGATCAAGCAGACCCTGTACCGCACCGGCACCCGCTCGCCTCTGGTCGAGACCCTGATCGAGGCCGCGCGCAACGGCAAGGAAGTGACCGTGGTGATCGAGCTGCGGGCGCGCTTCGACGAGGCCGCCAACATCGAGCTGGCCAACCGCATGCAGGACGAAGGCGTGCACGTGACCTATGGCGTGGTCGGCTACAAGACCCACGCCAAACTGGCGCTGGTGGTGCGCCGTGACGAGAACGGCATCAACCGCTATGCCCACCTGGGCACCGGCAACTACCACTCCGGCACCGCCAAGGCGTACACCGACTACGGCCTGATGACCGCCGATCCGGTGATCACCGAGGACGTCCACCGGGTGTTCCAGCAGCTGACCGGGCTGGGCCAGGTGTCCCGCCTGCGGCGGCTGATCCAGGCGCCCTTCCGGCTGCACGACGCGATGCTGGAAAAGATCCGCCGCGAGGCCAAACATGCCCGCGCCGGACGCCCGGCACGCATCGTCGCGCGCATGAACTCGCTCAACGAGGCGGCGATCATCGAGGCGCTGTACGAGGCCTCGCAGGCCGGTGTCCGCATCGAGCTGATCGTGCGCGGGATCTGCGCCCTGCGCCCCGGGGTGGAAGGACTGTCGGAGAACATCGAGGTGCGCTCGGTGCTGGGGCGCTTCCTCGAGCACTCGCGGGTGTTCTGGTTCGGCAACGACGGCGAACCGGAGCTGTACCTGTCCAGCGCCGACTGGATGCCGCGCAACTTCTTCCGCCGCGTCGAGGTCGCGTTCCCGGTGACCGATCCGGCCATGCGCGAGCGGGTGGCGGAGGAGTCGCTGTTCGCCTATCTGCGGGATACCGCCACGGCCTGGCGCCTGCTGCCGGACGGTCGCTACCAGCGCGTGACCCCGGCGGAAGGCGAAGCGCCGTGGTCGGTGCAGCAGTGGCTGCTGGACACGCTCTCGGGGACCCAGACCACCAGCGGGTAACCCCCGGGCGCGCGGCCCGGGCCCGGATCCCGGTCAGGCGAAGGCCAGGCGAACCCCGACCCGTTTGAGTTCCGCCGCCTCGGCCTCCAGATCGGCGCGGGTCAGCGGGTGTGCGTCCAGCCAGCCGTCGGTGAAGGTCAGTTCCAGGCCCGCCGTGCGCGGGCGCACCGTTTCCAGCGGCAGCGGGTCGTCGGTACGCGGGCGGTGCAGCAGCACCGCCAGCCGCAGCAGCACCACGAGATGACGGAAACCTTCGTCGTCCCCGGGACGCGGGTCCTTCAGCAGCGAGGCCTTGAGCTTGCGCCGATGCAGTCGCACCAGGCGCGCCAGTTCCTGTTGTTCCGGCCGCGAGAACCCGGGCAGGTCGGCCCAGTCGAGGATGTATTCCCCGTGCTTGTGGTACTTCGCGTGCGACAGCGCCAGGCCGATCTCGTGCAGCTCCGCCGCCCAGCTGAGGCGATCGCGATCTTCCGCCCCCAGGCCCAGCTCGTCGGCCACCTGCTCTGCCAGCCAGTCGGCGGTGGCCTGCACGCGCCGCGCCTGTTCCGCGTCCACCGCGAAGCGCTCGCGCAGGTGATGGATGGTACGTCCGCGCACGTCCTCGTGGCGGATCCGGCCCAGCAGGTCGTGCACCACGCCCTCGCGCAGCGCACCGTCCGAGGGATGCAGACGCTCGATCCCCAGCGCGCGAAAGGCCCCGATCAGGACCGCCAGCCCGCCGGCAATCACCGGTCGGCGGTCCTCGTTGAGCCCCGGGAGGTCGTCCAGATCCGCGCTGCGCTTCTTGCGGATCATGCGCTCGCGCAGGGCCTCCAGTGAGGCCAGAGTGAGCCCCGGTTCGGGATCCAGCTCCAGTCCCTCGACGATCCGGCTGAGGGCCAGGATGGTCCCGGACGATCCGAGGGCCTGCGCCCAGCCGAGCCGGCGATAGGTCCCGACCAGCGGCTGCAGCTCGCGTCCGGCCTGCAGCTCCGCGGCTTCAAACGCACGCCGGGTCAGGCGCCCGCGCGGGAAAAACCGGCGGGTGAAGCTGACACAGCCCATCTCCAGGCTCTCGGCTCGCTCGGTCTCGAAACGCGCCCCGATGATGAACTCGGTGCTGCCGCCGCCGATGTCGATCACCAGACGCCGGTCCCCCTCGTCCGCCAGAGTGTGAGCAACCCCCAGATAGACCAGGCGGGCCTCCTCGCGCCCGCCGATGATCTCCACCGGATGACCCAGCGCCGCCTCGGCGCGCTGCAGGAAACGATCGGCATTGCGCAGCTGGCGCAGGGTATTGGTACCCACCGCACGCACGCTGCCGTGTGGCAGCCCGCGCAGGCGCTGGCCGAAGCGTTCCAGGCAGGCGATCGCCCGTTCCGCCACCGCCGGGTCGAGACCGCCGCGCGAATCCAGTCCGCTGGCCAGCCGCACCATGTCCTTCAGGCGGTCCTGCATCAGGACCTCGCTGCCCTGGCGGCGTGCCACGATCATGTGAAAGCTGTTGGAACCCAGGTCCACCGCCGCGACGGTCTCGACCTCCCCGGGCTGGCCAGCCTGCCCCTCGTTCGTCATGGTCAGGCCCCGCCGAGGCGTTCCAGCACCCCGCGCGGCAGGTGCCACACCAGATGCAGCGGGCCGGGCAGATGGCCGCCCAGGCCGCAGGCATCGCCCTTGCCCATGGCCACCGGTGCCGCGCCGCCGGACAGCCCGAGAAGGCGGCCGGCGAGCCGCGACAGATCCGGCTCGTGCCCGACCAGCACGATGCTGCCGCCATCCTTCTCCGTCTGCAGCCGCTCCTGCAGCTCGGGGCCCACCAGCTGCCCCGGGCGCAGGCAGTCCACGGTTTCCGCCTCGCAGGCCAGGGCCCGCGCCAGCGGCGCGGCTGTCTGCGCCGCGCGGTGCCAGGGGCTGACCCAGACCCGCGCCGGCTCCGCCAGCAGCGGCACCAGTGCACGGGCCATGGCCGCCGCGCTCGCTTCACCCTCACGGGTCAGGGGACGATCGCGGTCGGGGCCGTCGAATGCCGACGGATCCTCGGACTGGGCGTGGCGCAGCAATACCAGATCGGGGCGCTTCACGGGATCAGGCCTCCGAGTCCGGTCGCAGCATCAGCAGCGAATACCAGCCGTCGCCGGCCAGCCACTCGCGATCCCGCAGCAGACCGCTGCCGGCAAGCAGCCGGTCGATCATCGTCGCGTCGAACTTGCGCGAGATCTCGGTGCGGATCACTTCGCCCGCGGTCAGCTCCAGGGTGGTGTCGAACGCGTCCACCCGCACCTGCTGCGGGGCCTGCGCCACCAGATGCATCTCGATGCGCGAGGCCTGATGATTGAACGGCGCGCGGTGCACGAAACCGCGCTCGTCGAAATCGGCCCCCAGCTCGCGGTTGAGCACCGACAGCAGGTTCAGATTGAAGGCCGCGGTGACCCCTGCCGCATCGTCATAGGCCGCCTCCAGCACGTCCACCGGCTTGACCCGGTCCAGGCCCAGCAGCAGGTGATCGTCCGGCCCCATGGTCCGGCGGATCGTCTGCAGCAGCGCGATCGCCTCGGCATCCTCGAAGTTCCCGAGGCTGCTGCCGAGAAAGGTGAACAGCCGGGCCTCGCCGTGACCGCTCTCCGCCTCGTCATCGGTCAGGGCCTCCAGGGCAGCGATGTAATCACCCGCCAGCGCCCGGATGCTCAGCTGCGGGAAGCGCTCCACCAGCCGCGCACCGGCCTCGTCGAGGATCTCCGCACATACGTCGTTGGCGACGTAATGCGCCCGCTCGCCGGCCGCGCGTTCCAGTGGCGCGAGCAGGTATTCGGTCTTGCGCGAGGTGCCGCTGCCCAGCTCCACCAGCGTGGACGCCCCGGCCGCCGCGATGATCGCCTCGGCGTTGCGCTCCAGCAGCGAGGCCTCCAGACGGGTGGGATAGTATTCCGGGGTATCGCAGATGGCGTCGAACAGCGCCGAACCACGGGCATCGTAGAAATACTTGGGCGGCAGGCTGCGCGGGGGTTCCAGCATCCCGGCACGGAAGTCGGCGAGCAGTTCGGCGTGCGCGTCGCGAACCTCGACGGTGCGGCGGGAATAGCGCTCGGGAATGCGCTCGGCGGGAGATGCGGCCATCGGGGGTTCCGTCGTCTTGGGTTTTCCGGCACGCTAGCATGAAAACCGCGACGGCTCCCAGCACCGGAGTGCTTCGCCGGGACTTTCTCCGAACCACCCCGAACCGCCGACTCCCATGTGCCGCCACCTCGCCTATCTCGGTCCTCCCCTGCCCCTGCGGGCCCTGCTGATGGATCCGCCGCATTCGCTGACCGAGCAGGCCATCGGACCGCAGGAACTGGTCTACGCTCGGGTGAACGCCGACGGCTTCGGCTTCGGCTGGTTCGACGAGCGCGGCGAACCGCTGAACTATCGCCGTGCCGACCCCATCTGGCAAGACCCCAACCTGCAGACCCTCGCCGGACACCTGCACCAGCCCCAGTGGGTGGCGGCCATCCGCAGCGCGACGCCCGGCTTCGGCGGCGACACCGCCAATGCCCAGCCGTTCGCGCGCGACGGACTGCTGTACAGCCATAACGGCCTGATCCGGGGCTTCCTCCCGCGCATCCGCCGCTGTATCCAGCAGCGCCTGGAACCGGCGATCGAGGAGGGCATCCAGGGAACCACGGATTCCGAATACCTGTTCGCGCTGATCCGCCAGCTGCTGGCCGACGACCCGGAAACCACCCTGGAAGGCGCACTGGGCGAGGCCTTCTCGCTCGTGGCCGAATGGCTGGGGGACGAACACGCCCTGCTCAACGTGATCATCGGCGACGGTCGGCGCATCGTGGCCAGTCGCCACGCGGTGAATGCCGACTCGCCCAGCCTTTACTACACCACCGATGACGAGACGTTCCCCGACGGCAGCGTGGTGATCGCCTCGGAACCCCTGACCGACCGCGAGGCCTGGCGGGCGGTGCCGCCGCATCATCTGCTGTGCGTGGAGCCCGAGAGCCCGCCGGAACTTCTCGCCCTGTAACGTGCTCCTGCCGACATGTCCGCGAACCCGCCCCTCAATCTGCGTGACTGCCTGGCCACCCAGCATGCGCGCCTGAACGACGCCCTCGACGGTACTCCGCCCGCCGCGGGCCGCAATCAGTATCATCGCGATCTGAGCCCGGTCGACTGGCACTATGCCCACTGCCATTTCATCGAGGCGGTCTGGCTGGGCGAGCGCCTGCCGCAGCAACCGCCCGAGGCGCAGCGCGACTGGCACGACCTGTACCTCCCCGAACTGAGCCCCAAATGGCGCCGGGGCGGTCGTCTGCCCCCGCGGGGCCGGCTGCGGGCCTGGGGCCACGAGCGCCAGACCCTGCACCGCGAATGGCTGGCGGACCCCGCGATCCAGGACCATCCGCTGATGGTCGGCGACTATCTCGCCGGTTTCCTGGCCCAGCACCATGCGATGCATCTGGAAACCCTGGAACAGGTCCGCTGGTTCGCACGGCTGCATGGCGCCCACCCAGGACGGGCACCCGCCCCGCCGCGGCCGGGCGCGGACACGGGCACCCGCGTGCCGGACCGCGACTGGATCCCGTTCGACGCCGCCCGCCACACCGTCGGCTACGCCGGCGTCGACGCCTTCGACAACGAACGCGGCGTCCACGAAACCACCACCGGACCCTTCGAGATCGCCGCCCGCCCGGTCAGCAACGCCGATCATGCGGCGTTCATCGAACAGGGCGGCTACCGGCGCCCCGAATTCTGGGATCGCGCCGGCCTGGAGTGGCTCCGACAATCGGGTACCCGCGGCCCGCTGGGATGGTGGCGGGCAGGGGATGGGCAATGGTGGCAGACCCGTCCGGATGGCGAGGCCCCGCTGGACCCGGATGCGCCAGCGATGGGCCTGTGCTGGTTTGCCGCGCGCGCCCACGCCCGCTGGGCCGGCGCCCGCCTGCCGCACGAACATGAATGGGAACGCGCCGCGCGGGAAGGTGCGTTGCAGGCCACCGGCCAGGTCTGGGAATGGTGCGACAACGCGTTCTTTCCCTATCCGGGATTCCGGGCCTATCCTTATGAGGGGTTCTCGGTGCCGTGGTTCGACGGGGAACACCGGGTCCTGCGCGGCGGCTGCGAATGGAGCGATCCGATCCTGTGCCGGCCCAGCCTGCGCAATTTCTTCACCCCGGAGAAGCGCCACGTGTTCGCCGGAGTGCGCCTGGTGCGCGAGCGCACGGATTGACAACGACCGGACGAATGTCCGAGAGGGAACCGCCATGCCTGCCCCGACTTCCGTTCCGACCCGCATCACCACCCTGCTCTGCGGCCTGGTCCTTGCCGGGGCCGCCACCGCCACGCCGGCCGCCGCGGGCGGCGACGGGGCCACGGTGTTCAAGCTCTCCGGCACCGCCGAGCGTCAGGTCGAGAACGACCGCATGATCGCTACCTTCGTGGCCGAGGCCCGCGCGCCCGAAGCGCGTGATGCCGCCGCCGAGGTCAATCAGCGAATGGAGGGGGCCCTGGCGCACCTCGAGGCATTCGAACACATCGACACCCGGACCCTCGACTACAGCACCCGCGCGATCCAGGACCGCAATGACCGCAGCCGGATCACCGCCTGGCAGGTGCGCCAGAGTCTGGAACTGCGCGGCGGCGACTTCGACAGCCTCACCGAGCGCGTCGGCGAGCTGCAGCAGGAACACGAGCTCACCGTCAGCGGCATCCGTTTCGGCGTGTCCGCCGAGCGCGAACGGGAGGCACGCCGCGAGATGATCGACGATGCGGTGGACGACCTGACGGATCAGGCCCGGGCGATGGCGCGCAGCATCGGCGCCTCGCATCTGCGGCCGCTGGAGATGGAATTGACCCGCCAGCGCAGTCACGGACCGCAGCCGATGATGGCACGCTCCGAAGGAGTTGCCAGCGCCCCCGCGCTGGAAGCCGGCGAGAGCACCCTGACCATCCGTGTGGACGGTCGCATGCAGGCCCTGGGAGCGGACACCCTGCGCGTAACACCCCGATAAGCCGGGAACCATAGCGGAGACCGCATGCGCCAGATGACCGCGCCGGAACTGAACGACTACCTCGCCACGGCGGACCCGCCGCCGCTGCTGCTGGACGTGCGTGAACCCTGGGAATTCGAGCACTGCCATATCGAGGGCTCACGCCTGCTGCCGATGGGCCAGATCCCGTCGCGCCGGGACGAACTGGATCCGCAGGCCGAGATCGTCGTCATCTGCCACCATGGCGTACGCAGCCAGCAGGTGGCGGGATTTCTCGAACGGGCCGGCTTCCCGCACGTCATCAACCTGCGCGGCGGCGTGGACGCCTGGGCCCGCGAGGTGGACGTGAACATGCCCGTCTACTGATCCCGCCCGACCCGGCCCCGGCCGGTGCGGGGAATACTGGGACGTGCCGGCCTCATTCCGTATACTGACCGGTTTTCCGGCCCACTGCGAGCAAGCGATGAATCCTGACCTCGACCGGCTCCAGCCCTATCCGTTCGAACGCCTGCGGGCACTGTTCGCCGATCTGGAGCTGCCCGGGGGCGTGGATCCGATCGCGCTGTCCATCGGCGAACCGCGGCACCCGCTGCCCGACTTCGTCGAACCCACGCTGCAGGCAGCGGTCAGCGGCTACAACCACTACCCCACCACGCGTGGTGCGCCCGCCCTGCGCGAGACCATCGCCCTGTGGCTGCAGCAGCGCTTCACCCTGCCCGACGGGGTCGACCCGGAGCGCCAGATCCTGCCGGTCGCGGGCACCCGCGAGGCGCTGTTCGCCATCGCCCAGGCGGTGGTCGATCCGCGCGCCGGGGCCCGCGTGCTGATGCCCAACCCGTTCTACCAGATCTACGAGGGCGCGGCCCTGCTGGCCGGGGCCGAACCGGCGTTCTACGACCTGGATGCCGAGCGCGGCTGCCTTCCGGACTTCTCGCAGGTACCGGAATCGCTATGGAAATCGGTGCAGCTGGTGTATATCTGCAACCCCGGTAATCCCGCAGGCACGGTGATCCCCGAGGACCAGCTGCAGACCCTGATCGAACTCGCCGAGCGCCACGACTTCGTGATCGCCGCCGACGAGTGCTATTCCGAGATCTACCATCCGCGCGGCCATCCACCGCCGGGGCTGCTGGGCGCCGCCGTGCGCATGGGCAACGACACCTTCCGGCGCTGCATCGCGTTCCACAGCCTGTCCAAGCGCTCCAACCTGCCGGGGCTGCGTTCGGGCTTCGTGGCCGGCGACGCCGGAATACTCGAACGCTTCGCGCTGTACCGCACCTATCACGGGTGCACCCTGCCGACCCCGACCCAGGCGGTCAGCCGCGCGGCCTGGGCGGACGAGGCCCACGTCGAGGCCAATCGCGACCTCTATGCCGAGAAGTTCGCCCGCGTGGTGCCGAAGCTCCAGGAGGTGATGGAGGTCAGCACGCCGGAAGCCGGGTTCTACCTGTGGCCGCGGGTACCAGACGGCGACGATGAGGCCTTCGCCCGCCGGCTGTATGCCGAGGCCGGGGTCACCGTGCTGCCCGGGCGCTATCTCGGCCGCAGCCACGCGGACAGCGGCTACAACCCGGGCGCCGGCCATGTGCGCATGGCGCTGGTCGCCGAACCTGAGGCCTGTGTCGAGGCCGCCGAGCGAATCGTCGCGCTGTATCGCTGAGGCGGATCGCCGAGCCCGTCACGGCCCCCTTTCGCACCAGGATTTTCGCATCACAATTTTCCGTCCTACGATCGACCACAAGGAAACGTCACCATGTCGGACCTGCAGAACACTATCGAAACCGCCTTCGAGCGCCGCACCGAGATCAGCCCGCGCAACGTCGAGACCAGCGTGCGCGACGCCGTAAACGAGGCGCTGGACATGCTCGACAGCGGCCGCGCCCGCGTCGCCGAGAAGAAGGATGGCGAGTGGGTGGTCAACGAATGGCTGAAGAAGGCCGTGCTGCTGTCCTTCCGCATCTCGGAGAACGAGTTCATCAAGGGCGGCTTCACCAACTACTACGACAAGGTCGCGTCCAAATACGCCGACACCTCCAGCCGCGACTTCCGCGAAGGCGGCGTACGCGTGGTGCCGCCGGCCACCGCCCGTCACGGCAGCTACATCGGCCCCAACGTGGTGCTGATGCCCTCCTACGTGAACATCGGCGCCTATGTGGACGAAGGCACCATGGTCGATACCTGGGCCACGGTCGGCTCCTGCGCACAGATCGGCAAGAACGTGCACCTGTCCGGCGGCGTCGGCATCGGCGGCGTGCTGGAACCGCTGCAGGCGAACCCGACCATCATCGAGGACAACTGTTTCATCGGCGCACGTTCCGAAGTGGTCGAAGGCATGATCGTCGAGGAAGGCGCGGTGATCTCCATGGGTGTCTACCTCGGCCAGTCGACCCGCATCTACGACCGCGAGAACGACGAGATCATCCGCGGCCGTGTTCCCGCCGGTGCCGTGGTCGTCCCCGGCACCCTGCCGGCGGAGAATGGCAAGTACTCGCTGTACTGCGCGGTCATCGTCAAGCGCGTCGACGAGCAGACAAAGGCCAAGGTCGGCATCAACGAACTGCTGCGCGATGTCTGAAGTCGTCCTCCACGGCATCGCCAACTGCGACACCGTGCGGCGGGCACGCCGGGCGCTGGAGGCGGCCGGCGTGGACTATCGCTTCGTGGATTTCCGCAAGGACGGCCTGGATCCCGAACGGCTGCGGGAATGGGCCATGGAGCTGGGCTGGGAGGCCCTGATCAACCGCCGCGGCGCGACCTGGCGCCAGCTGCCGAAGGAACAGCGCGAGGCCCTCGACGAGGACAGCGCACTGGCCCTGATGCTGGAGAAACCGACCCTGATCCGCCGTCCGGTGATCGAACACGCCGGCCGCGTGAGGCTGGGCTGGGGCCCGGAGAACGCCCGGGCCCTGGGGGCGGAGTAGCGGCCCGTCAGCCCTGCTGGCGGTAGCCGGCGACCTCCTGCTGCAGCTGCCGGGCGAGGCCCTCCAGGGCCTCCACCGCCTGCTGCATGTCGCTCGCGCCATCGGCACTCTGGGCCGCCAGATCGTTGATATGGTGCACGTTGCGGTTGATTTCCTCGGCGACCTGGCTCTGCTGCTCGGTGGCGCTGGCCACCTGCCGGGTCATGTCGTCGATGGTGCTGACCGACTGGTCGATGGCGTCCAGTGAATTGCGGGCCTCGTCGGCCTTGCTGACACTGGACTCGGCCTGCCGCTGACTGGCATCCATCGCCTCCACCGCACGCCCCGCCGCACCCTGCAGTTTCTCGATGATCGCGCGGATCTCGCCGGTGGAGTCGTTGGTGCGCTGCGCCAGATGCCGGACCTCGTCCGCCACCACCGCAAAGCCGCGCCCGGCCTCCCCGGCCCGCGCCGCCTCGATCGCGGCGTTCAGCGCCAGCAGGTTGGTCTTGTCGGCGATCTCCTCGATCACCTGCAGGATGGTGCCGATGTTGTCGCTGTCCCCCTTTAGATCGTCGATCACATCGCGCGAACGATTGATCTCCCCGGCCAGGGCATTGATGGTCTCCTGCGTGGCGGTCACCACATCGCGCCCCCCATGCACCGCCTGAGTCGCCTGATCGGCCTGCTCCGCGGTGCTCTGGGTGTTGTTCGCGACCTCCTGCACGGTGGCCGACATCTGGTTCATCGCGGTGACCACCTGCTCCACGTCGCTGCGCTGCTCACCGGTCGCCCGGCTCAGTTCCGCACTGCGGCCTTCCAGCTGACGCGCCGACGCGGCGATGCCGTCGGCGGCGTCCGCCACCTGGCCGATCAGGGCGGACAGCCGTTCCATCACCTGGTTGAACGCACTGCCGGTGCGGCCGATCTCGTCGCGCGTGGCGATATCCACGCGATACCCCAGATCCGCCGAACCGCTGCCTACCGCTTCCAGGCCGGTGGCCAGGCGCTCCAGCGGCCGGGTCAGCACCCCGGCATAGATCCAGCCAATGGCCAGGGCGACCAGGAAGGCCACCACCCAGAGCCCCCACAACAGCCACCACAGCATGTTCACCGGGGCGTACAACTCGCCCAGGGTCTGGTCGACGATCAGGCCCCAGTGGACGTCATACTCCTGCGCCATCTCCGGCAGCATCACGGTCAGACCCCACTTGCGGTCCCCGTCGCCACTGAGGAACTCCCCGCCCGGGTCGCCTTCGCGGTGGTGCACCGGCGACTCCATGATGGCGTAGTCGCTCATGTCATAGCCGAAGCGGCCCATGTCGCGGTGCCCGATCAGCCGTCCGTCGCCATTGAACAGCGTGACCCGGCCGGTCTCGCCGATCGTGACCCGATCGGAGACTTCGCGGATCACGTCCATCGGCAGCTGGGCCGCCAGCACCCGACCGTCGTTCAGGGACTCCAGGTAGGTGATAAAGCGCCCGTCGGCCGTATCCGCCTCGACGTCCACATCCAGCAGACGTTCACCGGCCCGCGCCGCGGCAAGGATTTCGTCGCGGGTACCCTCGCTGCCAACCCCCGGAAGCTCGCCCGCATCACCGGTTTCCGCCAGAACCTCGCCGTCTTCATCCAGCAGGCCGGCCCAGCGGAAGCCGGAATATTCCTCGCGCATGCCCTCCAGCGCGGCCTGTGCATCGGCCGGATCGTCGATATCCGCCCGGGCCACGCTGCGCAGGGCCCGACCATAATCCAGCACCCGCCGGTCGACTGCCGCCTGCACCTGCTCGCCGACATTCACCAGCGTCTGTTCCAGGCTGGATTGCAGCTGGCCCTTCATGCTGTGGAAGGTCACCCCGCCCATGATGGACAGCGGGATGGTGCTGACCGCGATCACCAGCAGGATCAGTTTGAGGCGCAGGCCCTTTATCTTCATCGTCATCCTCCGGTTCCTGATCCCTTTGACGGCCAATCTCCAGCCGCCTTGAGGCCCACGAAAAAACGCACCCCGGGAGGTGCGTTTCGTGTACTACTTCACATTTCTTCGGGAGCGGACGGAAGACGCTCGCCCCGCATTCCCCGGTGCCGCGCCGCGACACCGGGGAAGCCGTGTCAGCGGCGCCCGGAGGCGGCCTGACCGCGACCCCGACCTTCGGCACGGCGGCCCTGCCCCTGACGCGGGCCACCGCCGCCGCGTCCGGAACGGTTGCCGGCGCCATTTCCGTTGCCCTTGCCACGGGGAGCACCACCGCCCTTGCCGCGGCCGCGGCGCGGCTGGTCATCCGCCACCGGCTGCGGCGCGGCATAGCCTTCGGTCTCCATGCGCTCGATCGGGCGCTGGATCAGCTTCTCGATCCCGGCCAGCAGCTTCAGCTCGTCGCCGCCGACCAGCGACAGCGCCGAGCCTTCACAGCCCGCGCGGCCGGTTCGGCCGATGCGGTGGACGTAGTCTTCGGGCACGTTGGGCAGTTCGAAATTCACCACCTGCGGCAGCTGGTCGATGTCCAGCCCGCGCGCGGCGATGTCGGTGGCGACCAGCACCGGCACGCGGCCGGACTTGAACTGCTCCAGTGCCCGGGTGCGGGCGTTCTGGCTCTTGTTGCCATGGATCGCGGCGGACTGCACCCCGTCCTTGGTCAACTTGTCCGCAAGGCGATCGGCCCCGTGTTTGGTCCGCGTGAACACCAGCACCTGCTCCCAGTCGTTGCTGCGGATCAGATGGCTCAGCAGATCCCGCTTCTGATGGCTTTCCACCAGGTGGACCTTCTGCTCCACGCTTTCCGAGGCGGTGTTGCGTGCCGCCACTTCCACGCAGGCCGGGTCGGTCAGCAGGCCATCGGCCAGCTTGCGGATGTCATTGGAGAAGGTGGCCGAAAACATCAGGTTCTGCCGCTTCTTCGGCAGCATCGCGATCAGCTTGCGGATGTCGCGGATGAAGCCCATGTCGAGCATGCGATCCGCCTCGTCCAGCACCAGGATCTCCACCCCGGACAGGTCGATCGTCTTCTGGTTCGCGTGATCCAGCAGGCGCCCGGGCGTGGCCACCACCACGTCCATGCGGCTGCGCAGCGCGCGGATCTGCGGATTCATGCCCACCCCGCCGAAGATGGTCATGGAGCGTTGCTCCAGATGCTGGCCGTAGGTCTTCACCGAATCGTGAACCTGGGAAGCCAGCTCCCGCGTCGGGGTCAGCACCAGGGCGCGCGGACGGCCGTTGCCGGCGCGCGCCGGCGGATTTTCCGCGAGCTTCTGCAGGATCGGCAGGGTGAAGCCGGCGGTCTTGCCGGTTCCGGTCTGGGCCGCGGCCAGCAGGTCACGACCGGCCAGCACTTCGGGGATCGCCCCGGCCTGGATCGGCGTGGGATGGGTGTAGCCGGCGGCGGAAAGCGCGCGCAGCAGGGGTTCGGCCAGATTCAGGCCGGCAAAAGTCGGTTGGTCAGACATGAGTGCTCCAGCGCAACCCGCCGCTCAACGCTCGGCCAAGGGGCACCCATCGGGGAAGACGACATCGGGGGGATCGAAACGATCAAGTGAACGGACGCTGACGGGCGGGGCGTTCGGTAATCCGCCACCATACGGCCTTCCCGGCCCCATTACAAGCCAGCGCGGGCTGGCTCAGTCACGGCAGGGGCACTGCTCGGCCGGCACCGGAGGGGACCACAGATACCCCTGCCCCTCGCGACACCCGACCCGCAGCAGGAAATCGCGCTGCGCCTCGGTCTCGATGCCCTTGGCCAGCACCTCCAGATCCAGGGTTCGCGCCAGTGCGATGATGGCGCGGATGATGTCCTCGCTGGAAGCGGAACGGCCGATTTCCCGCACCAGCGACTGATCCAGCTTGAGCCGGTCCAGCGGCATGCGGTGGAGCAGCGCCAGGTTGGAATAGCCGGTGCCGAAATCGTCCATCGCCAGCGCCACGCCCAGGGACTTGAGCCGGCCCAGCTCGGCCATCGCGGCCTCCGGACTGGTCATCAGCATGGTCTCGGTGACCTCCAGCTCCAGCCGATGGGGCTGCAGGCCATGGCGTTCCAGCGCCTCGCGCACCACCGGCGTCAGCTCGCCGCCCTCCAGCTCCATCACCGACAGGTTGACGGCGATGCGCGGCACGTGGCTTCCCTCGGCATCGCGCGTGGCCAGATGCGCACAGGCCCGGTCCAGTACCCAGCGGTCGATCGCTCCGATCAGCCCGGTCTCTTCGGCCAGAGGGATGAATTCGCCGGGCGAGAGCCTTCCCCGCTCCGGATGTTCCCAGCGCACCAGGGCCTCGACCCCGGTCAGGACGAACGGATCCAGACCGTATTGCGGCTGCAGGAAAAGTTCGAACTCCTCGCGCACCAGGGCCTCGCGCAGGTCGTGCTCCAGCAGCGTGCGTCGCGAAGTCCGCTCGCCCAGCCCGGTGACATAGACCTCCCAGCGATCCCCGCCGCCACGCCGCGCCTCGTCCAGCGCCAGTTCCGCGGCCGTGAACAGCTCCTCGGTGGTCGCGCCGTCGCGGGGAAATTCGGCGCAGCCCGCGCTGACCGTGATCCGCAGCGCACGCCCGGCCAGCTCGAAGGGCCGGCGCAGCTCGGCCAGCAGACCATTCAGCCATTCTTCCCGCGCCGCGCCCGCGGCCGGGGCTTCCAGCAACAGACCGAATTCGTCGGGCCCGGAGCGCGCCACCGTATCCTGCGCCGCCACATACTGCGACAGCCGCTGCGCCACGCCGAGCAGCAGCTGGTCCCCCAGCGCCGTGCCAAGGGTCTCGTTCAGTCCCTTGAACCGGTCCAGATCCAGCAGCACCAGCAACCGGGTCGCACCGTCCAGGCCCATCGCCAGTTCGATGCTGTGCCCGATACGGTCATGCAGCAGGGCCCGGTTGGGCAGACCGGTCCGGCTGTCGTAATGGCTCAGCAGCCGCAGCTGCTCGCGCTGTTCGAAGGTCTGGGTCAGATCGGTCCAGCTGCCGATGATCTCCTCGCGGGCCTCCCCGCGCCCGTTGTGCACAGGGACCCGCTGCATTTCGTCGCGCACGCGTCGCACCCGCCCCTGTGCATCGAACAACCGGTACTCGACCACTGCATGCCCCTGTTCCCGCGCCTGTTCGCGCGCCCGCCGGGCCAGCGTGCGGTCCTCCGCGTGGACATGCTCGCGCCACCAGTCGGGCTGCAGGGCCTCTTCCGGCGAACACCCGAACAGCGACGCAAGATTGCCGCTGACCCAGGTCAGGTCGCGCGTGTCGGGAGGCAGCGAATAGATGACCACCGGGGAGCTGTCCAGCAGGTGCCGGAAGCGCCGGCTTGCGCGCTCCAGCTCGCGCGTGCTCCGCTGCACCTGCCAGCGCAGGGTCAGCACCAGCCCCCCGAGGGCCACCGCCACGCCCGCGAAGACACCCAGCATCGGCAGGGCCCAGGCCGGCAACACACCCCGCACCTCGGGGCTGAGCGTTTCCGCCATGGCACGGTGATAGGGCGAATCGGGCGTACCCTTCCAGGTCGCCAGATGGCCGTCCACGGCCTCCAGGACGGCCGGGTCCAGCGTGGGCGAGGCGGCGAAATAGAGCCCGGTGTGGTCGAAGGACAGCGGCGTTTCGAACAGACCATGCCGGGCCGCGTGCCGTCCGCCGTGGAAATTGTTGCTCACTGCAAGATCCGCGGCCCCCTCGCCCACCGCTGCCAGCACCCCGTCCAGGGATTCGCGCCGCACCAGACGTGCCCCCTCTGCCGCCGACGACAGCCAGTCCTCGTGCACCGAGTCCTCGAGCACCGCCACCCGCCGCTCCACCAGATCCTCCAGCGAGCGCACCGAAGCCTCGCGCGGGGCGTACACCTGGCTCCACGACTGCGCCACCGGCACCTCGTGGAAACGAAACCGATGCTCGCGCTCCCCGGTCAGGGCCACATCCGGCATCAGATCCAGTTCGCCCTGCTCCAGCTGCGCCAGGCATTCGGCCCACTGGCAGCCCCGGTACTCCACGCGCCACCCCTCGCGCCCGGCCAGGGCCTCCAGCAGCACAGGGAACAGCCCGGCCGGCTGCCCCTCGGCATCGGTGTAGATCTTGGGCTCGTTCTCGTACAGCCCGACATGCAGCACGGTCCGCTCGTCCTGCGGCGCATCGACGCCGCATCCCGCAAGCACAAAAAAGCCCGCGACCACCCATGTGGCCGCGGGCCTTCTCCGGATCCGTTCCCTGGCGTTCCCTGCTGTGGGCATGCGGGCCTCCGGCCTTCCACCGTTCGACCCGTCTTATCCTACACCCGAAAACGCTCCACGCGCTGGCGCAATTCGGACGCCAGTCGCGAAAGCTGCTCGCTGGCCGTGGCCACCTGGCTGGAGGCGCTGAAGCTCTCGTCCGCCACGGTGCTGATGTTCTGCACGTTGCGGTTGATCTCCTCGGAGACGGTGCTCTGCTCCTCGGCCGCGCTGGCGATCTGGGTGGTCATCTCGTCAATCGTGCGGATGGACTGGCTCAGCTGCTCCAGGCGATCGCGCACACCGTGGACTTCCTCGACCACGCTGCGGGCACTGTTCTCGTTGGTCTCCATCGCGCCCACTGCGTTCTTCACGCCCTTCTGCAGGCCGGTAATGATCGACCCGATCCGTTCGGTGGATTCGTGGGTACGACCGGCCAGCACGCGCACCTCGTCGGCCACCACCGCGAAGCCCCGTCCGGCCTCGCCGGCCCGCGCCGCCTCGATCGCCGCGTTCAGGGCCAGCAGATTGGTCTGCTCGGTGATCTCCTGAATCATGTTCAGGATCTGGCCGATCTCCTCGCTCTTCTCGGCCACCTCGCGCACCGCATCCGCCGAGGAATGGATCTCGGACGACAGGCGATCCACCGCATCGGCGGTCTGGCGCGTGGTCGCGTTGGCCTCGGTCGCCGCCTGATCGCCGGCCCCCGCCGCATCCGCCGCCGATTGCGTATTGCTGGCCACCTCGGCCACCGTCGCCGACATCTCGTTCATCGCCGTGGCGACCTGATCGGTCTCCTCCTTCTGGCTGGCCACGCCGTTGCGGGTCTGCTCGGCCACCGCGGCCAGCTGATCGGTCGCCGAGGCCACCTGCTCGCCGGAGTCCACCACCTGACGGACCAGCATCTGCATGTCCTGCGTCATGGTATTGAAGGCCTCAGTGGCCACGCCGATCTCGTCACACCCCTTGACCGGCAGCGGATCGCCGCGCAGGTCGCCGTCCGCCATTTCCACCGCCCGCGCCCGCAGGGCATCGATCGCACGCACCAGGTAACCGGCCAGCAGCACCGCCATCAGCACCCCGGCGAGGATGGCCACCCCCGAGGTGCCGATCATGATGCCCGCTGCACGAACCTGCGCGCTGCGGGCCGCCTCGGTCATTGCCTCGCTTTCCGCGGTCAGGACCCGCTGCATGTCCTGCAGACCTTCTTCCATGGTCTCCAGATGGGCCAGGGTCTGGCGGCTGTAGGTCGCCTCCGCCTCGCTGTCATCGCCGTCACGGACCGCATCGGTGATCGCGTGCGCGCTGGCATGCAGGTTGTAATGCGGCTGCTCCAGGCGGTCGAAGACCCTCTGAAACTCCGGACTGGCCATCTCGTAGGCCTCGGAATCCTGGAAGTCGTAATACCACTGGCCGAAGTTGCACTGGGTATGATCCAGTTCGCCGGTGAACTCGCTGCCCGTCAGCAACGACTGCGACAGATCCAGCGCCCATTTGACATGCTGGCTTTCCATCTGAATCTGGAACTGCACGTCCTCCATGCGTTCCATCGCGGCCTCATACTGCGCCGTGGTATGGCGATCACCGGTAAGACTGGTGACCGCCATTACCAGCATCAGCAGCAGGACCACGCCAAAGGCGAGCCCCAGTTTGGTGCGCAGCTTGAGATTGGCGAGCCATTGCATGGCGATTCCCCCTTGTGAGCCGGAATACTTTGATTGTCGTGACGGATTTAACGTCCCGGAAAAATGAAACTTAAATCACAAGAGGGCCCCGCGTCTTCAAAGACCCGGCGCCACGCTGCGACATCAGGGGGCAACACCCCGCGCCCTGAACCATTGCGGTGCAGGGTTTCGGGGTGCTTGGGGAACGGGGGAAGGAAAAACGGGCGTCAGGCGGAGCGAGGTCCCGTGCCCTGCAGTGCCGGTTGCAGATGCGCAAGCACGCGGTCGATCAGCTCCATGTCGGCGAGCATCGCGCGCACGCCCGAGTCCAGCCGCGACTGCCCGCTCATCACATGGCCCACGTCCAGGAACCGCGCACCCTGCATGACCCGCAACGGGCCCAGCACGCGGCGTTCCTCGCTCAGCCAGAGGGCCAGATAAAGCGCGTCGTACTTGAGCCCGACGCTGACTGCGATCACCTTGTCATCCACTTCGCGCAGGGTCAGCAGGGCCTCGCGCAGCTCCCGGGGCAGGGTCGCGCGCACGTGTCCGGCATCGACACTGGCCCCCTCCTCCGGCCCCACCAGGAAGGCCTCATCAAAGCGTTCGTCCCCGGTGGGGACCGTCTGCCCGCTCAGCGCACGCGCCAGCACGGAGGAGTTGGGGTTTACCGCCACCCCCGGGTTGACGTCGCCATCGGTGCGCACGCGGAACAGCAACCCGCTGAAGACCTGTTCCGTACTGCTGTTCTTCCCGCCACTGCGGTACTTGAGATCGGCGTGAACCGCCTCGAACTGCAGACCCTGGCGACCCCCCGAGAACCGATGCTGCGCCCCGCCCGAATTCCAGTGCCGGATCAGACCCAGGGTCACCCACGGTTGCACCCATTCCCGAGCGTTGACGTCGATGCGGTAATCCAGCCCCCGGCCGGTCGCCTCGGCAATCCGGGGGACCAGTGCCGTACAGGCCTCGCTTTCCCATTTCTGCTGCGCCCGGCGAAACAGGGCAAAGCTCAGGACGAACAGCACCATCACCGCGGCGGTGCTGGCGAAAGCCAGAAACGGCTGCACGGCCTCCAGTCCTTCCTCGAGGCCCCACCCAGCAGATAGATCGGGCCGTTCACGCCCACCAGCAGCACCAGAACGATCGCGATCAGGCGCAGGATGGCGCCCCGTCGCAGTGAGCGGCGGGTCTGTTCCAGCTCCTGCAGCTGGGGGCGCAGCTCCGCGACCAGATCATCGGGATCGGCGGTGGCCGGGCGCGCGGTGGTTTCGGTGGCCGCGGGCGGGCTCTCCCACAGGCGGAACACGTGGCTGTCGGCGCGGCCGGTCTCGCGCTCGCGGCGTTCGGCGGCACGCTTTCTGCGGTGCTCGCGCACATGCGTGAACACGTCGATCGCGGTCTTGAGCACCACCAGCAGGGCCAGCGCCGCCATGGGCGACCCCAGATACGTAACCAGTCCGCCGCCGGCGAGGATGGTGACATGCAGGACGACGATCCGCTTGTACGGCGCGACCATCACCTCGTTGGCGGTCACGCTCTCGTACTCGCGCCGGCCGATGAAGTTCAGCACATAGGACGTGCCGTGGCTCAGCAGCAGCGCCAGAAACGGGATCATCAGGCCGAAGTCGGACGCAGCATGGTCATCGGGCCGGAACATCGTCACCACGAAAATGCCGTGGACCATGGTGAACATGCCGTAATGGAACAGGAAGAACGGCGCCATGAACCATGCGCGGTTCTCGCCCTTGCGGCGTGCGAGGGTCACGAACCGGGTCACGGTGAACAGGCCGATCACCAGGTTCTCTGCCCAGAACAGCAGCAGGACCTCGTAGACCGTCCAGTCAAAGAACACCACGCCGGCCAGTGGAAGGCCGTTCACGGCGACCAGCAGAAGGGAAGTCACCAGTACCCGATCACGCATGCAAGCACTCCGGCAGGAAGTTCGCGGGCCGTCATGGCCCGCCGCCCGGAAGCTTAAACGGTCCCCCGCCCCGGCAACCCCTCCATATGCAGGGGGCCGCGCCGCCACAACCGATCCGGTATCCTGCCCGCATGTTCCGCAGCCTGGTCTACGACAGCCTGATTCTGCGCATGACCGCGCGCTGGTACGCCGCGGTCCTCGAGCGTCTGCCGCCGGGCGCGCACCTGCTGGACGTCGGCATCGGCACCGCCGGCGCGCTGCTGGCCAATACGGACACCGTCAGGCAGAAGAACCTCACCGTGACCGGCATCGACATCGACGCCGACTACATCGACCGTGCCCGCCGGCAGGTCGCGGCAGCGGCGCTGTCCGACCGGGTCACGGTGCATTGGCGGTCGGTGTACGACCACAACGGCGAGCCCTGCGACGCGGTGTATTTCTCCGGGAGTTTCATGCTGCTGCCCGACCCGGTCGGGGCCCTGCGCCACTGCATCGGCCTGCTGCGCCCGGGCGGGCGGATCTACTTCACCCAGACCATCCAGCAGCGCCGATCGCCGGTGCTGGAGCGGCTCAAGCCCGCCCTGCGCAGGCTTACCAGCATCGACTTCGGCCGCGTCACCTACGAGGAAGACTTTCGCGCCCAGCTGGATGCCGCCGGTCTGTACATCGAGGAATGGACCGTGATCCAACGCCACGGGGCACGCGCCGCCTGCCTGGCCGTCGCATCGCCGAAGTAGTGTTAGCCTGTGTCCATGCTGAACGCACGACTTTTCCGGATCCCGCTTCTGGTGTGCGGGCTGCTGCCCGGTCTGGCCTTCGCCGGGACCCTGCAGTTTGCCCCGCTGCCGATGCAGGATCCGGAAACGGTGATGCGCGAGACGCAGCCGATGCTCGAGTACCTGAGCCAGGAACTGGAGGTCGATTTCGAGATCCGCTACGCCACGGACTACGACGAGATCCTCGAACGTTTCCACAACGGCACGGTGGACCTGGCCTATCTGGGTCCCCTGCCCTATGTCTCGCTGCGCGCCCGCTACCCCGAGGCCACACCGGTGGTGGCCTTCCGCGAACCCGGAGGTGAGGCGCAGTACACCTGCTCGGTGGTGATGTTCGCCGACGAACGCCGCCCGCTGGACGATCTGACCGACCAGCCGGTGGCACTGACCCAGCCCCTGTCCACCTGCGGCTATCTGGCCACCGCGCACCTGCTGCGCGACGGCGGCATCCGGCTCGCGGCCACCGACTACCGCTACCTCGGCCACCACGACGACGTGGCCCTCGCCGTGGTGCGCGGCGAGGCCCTGGCCGGCCGGCTGAAGACCCACATCGCGCGCAATTATGCGCACCTGGGCCTGGTGACGGTGGCCGAGAGCGAACCGCTGCCCGGCTTCGCTCTGGTCGCCAATCGCGATACCGTCAGCGACGCACGGCTGCAGGAACTGCGCGAGGCGCTGGTTCGTCTGCGGCCCGCAGAATCGGACGAGGACGCCGAACGCATGGCCGAATGGGGCGAAAGCCTGCGCTACGGCGCGCAGGCGGTCGACGATGAGGATTACGCGGCGGTACGGCGGCTGCACGGCGAGGTCGCGATTCCCGAGCTCGGGCTCCCCGACCTGACGGCCCCCGCACCATGACCCTGGACCGTCGTATCATCTGGCTGCTGGCCGCGGCGGCCTGGGTGCTCGTCCTGCTGTTTTTGTATCTGAACTGGCAGGACAAGGCAGGCATGCACGAACAGCGCCAGACCGCGACGCTCGACACCGCCTACCAGGCCGCGGTCAACAGTTTTGACCTCGCCGCGCAGGCGTACTTCCGCGAAGCGGTCAATCGCACCGAGGTCGTGGAACTGCTGCGCGCGGGCCAGCAGGCCGAGGACGAGGCGGAGCGCGCCCGCCTGCGCGGGCGGCTGTATCGCACCCTGTGGCCAACCTATGACCGCCTGCGCGAAGGCGAACTGCGGCAACTGCATTTCCACACCGCCGAGGGAATCAGCTTTCTGCGCTTTTTCTCGCCGGAATACCTCGGTGATGATCTGTACGCGACGCGACCACTGATCCGCGAAGTTCACCGCACCCGCGAACCGGCGGCCGGGTTCGAGACCGGGCGCTCGCTGTCCGGTTTTCGCTATGTCTATCCGCTGCACGACGGGGACGAATTCGTCGGCAGCGTGGAGTTCAGCATCCCGTTTCGCTACGTCCGCGAGATGATGAACGAGCTGGACGAAACCCGGGAGTTCCAGCTGATCCTGCGGCGCGACGCAGTGGAGGACAAGGTGCCGCCGGGTTTCCTCTCGCTGCACGAGACCTCCTGCCTGCACCCGGATTACGTCCTCGAGGACACCAGTCTGGTGTTCCCCGACTCGCCGCGGCCGCCGTCGGAAGAGATCCGTGTGATCAGCCAGCAGCTGGCCGATGACCCGGGCACCGCCGAGGCGATCGATGCGGGGGCGCGGGGGGTGCTCTCCGTCGAGCTGGAGGGCGCGACCTGGGCGGCCAACCTGCTGCCGATCACCGATCCGGCCGGGGACCGCGTGGCCTATGTGGTCGCCTACACCCCGGACCCGCTGACCGGCGTGTTCCGGCGCGAATTCGCCGCCGCCGCGCTGGGCGCCACGCTGCTGATCGGCCTGGCCCTGCTCCTGCTGCTGCGGCTGGTGACTTCCCGTGAACGTCTGCGCAACCAGCGCGCCTACCAGCAGGCCATCACCAACACCATGGCCGAAGGCCTGTATGCCCAGGACGAGGCCGGCCGCATCACCTTCATCAACCCCGCAGCCAGCGAGATCCTGGGATATCGGCCGGAGGACCTGCTGGGCAAGGACGCCCACACCCGGTTCCATCGGCACGCCGGCAACCTGTACCCCGATGAGCGCGACTGCCCCATCCGCCAGCGCGTGACCACGGGGCAGGTTTTCGAGGGCGAGGAAGCCTTCCGCCATCAGGACGGCCGCCCGATCCCGGTGGAGGTGTCCAGCCGGCCGCTGTACCAGGAAGGGGTCCGGACCGGCGCGGTCACCCTGTTCCGCGACATCAGCGAACACAAGCGGGCGCGGGAACGACAGAAACTGGCCGCCAGCGTGTTCACCAGCGCCAACGAGGCGATCATCATCACCGACCCGCAGTCCCGGATCCTGATGGTCAACGAGGCCTTCACCCGGCTGACCGGGTACACACCGGAAGAGGTCGAGGGTCACAACCCGTCGATCCTCGGTTCCGGACGCCAGGACGCAGCGTTCTATCGCCGGATGTGGCAGGACCTGCGGGAAAACGACTACTGGCACGGCGAACTGTGGAACCGGCGCAAGAACGGCGAGCTCTACCTGCAGCTGGGCACCATCAGCGCGGTACGCGACGAACACGGAGAGCTGCTGCACTACGTGGGCCTGTTCTCCGACATCACCGAACGCCGCGAATACCAGGAGAGGCTCGAATTCCTCGCGCATTACGACCCGCTGACCGAACTCCCGAACCGCGTCCTGCTGCTCGACCGTCTGCGCCAGGCCATGCAGCTCGCCACGCGCGAAAGCCGCCGGGTGTGCGTGGCCTACCTGGACCTGGACGACTTCAAGGACATCAACGAGCAGTGGGGACACGCGACCGGTGACCGGATGCTGCTGGAACTCGCCCGGCGGCTGGAGGCCGGTCGCCGCGAGGGCGACACCGTGGCCCGGCTGGCCGGCGACGAATTCGTCCTGGTCCTGGTCAACCTCGACAGCGACGAGCAGTGCCGCGCCCTGATCGACGAGCTGCTGCGCACGCTGCAGCGGCCGATGCGGATCGACGGGCAGAACCTGAGCTGCAATGCCAGCATCGGCGTGACCACCTATCCGCAGGCCGACGAGGACGTGGACGGCGAACAGTTGCTGCGTCAGGCCGACCAGGCCCTTTACCAGGCCAAGCTGCAGGGCAAGAACCGGCCGTACTTCTTCGACGCCGCCGGGGATCGTCGCCTGCGCGATCGCCACGAGACCCTCGAACGGCTGAAGCTCGCGCTGGAACGCGAGGAGTTCGTGCTGTTCTACCAGCCCAAGGTGAACCTGCGCACCCGCGAGGTCATCGGCGCGGAGGCCCTGATCCGCTGGCAACATCCCGAACGCGGACTGCTGCCCCCGGGCGCCTTCCTCGACGACCTGCTGGAACAGCCGCTGGAAGTGGATGTCAGCCGCTGGGTGATGGAACAGGCCCTCACGCAGGTCAGTGCCTGGCAGGCCAGCGGCATCCACCTGCCGGTCAGCGTGAACGTGCCGGCCGAGCACCTGCAGGAGCCGGATTTCTTCGAGCAGATCGCCGAACTGCTCGGACGTTTCCCCGATCTGCCCGCCAACAGCCTGGAACTGGAGATCCTCGAATCCAGCGCCCTCGCCAGCCTCGCCCACGTCTCGCGCGTGATCGAACGCTGCGCCGCGCTGGGCGTGCAGTTCTCGCTGGACGACTTCGGCACCGGCTACTCGTCGCTGTCCTACCTCAAGCGCATCCCGGTGCAGGTGGTCAAGATCGACCGCAGCTTTGTCGGCGACATGCTCGAGGACCCCGACGACCTCGCCCTGCTGGAAGGCATCATCCAGCTCGCCCAGGTGTTCCAGCGCCAGATCATCGCCGAAGGCATGGAAACCCCCGAGCAGGGCGAGCGCCTGCGGGAACTCGGCTGCGAGGTCGTCCAGGGCTACGGCATCGCACGCCCGATGCCCGCCGCAGAGATTCCCCAATGGCTGGCCCAGTGGCAGGCGGGATGAACGCCCTGTTCGCGTTCCTCGCGCCGTTTCGCGGGCTGGCGCGCGTGTTCGACCCGGGGCTGCGCGGCCTCGTCATCGGGCCCTTGCTGATCAATATCGGGGTCATCGTCGGGATCGGTGTCGCCGCCGGATTCGGCTTCGAGATCCTGCTGGACACCTGGCTGCCGGCCGGCTGGGACTGGCTCGCCTGGTTGCTCTGGCCGCTGTTCGTGCTGACCCTGCTGGTGGGCTTCGGGGTCTCCGCGGTGGCCCTGGCCGCGATCATCGCCAGCCCTTTCTCCGGACCGCTGGCCTACCGCACCGCCCGGGGCCTCGGCCACGAACCGCGCCAGTCCGCGCGCTCGCTGGCGGGCGAGATGGGCCACGCCACGGCCACCGCCCTGCGCAAGTTCGGCTACTACGCGCTGCTGTTCATCCCGGTGCTGCTGATTACCGTGATACCCGGCCTCAACCTGCTGGCCTCGCTCGCCTGGTTCGTGTTCGGCAGCTGGGTTCTGGCGGTGGAGTTCCAGGAGCCGCCGCTGGCCAACGACGGGTTGACCTTTGCCGAGATCCGCAAGGGCCTGGGCCGGCGCCGTCCGGAGACCCTCGCGTTCGGCGCCGGAACGACCCTCCTGGCGATGGTGCCGGTGGTCAACCTGCTGCTGGTCCCGGCGGCAGTGATCGGCGCCACCCACCTGTGGGTGCGCCAGCAGCCGCGAGGCTGAGGGGACGGGACAGGGTCAGGACGCGTTGCGCGTCGGGGAGGTCTTCCTGCCGCTCACCGTTCCAGCCTTTCGGTCAGACGGCGGAATTCCTCGCGGATCTTGTCGTTGCGGAATTCCGCGGTTTCCGGGACCTGCAGCTCGGACAGGGTCTCGAAGGTGTCCAGGCCATCGCGGATCAGATCCGCCACGTTGGCGCTGAGCTGCACGGTCCGGTAGGTATTGACCGCTACCTGCTTCTCGTAACGGCTGATCTCCAGCGCCTCGGCCACCTGTTCGCGCTGGCCGGTCACCACCTCCAGGTACAGGTCGATCGCCTGTCGGGTCAGCTCGTTGGCCGCGATATTGGACTCCAGGCTGTCGCGGTGCCCGCCCTCGCGGATCAGTTCCCGCGACTCGGCGATGATCTCGTCGGCCTCTTCGCGGTAGGCCTCCAGGCGCGGCACGATCTCCTCGTCCACCCGTTCGACAAAGCGCTCCTGCATGGTCACCACCAGCCGATGCAGGATCACCACCATGCCGTAGTAACGACCGGCCACATTGAGGTTTTCTCCGCTCTCGCGGGTGAGCTCCTCGAGACGCTGCGTCAGCGTGCGGATGCTGCGGAACACCACCGCCATGGACACCACGTCGTCGCCGATCGCCGAGCTCATCCACAGTTCCAGCTGGTCCGGCGGCATGGACAGCCCCACGCCTTCCAGCGCCGTGGCCATCTCGCCCTTGAGCGCCTCCAGTTCCTCCTCGTAGGCGGCGATGTTGCGCTCGCGTGCCTCGATCAGGCGGTCGAAGTCACCCCGGGTGCGGGCGGTCATCTCGCGCAGGGTCTCGGTGGGCGTGAACCGAGCGAGCGTGCTGGCATCCGTATCCGGCGCGAACATCCGCTCCTCGCGCAGATCGGCCCGACGTTCCTGCTCGGTCATGATCCGGTCTTCCAGCTCCCGGTACTGGCGGCGCATGGACACGATCTCGGGCACGTCCATGACCTCCAGCGCGTCATCGATCAGGTCGTCGATGTCCTCCCGGGCGCTCTGCTGATCGCGCCTCAGCCAGCGGCTTTCCGGCAGCTCGGTCAGCTCGTCGAAGTGCCGGCTCGCTTCGCCCAGCAGCTCCACCGCCCGACGCTGGTCGAACGACAGCGCGTCCTCCTCGCCGTCATCCTCCTCCACCACCTCCTCGACAGCGACCCCGTCGAGCTCCGCCGGATCCTCGCGGTCCGAGGCCGCCACCGGGGCGCAGACCAGCGCCAGGCCCGCGAACACCGCCAGTACTTTCCACATCATCGCATGCCCTCCAACACTCGGCTGGTTCTGCACTGGAACGAAGACGCCCGGACCGCCCTTCGAGTTCGACGACGACGGGATCGTCGAACACGGACCATACACCCAGCTGGAACTGCCCTAGGTGTTACGCGCCAGCCAGCGGTCCAGGGCATTGCCGAAGGCCTGACGGTCGCGCGGGCCCAGTGCCGCCGGCCCGCCGGTGTCGACCCCGCTGGAGCGCAGAGTGTCCATGAAGTCGCGCATGCTCAGGCGCTCGCGGATATTGTCGCGGGTATAGAGCTCGCCCCGCGGGTTGAGCGCCTCGCCGCCCTTTTCGATCACATCGGACGCCAGCGGGATGTCCGCGGTGATCACCAGATCACCCGCCTCGAGCCGCCGCACGATCTCGTTATCCGCCACGTCGAAGCCACTGCCCACCCGGATCGAGTCGATCAGCTTCGACGGCGGCGTGCGCACCGGCTGATTGGCCACCAGGGTCATCGCCACCCCGGTGCGCTTCGCGGCCCGGAACAGGATCTCCTTGATGACCGCCGGACAGGCGTCCGCGTCCACCCAGATCTTCATGCCGATGCCCTCGCCTGCCCCGACATCCGACGGACGGGCACGCGGGACCCTCGGTCGGTCACTGACCCCTTTATCATGGTTCCCTCGCGGCAGTTCGGACGCCTCAGTCCGGATCGATTCCCAGGTCCGCAGCCACCGCAAGCCAGTAGGGCTCGGCCTCGCAGGAGCAGCAGTCGCACCAGACCTCCACGCCTTCGTGCATGCTCGGACTCCGGGCGGCGGCCGTCGGCGTGCCCTCGGCGCCGGTCTCGCTGTCGCACTCTTCCGGCCGCCCCGTCGGAGTGCCCGGATCCGGGGGAGCACCCGAACCCGACGTTGCGGGAATCCTCTGCATGACCATACCTCCCGTGCCGCCGGCACCCTTCAGTAACTTTTACGTATAGACCATCGCCCCGGCGGGCTGGTGTTCCGGCCCTGCACGTGATATCCGTGCGTTCGACGCGATACACGCCGCTACCGGAGCACCGCATGGGCATTGAAATCACCGGCATTCTGGGCCTTGTCTGGCTGCTGATCATCATCTGGGCGATTGTCCGGACCGCACAGAGTCCCGCCGGCCCGGTGGTGAAGGTCCTGTGGATCCTGATCCTGCTGTTCCTGCCCCTACTGGGGCTGATCGCCTGGCTGCTGCTCGGACCGAAGTAGGCCTCCGCGCACCGCGGTCCGCTCCGCGGGAGCGTGCTTCAGCCCAGTTCGTGCTCCAGCAGCGAGGCCAGGGCGTGCAGCATGGCCTGGCGACGCACCTCATGACGCTCGCCGTCGAAGTGCCGCGTCTCGGTGCGCACGGCTCCGTAGCGCGCCTGCCAGCCGAAGCACACCATGCCCACCGGCTTGTCCGGTGAACCGCCGGCCGGCCCGGCGACGCCGGTGACCGACAGGGACAGGTCGGCGCCACTGTGCGTCAGGCCGCCCGTGGCCATCGCGGCCGCCACCTCTTCGCTCACGGCGCCATGGGCCTCCAGCAACGCCGGGTCCACGCCCACCAGACGGGTCTTGGCCGCGTTGCTGTAGGTCACCCAGCCACACTCGAACCAGGCGGAACTGCCGGGCACATCGGTCAGTGCCTGGGCAATCCCGCCCCCGGTGCAGGATTCCACCGTGGCCATGACCAGCCCGCGCGCAGTCATCCGCTCGCCCAGGTCATAGACCAGGGCCGACAGCCCGGTGACATCCGCCTTGCGCAATTCGGTCATGGTGTCGCGTCTCCCGTGGGTTCTTCTTCAAAGGCCACCGCGAGGCGCCATCGGCGCCGGCCCTCACGGTCGGGATCCGCGCTGTCACAGCGCAGCACCCGACCCCGCCGCTGCAGGTTCTCGATGCGCGGATCGGGGCTCGGCACCGTCACCATCACCCCCACCCCGGCATCCACCTCGAAGCCGGTCATCAGCGCACAGCCGCCGGCGGCCAGGTCATGGATTTCCACCCGCGTGGTCTGCCCCGAACCGGTCCAGTACGCCTCCCCGGTCACGCCCACGGGGATGCGACGATCCCGTCGCCGGTCCTCCTCGCCAAACATGTCTCCATCCTTGCCCCTGGGGATTCGGACTCCGAGTCTGACACATTCCGGTGCGCTTGCAGCAGGGGCTGCCGCGACGGGACGGAATGGCATACCATGGATCAACCACCTCCAGAAACGCGCCCGCCATGCTTGCACGCCTGTTCCAGCCCGATCCGGTCCTTGATGTCGACACCCGCGAGTGGATCCGCGCGGTGTTTGCGTGGGTGGACCGTCAGCCCGCCGCCGACCGGCCCTTCGACCCGCCGACCCTGGTGCAGCCCATCCGTGAACACTTCCCGGGCGAGGCGGACAGCCCGCACGGCATGGCCGAGCAGGTGTTCGCCAGCGTCCGCCGGCATGCGGGCCTGGAGCAGCGCGCGGCCCGCCTGGCCGAACCCGGAGGACTGGCACCGCAGCCGGTCATCGCGCTGGGCGCGGCCAGCACCGGCGGCGAGCGCATCTTCCATTACGACCCGCAGCTGATCGGGAATCGCCAGGCCCTGGTCGGCACCTTCGCGCAGGAACTGGCGGCCTGGTGGGTGGAGGGCATCCGCGAACCCGCCCCGGCCGCCGAGGGCAATGCCGACGCCATTGCCGAGCTGGTGGCCACGCGCATGGGCTTCGGCATCTTTCTGGCCAACACCGCGTTCCGCGTGCGGGTCAACGGCTGCGGGGCGTGCAAGGGCCCGTCGGCCGATCGCGACGCCGACCTCGGCCGCGACGAACTCGCCTGGGCCCTGGCCCTGTTCTGCCGCGACCACGGCATCGCCCCGGCACGCGCCCGCGCGCATCTCGAATCGCCCCTGCGCACCACCTTCCGCAAGGCCTGGCGGTATACCGGGTCGCGCGAGGGCCGCGAAGAACGCCCCGCCGCCACCGCCTGACCGGACAAAAAAAGGCGGCGCCCGGGAAACCCCGGACACCGCCCGTCTGGCACCGAACGAGCGGCGCGATCACGCCTGCTGGGAGGCGCCCTCGGTCGCCGGTTCCGCCCGCAGCAGCTTGCGGTTCAGCCGGAACAGCGTGGCGATCGTCACCACCTGCAGATAGACCACCGGGGCCAGCAGGGCGAAATACGCCACGCTGAACTGCTCGACGACCCCGTTGGACACCAGTCCCAGATTGATGAAGAACCAGGAGAAGACCACCAGGGCCACCCCCGGGCAGATCAGCGCGTAGCTGACCGGGCTCTTCTTCTCGCCGTGGATGTAGTCACGGAAGTAGCCCAGCTTCTTCATCACCACGTAGCCGATCAGGCCGAACACCAGCTGAGCGCCCAGCACCAGCGAGGTGAACACGAACAGCATCGCTTCGTTCAGCGGAGCGCCAAAACCGTGGTGCAGCCCCATCTGATGACGGATGAAGGCAATGCCCAGCAGGGTCAGGATCGGGATCGCGATCCACAGGCTCGGGCTGGCCGCCTCCGCGATGCCGTAGCGCAGCGTCGATTTGAAGCCCAGCACGAACATCACCAGCCCCAGCACCAGCGCCAGCGCGGCAAACGTCAGCGAGAAGAAGATCCCCGCGGCGTTGATCGCCAGGTTCTCGCTCATCGCGCCCGGCGCCGCCAGACCCACGGCGATCATCGCGAACGCGAACACCGCCAGCAGCTGGCTGAGGTTGTTGTTGCCGGTGAAATCGAAATCCCCCTCGGTGAACAGCCGTGCCAGGAAGCGCGAATAGATCACCAGCGCGAAGGCGCCAACCGCCAGGAAGGCCAGCATGGCCAGCGGGAACAGGTACTCGACCACGTTCCACAGCCCCGGCACGAACACCGCGCCGACGATGAAGCCGGCGTTGATGGTCATGGCCAGGGTCAGCGGGATCGCCATCAGGGCCACTTCCTGGTTGGAACGGCGCAGCCGGGTGAAGGCCTCGGTCCGGCGAAACTGCCGGTATTCGCGGATGTTCCACACCAGCAGGCGCAGATGCAGCGCCACGAAGAACAGGATGCCGGCCATGGCCGCACCCACCAGCACGGCGATCAGCGGGCCCTCGCCCGCCATCAGCGCCATCATGGCCTCGTATGTGGGGATCGGGGTGTCATAGGGCGTCATGAACATCAGGAACATGAAAAACGTAACGGCCGTGCCACCGGCCCCCAGTGCGCCCAGGAAATACATCGGGCTGTATTCTTCCCCGAGGTTCTTCCGAATCATGCGGGCTCTCCTTTCCTGTTATTTAGTGTTTTCTAATATAAGCACCCTCTTATCCTTGAGCAAGGGAAGTCCCGCGGCCCCCGTACATTCCGGCGATTGCGTCACATAACCCCCCGCACCCCCCGCCGGACCCGTTACAATCCGGCCACCGACGCCCCCCGAACAGCAGGAACGGCCAGTGAGCGACGCGGACGCCCTGTCAAAACATACCCCCATGATGCAGCAATACCTGCGGATCAAGGCGGAGTACCCGCAGACCCTGCTGCTCTACCGCATGGGGGATTTCTACGAGCTGTTCTACGACGACGCCGAGCGCGCCGCCGGGCTGCTGGACATCACCCTCACCCGCCGCGGCGAGTCGGCCGGCGAGCCGATCCCCATGGCCGGGATCCCGGTGCACACCCTGGAGAGCTACCTCGCGCGGCTGCTGAAGCTGGGCGAGAGCGCGGCGATCTGCGAACAGACCGGACAGGTGGGCGAGAACAAGGGACCGGTGCAACGCGAAGTGGTGCGCATCGTGACCCCGGGCACGGTCACCGAAGACGCCCTGCTGGAGGCGCGCCAGGTCAATCGCATGGTCGCCGTGTGCCCGGCCGCCAGCGCCGCCGTGCGCGGCCGCAACGAAGGCTACGGCATCGCCAGCCTGGAGTTCGCCAGCGGCCGTTTCCGGGTGCTGGAGGTCGCCGACGCGACCGAACTGGAGGCCGAACTGGCGCGTCTCGACCCGGTGGAATGCCTGGTCCCCGACCCGGCCCCGGCGATCCCCGGGATCGAGGCCTGGGCCCCGCGGCATCATGCCGACTGGCATTTCGACGCGATCTCCGCGCAGCGCACCCTGACCCGGCATTTCGGCACCACCGACCTGGCCGGCTTCGGCTGCGACGACCTGGTGCTGGGCCTGGCCGCCGCGGGCGCGCTGCTGGCCTACGTGCAGGCGCAGCATCGCGGCAACCTTGCCCATATCACCGGGCTCGGGCGCGAACACCGCGGCCAGATGCTGATGCTGGACCCGGCGACCCGGCGCAACCTGGAGCTGACCCGCACCCTGAGCGGGGAGCGCCGCGGCTCGCTGTTCGACCTGCTGGACACCAGCCGCACACCCATGGGCGCCCGGCTGCTTTCGCAGTGGCTGCACCAGCCGCTGGCCGACCGCGCCCTGCTGCGCGAACGCCAGCAGGGCATCGCCACGCTGCTGGACCACGCGGCCGAACAAGGCCTGCGCGAGGCCCTGACCGGCATGGCCGACGTCGAACGCATCGTCTCGCGTATCAGCCTGGGCTCCGCACGGCCGCGCGATCTGGTCGCGCTGCAGGCGGCGCTGGAACGCCTGCCCGGCCTGCACGCGGCACTGCAGCCCGCCGCAGACGAGGCCGACACCCTCGCCGCCCTGCGCGACGAACTCGCGCCGGAGACGGAACTGAGCGAAACCCTGGCCCGCGCGCTGGTCGACGAGCCGCCGATCCGGGTCACCGACGGCGGCCTGATCCGTCCCGGCTTCGACCCCGAACTCGACCGCCTGCGCGATCTGGAACACAACGCCGACGGCTTCCTGCGAGACCTGGAGGCGCGCGAACGCGAGGCCACCGGCATCGCCACGCTCAAGGTCGCCTACAACCGGGTGCACGGCTACTACATCGAGGTGGGCCGCTCGCGATCGGAGGAGCTGCCCGGGCGCTTCATGCGCCGCCAGACCCTGAAGAACGCCGAGCGCTACACCACCGAGGAACTCAAGCGCTTCGAGGACGAGATCCTGTCCGCACGGGAACAGGCCCTGGCGCGCGAACGCCAGCTGTTCGACGACCTGCTCGCCGGCCTGCAGGGGCACGCCGACCGCCTGCGCGCGATCGCCGACGCGGTGGCCCGGCTGGACGTGCTGGCCACCCTCGCCGAACGCGCCCGACGGCTCGACTGGAGCCGCCCCGAACTGGTGCCCGAGACCGGCGTCCACATCGAGCAGGGTCGCCACCCGGTGGTGGAGGCCAGCCTGGACACCCCGTTCGTGGCCAACGACACCCGACTGGATCCCGAGAGCCGCCGGCTGCTGGTCATCACCGGGCCCAATATGGGGGGCAAGTCCACCTACATGCGCCAGACCGCGCTGATCGTGCTGCTGGCCTGCATGGGCAGTTTCGTGCCCGCGGACGTGGCCCGCATCGGGCCGGTGGACCGCATCTTCACCCGCATCGGCGCCTCCGACGACCTGACCTCCGGGCGCTCGACCTTCATGGTGGAGATGACCGAGGCCGCCAGCATCCTGCACAACGCCGGCGAGCGCAGCCTGGTGCTGATGGACGAGATCGGGCGCGGCACCTCCACCTTCGACGGCCTGGCGCTGGCGCTGGCCTGTGCCGAGCGCCTGGCGCGGGAGAACCGCGCGCTGACCCTGTTCGCCACGCACTACTTCGAGCTGACCGCGCTGGCCGAACGCGAACCGGCGGTGGCCAACATCCACACCGACGCGGTGGAACACGGCCACGACATCGTGTTCCTGCATCAGGTCCGTGAGGGGCCGGCCAACCAGAGCTACGGGCTGCAGGTAGCCTCGCTGGCGGGGGTGCCGGCCGACGTGCTGCAGCGTGCCCGCACCCACCTGGCCGATCTGGAAAGCCGCGCCCGGGACAGCGACTCGCCCCAGCTGGGGCTGTTCCCGCCGGAGCCGCCCGCACCCGCGGCGCCGGAAGAACCCGCCCCGCCGGCACCCGAAGTACCCGAGCCGGCGCGGGACGTCGCGCGGGCCCTGGCGGAACTCGATCCGGACGGCCTGACCCCGCGCGAGGCGCTGGACGCGCTCTACCGGCTCAAGGACACGCTGGAACGGGGAGTCGCGGAATAACAGCCGCAGCAGCCGGGATTCCCGGCCGCTCGGGAGGAGCGGTTACAATACGCCGAACGGACCGAGCGACGGCACACAGGAGCCGTGGCGTCGCAACACGACCAATGGAGAAGCGCAATGGCTTTCATCGTTCTGGAGAACTGCATCCGGTGCAAGTACACCGATTGCGTCGAAGTCTGCCCGGTGGACTGCTTCCACGAGGGGCCCAACTTCCTCACCATCGACCCCGACGAATGCATCGACTGCACCCTGTGCGAGCCGGAGTGCCCGGCCGAGGCGATCGTCCCCGAGGATGACGTGCCCGAGGATCAGGTGCACATGATCGAGCTCAATGCCGAACTGGCGCGCACCTGGCCGGTGATCACCGCGCGCAAGGACCCGCCGGAAGACGCGGAAGAGTGGGACGGCGTCGAGGGCAAGCTGCAGTACCTGGAGCGCTGAGACCCCGCCCGGAGCCCCGCACTACGGGGCTTACCAGAGCCAGGTGGCCGGGTCCTCGATGGCCCGGTCGTCGCTGTTGCGGATCACGCCCTTGATGCACCGCACCAGCACCCACACCAGGAACAGCAGCCCGATGATCAGGCCGATCCCGATCGCCGCGGTCAGGGTCGCCAGCACGGCCATCAGCAGACCGATCCAGAAGGTCCGGATCTGATACTGCAGGTGGGTCTCGCTGATCGCATCCGCATCGCTGCGCTTCACATGCGCCATGATCACCCCGACCAGGGCCGTGATGGCGACAAAGAAGCCAACGAAGTACAGCACGTAGATGATCGTCACGAACGTGCGCTCGGTGCGGGGTTCATTCGCCAGTTCCGTTTCCATGCCTCTCTCCTTCTCCGATTGCTGCATTCGCGCGCGAGCGCGCTCCTGCGGGTCATCCCGGTGCCTGATTGTGGGAGCGTGCTTGCACGCGAATACGGCGCTTGCCGAAGCCCCCATGCCTTCCCGGCTCACCCTGCCCCGCCCAGCACGATCAGTACGATGCCGGCCAGCGCAAAGCCGAACCCGGCCAGCTGCAAGCGGCTCATGCGCTCGGCCTGAAAGAACCGCGCCAGCAGTGCGGTGGGCGCCGGCGACAGGGCCCCGGCCACCGCGATCACCGACAACAGCCCGATGCGTACGGCCACCACGAAGGCCAGGGTGGCGAGCCCCTGCAGCAGGCCCGCCAGCGCGACCAGCACCAGCGTGCTGCGGGCCATGTGTCGCTCGGGGCGATGCAGCAGCATCACGCCCAGCAGCACCAGACCGCCCACGCCGCCGGCCATGACCACCGGCCACAGGGCCGACCCCTCGCTGGCCTGGTCAAGGAACACGAACACCAGGCCGAAGGCGACCCCGGCAAGCACGCCGTCGAACACCCCCAGCAGCGGATGCGGCCCGCGGTGACCGTGGCCATCCGCCCCCCGCACCGGCGCGTCCGGGTCACGCGGACTGGCCTCCCGGGCCCCGCCCGACACCAGCGCGATCGCGACCACGATGGCCACGATCCCCGCCAGCGACAACCATCCCGGGCGTTCGCCAAGGGCCAGCCCCGCCGCCAGCGGCACCAGCGCCGAGAGCACCCCGGTCACCGCCGCGACCAGCCCCATGTAGCCTTCGGCCAGTCCGCGGTAATAGGCCAGCAGGCCCAGCGCCATCGCCACGCCGGAGCCGCCGCCCCACAACAGGGCCGCTTCCCCGGGCAACCCCGCCACCAGCAATGCCAGCACCAGCAGCGGCGCGGTGACCAGCAGCTGCGAATAGCATGCCACCACCAGCGCCGAAACCCGCCGCGAGGCCAGGCCGCCGAGAAAATCCCCCGCGCCGTACCCCAGCGCGGTCAGCAGGCCCAGCAAAAAGGCCATGTCAGTCGCCGGCGCCCTCCAGCATCTGCCGCAGGGCGGCCTCGCTGGCGGCCGCGCCGGTGCCGGTCACCGTTCCCTCGCCATCCAGGAACACCACGCTCACGTGATCGCGCTGATGCGGCATGAAGCCCATGTCATCGGGTCCCTCGGTCACACCGGTGCGATAGGGACGCTCCTGCATGCGCGGCATGACCACGTTCTCCAGCACGAACGGCGGCATGCCGTGGGTATCGGCTACGTAGCGGATGCCGGCCTCCTCGATCGCCTCGGGCCCCATGTCCCCGAGGACATCATTGGTGATGTCGGCCGGGGCCATCTCCACGGTCATCAGCACCACGCGCGCATCGCCGGGCAGCTCCAGCGGCTCCCCGTGCTGGTCGTTGAGGGTGACGTCGGGGAAGGCGTCGCCCTCGGACAGATCGGCGGCCCCCGGCGCGGCGGCCAGCAGCAGACCCAGGCCGGCGGACAGGACCACGGTTTTCTTCAGGACGGACAGTGCTTGCATGACAGACTCCCGGTGACAGCGGATTGATCGAAGAAACGTCCCGGATGGTAACCGATCGCACCCGCGCACACTGCGAAACCGGGCACGTGCCCATCTTCGCGGGTGCACCGGACGGCGCATTTGCCTACACTGCCAGCCCGTTCCGCCGGCCTTTCCGCACGCACCGATGCTCCAGCCGATTTTCAAACTGCTGCGTCCGCACCAGTACATCAAGAACGGGTTCGTGTTCCTCGGACCGGTGTTCGCGCATGCCTGGGAGGGCGAGACCCTGCTGGCGGCCACGCTCGCTTTCCTCGCCTTCTGCGCGATGGCGAGCGCGGTGTACGTGCTCAACGACATCCTCGACGTCGAAGCCGACCGCCGGCACCCGACCAAGTGCCGCCGCCCGCTGGCCAGCGGGGCCATCGGCATCCCGGCTGCGCGGGTCATCCTGAGCGTGCTGGTGGTGCTGGCGCTGGCCCTGGGCCTGCTGGTCAGCGCCTGGGTCACCGGCCTGCTGGCGGGCTATCTGGCGCTGAACATCGCCTATTCGGCGGCGCTCAAGCATGTCGTCATCCTGGACGTCTTCAGCATCGCCGGCGGCTTCATGCTGCGCATCCTGGCCGGAACCCTGGGCCTGGGAATCGAACCCTCGCAGTGGCTGCTGCTGTGCGGCCTGATGCTGACCCTGTTCCTGGGCTTCGCCAAGCGCCGCTCGGAGCTGGCGGAAACCGCCGTGACCGCCGGCCCGGCTCCCGCGGACCCCGCCCCCGAATCCCGGGACGACAGCCGGGGCGACACTCGGGGCGACACGCGGGGCGACACGCGGCGCGTGCTGGACGACTATTCCACCGCGCTGCTGGACCAGTTCATCGCCATCAGCGCGGCCTGCACGGTGATCGCCTACGGGCTGTACACCGTCAGCCCGGAGGTCATCGCCCTGCACGGCACCGATGAGCTGATCTACACCCTGCCGTTCGTGATCTACGGGATCTTCCGCTACCTGTACCTGCTGCATTTTCGCGGGCGCGGCGGCGACACCTCGCGCGACCTGTTCACCGATGCCCATCTGCTGGTGACGGTGGTGGCCTGGCTGGGCGTGACTCTCGCGGTGCTGTCGTGAGCGGGAACCCGGTCCTGACCGGCTGGCGCCTGCGCGGGCTGATCCTGTCGGTGATCGTGGCCGCCGCGGCGTATCTGGGCATCGCCATCTGGGCCGGTGCGGAAGAGGTCTGGCACGCGCTGGTGCAGGTCGGCCCGTTCGGCCTGCTGCTGGCCCTGTCGCTGTCGCTGGTCAACTACAGCCTGCGGTTCGCCCGCTGGCAGCTGTACCTGCGGGCGCTGGCGCATCACGTCGCCGCGCCCGCCAGCCTGCACATCTACCTCGCCGGCTTTGCCCTGACCACCACCCCGGGCAAGGCCGGCGAGGCCCTGCGCGGCGTACTGCTCAAGCGCCGGGGTGTCCCCTATCCGGACAGCTTCGCTGCGTTCGTCAGCGAACGGCTGTCGGATCTGGTGGCGGTCGTGCTGCTGTCGCTGCTGGGGCTCACGCTGGTGACTCAAGGGACCTCGCTGATCCTGGCCGGCGTGGCGGCCGTCGCCACGGGCCTGCTGGTGCTGTCGCAACGCCGACCGCTGGAGGCCCTGCAACGCCACGCGGACCGCCCCGGCCGGCGGCTGTGGCGCGGCCTGCATCACGCCGCCACCATCCTGCTGCAGGCGCGGCGCTGCCACGCACCGGGCCTGCTCGCCGGCGCGACGGCCCTCAGCGTGGTGGCCTGGAGCGCCGAGGCGCTGGCCTTCTGGTGGATCCTCAATGCGATGGGCTTCGAGGCCGGATTCGCGTTTGCCGCCTTCGTGTTCGCCCTCGCCATGCTGGCCGGGGCGCTGAGCTTCCTGCCCGGCGGGCTGGGCGGCACCGAGGCGGTAATGATCGGCCTGCTCCTGCTGCACGACATGCCGGCGGCGGACGCGGTGGCGGCGACCACGCTGATCCGCCTGACCACCCTGTGGTTCGCGGTGCTGCTGGGCCTGATCGCGCTGAGCACCAACCCCGAAGCCCGTGGCCGCGAACTCCCGGACGAGCACCATGCGTAGGCGTTCCATGCCCGACCCGAACAACAACACGTCACATATCACCCCGTCATTGCGAGCGCAGCGAAGCAATCTCGCGACCCAGCCGCACGCTCCGAACCCCGGGCGGCCCTCGGCGATTGCCACGGCCCCTGCGGGGCCTCGCAATGACGAGGACGGAAAGGGCACCGGGAGACCGGCATGACGACCAGCGGCTGGAACCGGATTCCCCGGGTGGAACACGCTGCGCACAGCGCACCGGCGTTCCGCCCGGACCGGCTGCCGGACGGGCCGCTGCTGGCCCACGGCATGGGGCGTTCCTACGGCGACTGCTGCCTCAACGCCGGCGGCCATCTGCTGCACACCCGCGGGCTGGACCGCTTCGTCGAGTTCGACACCGACACTGGAGCAATCACCGCCGAGGCCGGGGTCACGCTGGACGAACTGCTGGAACTGAGCGTGCCGCGCGGCTGGTTCCCGCCGGTGGTCCCCGGGACCCGCTTCGTGACCCTGGGCGGCGCGGTGGCCAACGACGTGCACGGCAAGAACCATCACGTCGCCGGCAGCTTCGGTGCGCACGTGCAGCGCCTGACCCTGCACCGCAGCGATGCCGGCCGCGTCGAGGCCAGCCCCGAGCACAACCCGCGCTGGTTCGCCGCCACCATCGGCGGGCTGGGTCTGACCGGGCTGATCGAGACCGTGACCCTGCAGCTCGTGCCGGTGTCCTCGGCCTGGATGTCGGTATGGTCGGAACGCTTTCACAGCCTGGACGATTTCTGGGCCCTGGATGCCCGCGCGCGCCGCGAATGGCCCTACACCGTGGCCTGGATCGACTGCCTGGCCGACGGGCACCGCCAGCCCGCCGGACGCGGGATCTATTCCGCCGGGCGCCACGCGGTCACCCCTCCCCCGCGCGCCCGCTTCCGCGAATCCCGGCGGCGGGTGCCGGTGGACCCGCCGTTCTCGCTGATCAACGGCCCCGGCCTGCGCGCGTTCAACGAGCTGTATTTCCGCCAGCCGCTGCGCCGCAGTCCGCATCCGGCGCATCATCGCGGCTGGCTGTTCCCGCTGGACGGGATCCGCGACTGGAACCGCATCTACGGCCGCCGGGGCTTCTACCAGTACCAGTGCGTGCTCCCCGAACGCACCGCGCGCGACGCCGTCGCCGAGCTGCTGCGCCAGATCGCGCGCAGCGGCCAGGGCTCGTTCCTCGCGGTGCTCAAGACCTTCGGCCGCCAGTCGCCGGCCGGGATGCTGTCGTTCCCGCGCCCGGGCACCACCCTGGCGCTGGATTTCCCCGATCGCGGGGCGGCGACCCATGCGCTGTTCGAGCGACTGGATCGTGTGGTGCGCGAGGCGCACGGGGCGCTGTACCCGGCCAAGGACGCGCGCATGTCCGGCGCGATGTTCCGTGCCGGGTTTCCTGAATGGATCGAGTTCGCTAAGTTGACCGACCCTCAATTCTCCTCCAGCTTCTGGCGCCGGGTGACCGCATGAATCCGCTCAACCACGTCGTGATCTTCGGAGCGACCTCCGCCATCGCCACCGCCGTCGCCCGCCGCCTGGCCGCCGATGGCGCGCACCTGTTCTGCGTGGCGCGCAATGCCGAACGGCTGGAAAGCCTGCTGGCCGACCTGCGGGTGCGCGGCGACGACCCGGCGGGCGAGCGCATCCGCGGCCTGGCCGCCGATCCCGCCGACCCGGCCACCCACGAGAACGCCTGGACCGCCGCCCGCGAACACCTGGGCGAGGTGGATGCCGCGCTGCTGGCCTGGGGCAGCCTGCCCGATCCCGCCACCTGCCACGACTCGGTGGAGGCCACCCAGGAGGCGCTGCGCATCAACGGCACCAGCGCCGTCGCCCTGCTCACCCGCATCGCCCCCGACTTCGAGGCGCAGGGCCATGGCGTGATCGGCGCCATCGGCTCGGTCGCCGGCGACCGCGGCCGCCAGAGCAACTACGTCTACGGCACCGCCAAAGGCATGCTGGCCACCTATCTGCAGGGCCTGCGCCATCGCCTCGCACCGGCCGGCGTCGACGTGGTCACCCTCAAGCCGGGCTTCGTGAACACCCCGATGACCGAGGGCTTCGACCGCTCGGGACCGCTCTGGGTCTCGCCCGACACCGTGGCCCGCGGCATCCTGCGCGCGCTGCGCCGGGGCCGCGCGGTGGCCTATCTGCCGTGGTTCTGGCGGGTGATCATGACGATCATCCGCGCCATCCCCGACCCGCTGTTCCGGCATCTGCGGCTGTGAGCCTGCCCGCCGACGCCCCCTGGCCCGCCCGCCACTACCCGGCGGTGCTGCTCGCGGTGATCGCGCTGAAGGCGCTGATCGCCACGCTGCTGCCGATCACCGGCGACGAGGCCTATTTCCTGATATGGGCCGCCCATCCGGATCTCGGCTACTACGACCACCCGCCGATGATCGGCTGGTGGCTGAGCGCGGTCACCGCAGTGTCCGAACACCCGCTGGTGATCCGCATCCCCGGCATCCTGGTGTCCGTGGCCCCGGCGCTGCTGATCCTCGCCCTGTGGCACCGGCACGACCCGGTGCGGGCGCGCCTGGTCTCGCTGCTGGCACTGTTCATGCCGCTGCTGTTCATCGCCGTGCTGGTGGCCACCGACACCCCGCTGATCCTGTTCGGCCTGCTGGCCACCGGCCTGGTGTGGTACGCGCTGCGGGAACCGCGCCCGGGCGTGGCGGCGCTGGCCTTCTTCCTCGGCGGGGTCGCGCTGGGGCTGGCGTTCCTGTCGAAATACTTCGCCGTGCTGCTGGGCGTGGCCATCGGCCTGCACATCCTGCTGTTCGCCCGCGAGCACTGGCGCGGCCTGCTGCTGATCATCCTCGGCGTGCTGCCGGCGGTGGCCCTCAACCTGTACTGGAACTGGGACAACTGCTGGTACAACGTGATGTTCAACGTGGTGAACCGCCACGGCGGGGACGGCTTCGACCCCGGCGGCACCCTGACCTATGCCGCCCTGCTGGTGTACCTGTTCACGCCCTGGCTGCTGTGGTTCCTCGCACGCCAGCGCCGGGCCGTGGTGCAGGGGGTGCGCGAACACCGCCTGGGGGTGTTCGTCTCCGCCGGGCTGATCCCGCTGGGCCTGTTCGCCCTGCTCTCGCCGTTCGCCGGGATCGGGCTGCACTGGCTGGCAGTGTTCGCCCCGCTGCTGCTGGTGCCCGCGCTGTTCCTCACCACCCGCGCCCTGCGGATCTCGGTCTGGCTCTCCGGCCTGCTGGCCCTGCTGCACGCGCTGTTGCTGCTGGCCATCGCCACCCTGCCGGTGGACTGGCTGCGCGGCCACGGCGACCACGCCAGTGCGGTGTTCTACCTCGCGCCCGAGGAGGTCGCCGCGCTGACCGAGCCCTACGCCGACGCGGACCGGTCCGAGGAAGACTGGCATTTCTTCACCCGCAGCTACTCGCGCTCGGCCTTGCTGAGCCATTACTCCGGGCATTACTTCGGGGTCTTCGGCGAAGGCTCGCACTACGGCCGCCAGGACGACCTGATCACCGATTTCCGTGCCCTCGACGGCGAGAACTTCGTGTTCATCCCGCGCCGTGGCGAGATCGACCGCGAAGAACTGGCACCGTTCTTCGACCGCGTCGAGATCCGCACCGGCGAGGCCAGCGGCATCCCCTGGCAGGTCGCCGAAGGCCACGGCTTCGACTACGCCGCCTACCACGAGGACGTCCTGCGCCCGGTCCGCGAACGCTACTACGACATCCCCGCCTGGCTCCCCGAAGGCCGCTGCGCCTTCCGCGAGCGCTACGCAACTTCCGCGAACCACTAGCTCCCCACCCGGCCATCCTTTTTTGGCTTCCCCGTCTATTTGGAGGGGGCATCCTGCGATTGCCAATGGCATCTTCAAGCCCGGCATCCCCTCCAGGGGGTCACTGGAACCATTACCCAAGCCCTGGCTTTCTCGAGGAGTAACCGTATGACCGCCTTTCGCCGTAACCCCATTTACCTGGCCCTTCGTCACGTTCGACGCAATGCGGGACCGCTATCACGACGGTGGCTAGCAGGCGGCATGCTCGCACCAGCCATCCTGCTGGTCGGCGCACATGGTGTTGGTGCCAATGACTCGACTACCTGGACGGGTGAAGAAAACAGTGACTGGTTTGACGCAGACAACTGGGACGAAGGCCTTCCAGAAGCCAATACGGAAGTGGTCATTCGCCGTGAGAATTCGGGAAAATCAAACGCCGTTGTAGACGAGGGATCAGCTGTAACCGGCAATCTGACGATTAACGACTCCAACAGCTTCTTCAGCGAATTATTGGTTGAAGGGGATGGGAGCCTCACCTCCAACGGCCGAGTGCGAATCGCCGACGGCACCAACGGAGGGCGCCTCCAGGTTTCTGGCGGGAATGCAAGCTGGAACCATACCGGTGCTCTCGGAGTGACTGTCGGGACCTTCAATGCCGGCGAACTCATCATTGAGGATGGAGGCACAGCAGAGATCGGTGGATCTACCGGATTGCGTGTTGCAGGTGTTGCAACGGAATCTGGGGAAGGAACGGTAAATGTGACCGGTGAGGACAGCAGCCTGAATGTGACCTCCGGCGACGCGGTCATCGGTCAACAAAGTGAGGGAACTCTGACGGTCAGTGACGGCGGAACCTTTGTGACAAATGACCTGCTCGTTGGTGGCAATGACGGATTTCTGACAGGACGCGCAGATGGTTTTGTTGAAGTCTCAGGATCAGACTCTGAGATCGATGTTGACGGAGATATGACCGTTGGTGGCGACAATGGCGATGGCCTCATGCAGATCGAAGACGGCGCCTCGGTCATGGTCGGCGGGGACGGAGTAATCGGCGAGCTGGGTGAATCAGGGGGAGAGCCAGCATCGGATGGCGAAGTCACGGTGGCGGGGTCCGACTCAACTCTGGACATTGAGGGCGAACTCGAGGTTGGGGGAGAAGGCTCCGGTGAACTGACTATTCAAGATGGAGGACTCGCGACCAGTGGCGACTCCTACCTCGGTCGTGAACAGTTCGGTGCCGGAATCGTCACGGTCACCGGCGACGAGTCCTCCTGGGAGTCCGAGACCTTGCGCATTGGCAACCGGGGGGACGCGGAACTCAACATTCTGGAAGGCGCCCGGGTAGAGAGTGACGGACTTGCATTCGCCGCCGTGCAAGAGGGCTCCAAAGTCTCGATCACCGTTGACGGCAATGACTCCCGCCTGATCAGCGGCAGCCTGCGTATCGGCAACTCCGGGGAGGCCGACCTGGAGATCACGGACGGCGGATCGGTCAGCAGTACCGATGGCTGGATCGGTTTCAACGACCTTGGAGACGGCGCCGTACGCGTTTCGGGCCCAGAGAGTCGTTGGGACTCTAACAACCTCACGGTGGGCTGGAACGGCGATGGTGACCTCATCGTGGATTCCGGCGGCGAGGCTTCGATGGATAACGACCTGGAGGTTGCCGGTAACCCAGGCGCATCGGGTGTGATTCGCATCGAGGGTGAGGATTCCGAAGTCGACGTTGGCGGCAGCGCCGAAATTGGTGTGGCCGGTGATGGCGAGCTTCACGTCCTTGACGGTGCCACAATGAACATCGAATCGGTACTCGGCCTCACGGACCTGGAAGAGGAAGGATCCTCAGCCAGGGTCGTAGTCTCCGGTGAAGATTCCCGGTTGGAAACATCCTTCGGCGCGAACCTGCGCGGTCGAGCCGACCTGGAGATACTCGATGGCGGGGAAGTCCGCAGTGGCGTCACCACCATCAGCAACCGACTGGACACCCCGGACAAGGAAGCGGCCAGGATTCTAGTAGAAGGGAACGACTCCGAGCTCCAAAATTCGCTGGGAATTACTATTGGACTTAATGAGGAAGGCATTGGGAAGCTCGAGATCCGGGATGGCGGATTCGTCAATAGCACAACATCAGCAGAAACTGGCGCTCGTATCGGCGCAGGGGATTCAAGCTCCCAAGGCACTGTTATAGTGACCGGTGACAACAGCCGCTGGAGGATTGTTAGAGACGCGGTCGTGGGGGAAGAGGGACAAGCCACGCTCAGGATCGAAGACGGCGGGCGCGTTTTTGACGGCAGCATAAACGGCAACCGAACACTTACCATAGCTGAAGAACACTCCTCATCGGGCTCCGTGGTCTTGGAAGGCAACGAGTCCAGTCTGGATAGCTTTGGTGGTATTACGGTCGGCAAACGCGGCACTGGCGAGTTGCTCATCGGTGACGGTGCAACCGTCGACGACGTCGGACGCTTGAACGTAGGCGGGGGACGGTCGAGCGCAATTGGAGGCGGGCAAGGCTCTGGCCTGCTGCATATTGACAAAGGCGGCAAAGTCGATGTGAGTGGAACCACCTCCATCGCGGAAAATGATGGTTCGTCAGGCACCGTGGTGGTCAATGGTGAGTTGCGCAGCGGTGGTGGCGTCGAAGTGGGTTCGGGAGGCGTTCTTGCCGGTGATGGCGTGGTACGAGGGGACGTTTCCGTGCAGGGAACACTCGCCCCGGGGAACTCGATCGGCAGCCTTGCGATAGAAGATGACGGCGATCTCAGCGATCTCACTCTGGAAGATGGCTCTATCTACCGCGTCGAGGTTAATGACGGTGGCGACGAGGCAGGGGTAAATAACGATCACGTCTCGGTTGGGGGCAACATCGACATTGAGGAGCAAGCCTCCCTCCACGTAACCTCGGAACACGACACCGATGACGGGTCAACCTTTGCGCCAGAAACCACTTACACCATCCTCAGCGCAGAAAACGGTGGGGTGGAAGGCGAGTTCGGCGAAGTGACCGACGATTTCGCCTTCCTGTCCACCTCCCTGGATTACGGCGAGGACGCTGTATTCCTGACCCTCACACAGGTCGCCGACCTTGCCAATGTCGCCCAAACCTCCAACCAGCGGGCGGTGGCCAGCACGCTGGACGAGCAGGTGGACGGTGAGGCCCTGAGTGATATCACCGGCGCGGTCGTGATGATGGACGAGGACAACGCCCGGGCAGCGCTGGACGATCTTTCGGGTGTGGACCATACCCATACCCAGCAGATCGGGCTGCGCGGCGCCCAGCGTTTCCGCGCCGGCCTCACCGGCCGGATGCCCGGGCCCGGGGGCGCACAGGCGCCGCGCGAAACCGCCAGCCTGGAACAGCTCGCCGGTCTCCAGCTCGCCTCCGCCGGGCAACCTCGCGGACTGCTCGACGAGGCCGCGGACGCCTCCCGCGGTTGGTGGGTCAACGCCGAGGGCGGTCGTGGTGACATCGACGACACCACCAACGCCACCGGCGCCGACTATCGCTTCACCGGGCTGACGATCGGCTTTGATGCCCCGGTTTCGAACGAGTTCCATCTCGGCGCGGCCGTGGGTTACACCCGCAACCGCGGCGACTCCGCCAGCGGAGACATCGACGTAGATTCCTACCATCTGGCTGCTTACGGCGGTTGGCAGCGCGATGCACTCTACGCCCGCGGCAGCGTCGGCTTGGCCTATCACAGCATCGATACCGAACGCTTCGTCGACACGGTCGAGCGCAATGCCGAGGCCGATTACTCCGCACGCGGCGTGGGCATGCGGGCCGAGGGTGGGTACGCCTTCGAGGTCGGGGACACGGCACGACTGACCCCGTTCGGCGGGCTGGACTACGAACACCTGCGCCGCAGCGGGTTCTCGGAATCCGGAGCCGGGGCCGCCAACCTGGATGTGAACCGCGAAAGCGAGTACTCGCTGCGAAGCCAGGCCGGCGTGCGCTTCGATCAGGCGTTCGAGACCACCGGCGGCTGGGTCGCCCCCTACGCCGAAGCCGCCTGGGTGCACGAGCACGGCGACCGCTCCAGCCGCATGGACACCGCCTTCGCGGCCGATACGTCCACGCGCTTCACCATCGAGGGCCCGCGCCTCAGCCGGGATCGCGTGCGGGTCGCCGCCGGTCTGGACGCCCGCCTCAACGAGGATTCCTTCCTCAACGTCGGCTACCAGGGCGAAATCGCCTCGTCCGACGATCTCCACGCCATTGGCCTGACCTTCCGGCGCAACTGGTAAGGTCCCCGCAGGCCGCACCCCCTCCATCCGGAGGGGGTGTCCCGGGCCACGTTCCGGCACACTGTTTCCAGCGCGCGATTTCCCCCTTCTTCCATGGGGCAGGATTTCGCGCGACACTGCCTTCGAACTGGTGGTTACCATCCGTCCGGAGGTTTGTCATGTCCGTCGTCCGAATTCATCCGCCCGGCGCGCATGCGCCCGGCCTTCTTGCCGCCCTGGTGGCCATGCTGCTGACCCTGCCCTTCAGTGCGACTGCTGCGGCTCCCGGGGATTCCGCTCCGGGGTTCGATCCGGGAGCCGAACCCGAGGGCGAGGTGATTCTGCGGGTCGAGGGGGCCATCGAACATGCGAACGACGGAGACCGGGCCCTGCTGGACCGGGCGATGCTGGACCGCCTCCCGGAGCGTGAACTGGAGACCTCCACGGTGGTCACCGACGGGGTCAACCACTTCGAGGGCTTTTTGATGCGCGACCTGCTGGAGGCTCTCGGTGCGGAGGGTGACGAGGTGGTGGCCACGGCCCTGAACGACTACATCGTCGACATCCCGATGGAGGACTTCCACGACTATGACGTGGTCGTCGCGCATACCCGGGATGGCGAGGCCCTGACCCCGCGCGACAAGGGTCCGCTGTGGATCGTCTACCCGCGGGACGATCACGCGGAGCTGGACGACATCCGCTACGACTACCGCTGGGTCTGGCAGCTGGAGCACCTGGAGGTGCGATGATCGCGCGCCCGACCCGCGAGTCCGCACCCGAGCGTGGCCATGCCCCGGATCCCTCGGCCGTCCCCAGCCTGCGCCGCGTCTCGACGTATGTCCTGCCGGTGCTCGCGGTCCTTACCTTCGCGATCTTCCTGACGGTGTCGCTGATGCGCCTGCACGACGTGGAACAGGACATGCGCAGCAATGTGGACGAGAACATGCTGTGGGTCACCGCCCAGGCGCAGGTCGCCAGTCACCGTCTGGACGAGGAAGTCCACCGACGGACCCTGGGGGACGCGGATGCCCGACCCGGCCTGCGTTACGACGTCCTCACCAGCCGCCTGGTCCTGCTGGATGCCGGGCCACAGCGGCGCTACGTCAAGGACATCGGGCTGGAAGAAACACTGGACGGCACCTTCGAGCAGCTGGAGCGCATCGAGCCGATGATCGACGACGTCGCCCCCGACAACGTCGAGGCGGCCCACGCGATCCATGCCGAACTCAAGCCCCTGATGTCGGCACTCAACCGCATCGCCAACGCGGTGATGATCGAGGAATGGGAGAGCACGGGGGAACGCCTGGATCAACACCGCGCCAGCCTGATCCAGGCCATTGTGATGATGATCGGCATCCTGGTCACCGGGATCCTGCTGACCGCCCTCCTGATGAATGCCCTGCGGCAGCGGCGCCACGCACAGGAGGCGCTGGCCGCACACCGCGACCGGCTGGAGATCGAGGTCCGCAACCGCACCCGCGACCTGGAAGCCGAGCGCCGGCGCGTGGTGGACGCCATCGACACCGCACCCGACGGCTTTGCCGCGTTCGATTCCGATGACCGCCTGATCCTGGTCAACCCGCAGTTCGCCGGCCTGCTGCCGCTGCCGGACGGGGCCCTGGACGAGGGGCAGACGCTGGACACCCTGCTCGACCGCATCCGCGCCGTCACGCGACCGGACACCGAACACGGCAACCCGGAGGAGATCACCGCGGACGACGGTGCGCAGTACGATCTGGAGGTCCCCGGCCGCGGCTGGGTCCAGATGACCCTGCGCCGCACCGATGACGGTGGCCAGGTGCTGCGTCTGGCCGACATCACCAGCTACAAGGACGCCGCGCGCAGTCTCGAGCATTCGCTGGAGCGCGAACGCGGCGTCAGCGAGTTCTACCGCAGCTTTGCGGCCATGGCCTCGCACCAGTTCCGCACCCCGCTGGCGATCATCGACTCGGGCCTGCAGCGCCTGCTGCGGCGCGGGGAGTCCATGGACCGCGAAACCCGCGAGGGGCGCTACCGTCAGCTGCGCGACACCGTCGCCCACATGACCCGGCTGATCGAGAACGCGCTGACCTCGGCACGCCTCGAGGGCGGCCACGTATCGGCATCCACCCGTCCCTGCGACCTGCGCCCGCTGGTGGAGCAGGCGATCGAAACCCAGCGGCAGATCACCCCGGACAATCCGATGCATCTGAGCGTCACCCCGGATGGACCGGTCATGGCGCGCTGCGATCGCGCGCTGGTCGAGCAGATCCTCGCCAACCTGCTGTCGAATGCGGGAAAATACTCGTCCGAGACCGCGTCCATCGAGGTTGAGCTGCGCGCCGAACCGGAGAAGATCACCTGCCACGTCACGGACCACGGGATCGGCATCCCCGAGGAAGACCAGGCGCGGCTGTTCGACCGCTTCTTCCGTGCCCGCAATGCCGCCCGCCATACCGGCATCGGTCTGGGCCTGGGCATCGCCCGCCAGCTCGCGCGCACCCAGGGCGGCGACCTGACCGTCCGTTCCCGCGAAGGGGAAGGGTCTACATTCACGCTGGAACTCCCGCGAGGACAGGATCCGGATGAACCACAGCACACCGAATGATGCCGCCGTCCCGGCCGCACGCATCCTCTGCGCCGAGGATGAAGCCCTGCTGCGCCGGGACATCTGCGAAGAACTGAGCGAGGCGGGTCATGTCGCCATCGAGGCGGCCCATGGCGACGAAGCCCTGGAGCAGATCGACGCCGTACACCCCGACCTGATCCTGTGCGACATCAACATGCCGGGCATGAATGGCTACGAACTGCTGGCCGCGGTGCGCGAACGTGGCCCGGAACTGGCGGACACCCCGTTCGTGTTCCTCACCGCGCTGTCCGACCCGCGCGAGGTGGTCGATGGCAAGCGCGCGGGCGCCGACGACTATCTGGTCAAGCCGGTGGACTTCGACCTGCTGCTGGCGACCGTGGAGGCCCGCCTGCGCCAGGTGCGGCGCATGCGCCAGAAGAAAGAGGACGAGTTCGCCGAACTGCGCCGTACCCTCGGTGGACTCGGCCAGAGCCGGGATCAGGGACGCCGCAGCCTGGAGTTCGCGGCGCGCGCCCTGGATCCGGTCGCTCCCGGGGTCGTCCTGCTCGACCACGGCAACCGCGTGCTGCTGGCCAACCGCGCGGCGCGGCGCATGGCCGGCGACGCACTGACCTTGCAGGAAGGACGCCCGCCGGAGCCGGTACACTCCGAGGACGACCGACGCCTGCGCGAGGCCCTGCGCCGGGTCCTTGCCGAGGACCCGGCCGCCGATGACGCCATTGAGTGCATGCGCCTGCCGAGCGACGACCACCGGCGCGAACTCCTGGTCATGATCTATCCCCTGCCCGGGAGCGGCGATCAGGCCGGGCGGGAGGCCGGGGAGGAGGAACCCGCGGCCGTGATCCTCCTGTCCGACCCCGAACGGCGCGCCCGCCTGCCGGAAGACGTCCTGGCCCGCCTGTTCGACCTGACCCCCACCGAGGCCCGCATCGCCCTGGCCCTGGCGGACGGCTGGCGCACCGCCGACATCGCCCGGCGCATGGACGTGTCGAATACCACCGTCACCTTCCACCTGCGCAACCTGTTCCAGAAGACCGACACCCATCGCCAGGCGGAACTGGTCGCCCTGGTGCTGGCCGGCTCCATGACCCTCGCCGTGGAATGAGCCCGGGCCGCCCCTTACTGGATGACGTAAAATCCTCTTAATCAATCAGGAGCCGTTGCATGTTATCGACCTCGCATCCTTCGTTGTTCTTTTCCTTTGTTCGCCCCGCAGTGATGCTCGGCGCGCTGGTGACACTGGCGCCCGCCATCGCCACGGGGCAGCAGGCCCAGCAGCCGGCCCCGGCGCCGGGCCAGGCACCGGCCCAGGCGCCGCAGCCGGTACAGCAGGAACCGGAGGTGACCACCCACCAGGACTGGGAAAGCCTTTGCTGGGAACTGGATGACGGCGGCGAGTTCTGCCAGATGCAGCAGACCCTGCAGGTGGAGGACCAGGGCCAGCAGGGGCCGTATCTGCAGACCACGGTGCGGCGCGAGGGCGACCGACACGTGATGGAACTGCTGCTGCCGCTGGGCGTGGATCTGCGTCCGGGCATCGTCATGCAGGTCGACGAGGGCGAAGAACGCAATGCCGGCTTCGTCACCTGCATCCAGCAGGGCTGCGTGGCGGCCACCGAGCTGACCGACGAGATGCTGGCTGAACTGCGCGGGGGCCGCGAACTCAACGTGGGCTTCCGCCCGCTGCAGTCGGAACAGGTGCTGGTCTTTGACGTCTCCCTGATGGGCTTCACTGCGGCCAGTAATCGGCTCTGAGACGACCTTCTGGCGGTGCCGCCCTGCGCCGTTACAATGACGGCGTGAACGACACCCGCCAGTCCAGCTCGAACCCGCCCGTACGGCGCGCCCGCCGGCCCGGGTGGCTGCGTGCGCTGCTGGCGATGCTTGCCGCGGCCGCGCTGTGGGCGGTGCTGGCCGGGGGCGCAGCGCTGGCGCACCCGTTCGCCTGGCTCGCCATCGCGCTGACCGGGGGGGCCGTGCTCGCGCTGCCCGCGGGGCGCGCCCTGCGCCTGAACCCGACCGCCCTGCCCGGCCTGCTCGGTTTCTTCCTGCGCACCTCGGTGCAGGGCGGGGTCGATGTCGCCTGGCGGGCGGTACACCCGCGCCTGCCGCTGCAACCGGACTTCGAGGCGTATTTCGTGCAATTGCCGCACGGACCGCCGCTGACCCTGTTCATGTCCATGCTCAGCCTGCTGCCGGGCACCCTGGCGGTCCGCCTGGAGGGCCGCCGCATGACCCTGCACGTGCTGGACGGCCGCAGCGACAATGCAGCCACGCTGATGGAACTCGAGCGGCGCATCGCACGGCTCTACGGGCTCGACCCTGACTCTCCGGGGAGCGCCCGATGAACCTGCTGCTGGTCACCGCCGCCGGGTTCCTGCTGCTGACCATCCTGTTCGGGCTGATCCGCGTGCTGCGTGGCCCGGGCTCAGGTGATCGGATGCTCACTGCCCAGCTGTTCGGCACCTCGGGGGTCGGCATCCTGCTACTGCTCGGCTTTGCCCTGGACCAGTCGGCGCTGGTGGACGTGGCGCTGGTGTTCGCCCTGCTGGCGGTGGTGGCGGCCGTCGCGTTCGTGCGCCAGCACGGGCTGCCGGAGCCGGCGGGCACGCCGATGCACGAAACCCCGGTAGAAGAAGAGCCGCCGCACGACCCGGGGCATCACCCGGGGCATAACCCGACGGAGAAGACGCATGATCGCTGATCTGCTGACCGCCGTGCTGGTGCTCGCGGGGCTCGCGTTCTTCGCCGCCGGCACCCTGGGGCTGCTGCGTTTTCCCGATGTCTATACCCGTCTGCACGCACTCACCAAGGCCGACAACCTCGGCCTGGGTCTGGTGGTGCTGGGGCTGATGCTGCAGGCCGACGGCCCGGCGATGATCCTCAAGCTGGCGCTGATCTGGGTGCTGGTGCTGGCCGCCGGGGCCACCGCAGCGCACATGGTCGCCCAGCGCACCTGGACCCACGGCGAGTTCGAGCGGCGCGAATGAACGCGGCACTGCTGGCCTTCGACATCGTCCTGCTGGCCGGGCTGCTGGGCGTGGCCTGGCGCTGCCTGGCGAGCACCGACCTGTTCCGCGCGGTGGTGCTGTTCATCACCTTCGGCCTGCTGCTGGCGATCGCCTGGGTCCGGCTCGAGGCCCCGGACATCGCGCTGGCCGAGGCCGCCATCGGGGCCGGCATCACCGGGGCGCTGCTGCTGGTCACGCTGGAACGGCTGAAGCACATCATGAACCCGCACCGCGGGGACGCGGGCCCGAGCCCGCCCCCGGATCCGGTGGCATCCGACACGGGCAACGCGGATGCGGAGGCCCGCGACGCCCGCGACCCGGGTGCCGGCAGTGTGGCGCTGAGCTGTGCCCCGACCCCGGCACGCGGACGCTGGATCACGCTGGCGGTGACCGTCGGCCTGGCCCTGCTGCTGATGGCAACGCTGGCCACGCAGGAACACGGCTCCGGCCTGCAGCCCGCGGTGGCCGCACACATGGACGTCTCCGGGGTGGACCACGGCATCACTGCGGTGCTGCTGAATTTCCGCGCCTGGGACACCCTGCTGGAACTGGCCATGGTCCTGCTGGCCGGGCTGGGGGCCTGGTCGCTGGGGCGCCATGACGCGCTGCCCGCCCGCCCGGCGCCGGGCCCGGTCCTGCCGGGGGCGGTGCGGCTGCTGCTGCCGGTGGCCATCGTTACCGGGGTGTATCTCCTGTGGGCCGGGAGCCATGCCCCGGGCGGCGCCTTTCAGGCCGGCGCGGTGCTGGGCGCGGCGGGGATACTGATGAGCCTCGCGCGTCCGCACTCGCTGCCCGACCCGGACCCGCGGCTGCTGCGTATCGGCGTGACGGCCGGGGCGCTGCTGTTCCTCGCCATCGGGCTTTGGGGGCTGTTCGCCGGCCCTGCGCTGCTGAGCTGGCCGCGCGAACTGGCCTATCCCCTGATCCTGATCATCGAGACCGGCGCGACCCTGTCCATCGCGCTGACCCTGGTCGCCCTGTTCATCGGCGGACGCTCCCCGCGGGAGGATGCATGATCGAATCCCTGGATCCCGGAACCCTGTATCCCTTCGGCGGCGCCGCGCTGTTCGCGCTGGGCCTGCACGGACTGATCCGCCGGCGTCACCTGATCCTGCGCATCCTGGCAGTGAACATAATGGGCTCCGGGGTGTTCATGGTGTTCCTGGGCATCGCCGCGCGTAGCGATGCCCCGCCGGATCCGGTGGCCCAGGCGCTGACGCTCACCGGGATCGTGGTGGCGGTGAGCGCGACCGCGTTCGCCCTCGCGCTGACCGTGCATCTGGCGCGCCTGACCGGGCATGCGGTGCTGCTCCCCGGGCCGCTGAAAACCCACCGCGGCGACCGTCCCGAAGACCCGTGAACGCGGCCACGCCCGAGTCCCTGGTGTTCGCCACCGGGGCCCTGGCGGCGGTCTCGCTGGGGCTGCCGCTGATCGCCTCCGCCTGGGCGTGGCAGGCCCGGCGCATCGGGCTGCTGGGTCTGCCGCTGGCGATCCTCGGGCTGCTGGCGACCCTCGGGCTGTTCCTCGACGCCGTGCCGGAAATGGATGGCCCCGCAGTGCGGGTCGGGCTGGGCGGCTGGGAGGCCCCCCTGGGCGTCACCCTGCACCTCGACGGGCTGGCGCTGGCGATGATGCTGCTGAACGCGCTGGTGGCCCTCGCCGGCAGCCTGTACGCCCGCGGCTACATCCGCTCGACCGCGGGAGAGCGCCAGTTCTGGCCGCTGTGGCTGTGGCTGTGGGGCGGGCTCAACCTGCTGGTGCTGTCGGGTGATGCCTTCAACCTGTACATCACCCTGGAGATCGCCAGCATCTCCGCGGTGGCGCTGGTGGCCCTTACCGGCGATACCGACGCGGTGACCGGGGCGATGCGATACCTGCTGATCAACCTGCTCGGCTCGCTGTCGTTCCTGCTGGGGGCCGCACTGCTGTACGGCAAGTTCGGCGTGCTGGACCTGACGCTGCTGGGCGAGCTGGCCGGAGACGGCCCCACCGAGCGCATGGCCGCCGTGCTGATGCTGGGCGGACTGCTGATGAAGGCCGCGGTGTTCCCGCTGCACGTGTGGCTGGCCACCGCGCATGCCAGCGCGCCGGCGCCGGTCAGCGGCATGCTCTCGGGCATGGTGGTGGCGGCGATGTTCTACCTGATCCTGCGGCTGTGGCTGCTGATCTTCGCGCCGCTGGGCACCCCCGCGCTGGCCGTGCTGCTGGGACTGCTGGGCAGCGCGGCTCTCCTCTGGGGCTCGCTGCAGGCACTGCGCGCGCCCCGACTCAAGATCGTGGCGGCCTACTCGACGGTGGCGCAGATGGGCTACATCGCGCTGGCCTTCCCCATCCTGATCCTGCAGCCGGCGGCCTGGCCGGTGGTGGTGTTCTTCGCCTTCGCCCACGGTCTGGCCAAGGCCGCGGTGCTGATGGGCGCCGGAACGCTCCAGAAGGCTGCGGGACACGACCGGATGAATGCCCTGGGACCGGTGCTGCGGGCGCGCGGGCGCACGGTGTTTGCCCTGGGCCTGGGCGGCATCTCGCTGATGGGGCTGCCGCTGACCGGCGGCTTCCTGGCCAAGTATCTGCTGCTGGAAGCGGGGCTGCACGGCGCGGCGGAGACCACCGCCATCATGCAGATCTGGACCTCGCTGTGGCTGGTGATGGTCGCGCTGGGCTCCCTGCTGGCCACTGCGTACATCCTGCGCATGGTGGCACCGGCTTTCGCCCGCGGTGAGCGTGATCCGGGCGTCCCGGTCTCCGCCGGCATGGAATGGATGCCGCTGGCACTGGCCGTGGGCGCGGCGGCCATGGGCCTGGCCGGGGCACCGCTGTTGCATCTGCTCGGCCACACGGCGGGGGTGTCATGAACGCCGACGGCGGCCTGCTCCTGCTCGCGATCCTGGCCAGCTCGCTGGTACCGGGACTGGTGATCTTCTTCCTGCCGGAAGAGCGCCACGGGCTGCGCACCCTGCTGAATCTGACCGCGGCGGGGATCAAGCTCGTACTGGTCGGGGTGCTGCTCCTCGGGGTGCAGCAGGGCGAGACCTTCGAGTTCGGGCTGACATTGCTGCCGGGCGTGGATTTCGTACTCGCGGCCGACGCCCTGTCACTGCTGTTCGCGACCCTGTCCTCGATCCTGTGGTTCGTGACCACCCTGTATGCGATCGGCTATCTGGAGGGGTCGCCGCGGCGCAGCCGCTTCTTCGGCTTCTTCTCGCTGTGCGTGAGCGCGACCGTGGGCATCGCCCTGTCGGGCAACCTGATCACCTTCGTGATCTTCTACGAGATCCTGACCCTGGCCACCTGGCCGCTGGTGGTCCACCGCGGCACGCCGGAGGCGCTGCGCGCGGGCCGGCTGTATCTGGGCTACACGATCACCAGCGGGCTGGTGCTGCTGCTTGCGGTGATCGCGCTGAACCTGCTGGCGGGTTCGCAGCCGTTCGCGTCGGGCGGCTACCTGCAGCATCTGCCGGGCGAGCTGCACGGTCTCCTGCAGATCATCGGCCTGGCGCTGATCGCCGGCTTCGCGGTGAAGGCGGCGCTGATCCCGCTGCATTCCTGGCTGCCGCGGGCCATGGTCGCGCCGGCCCCGGTCAGTGCGCTGCTGCACGCGGTGGCGGTGGTCAAGGCGGGGGCGTTCGGTCTCGTGCGCACGTTAAACGACGTGTTCGGCCTGGAGCTGGCCGCGACCCTGCACCTAACCGACGTGCTGCTGGTGCTGGCCGCGCTGACCATCATCTACGGCTCCATCCAGGCGCTCCGGGCTCAGGACATCAAGCAGCGGCTGGCCTTCTCCACCGTCAGTCAGGTCTCCTACATCGCGCTGGGCGTGGCGCTCGCCGGACCGCTGGGCGTGATTGGCGGACTGGTACATCTGGTGCATCAGGGCCTGACCAAGATCACGCTGTTCTTCTGTGCCGGCAACTTCGCCGAGACCCTGGGCATCCACGAGATCCGCGAGATGCGCGGGGTCGGCCGGCGCATGCCGCTGACCATGGCCGCGTTTACGGTCGGCGGACTGGGCATGATCGGGCTGCCGCCGCTGGCCGGGTTTATCTCCAAGTGGTATCTGGGGCTGGGCGCGCTGGAGGGCGATGCGGCGTGGATCCTGGGCGTGCTGGCGCTGAGCAGCCTGCTCAACGCGGCCTACTTCCTGCCGCCCATCATCGCCGGCTGGATGGCCGAGCCGGAGGTGACCCGACCGCCGGCGCACAAGACCCGCTTCGAGGCCCACTGGATGCTGCTGTTCCCGACCCTGTTCGTGGCGGTGCTGGCGCTGCTGCCGGGGCTGCTGGCCGGGCTGGAACTGAGCCCGCTGGGCTGGGTGGAGCTGATCGTGGAACGCGGCTACGTGCTGGTGCCAGCCGGTGACATGGACAACGGCACGGGGGTGACGCCATGAACGCGTTCATCCTGCTCGGGGTGCCGCTGCTTCCGCTGCTGCTGGCCGCGGCGCTGTCGCTGCGGCCGGGCCGCGCGCCACTGCGTCTGGTGCCCTGGGCCGCGCTGCCCGCCCTGCTGCTGGCCGCGCTGGGCCCGGAGGGCAAGCAGGCCTCGCTACCGTGGCTGCTGACCGGGGTGGAGCTCGGGCTGGACCCGATCGGCCGGGTTTTCCTCGCGCTGACTGCCGGGCTGTGGCTGGCGGCCGGACTGCACGCGCTGCACGAACGCGGCGAGGATCCCGCGCGGCAGCGCTTCTTCGTGTTCTTCCTGCTGTCGATGGCGGGCAACCTGGGGCTGATCCTCGCGCAGGACGCCGCGTCGTTCTACCTGTTCTTCTCGCTGATGAGCCTGTCGGCCTGGGGCCTGGTGGTGCACAAGCGCAGCACCGAGGCCTGGATGGCCGCACGGCTGTATCTGGTGCTGTCGGTGTTCGGCGAGGTCGCACTGTTCGCTGGTCTTATGCTCGCCATCCACCAGGCGGGCGGCGAGACCACGCTGGCGGCCATCGCTGCGGCACGGCCCGAGGGCGCGGCGATGGTGCTGCTGGTGCTGGGACTGGGCATCAAGGCCGGCATGCTCGGGGTGCACTTCTGGCTGCCACTGGCCCATCCTGCCGCACCGATCCCCGCCAGCGCGGTGCTTTCAGGAGCCATGATCGAGGCCGGGCTGCTGGGCTGGCTGCGCCTGCTGCCGCTGGATGCCACGGGCCACGCCGTGCTCGGCGAGGTGCTGGTCGCCCTGGGGCTGGCGGCGGCGTTCCTGGGCGCACTGGCGGGGCTCTTCCAGGCGCGGCCCAAGACCATCCTGGCCTATTCGTCGATCAGCCAGATGGGCCTGATGACCACCGGGGTCGGGCTCGCGCTGCTGCTGCCCGCGATGCGCGAACCGCTGCTGTTCGCGGTGGCGATGTACGCCCTGCACCACGGGCTGGCCAAGGGTTCGCTGTTTCTCGCGGTGGATATCGCCGGACAGCTCCCCCGCTCGTGGCGGTACCGCTACGCGGTGCTCGGCCTGATCGCCCTGCCGGGCTTCTCCCTGGCCGGGCTGCCGTTCACCAGCGGGGCAATGGCCAAGGACCTGCTGAAGGCGCCGCTGACCGCGAACGGCACGGGACTGGTCTACAACCTGCTGACCCTGGCGGCCATCGGGACTACCCTGCTGGTGCTGCGTTTCCTGTGGCGCCTGCGCCAGGATCTGGCGCTGACGACACGCCCGCTGCCTACGGGGCGCTGGCTGCCCTGGGCGCTGCTTGCGGCGATGTCCCTGATCCTGCCCGCAGTGGCCGCACTGACGGCCCTGGCCTCGCCCGAGGTACCGCTCCCCGAGCTCGCGACTGTTTCCCTGCTGTGGCCCGTCCTGGCCGGGCTGGCCCTGGGCGCACTGGGGGGCATGGTTCTGCGCGAATGGATGGCCCGTCACGTCCCGGAAGGGGACGTGGCGATCCTGGCGAATGTGCTGATCCATGCAGCGCAGGGCCTGCATGCCCGGGTCAGTCCGCTGCGCGAGATTCGCCTCCACCCGCGCCTGCGGGCCCGGTGGCGCCGGGCGCAAAGGATCGCCCGGCATGAGCTGGAATGGGCCGAACGACGCATGACCCGATGGGGACGTCTGGCGTTTCTGTTCGCTCTGTCGTTACTGGGGCTGTACACGGCCATGGCGTTCCCGCCCTGACCGGTGCCGCACGGGGCTGCGCCCCGGTCAGCGGCGCACGAACTCCGCGATCAGGTCGGCGGCATCGTCGGCGAAGAAATCGCGGAAGAAGTGCCCGGCACCGGGCACCGTATCCACGCGGATTTGACCATCATCCTCCAGCGCCGCCATGCGTTCGGGCAGATCCGGCACCACGTCGTCTTCCTCGCCGATGATCACCTGGGTCTCGGTCGCGATGCCGTCGATCACGCTCGGCGTGTCGTGCTGCGGGCCGGGCTCGTAGTAGCCGATGAATGCCCGCGGCGCGACCTCCAGCGCCTCGCACTGCAGGAAGCGGTGATCCTCCAGCATGCCCCCGTTCGCTCCGGCCTTTTCGCGCGCGGCTTCCAGGGCCTCGTCCAGCTTGGTGCCGGTCTGCTCGAGGAACTGCGCCGCGGTTTCATCGGCGTCGAAAGTGGCCGGTGCCAGCAGGGTCAGCCCGGCGATGTTGTCCGGTTCCCGCTCGGTCAGATAACGCGCGATCTGATTGCCGCCGCGGGAGTGCCCCATCAGGGTGACCGGTCCGTAGCCCTGGCCGGCCAGCCAGTCCTGCCACGCCCCCAGTTCGTCCATGTGTTCCTCGGGACCATGGGTCACGGGGGCGTCACATTCGAACATCCCCTCGCGCTCGTCGATGCCGAAGCTGAGATTGATCGACAGGGTGTTGAGTCCGTGCTGTTCGGCCAGCAGGTCCTGCACCGCGGTCATCACCTCCATGCGCCCGTGGGCCAGGGTGCCGTGCAGCATCAGCACCACGCCGTCCTCCGGCGCGGCGCCGCTGCCCTCGGCGAGATGCCCCACCAGGTTCAGGCCGTCGTGTTCCAGGGTCACGCGTTCGGCGGCGGCAGCCGGGAGGGAAAGACCGATGGCAACGGCCAGTGCGGTCAGGGTCGGGAGTACATTCTTGCGCATGCGTACGGCCTCCATGGGTCGAACGGGATGGTCGGGAAACACGGGGCGCAGGGCCTTTGCAGGAAGACCGCGTGAACCATGCAAATATTCCGTGCAATGTTGGCCACGAAGTATTGACCCCGGGGGTAAAGCGCGGATACTGGAATCCAGGGTTCCCTGCGGGGAATTGCAGTAACCTCGGCAGGCGGATGCAGGGCTGTTGGACATCCACCGCGGTTGGGCGGACGACCAGGGTGGCCGTTCGCGGGCAACAGTCGCGCACTTCCGACAGCATTGAGGCACGTCATGCCGCGTTCCCGCGAATTCGAACCGCTGACTTTCCCGCAGCGGGGTCTGATTCTTTTCTACCTGGCGGTTGCCGCCTTCTACCTGATCTGGCGTTTCACCACGCTCAACCCCGAAGCCCTGACCTTCTCCTGGCTGGTCTACGGCGCCGAGATCTACGGTGTGCTGACCATAGTCATGCACGTGATCATGAACTGGCGTCTGACCGTGCGAACGCCACCCCCCGCGCCGGAAGGGCTCAAGGTGGACGTGTTCGTCCCGACCTACAACGAGCCCGAGGCCGTTGTCCGGCGCACCCTGCTGGCCTGCGTGCGCATGGATTACCCGCACGAGACCTGGTTGCTGGACGACGGCAACCGACCGGAGATGAAGACCCTGGCGGAGCGCCTTGGCTGTCGCTATCTCGTGCGCGAAAGCCGCGAAGATGCCAAGGCCGGCAACCTGAACAATGCCCTGGCCCACGCGCAGGGCGACTTCGTCGCGATCTTCGACGCCGACCATGCACCGCACCGTCACTTCCTCACCAACACCCTGGGGTACTTCACCGACGAGGGCGTGGCCTTCGTCCAGACCCCGCAGGACTTCTACAATCTGGATTCGTACCAGCATCGCCTGGACCCCGACCGCAAGCAGCTGTGGACCGAACAGTCCCTGTTCTTCCGCGTCATCCTGCGCGGGAAGGACTACTGGAATGCAGCGTTTTTCTGTGGCAGCTGCGCCATCGCCCGCCGTCGCTGCCTGGACGAGATCGGCGGATTCGCCACCGGCACGGTCACCGAGGACCTGCACACCTCGATCCGGCTGCACGAACGGGGCTACCGCTCGATCTATCACGCGGAGCCGCTGGCCTTCGGCATCGCGGCCATCGACCCGGAAGGCTTCCTCAAACAGCGCCTGCGCTGGGGCCAGGGCGCCATGCAGGTGTGGCGTCAGGAGCGGGTGCTGACCAACCCGGGCCTGACCTGGCCGCAGCGCATGAACTACTTCGCCAGCATGCTCACCTACTTTGACGGCTGGCAGCGCCTGATCTTCTACACCATCCCGGCGATCGTTCTGGTCACCGGCGTGCTGCCCATCAGCGTGACCGTGACGCAGTTTCTGATGGTGTTCATCCCGTACATGCTGCTGAGTTTCTGGGCCTTCGAGGAACTGACCCGCGGGTACGGTCGCACGACCATCATCGAGCAGTACAACTTCGCCCGCTTCGCGATCTTCGCCCGCGCGACACTCGGGCTGTTCCGCCGGCACCTTGCCTTCCGCGTCACGCCCAAGAGCCGGCATACGGGGAACGATCGCCCGCAGCCGCTGCGGGCGCAATGGTTCATCCTGGCCTTCAACGCCCTCGCGATCCCGACCGGCATCGCGCTGTACCTGGCGTACGGGCACCTGCCGGGTGACGCCCTGATCGCCAACGTGCTGTGGGCCGGCGTGCTGATCCTGATCGCCGTGGCATTGTTCCGCTACACCGCGCGCAACGAGCGTTTCCGTCGCGCCGACTACCGCTTTCCGATCCCGGTGGCGATGTCGGTCGCCACCCCGGACCGGGCCCCGCGTCTGTTGACCGTGGACGACCTGTCACCCGGCGGCTGCCGTGCCTACGGGGCGCTGCCCCCGGGCACCGACGAGGACACCCCGCTCGAGGTCAACCTGCATCTGCCGGGCGGCCCGCTGGCGCTGACCGCACGGGTACGGTTCTCTCGCACCGAGACCGCCCCCGACGGCGAACACTACAGCCGGGTCCACGGCCTGCATTTCGAGGCACCGGACGAGACGGCACACCAGCGCCTGGAAGCCTTCCTGCATGGCAACGACCTGCAGTGGCACGTACAGGGCTACAGCGAGCAGGCCCGCACCCCGCTGATGCGCCTGGCCGAGCGCCGCGACGCAACACGAACGCCGGTGGCCGAGTTCGCCCGCCACCTGGCCGCGGTGCATTACTGGACGGCCTGTACCTGTCGGTTCCCGGTGCAGTACGACACGGAGGCCTTCTACGGCGTGGTCACCGTGAACCCCGCGCCGGGGGCCGACCCGTACCTGCTGGTCAACCGCCCCCTGATCGCGGGCGGTGCCATCGAGATCCATACGCGCCCGTACCAGACCGGAGCCGGCATACTGCGGGCCACCATCGGGCCTTCGCGCCTGCTGGCCACCGCCGACGGCCCGGTTCACCTCTATCAGCTCCAGACCGAAAAGGAAGCCACTCCATGCCCGCAACCCGCCGAAACCAGCGCCGTCTCGGCCTGACCGGGGCCGCTGCCCTGGTCCTCCCGCTGGCCATTTTCGCCCTGCCCGTACGGGCCGACTGGCTGGGTCTGGCCGGCGTGGAGGGCCTGTTCGACGGCGGCTATGCGTATACCGCGGCGATCATTCCCAACGACGGCGAGCTCGGCAACGGCTGGGCGCAGCGCTATCGCGTGGACTATTCGCAGTACGAATACCCCGACAACGACACCACCGTGAAAGGCCGGGCCACCGGGGCCTCGGCCGCGCTGGGCTACCAGTTCCCGGTACAGGATGGCTGGCTCAGTACCTATGTCGGGGCGGCCTGGTACCACACCCGACTGGACCCCGAGCCCGATGACAGCGACGTGGTCGGCGGACGGCTGCGCGCGGTCCTGGACATGGATGCCGGGCGCATCATCGACGAGCGCTGGATCGTCACCGGCGGGGTCAGCATCACCCCGGCCGACCGTGCCTACTGGACCCGCGGCCGGGCGATGCGGCGGCTGGGCGACAGCCGCTACTACCTCGGGCCGGAGGTACTGTTCCACGGGGACCGCGACTACGACGCCGTCCATCGCGGACTGGCCCTGCAGATGCGCGAGGTCCGCCCCGGCCTCGACATGGTCGTGAAGACCGGACACAAGCAGATCCGCGACGGTGGCGATTCCGGGGGTTACCTCGGGCTTGAACTGGTGCGTCACTTCCGCTGACGCGGCCGGCCCGGCACGGGTGACATCCCGCCCGCGTCGCGGCAGGATGAGAGCCGGGTCAGATACGGGCCATACAGGGGAAGTGCATTGGAAGACCAGCCGGAGCAGTCGCCCTCGAACTGGCATGCCCGCGAAGCGCGGGACGTCGCGGATGAGCTGAAGAGCCACACGGACCACGGGCTGTCGCAGGATCAGGCCGGCGAGCGGCTGCAGAAACACGGCCCCAATCGTCTGCCCGAAGCGGAGCAGACCGGACCGCTCAAGCGCTTCCTGCTCCAGTTCCACAATGTCCTGATCTATATCCTGATCGCGGCGGCCGTGGGCACTGCGCTGCTGGATCACTGGCTGGACACCTGGGTGATCCTCGGGGTGGTCCTGATCAACGCCATCATCGGCTTCGTGCAGGAGGGCAAGGCGGAAAAGGCCCTGGATGCCATCCGCGACATGCTCTCGCCTCAGGCGGTGGTGCTGCGCGACGGCCAGCGGCGCACCATCCCCGCCGAGGAGCTGGTCCCGGGCGATATCGTGCTGCTCAACGCGGGTGACCGCGTGCCGGCGGACCTCCGCCTGTTCTCCGTGCACAACCTGCGTGTCGACGAAGCCGTGCTGACCGGCGAGTCCCTGCCGGTGGACAAGGAGACCGAGCCCGGCCCGGAAAAGTCGGACCTCGGGGATCGCCGCAACATGGCCTTCTCCGGAACCATGGTCGCCTACGGGCAGGGCCGTGGCGTGGTGGTGGCCACCGGCGAACGCACCGAGATCGGCCACATCACCACCATGCTGGGCGAGGTCGAAAAGCTGACGACCCCGCTGCTGGCTCAGATCGCGCAGTTCGGGCGGTGGCTGTCGGTCGGCATCGTGGGCCTCGCGGCGCTGACCTTCGCCTTCGGCTACTGGGTGCGGGACTACGCCCTGGTGGAGACCTTCCTGGCGGCGGTCAGCCTGGCGGTGGCCGCGATCCCCGAGGGCCTGCCGGCGATCATGACCATCACCCTGGCGATCGGCGTGCAGCGCATGGCCATGCGCAACGCCATCATCCGCCGCCTGCCCGCGGTGGAGACCCTGGGATCGGTCACCACCATCTGCTCGGACAAGACCGGGACCCTCACGCGCAACGAGATGACGGTGCGCACCATCGTGACCACCACCAGCGTGACCTCGGTCTCCGGCACCGGCTATGCCCCGGACGGCGGTTTCTCGCGCGACGAAGCCGAGATCGACCCGCAGGAGGACGCGGTGCTGTCGCGGGCGATCCATGCGGGGCTTTTGTGTAACGACGCCGAACTCCATCATCGCGACGGCCAGTGGTTCATGGAGGGGGCGCCCACCGAAGGCGCGCTCGTGACCCTGGCGGCCAAGGCCGGACTGGACCCGGCGTCGCATCGCGCCGAACACCCGCGTGCCGACGTCATCCCCTTCGACTCCGCCTACAAATACATGGCCAGTCTGCATCACGACCATCACGGCAATGGCTGCATCTTCGTCAAGGGGGCCCCGGAAAAGCTGTTGACCATGTGCGGCAAGGAGCTGGGGCCGGAGGGTGAACGCCCGCTGGACGAACGTGCCTGGCGCGAACGGATCGACGCCATCGCGCGCGGCGGGCAGCGCCTGCTGGCGGTGGCGATCCGTTCCACTGACGCCAGCCAGACCGCACTGCAGGACTCGGATCTGGAAGACCAGCGACTGATCCTGGTGGGGATCTTCGGCATCATCGATCCGCCCCGCGACGAGGCGATCGAGGCGGTGCGCAAGTGCCGCGACGCCGGCATCCGGGTCAAGATGATCACCGGCGACCACGCGGTGACGGCGAAGGCCATCGCCGCCGAGCTGGGCATCCGCGCCCGTGGCGGCGCGATGGACGGGCAACAGATCGAGGCCGCCTCCGACGAGGAACTGCGCCGACAGGTGCGCGACGTGGACGTGTTCTCGCGCGCCACACCGGAACACAAGCTGCGCCTGGTCACCGCCATCCAGGCCAACGGCCAGGTGGTCGCGATGACCGGCGACGGCGTGAATGACGCCCCGGCGCTCAAGCGCGCCGATGTCGGCGTGGCCATGGGCATCAAGGGCACCGAGGCCTCGCGCGAGGCCTCCGAGATGGTGCTGGCGGACGACAACTTCGCCTCCATCGCCAACGCGGTGGAGGAAGGCCGCACGGTCTACGACAACCTGAAGAAGGCCATCCTGTTCCTGCTCCCCACCAACGGCGGCCAGGCCTTCACCATCGTCGCCGCCATCCTGCTCGGACTGACCCTGCCCCTGACCCCGGTGCAGGTGCTGTGGGTCAACATGGTCACCGCGGTGACCCTCGCCCTCGCGCTGGCCTTCGAGCCCACCGAGCCGGGGGTCATGCAGCGCCGGCCTCGACCGCCGGGTACGCCTCTGCTGTCCGGATTCCTGCTGTGGCGGGTGGCCTTCGTCTCCGTGCTGCTGGTCGCCGGTACCTTCGGCCACTTCCTGTGGCTGGAGCATCAGGGGGTCCCCGACGACTTCGCCCGCACGGTGGCGATCAACACCCTGGTCATGGGTCAGCTGTTCTTCCTGTTCAACAGCCGCTACATCCTCGAGCCGGTGTTCAACCGCGCCGGGCTGCTGGGCAGCCGCGCGGTGCTGATCGCGGTGGCCGTGCTGATCCTGCTGCAGGGCCTGTTCACCTATGCCCCGCCGCTGCAGTTCCTGTTCGGCACCGCCGCCATCGGCCTCGAGGAATGGCTGCGCATCCTCGCCTTCGGCGTGATCCTGTTCGTGCTGGTCGAGATCGAGAAAACCATCCTGCGCCGCCACGGGTTCGACCCGCACGGTCAGGGCAAGGCCGGCACGCGGTCGAACCAGGGAGACGCGGTCTCGAGCTGACCGGCAAGGCTGAACAGCCTCGCCTCGCCGGTCACCGGGGCGACGAACTGCACGCCCCCGGGCAGATTGTGCGGGGTCCAGTGCAGGGGCACCGACATCGCCGGGGCGCCGGTCAGATTGGCCAGCTGGGTGAACGGGACCCGTCCCAGCTCGTCGCGAACCAGGCGCTCGACCAGCCCGGAGGCCCACAGCAGCGGGAGCGTCCTCGACCGCAGTACGAACTCCAGGGCCGTTCGCTGCCACCCGGGCAGTGCGGTCTCCCCGATGCGGGGCGGCGGCCGTGCGACCGTGGGCGTCAGGTACAGGTCGTATTGCTGGTGAAAGTCGTGCATCGCGTGGCGGTACCGGTTCCAGCGCTCGTGCGCGGCAACGTAATCCGCCGCGGACAGCGACCGCCCCAGCGCCGCCATCACCCGGGTCTCGAGCTCGAAACCCGCGGCACCCGCACCGGTACGCTGGCGCACCCGCTCCACCATCGCGGCCACCTGGCCGAACCACAGGGTCAGCCAGTCGCGCGCCAGCTGCTGACCGTCGATCGCCGGTTCCGCCTCCTCGACATGGTGACCCAGCCCCTCCAGCAGGCGGGCCGTCCCCTCCACGGCCGCACGGCATTCGGGATGCACCTCCGTCCCGATCGGCGAACGGGTCGCATACCCGATCCGCAAGGAACCGGGTGCGGCCGCCACCGCCTCGGAAAACGGCCGTGCGGGCGAGCCCCCGAGCGCGGCATCCAGCAGTGCCGCGCTGTCGCGCACGCTGCGGGAGATCACATGATGCACCGCGGCGCCGTGCATCCATTCGGAAAACGCCGGACCCGCCGGGGTACGCCCCCGCCCCGGCTTGAACCCGAACAGCCCGCAATGCGAGGCGGGGATGCGGATCGAACCACCGCCATCGTTGGCCCCGGCCACGGGAACGATTCCGGCCGCCACGGCCGCGGCCGCGCCTCCGCTGGAACCGCCCGGCGAAAGCGCCGGATCCCACGGGTTGCGGGCCGGGCCGTGGATCACGGGCTCCGTCACCGACCGCGCGCCGAACTCCGGGGTGTTGGTCCGGCCGAACACCACCAGCCCCGCAGCCCGCCAGCGGCGGGTAATTTCGGCTTCGACCTCCGCACTCGCGCCGGCATCCCGCAGCGCTCGGCAGCCCCGGTCGCTGCCTTCGCCGGCCAGCTCCTGAAACAGGTCCTTCACCAGGAACGGAACGCCGGCGAACGGCCCGGCCGGCGGACCGGCCGCCTCCTCGCGAGCTCTGGCATCGCGGCGGGCCACCACCGCATTGAGCTCCGGGTTCACGGCATCCGTGCGAGCCAGGGCGCACTCCAGCAGTTCCCGCGCCGTGGTCTGCCCGTCAGCGACGGCCGCCGCCATGGCCATCGCATCCATTCGCCGATATTCTTCGAAATCCATCCGCGGCTCCCGGCACGCACCCGGCCCCGATGTTACGGGTATCCGCTGTCCCCGGCAGCCCGCCGGGACATGGGTACGGATCCTGGCCCGGCCGTACGTGGTCTTACGGGAATCGACCCGGAACAACGGTTACCGGAGGTCACATGCTGCAGGCCCGATACCGACAGACCCTGGGGACGCTTTGCGTACTGGCCCTGGCCCTGTGGGGGCTGCCCGCCCCGGCAGACGATGGCGCGGCGACGGTAGTCTGGGAGGAATCGGTCGAAGTTGCGCGTGGCGAGGCCTGGCGCGGCCCCTGGCGCATGAACGATTCGGATTTCCGCTATGTCGATGACGCCTCGGTGGCCATCAACGACCACGGCGAGGTAGTGCTCTAACCACCTTGCCAGGTCTCGCCTGATTGCATACCGCGAGAGAAGGCACCCCTGTTTGAAGACGATGCACACGACGCTCACGGCGGAACAGGAAGCGATCGTGGTCCAGGTCCGGGAAATCGCCCTGCAGTGCCGGGATCACGCTTTGCCATTGCTGCTCGCGATCCGTCCAGAGGATGCAATGCGGCGCGCTCTCCACATCCGGGTTATAACGTGCGCTGCGCCGCACGGCAGCCACCAGCGCTTCCGCCACCGTCTGCGACTGTTGACCGGCCTGCTGCTCACTCATACCTGCACTCCGAACATCTGCCCCAGTCGATCGAGGATCTCGTCACCGCTCTCATCGGTGATATCAAGGGTTTTCAGGTAACCCGCATCCAGTTGCCCTCGCTGCGCATCCAGAAACTCGTGCAGATCACGCCGCGCGGTCTCGGGCAGTTCAACCGTCTGGCCTGGCACGAGCATGCGGTACAGCCGGAGGATATCGCTACGGTGCTTCTTCACGTCCCTGGAATCGATGGGCTCACCCTCGGCCCTGCGCTTGCTCAAGTCCAGCCAGGCGCGCGCCTTCAGCGGGATCAGCGCGTACTCGGTGATCACCGGCACCCCCAGAAGCTCGCGCTTTTGGGCGTGGATGAGCGTGTAATAGTCAGAGTCCAGCAGGATAGCCGACAGGCTGACTACCGCCTCGTCAATCGGCACCGGCGTCAGGTGGCTGTCCTCGACGAGCGGAAGATGCCCCGGCTCGCGGGCGAAAAATTCGAGCATCGTCGGGAAATGCGGATCGCTCGGCTTGCTGAAGCGATAGAACGTGCGCGGCGCCTCTCCCGCCTGGCGCACCTCGTAGCCCCCCTCTTCGATGAAATCCCACATGCGCTGTCCGAACTCGGCAGTCAACGACTCCACGCACAGCACGATGTCGAGATCCCGCGTAGCGCGGGGCTCCAGGCCAGCTTCCTCCTGCACCAGATAAGCCGCTGCCCCGCCGATCAGCACGTAGCAATCTTCGAAGCCGGCAAAGCGCTTGGCGAACCATTCCAGCCCTCTCACCATGGCAAGGCTTCCAGCATTTCCGCCACCGCCTGCTCCACACGCTCGTCGGTGCGGTCACGCAGGCTCAGATCCAGCGAGAGCGGGTCCACACAGCCCTCGCGCGCACTCGCTTCCGGCGGATAGCGCCATAGCTCCACCAGGCAAGTGCCGTCGTCCTGCACGGGAATCAGCTCCAGGCCCTGACCAAGCCGCCGCCAGGCGCGGCTGGCCAGGGCATAGACCGGCTCCGCGGGCGGTCCGAGCAGGGAGTACTCAGCCAACGCCGACTCGCCCGCACGCGGCAGCGACCATTCCGCAATATCCGCCGCCATCACCCGCACCGTCTCGCGTACCGGGCTGCGCAACCAGGGCTGCGCCTTCTGCCATAGATCCTTCGGCGGCTCGGCGAGCTCAACAACGCGCTCCCGCCCATGGAGCTCGGTGCGCACCAGCCCATTGCCTTCCAGCTCCTTGATTGCACGGCTCATACTCATGGCGGTATAGCCCAGTGGCTCAGCCATCGCGGTCGCGCTGGCAGGCATGGCGATCTGGCCGAGCAACATGGCCACGAAGACCGCCTGCGTAGCCGGGCTCAGCCGCTCCGTGGGTGCCGCGCCCCGCCGCTGAGAGCGCTGGTTGGTCATCAGATGGCCCAGGCGCGGCCAGTAGATCTGCTCGCCGACCACCACGAAGGGCACCCGCACACCCACCAGCCGCCGTCGCAGATAGCTGGGCAATGCATCGGCCACCAGGCAGTACGCCGAGTCTGCCTCGCCCGCCAATTCCATGGCCTTCTCAATCTGCGCGACAAAGGCGCGGGTGCCTCGAATTCGGCCCTCGTCGCGCAGCAGCAACGCCACCACGCGCTCGCCGTCAATCGTGCATTCGTGCAGCTCGAACAGTTGGCGCAGGTACGTGGGCAGATTGGCAGGCAAAGCCCGCCCCCAGGTCACGGGCAGCCCCGTCTCCTGCTCGAAGTAGCGCGCAAATGCCTTTCCAAGCGTCATCGTCGGGCAACGCTAACATAATTCTCTATCGCTAACATTTTTTTTGTTAGCGTCCGGACATCCTGTTAGCTTCGCTCCCGGTCACCGAGGCAGGAACGGGCCCCCCCGCGACAGCCTCCATCCTCGCGCATTACACACCACGCGCCGCCCGCTTCTCGGCCAGGGTCAGGTGGTGATCGAGGTGAGGTTTTGCCATCACATGGATCGGGGCCGTGCCGACGGGCCGGCCCCTTAAGGAAGCACTGATCGCATCACCGCAGGTACAGCCGGACCCTCACTGGCCTTCTTCGCTGTCGTCATCATCGACCAACTCCACCGGGCCGGAAAGGTCGCGCTCATCCACCAGGATCTCGCTCTGCATGAGCGCGCTCAGCGTGGCACTTCCGCTGATGGGACCCACCGCCATGTCCGGCGCAGCCGGGTCCGCGCGTCCTTCGTTATCGATGGCCGTATCACCACCGGCAGAATCATCCGCACGCCGCAGCACGCTCCCCGCATCTCCGGCTGACACATCCCCCTGCTCGGGCTCAGGTTCGGATTCGGGCTCGATGGACGCGTGAGTCATGGGCCAGTCCTCGGGGGAGAGGACGTAGTTACTGGCCTCGCCGTTCTGCCCATCCCCCAGTTCCGCATTGGTCAGCGACACCTCGATGTCCTCGCCAGGCCCAGCTTCGGCGAACGCCGCCGCCAGATCCGTCAGCTCCAGGTCCTCCCCGTCAACCAGGTTCTCGAGGCTCAGGCCATCCGTCTCATCAAGGGCCGCTTCGGTCGTACCGTCGTACTCCCGGTCCTCGGCGCTGAACTCGCCGCCCAGCGTCACGGTGCGCGGGTCGATGGTCGCCGTGGTGGTCGGCGCACCGTCCAGGCCCAGGCGATAGTTTGCGGCGTCACCGTTGGCGCCGTCAGTCAGGGACCCGTCGGTCAGGTTCACCTCGATGTCGTCTCCGGCATCCGCACCGGCAAACGCCGCCGCCAGATCCGTCAACGCCAGATCTTCTCCGGCCACCAGGTTCTCGAGGGTCAGATCTCCCGTCCCGGTCAGCGTCGCTTCCGCACTACCGTCGTAGACCTTGTCCTCGGCGCCGAAGTCGCCACCCGGCGTCACGGTACGCGGATCAATGGTCGCCGTGGTGGTCGGCCAGTCCGTGGTCAACAAGGTGTAGTTGCTGGCCAGACCTTCATCTCCGTCGGCCAGCACAGCCTCGGTGAGGTTCACCGTGATGGCCTCGCCAGCATTGGCGTCGGCAAACGCCGCCTTCAATGCCGTCAGGCCCAGGTCCTCCCCATCCACCAGGTTCTCGAGGATCAGGCCTTCGGTCTCGTCGAGGGCCGCTTCGGTCGTACCGTCGTACTCCCTGTCCTCGACGCTGAACTCGCCACCCAGCGTCACGGTGCGCGGATCAATCGTCGCCGTGGTGGTCGGCGCACCGTCCAGGCCCAGGCGGTAGTTTGCGGCGTCACCGTTGGCGCCGTCAGTCAGGGACCCGTCGGTCAGGTTCACCTCGATGTCGTCTCCGGCATCCGCACCGGCAAACGCCGCCGCCAGATCCGTCAACGCCAGATCTTCTCCGGCCACCAGGTTCTCGAGGGTCAGATCTCCCGACCCGGTCAGCGTCGCTTCCGCACTGCCGTCGTAGACCTTGTCCTCGGCGCTGAACTCGCCACCCAGCGTCAGCTCACGCGGGTCAATGGTCGCCGTGGTGGTCGGCGCACCGTCCAGACTCAGGCGGTAGTTTGCGGCGTCACCGTTGGCGCCGTCAGTCAGGGACCCGTCGGTCAGGCTCACCTCGATGTCGTCTCCGGCATCCGCACCTGCAAACGCCGCCGCCAGATCCGCCAGCCCGAGGTCTTCCCCGTCCACCAGGTTCTCGAGGGTCAGGCCACCCGTCCCGGTCAGTGTCGCTTCCGCGCGGCCGTCGTAGAGCTTGTCCTCGGCGCCGAAGTCACCACCCAGCGCCACGGCACGCGGATCAATGGTCGCCGTGGTCGTCGGCGCGCCATCCAGACTCAGGATGTAGTTGTCAGCACTGCCGCCCTCTCCGTCCGCGAGCCCCTCGCCGCTGAGACTGACGGCCAGATTCTCACCCACATCCGATTGCTCGAAAGACGCCGTCAGGCTCTCCAGATTCAGCGCTTCGCCCTCAACCAGGTTGTTGAGGCTGAGGTCGGTGGTGTCGATGGTGGCAACGTCCGTGCCATCGTAGGCCTTATCCTCGGCGCTGAATTCACCACCCAGCGTCAGCTCACGCGGGTCAATGGTCGCCGTGGTCACGGGTGCATCCTCCAGACTCAGGCGGTAGTTTCCGGCGTCACCGCTGGCGCCGTCAGCCAGAGACCCGTCGACAAGATTCACCGTGATGCCTTCGCCGACACCGGCGTCCGCGAAGGCCGCCGCCAGATCCGTCAACTCGAGATCTTCCCCGTCCACCAGGCTCTCGAGGGTCAGCCCACCCGCCCCGGTCAGCGTCGCTTCCGCACTACCGTCGTAGACCTTGTCCTCGGCGCCGAAGTCACCACCCAGCGTCACGGTACGCGGATCAATACTCGCCGTGGTGGTCGGCCAGTCGGTGGTTAACAGGGTGTAGTTGCTGGCCAGGCCTTCGTCTCCGTCGGCCAGCGCGGCCTCGGTGAGGTTCACCGTGATGGCCTCACCGGCATTGGCGTCGGCAAACGCCGCCGCCAGATCCGTCAGCGCGAGGTCCTCCCCGTTTACCAGATTCTCGAGGGTCAAACCTTCGGTGCCGGACAGCGTCGCTTCCACACTGCCGTCATACTCCCGATCCTCGACGCTGAACTCACCGCCAAGGGTCAGCTCACGCGGGTCGATGGTCGCCGTAGTGGTCGGGGCGCCATCCAGGGTCAGGCGGTAATTGGCGGCGGCACCATTGTCACCGTCCGCCAGCGTTCCGTCGGTCAGGCTCACTTCGATATTGTCTCCGACGTCGGCGTTCGCGAACGCCGCCGCCAGCTCCGTCAACTCGAGATCTTCCCCGGCTACCAGGTTCTCCAGTGTCAGCCCATCGGGCCCGGCCACGGGGGCGTCAGTAGCGCTATCGTAGATCTTGTCCTCAACGGCGAAATCACCCGCCAGGGTCACGCTGCGAGGGTCAACCCGATACTGTTCCAGCCCCTGGATATTCAGGTCGTAGCCCTGCTGCGGGGAGGCAACGCCCAGAATGCGCTGCACATCCCGCTCACCCGCGTCGGCACCCGCGAGGATCAACTCCAGCGCCTCGACCGAGATCAGGCCTTCGTCCACGCCCTCGGCCACGCTCCACGGGGTCTCTTCCCCCAGTTCCACCACGGCACTGCCGTCGTACTCCCGGCCTTCCTCGGGGGCAAATTCGATGACCGCCTCGTCCTTGAAGAAGGCCCGCAGCAGCGGTCGGGCCGCGCCGTCGTACAGCCGCCAGGCGGTGTCGTCGCCGGCCTCGGAGCTGAGCGACCACTCGGTAAAGGTATCCCGGTCCTGCAACGCTTCGGTGCTGCGGCCGTTGGCGATGCCACTGCTGTCCTCGTCCTCGGTTACCCCGGAGGCGTCGGTGTCCCAGTAGCTGTGCTCGACATCATTTCCGTCGCCGGCCTCATCGCCGGCGAAACCGCCGATACCGGCCTCCTCGCCAGCCTCCACACGCCCGGCGGAGTAGGCTTCACTCACAGCGGCACCCCCGGCGAGACGACCCACGAAACCTCCGGCATGCGCGTCCGTGCCATCACCCACCGTCACGGCACCGGTGGCGTAGGCCCGATCGATGCCGGAATCTTCCATGACACCCAGCAGACCGCCGGCAATGGCGTCGTCCCCCGCTTCCACCGAGCCGGTGGCGTAGACTTCCGTGAGGTTGGTGTCCGTGGCCGTTCCGATCAGCCCGCCGGCGATGGCCGAGGCCCCCGCCGTAACCGGGCCGTTCGCATAGGAATGTTTGACGACCGTATTGTTTGCCTGGCCCACCAGGCCACCAATCTTGCTACGTCCCGCGACCTGTCCCGAGGCCTGTGCTTTCTCGATGGCGATCATGTTGCCGGCGTCGTTCGCATGAATGCCGCCGATGAGGCCCCCGATATTCGAGAATACCCCCTCGACGTCCCCGTTGACAGTGGCATCCGTAACCGTAATGGACTGTTCACCCTCACCGTCACCAATCACGATGCCCAGCAAACCGCCGACGTGGCCACTACTACCGGTGACGTTCACGTCCGATTCCACGTTCACGAACTCAACGCTGGCGCCTTCTTCATTGCCCTTGCCCGCAGCGGTCTCACCAACGAGCCCGCCGATCATCTCCTCGCCTGCCACCTCTCCGGATACGACCACATCGGAGATCGTCATCGTGCCTCCGTCCCTGGCGCGAGCACGTCCCACCAGCGCGCCCACGCGCCAGTCTCCAACGACATCAACGCCTTCCAGCACGAGATCTCGCAGGATGGCGTTGAGGGCCACCCCGAACAGGCCACCGGCCTTCAGGTCATACGGGTCGGGCCGGTCAATGGTCAGGTTCCGGATCGCATACCCCTGGCCATCAAACCGGCCCACAAACGGCGCGTCGGAGTCACCGATCGGATCCCAGTTGGCCTCATCGGCGAGATCCAGGTCATTCGCCAATTCGAACGCATACCCGTCACCGACTACTTCGTGGATGTTGCGCAGATGATCCGTACGGGCGATCTCGTACGCCGTCTCGTCGCCATGTTCGGTGCCGCCAAAGCCTCCGCCAAACAGTGTGGCCATCGGCAGTGACATGGCATAGTCATCATCATCGACAGCACTCAACGATGGTAGCGAGCCCGCACGATACCCCTCCCATTCGGCGCCATCGCCGTCGTAGTCCTGACCGTCCCAGCCACCCACGTCTTCCAGGGCCCGGCGGATAGCCTGCCGGCTGACACCCCGATGGTCGTCATCCATTTCACCGACATTGGTTTCGGCGTCATAGAACACGTTATCCACGACAACGTCTCCGCCAGTGGCACCCGCCACACCGCCGGTATGCGTGCCACCGTTCACGGTGTTCGAGGCATAGGCATCCCGGATCGAGACCTCGTCGGCGGCCCGTCCCAGGAGGCCGCCGGTGTTCCCATCGCCCGTCACTTCCGTGGTGGCGTGCACGCGCTCGAGATCGGTGGAGCCCCGGGCCACACCCACAAGGCCGCCCACGTCGTCCCCGCCGGCCACGCTGCCGGAAGCAAAGACATCCTCGATGCGGGTATCGCCCTCGGCCACCCCCGCCAGGGCACCGAC
>NZ_KB900034.1:0-170305 GCF_000378545.1 Thioalkalivibrio sp. ALE23 | reverse complement strand
TTGATGTTCTGCAGTTGATCCGCCCGCGCGACGGTATAGGCGCCGTCCCCTTCGGCATCACCCCAGCCACCCTCGAACAGGGTCGCCATGGGCAACTCGTTCACGTCTTCCGGAATGGTGACGTCCGACAGGTACGGCAGCAGCCCCAGCCCGTAACCTTCGATATCCGTGGCATTGGCTTCGTCCTCGACCGTCCAGCCGCCTTCTCCTTCCAGGGCACCCCGGATCTCGGCGCGGCTTGCGCCGTAGACATCCGCATCCAACATGGCGTCGTCGGTGTTGGTCTCGCGATCATAGAAGCCCCCGGAGACCGTGAAGCGAGTGTCATTGTCCACCCGGCCCACGAGGCCCCCCGGATCCTGGCTGCCATTCACTGTGTTGGAGGCGTAGACGTTCTCCAGATGGACCGCGCCACTGCCGTCCAGAAGATTCACCCGCCCCAGCAGGCCGCCCCCGGCGGCGTCAGCCTCTACCGCCCCGGTGGCGTAGGCGTTTTCGAGCGTGACCTGGAACGAGTCCTCTGAAGCTTCACCTTCGACCTGCCCGATCAAGCCCCCGACCGACTCCTCACCGGAGACCGTTCCCGTCGCATAGACGTTCTTCAATGCCGAATCCATCTCGGCATCAAAAGATCCCGAGCCATCGCTGCCCCACTTACCGACGAGCCCGCCTACCTGCTCTATTCCCGACACATTGCCCGAGGCATGGGCGTTTTCAAGCGTTAAGGAGCTCCCTTCTTTGCCTGGAAGCCAGACCTCCCCAAAGAGGCCCCCAATATATTCGCCCTCACCCTGGTCGCCTTCCTCGTAAACAACATCCCCCGAGGCCCGCAAACCGGCAAGCTCGGCTTCTGCTTCATTCATAACGATGAACTCGCCAACAATTCCACCCAGGCGGCCGGTTCCCGTCACCTTGGTGGATGTTTGCACCTCATCCATTCGGAGTCCTTTACCGAGGTTCGCCAATTCCCCGACCAGGCCTCCTACCGCGTAATGCGTGCTGCTGGTCACGCTCCCTGTAACCAGCGAACGGGTTATGGCCAGCTGGTCATATTCATCTGCATTCGAATTTGCACTCCCGACACGCACACTCCCGGCCAGGCCACCGGTGGAGGCCCCACTCAAATCCCCGACGGTTCCATCGTTATGGACAACGGCATCAATGTGGATCCGCGCAATGGCCAGCTCCGCGCCTTCCTCACCTCCATTCGTTTCCGCCCTCCCAATGAGGCCACCCAGGGAATTATCCTTCCCGGTCACTCCACCGGATATCTGAACCCCTTCCATGAAGGCGCTGTCCGTAACGCTCCAGTAACCGACCAGCCCCCCGGTGCTTTCCTTCCCCGTGACGTCGATATCTTGCAGCTGCAGGTGCCGGAAGGAGGCGTTCTCGGCATGACCGAACAGCCCCACTTCATCCTCGTCCGGGCGGTCGATGGTCAGGTTGCCGATCGAGTTGCCCAGGCCGTCAAAACCGCCCGTAAAAGGGCTTTCCTCGTCGCCCACCGGCTCCCAGCCTGCGTTTGCCGAAAAACCGTCCAGATCGACGTCTCCGCCCAGCACATGGTCGGCGTCCAGTTCATCGCGCACCGGGTCCAGTTCGCTGGCGTCGGTGATGACGTTGTGTTCGATCTCGGCATCATCGGCGTACCGGGTACGGAAGGTGGACGCCCCGTCCAGGGAGATCCGGCCCGCGTAGTCGCGTCCCTCGTCGGTGGTATCGACATAGCCCCCCGCCATGTTCACGCGGTAGTCTCCCTCGGCGTCTCCCTGCGCGTATTCCAGGGTCAGATGACCGCCGGCGCTGGCATCCAGGTGGCGGTTGATCTCGATGTCGCGGTAGGCGGAGAGGGTGAGGGTGTTTTCACTCCACGCCACGTCGGCGTCGACGAAGATATCCCCGGCCCCCTCGCCCCCTTCTTCCGGGGTCTCGATGGTGACGCTGGTGGTTTCCAGCGCGCTCTCCAGGGTGTTGTTGTGGACGGTGGTCACTCCGTCGGCCAGTGAATCGTCGTTCAGCTGGCCACCGTCCTCGTCGCCTTCGACGATGTACACGTCGGTGGGGTCGATCACCCATTCGCCGGTCTGGCCCTGTTCGGCGTGGGTGGTGACTTCGATATCGGGGTCGATGTCCACCTGCGCGGCCGAGGTCTCGATGCGGCCGCCGTCGCCACCGTCCGGAGCACTGGCGTCCAGGGTGCCTCCGGCGCGGACCTCGCCTTCCTCCATGCCGCCACTGAGCATGATCCGCCCGTCTTCACCCTCCTCGAGGGTGCGCGCCCGGACGGTGCCTTCGTTGTTGACCAGGTTGCGGTAGATGGCGTTTTTCGCCTGGGTGGTCATGACCACCTGCCCGCCGTCGGCCCGGATCAGTTCGCCGTTCTCGACCAGGGCATCCAGCACGCCACGTTCGACGGTCACGGTGGTCAGGCCGTCCCCGTCGAAGTCGAGGGTGACCTCGTCCCCGGCGGCCAGCGCCACGTCGCCGCCGTCGTTGCGGATCTCGCCCTGGTTGCTCACCTCGTTGGCAATCAGCGCCACCACGCCGCCGGCCGCCTCGATCTCGCCCCGGTTCTTGATCCGGCCGTCACTGCTCCCGCGGTTTTCGAAGTTCAGCCGCCCGTCGAGAAAATCCTCATCGCTGATCTCCAGGGTGGAGGCGACCAGGCTGCCCACGTTCACCTGCGCACCCTCGCCGAAGGTAATACCCGCCGGGTTGGTCAGAAAGATCTGGCCGTTGGCCTCGAGCCGACCCAGGATCTGGCTGGGATTTTCGTCGAGAATGCGGTTGAGCGCGGCGCTGTCACTGCCGGGCTGATCGAAGCGCACCCCGGCATCCTCGCCGATGTTGAAACGCTCCCACTCGGTGATGATCCGCTCACTGCCCTGCTCGATGATCAGCTCGTCGCCGTCACGGGTGAAGGTGGCATCGCCATGGGTCAGGCTCTCCCCGTCGGGTAATGCCCCGGGGTCCACCGCCCAAGCGGCGGAGGAGGCCAGGAGCATCAGACCCGCGACGGCACCGGTAACCGTACGCCCGGCCTTGCCCCGCCCGGGGGTGATCTCGGCCACGGCCACAAAGCTCTGGCTCTTCTCGCTCCACACCAGGCGGTAGGTGTGGTTCAGGGAAGCGGGACGGATGCGGTTCTTGCGGTCGTTCATGGCGGTCACCAGGGTTCTCGTAACGCGTTTTCGAGGGTCGAGCGTGGTTGCGGGGTCGCTCCGGTTCAGAACCACACCATGGCCTGGACCCAGAAGCGGGGGTCCCGACTGCGGCCGTCGGAGTCCTTGCCGGTCACGCTGCGGTCGTCCACGTCGTCATTCACCTTGAAGGCGACGCTGGCGCGCAGGCTATAAACGCCCGGTCGATGCAGATTGGCGCCCACACCGGCCCCCTGGATCACGGGGGTGTTGGTCTCGTTGGCGTTCGCCGGGGTGTAGCCGTCCCAGCGGTCGCGGCGCAGGGTCACGCCACCGGCGTCGTAGAAGGCGGTGAGCTGCAGACGGCTGTCGATGCCGTCGAGGGTGGCCGCCTCATAACGGCCCTCCACGGTGGCCTGCCAGCCGTGGTCGCCGCTGATCTCGCCAGCCGGATAGGCGCGCACGCCGTGGGGCCCGCCCGCGCTGAACTGCTCGGCGGAATCCAGGTTGTCGAAACTGTACTGCCCGGAGGCGCGCACCAGCAGGCTGAAATCATCCGTGATCCGCTGCAGCCGCAGGGCCTCCAGGTTGAGCTTGCGGAAGCTGCCGTGGGTTCTCGCCGTCTGGCGGTCAAGTTCACGGTCGAAGGCGTTGCCGGACCGGTCCAGATCGCCCACGGTGGCCGCCAGCCGGTAGTTGACCAGACCCCCGTTGCCGATGTCGTCCAGCCAGTCTCCGTCCAGCGCGAGGGTGCCGGTGTGGTAGACCCGGTCGCGAACGTTGTCGCCGGCCTGCTCGTCGTCCAGTTCGCGATACTGGTAACTGCCTTCCAGCGACAAGTTGCGCAGGCGGGAGCGGATCAGGGGGTAGGACAGCCCCGCCCCCGCGGTCAATGCATCGCCCTCGTAATCGAGATCGGAGAGCTCGCGGCCGAGCTCGTAGTCGAGATACCCCAGCTCCAGGTGCCCGCTCAGGCCGCTGTAGCCCAGCGGGGTGGTGTACTGGACATCCAGGTTGGTCATCCAGCGGGCGGCAGACACCATGCCGGTGAGCCGGTCCCCGCGGCCGCTGAGATTGTTGATCGCACCGCGGGCGTTGAGCCGCTCCTCGCCGGTGTAACGATTGCCGTAGTTGTCCGCCCACAGCGTGCCGGTGTAGCGATCCTCCTCGCGAAAGTCGATGTCCATCCGCGTGGTGCCCGGCTCTCGCCCGGCCCGCAGACTGGAGCTGGCGCGAATGCCGGCGAGGTCGTTGAACAGCAACAGGGTCCGCTCCAGCTGCGCGGCCTGCACCAGCGCTTCCTGCTCCGGACCGAGCTGGTGATTGAGCATGCCGACGACCCGCTCGTCGCTCAGACGCACATCCTTGTCCTCGAGGATGTGTTCCCAGGAACCGGCGTCCTCCAGCTCCCCGGTGCGGATACGGATCACGACCTCGCCGTCGCTCACGTCCTGCTCCGGCAGGTAGGCAAAGGAAAGGATGTACCCCTGCTCGCGCAGATGGCGGGTCACCCGCTCCGCCAGCTGCTGCAGGCCGTTGAAACCCAGCTCCTCGCCCAGCCGATCGGCCACCAGCGCCTGCAGCTCCGGTTCTTCGGCCAGCGGCTCGTAGCCCTCGAAGACCACCCGCTCGAGCTCGATGCGAACATCGGTCTCCTCCATCGGCTCCGGTAACGCCTCGCGCTCGGGCATGCGTTCCGGCTCCCGCGGCACCTCCGGGCGGTCGCGCAGGAGAGTGCCTGCATCCGGCTCCACCTGAGCGTGAACCGGTACGCACAGGCTGATGCCCAGCAGCGACAGGAGCAGGACTCTGGCCCGGGGAGACACCCGCTCAGTCCCGCTGAAGAACGCGGCAGCGTGCATTGATTCGATCCTTTCTTCACTGTCCGGGACACGCCCCGTCCGTGATTGGCAGACGAACAGATCTTGTGATCCAGTCGGAATTTTTGGCATTCCGCCACAGACCTCGGATCAATGCCATACTTCCGGTCAGCCTGGCGTTATCCATCCGTTAGTCACTACGGCCCGATCGAGGAGAAGCGATGACATCCGGGGACTTCTCGCTGATGATCCACGGCGGCGCCGGGGAGCTGCGCGAGGCGCAGGACGCGGCGGCCGCCGAGGCGTATCACGCCGCGCTGCACGCGATCCTGGATGCCGGCCGCGAGCGCCTGGCGCGGGGAGAACGCGCCCTGGATACCGTGGAGTACTGCGCGGCGCGGCTCGAGGACGACCCCCTGTTCAACGCCGGCACCGGCGCCGCCCTGACCCGCGACGCCACGGTGGAACTGGACGCCGCAATCATGGATGGCGCGGCTCTCGCTGCGGGGGCCGTCGCGGCGGTCCGGGGCATCGCCAACCCGGTCCGCCTGGCGCGGGCGATCCTTGAAGACGGGGAACACGTGCTGCTGGTCGCGGACGGCGCCGCCGCCTTCGCCCGCGAGATCGGGATGCCGCAGGTGGACGAAGACACCCTGATCACCCCGCAGCGGCGGGAACAGCTGGAGCGTGCCCTGCGCCAGGGCCGGGTCACGCTGGATCATGACGAGCCCGCGCCCGGAACCATCGGCGCGGTCGCGCGCGATCGCCACGGCCATCTGGCCGCGGCCACCTCCACCGGCGGGATGACCGGCCAGCGCCCGGGCCGGGTCGGCGACTCGCCCATCCCCGGCGCGGGCTCGTACGCAGACGATGCCACCGCCGCCATCTCCGCCACCGGGCACGGCGAGGATTTCCTGCGCAGCGTCTTCGCCAGGGACCTGGCCGACCGCATCCGCTACCTGGGTCTCGACGCCCGCGAGGCCCTGACCAAAAGCCTGCAGCACCTGCACGAACGGATCGGCGGCTACGGCGGGGCCATCGTGATCGACCATGCAGGGCGCTGCGCGGCCGGCACCACCACCCCGCGCATGCTCCACGGCTGGATCGAACACGGAGGGCCGACCCGTACCGGCATCGAGCCCCCGCCCCTCCCGCCTGCCCGTTGACCGGGCCACGCCGCGGGCCCCGGAACGGGGTTGCCCGCCGAACGGGCCTCACCCACCGGGGCTCAGCGTTCCCGCCGTTCCGCGGCCGCGTTCCAGTGCCGCCCCATGCGGCTGCCCAGCCAGCCCCCCGCGATCCACAGCACCAGCGACACGGCCACGTACAACGCGGCACGACCCGGATTGCCCGACTGCATCAACCACAGGCTTTCCAGACTGAACACCGAGAAGGTGGTGAACCCGCCACAGAACCCGGCCAGCACGAACTGCCGCGTCACCGGGTCGGCCGGGCGACAGCCCTCCGGCGCACTGATCACCGCATACAGCCCGATCAGCCAGGACCCGGCGATGTTCACCGCGAGCGTATCCCAGGGGAACCCGGTGCCCACCAGGTGCAGCCCGGTCCACGACAGGCCGTAACGCGCCATGCTGCCCAGCGCGGCCCCCAGCGCGACGAACGCGGACAGGCGGACGTCATACCCCGTCATGCCGCCCCGCCCGCCGTGCGAGCCAGACCATAGCCCAGGGAAACCAGCATCAGCCCGCCGGCCAGCGTCAGCAGGATGTAGAGCACCGCCGGGCGCAGGCCGTCACGCTCCGCCACGCCCACCACCTGCAGGCTGAACGACGATACCGTGGTGAAGCTGCCGAGCACGCCCACCACCAGCAACAACCAGAGCCAGGAGGTCAGCGCCGGCCCGGACACCCGGCCCAGCGCCAGGCCGATCAGCAGCGCACCGGAGACGTTCACCGCCAGCGTCCCCCAGGGGAACCGACCGCCGCCGGTACGGTTGTCGATCCACTGCACGAGCCAGAAGCGCGCCAGTCCGCCCAGCGCACCCCCCGCCCCTACCAGCAACAGGCCCTGCCACCACGTGATCATCGGGCCATTTTCGGGTCCGGTCATTGCGCTGTCGAGCCACCGCCCCGCCCGCAGGCAGACCACCAAGCTTCCCGCCGGCCGGAATGGTAAAGTGCACGCCCTGATTACCCCGACAAACGCTTCGCAGGAGCATCATGGCGCAGTACATCTACACGATGAACGGCGTGGGCAAGATCGTCCCGCCGAAGAAGTACATCCTCAAGGACATCAACCTGAACTTCTTCCCCGGCGCCAAGATCGGCGTACTGGGCTATAACGGGGCCGGCAAGTCCACCCTGCTGCGCATCATGGCCGGCGTGGACACGGAGATCGTCGGCGAGGCGCGGCCGCAGCCGGGCATCGAGATCGGCTACCTGCCGCAGGAACCGCACCTCGATCCGGAAAAGGACGTGCGCGGCAACGTGGAAGACGGGGTTGCCTCGGTAAAGGAGGCCCTGACCGAACTGGATCAGGTGTACGCGGCCTATGCCGAGCCGGATGCCGACTTCGACGCCCTGGCCGCGAAGCAGGCCGAACTGGAAGCGAAGATCGAGGCCGCCGACGGTCACAACCTGGACCGCAAGCTGGAGGTCGCGGCCGATGCCCTGCGCCTGCCGCCGTGGGACGCCGACGTGAACAACCTCTCCGGCGGCGAGCGCCGCCGCGTGGCGCTGTGCCGGCTGCTGCTGTCCAGCCCGGACATGCTGATCCTCGACGAGCCGACCAACCACCTGGATGCCGAGTCCGTGGCGTGGCTGGAGCGCTTTTTGCAGGAGTTCCAGGGCACCGTCGTCGCAGTCACCCATGACCGCTACTTCCTCGACAACGTCGCCGGCTGGATCCTCGAGCTCGACCGTGGCCAGGGCATCCCGTTCCAGGGCAACTACTCGCAGTGGCTGGAGCAGAAGGAAAAGCGCCTGAAGCAGGAAGAAAAGGCCGAGGCCGCGCGGCAGAAGGCGATGGAAGCCGAGCTCGAGTGGGTGCGTTCCAATCCCAAGGGCCGCGGCGCCAAGAGCAAGGCCCGCCTGAAGCGCTTCGAGGAGATCGCCTCCAGCGACTACCAGAAGCGTTCCGAGACCAAGGAGATCTACATCCCGCCGGGTCCGCGTCTGGGCGACAAGGTGCTGGAGGTGGACAACCTGTCCAAGCACTACGGCGATCGCGTGCTCTACCAGGGCCTGTCGTTCAACGTGCCGCGCGGTGCGCTGATCGGCGTGATCGGCCCGAACGGCGTGGGCAAGACCACCCTGTTCCGCATGATCTCCGGACAGGAAGAACCGGACGAAGGCACGATCGACGTCGGCGAGACCGTCCAGCTGGCCTACGTGGACCAGAACCGCGATGCGCTGGAGGACGAAAAGACCGTGTGGGAAGAGATCTCCGGCGGTCAGGACGTCATCCGGGTCGGCAACTTCGAAATGCCGTCACGCGCCTATTGCGGCCGCTTCAACTTCAAGGGCCAGGACCAGCAGAAGCGCATGAAGGAGCTCTCCGGCGGGGAGCGCAACCGCGTGCACCTCGCCAAGCTGCTGCAAAGCGGCGGCAACTTCCTGTTGCTGGACGAACCGACCAACGACCTCGACGTCGAGACCCTGCGCGCACTGGAAGAGGCCCTGCTGGACTTCCCCGGCTCCGCGATCGTGATCTCGCACGATCGCTGGTTCCTCGACCGTATCGCCACCCACATCCTCGCGTTCGAGGAGGACGGCAACGTGGTGTTCTTCGACGGTAACTATCAGGAGTACGAGGAAGACCGCCACCAGCGCCTGGGCGCCGCGGCCGACCAGCCGCATCGGGTCAAGTACAAGCGCCTGGCGGACTGACCCCGCCCCGAAGGCCCGGCCATGCCGGGCCTTTTTTGTGTCTTCCGGGGCGGGCGATGGCATCGAACGCAGTGGAAAACGGAGGGTCACCATGTTCCGGTATTTCGGTTTCGGCTCCAACCTGGATCTGATCTCGCTGCGGGCCAAGGGGGTGGAGCCGGTACGCTCGCGGCCCGCCGTGCTCCACGGCTGGCAGCTGCGATTCAATGTCCGGCATTTCTTCCGCCACGAGGGGGGCGTGGGCAACATCGAGCCCTCGGCAACGCCCGGCGACCGCGTGGTGGGCATCCTGCACGAGTGTCCGGATGACAGCCTGCCGGCCCTGGACAAGGTCGAGGCGAAAGGAGTCGGGTATGACCGCATCGTGGTCGAGGTGGAGACCCCCGAGGGTAGCGAAAGTGCCTATGCCTATCGCGGGCGGCCGGATTTTCTGGATGATCGCTGCCTGCCCAGCCAGCGCTACCTCAACATCCTGATCCGCGGTGCCGAACGCGCCGGGCTCGATCGGGAACACATCGCCCGGCTGCGCGCCCAGCCAACCCTCGCCGTCGAAGACGCCCCGCCGTTCGAGCACCCCCCTGGCAGCCACCCGCGCTTCGATGCCCGATCGCTGCCCGAATATCCGCATTTCACCGCCCTCTACGGGGCCGTGTTCGACATGAGTGACGCCCGGCCCGCACACGCCTGGCTCAGGGACTTCTTTGGCGGACAGGACATGACCCTGTTTCACCTGCGTCGCATGGACACCAGCGACGGCTCGGAAACCCTCGAGGATCTGCGCGCCGATCGACTCGGACCGACCCAGCGCCAGTACCTGTACAACTATCTGCGGGAATACGACCGCGAATATCGCTATGTCGGGCACTTCGACTACCATTGAGACCACAGCCCCGGCCTGCAAGGAACCCGCATGAGCACACTCCCCGCAGCCCTGCCACACGGCACGCTCGAAGAAGTCCATGACGGCGTCTTTTTCGTCACCGGTGCCATGGAAACCCGTCTGCTGGATGCCGACTGGAAATTCAGCCGCAACATGACCGTGATCCGCGACGAAGACCGCCTGATCGTGGTCAACAGCGTGCGTCTGGACAGCGAGGGACTGGCGGCACTGGAGAAGCTCGGGAGGGTCACCGACGTGGTCCGCTTGGGGGCATTGCACGGTCGGGACGACCCGTTCTACGTGCAGCAGTACGGCGCACGTTACTGGGCCCTGCCGGAGATGACGCACGAAACCGGCCTGGCGGCCGACCACCCGCTGGACCCGGACGGGGCCCTGCCGGTGTCCGATGCCGACCTGTTCACCTTCCGGACCACCCGGATCCCCGAAGCCATCCTGCACCTGCACCGCGACGGGGGCATCCTGGTGGCCTGCGATGCACTGCAGAACTGGACGGCTCCCGACACGTTCTTCTCCGACGATTCCCGCGAGCGCATGCGTGAAATGGGATTCTTCACCCCGGCCAACATCGGACCACTCTGGCTGCAGAACGCCGAACCCGGTGCCGAGGATTTCGATCGCCTGATCGAACGGGACTTCCGGCATGCACTTTGCGGACACGGCGAGCCCCTGCGCGACACGGCCCGCGAGGATTATGCGGCGACGTTCGAACGCATCTTCGGGCCCGCATCGTCACGCGAATGAGCGTCCCTCACACGGGCAGCGGCCCCGCCACCCGTCCCGAAGACGCCCGTTAGCCGCATGGTCACCGAGGCCCCGCGGCTGACCGGATACCGGGTCGGGCCCGTCCTGCGCCGCGACCGCGAACGCGTGCTTTACCACGCACGCGAGGAATGCTCCGGGGAAGAACGGGTCATCGAGACCCTGGCCTCGGATTATCCGTCGCGGCGGCAGCTGGCGGAGATCCGCCGGGACGGACGCATCGCCCGCGCACTGGCGGACGTCGACGGGGTCCTGCAGGTCCATGCCGTGGAGACCTGTGGCCGCGGACGCACGGCGCTGGTGACCGAACCGGTGACGGAGACCCTGAGCGACCGGCTGGCACAGGCACCCGACGGCCGGATGCCGCTCGTGCAGGGGCTGACCATGGGCGGTCGCATCGCGGAGATCCTGGACGGGCTCCATGCCCGGGGCATGGTGCACAAGGCCGTCACCCCCGACCATATCCGTCTGCCCGCCGACGAGGATTCGCCGCGGCTCACCGGGTTCGGTCTGGCCTCGGAGCTCGGGCGCGAACGGCAGGGTTCGCTGGAGGCCGGCAGTCGGGCGCCCCTGCCCTATCTCTCGCCCGAACAGACCGGGCGCATGAACCGCGAACTGGATTACCGCAGTGACTTCTATTCCCTGGGCGTCACGCTGTTCGAGGCCCTTGCCGGACAACGCCCGTTCACCGCCGAGGGCGTCCTCGAATGGGTTCATGCCCACATCAGCCAGACGCCTCCGGACCCCGGCGACCTAGCCCCCGATCTCCCGCCCGCGGTTGCGCGGATCCTGCTGCGGCTGCTTACCAAGGATCCCGAGCATCGCTACCAGACCGGCGCGGGTCTGGCGCGCGACCTGGCCGAGTGCGCCGAGGCCGTGGCGTCCGGCACTGGGCTCGAGGACTTCGAGCCAGCGCGGCATGACCGGCCTTCCCGCTTCCTCCTGCCGCAGCGGCTGTACGGCCGGGAACGGGAGCTGGACGAACTCGCGGAGCTGTTCGAATCGGCCGCGGCGGGCGGCACCGAACTGTGCCTGGTGCATGGCTACTCCGGTGTCGGCAAATCCGCCCTGGTCAACGAGATCGACCGCCCGCTGGTACGGGAACGGGGCTTTTTCGCACGGGGCAAGTTCGACCAGTTCCATCAGGGCGCCTACTCCGCAATGGCCGCCGCCTTCCGCACCCTGGTACAGCAGCTGCTGGCCGAACCGGAGGCGCGGCTTGCACGCTGGAAGCAACGGCTGAACGAGGCGCTGTCTCCCAACGCTCAGCTGGTGCTGGATCTGGTCCCGGAACTGGAACTGATCATCGGCCCCCAGCCACCGGTCGCCGAGCTGCCTCCCGACGAGGCACGCAACCGCAACCGCATCGTGCTGGCCGACTTCGTCCGGGTTTTTGCCGGCCGCGGGCACCCGCTGGTCCTGTTCATCGACGACCTGCAGTGGAGTGACGGTCCGACCCGGGACCTGATCAGGCAGCTCGCCCTGTCACGCGATACCGACCACCTCCTGATCATCGGCGCCTATCGCAGCAACGAGGTGCCCCCGGGTCACCCCCTGCACCAGGCCTTCGAGCCCGTGCGCGCGGGGCGCCCGGTCCACGACCTGCCGGTCGCTCCGCTGGACCGCGACTCCATACGCCGCATGGTGGCGGATACCCTGCAGGACGACGAGGCGCGGGTTCGCCCGCTGGGCGACCTGGTCCACGACAAGGCCCGGGGCAACCCCTTCTTTACCGGCGAGCTGCTGCAGACACTGCATGACGAAGGCGTCATCCGTCCCGGTCCCGACGGCGGCTGGACCTGGGACACGGAAGCCGCCCTGTGGGCGGGACTGAGCGGCGACATCGTCGAGTTCATGATCGACAACCTGCGCAAGCTGCCGGAAGCCACCGGCCGCGTCCTGCAGCTCGCCGCCTGCATCGGCAACACCTTCGAACTCGAGACCCTGGCGGTGATCAGCGAATGCCCGGCCACGGAGGTGGCCGAGACCCTGATGCCCGCCCTGCGCCAGCACACCATCGTGCCGCTGCACGCCGACTATCGCCTCGTGGGACACGCCCCGGACGACGGTGCACCGGAAGAGAACCGGTGGAACCCGGTCTACCGCTTTGCACACGACCGCGTCCAGCAGGCCGCCTACCGCCTGTCGGATGCGCGCGCGATGACCGGCGTGCATCTGTCCATCGGCCGCCTGATGCGTCGGCATTCCGGTGACGCGATCGAGGGCGACCGTCTGATGGAGATGGTCCGCCATCTCAATGCGGGACGCTCGCTGATCGAGGACCCCGAAGAACGTCTTGCGCTGGCCCGTTTCAACCTGCGCGCGGGGATACGCGCGCGCAACGTGGCGGCCTACGAGACCGCCTACGAACTGCTGCACGTCGGCCATGCCCTGCTGCCCGAACCGACAGACGCCGCGCACCCGGAACTGGCGTTCGAACTGGCCCGGGAGCTGCAGCAATGCGCCTATCTGACCGGCCGGCAGGACGAGGCCGAGGAATGGGCCGGGTTCCTGTTCGACCACGCCCCCGGTACCTACGAAAAGGTGGAACTCCTGTCCACCCGCACCCGCCAGTACGCAACGCTTGGCCGCATGGAGGCCTCCATGCACACGGCCATCGAGGGCCTGCGCCTGCTGGGCGTGGAGATCCACGAGGATCCCGGCGACCGCGAGGTGGCCGAGGAGCGCGCACGCATCACGGAGCATCTGGGGGATCGGGCGATCGCCGACCTGCTGGACGCCCCGAACGTCGAGGACCGTTCCGTGCTCCTCGCCATGCGCCTGCTGATGGAGATCTTCCCGGCATCGTTCCTGTCGGGCAGCGGCAACCTGTTTCCCTACCTGGTCTTCAAGGGCGTGAATCTGTCCCTGCGCCATGGCAACTGTCCCGAAGCCGCCTTCATCCACGCCGCCTACGGGATGCTGCTGTGTGGCGAGCTGGATGACCCTGCGCTGGGGCTCGAGTACGGGCGCCTGGGTCTGGCCATCAACGAACGGTTCGACGACCTCGCCCTGCGGGCACGGGTGATCTACGTCTACGCGATGTTCATCCACCACTGGAGCCATCACTGGTCCAGCCTGACCCCGTGGTTCCGGCGCGGCATCGAGGCCGGCCACCAGTCCGGCGATCTCCTCTATCTGGCGTACAGCGCCCAGGACTGCGTGATCTGGGATCCGGCACTGGACCTGCCGGAGGCCACGCGCCAGCACGAGGAAAACATCGCGATCGTCCGCGAATGCAACTATCGCGACTCGCTGGATTCGGCCACCCTCTTCCTGCAGATGCAGTACGCCTTTCAGGGCCTCACGCGGGACCCGCTGTCGCTGAGCGACGAGCGGTTCGACGAACACGCCTGCCTCGACGGCATGCACCAGCGCCAGTTCATGACCGGAGTGGCCAACTACCATATCTACAAGGCCGAGGTCGCGGTCCTGCACGACGCCCCCGAGCACGCCCTGGAGCACCTGGCCCGCCGGCAGCGTCTGATCCGTTCGGCCATGTCGCTGCCGCAGCTGGCGCGCTTCTACCTGCTGGATTTCCTGGCCTGCGTCCGGGTCCATCCCGACCGCGTCACGACGCCCGACGACCCGATGCGGCACCAGCTATTGGAAGACCTGGACCGGATCCGGCGCTGGGCCGACCACTGTCCGGACAACTTCCTGCACCTGCAGTATCTGATGGAAGCCGAGCTGGAACGCCTGTCCGGCAGCGACGAACCGACCATGGAGCGATACGAGGCCGCCATCGAAGCGGCCGCGGCCAGCGGCTTCATGCGCGACGAGGCGATGGCCAGCGAACGGGCCGCATCGCACCTGTTGGACCGGGGTCGCCGCCGTGCGGCCGAGGGCTACCTGCGGGCCGCCCACCGGCTTTACGCGCGCTGGGGAGCGCGGCGCAAGGTGCGCCTGCTGGAGGAACGGCATCCGGTCCTGGAGGAGATCGGCGGCCCCGGTAGCGATCACGGCGATGACGCCCTGGACCATAAGGATCTTGATCTGGCTTCGATCATGAAGGCTTCGCGCGCCATCTCCGGAGAGATCGAGACCGAGAAGCTGCTGCGCACCAGTCTGGAGATCCTGCTCGAAAACGCCGGCGGCCAGTGGGCCTGTCTGATCCGACGGGACCAGGGCCTGCCCGGCGTGGAAGCCATGGCCGGCGAACTGCCGCAGGCACCGCCCGGCCCCGAACTCGAACTCGAACCCGGACCCTGCCCCGGCCCCGGCGCCATCACCCCCGACGGCAGCGGCATCGCCTTGCCGATCTCCCTGGTCAGTCATGTCCTGGGCAGCGGCGAACCCGTGGTCCTGGACAACGCCAGCCAGGAGGGGCCCTTCACCGACGACCCCGCCATCGCCGCGCGCCAGGTGGTTTCCGTGCTCTGCGTACCCCTGGGACGGGAACGCTTCGTCGGGGCGCTGTACATGGAAAACAACCTGACCGCCGGCGCCTTTCCCCCGGACCGCGCCGAGGTCGTCCGTCTGCTGGCCGCCCAGGCCGCCGTCGCGCTTGAAAACGCCCGCCTCTACGAACAGGTTCGGGAGTATTCCCGCACCCTTGAGGACCGCGTGGCCGAACGCACCCGCCAGCTCGAGGAAGTGAATCGCGAGCTGCAGAACCTCGCCGAGCGCGACGGCCTGACCGGTCTTGCGAACCGCCGGCGCGGCGACGACTACCTCCAGGAACAGTGGGACCGCCTGGGGCACGAACAGCGGCCCCTGTCACTGATCATGTTCGACGTCGACCATTTCAAGCCCTACAACGACCACTACGGGCACCCCGCCGGCGACCACTGCCTGATCACCATCGGCAGCATCATCCGCGAGACCCTCGACGACCCGGAACAGCTGGCGGTGCGCTATGGCGGCGAGGAGTTCATGGTGATCCTGCCCGGCATCGACACCGATGCCGCGCATGCGACGGCCGAGCGGCTGCGCGGGGCCATCCTCGAGCAGCAGCTGCCGCACGAATATTCCACGACCGCGGACGTGGTCACGGTGAGCATCGGGACCGCCACCCGGACCCCTTCGGGCCGCGGGGGACGTCAGGATCTGATCAACGAAGCCGACGAAGCCCTCTACCGCGCCAAGAAGGCCGGCCGCAACCGGGTCGTTGGCCCCGCCGACACCCGGCCACCGGACCCCGCCCGCGAATCCGGCCCGTCATGAACCAGGAGCCTGTTGGCCCGCAGACAGAGAGGGACTTCATCCATGCCAGCACCCCGTACCTGCATCCACAACCGCCCGGTGCTTTTGACGGTAGTCATGATCGCCATGGGCCTGGGCAGCGGCATTCCCGCCATGGCCGACAACCCCGGAGCCGTCGAATATGACCTGGGACCGGAGCCGCATATCCGCGAGCTCTACCCCGACGCATCCTGGCTCCCGGAGGCGTACGCCAGCGACTACGAGGACCTGACCGCAACCATCGAACATTTCACGACCCAGTCGCTCGAGAGAGACGGCGTCCCCGACCCCGAGGTGTCGGTCAGTCTGGTTGAAGAAGGTGAAACGGACGAACGAGTCAGAGTCCGCATCCAGCCCGAGAACGCAACGACCCGTCGCTATGCGACCGTGCATCCAGCCTTTCTTGATTCGGAGCACGCCGCTCAGGCCCGCCGCGGGGTCGAGGCCTGCAAGGCCCGGGAAGGCTGCTGGGACCCGCATCCACAGGCCGGTGAGCCCTGGACCCTGTTTCTGCCACTGGGCCTGCCTCTGGCGAACCAGCACACCGTACTTTTCCTCGATTATCCCCCGATCCCGGCCCTCACCGGACAGGACTATCTGGAAAACTACACGATGTGCCGAAGGGGACGGATCATGGGGGCCGCAGGCGCAGAGAATCCGGATGCCTTCCAGACCATCGTGGACGCCCGTCCGATTGCAGCACCGGGCACCGGCCAGACCGGTTACCTGCCGGATCCCGTGGAATGGTTCGATGACCGCACCGGTCCGGGCGGAGACTTCCTTCGGCCGATGCTGCGACTCCTCGCAACGCAGCCCGATGAATCACGGCCAGTAGCGGTATTCGGCGCCGATGCCCGCCGCACCTGGGCCCGCATGATCGGGCGAGACACGGTCCGTGTGCTCGACACCGGCTCGACCTCCCTGGCCCCCGACGCTCCGGCAACCCCCTGGATTGCCACCAACCATCCGGATGTCACCTCCTACAACTGCTGTCCGGACAACCCGAGCGAAAAATGTGGCCGCGGATCGCTCAACCTGATTGAGGACGAGGAGAAGGATTTCGTGTCCGCATGCTGGCTGATCGCCATGGCGGAAGACCCCGAGGCTTCACCCGAGGCCGTCCGGAAACAGTGCGAGGATCGCTGGTCCGGAAAACCGTCCGCCGAGGACCGTCAGTCACTGTGCATCCAGGTCAAGCTTGATACCAACGACCCGGAAGCCGCCTGTGATTCATTCACCGAGGCCTGGAATTACTGCTCGGCCCATGAGGCCAACGCCTGTGCCAGCCATGATTGCCGGTACGACCCCGACGACATCCGGGATCCCGTGCCCCCGCCCGCCCGGCGGCCCGCCGGGTGGGACGAGACCTGCAATCACTACCGGTGGGGTGACCGCGGGTTCGACTGATCATACGGCGGCGTAAAGCTCGGACCGTCCTGGCGTGGCTCATCCGCCTGCAACACGGATTCAAAGGAAGGGGCATGAACCATGCGATCTCCCAGGCACCATGAACATCGCGGGACCCCAAACCACTGGAGCAGGGTTGCGCCGAAGGAGGTCGAGTCAAACGGCACCGTTCCGCCGGATCGGATCACGCTCCGCTCCCGGATCCACGGCGACACCATAATGGCAGGCACCCGGGGGCCCATCAGGTCGTACCGGAAACCATCCACTCCGTCATTCGGCCAGGGCTTGCATGCATAGGGCGGAGATACGTGATCGTAGGTACCTCCGTTCTTGTCGAACGTAATCACCAGCAGCGTGTTTTCCCAGGCGGGCCCGTCGCGTAGCGCCTCATAGATTTCGTTCAGGGTCCGTTCCGCGGGCACCAGGTCACTCCCGGGATGGTACGAGGTAGAACCGGACGGGGCGATCCAGGCCGGCTCAAGGTAACTGAAAGCCGGGAGTTCGCCGCGACGGGCATCCGTCTTGAATTGCTCGATATCCGCCAGGTACCGCGACGGCTCCGCATCCAGTGACGGAACCTGACCACGCAGGAAGAGCTGCCGGGTAAAGACCGCGTCCTGCCAGAGCACCGCGTTGTAAATCTTCCAGTCGGTGATGCCATGACTCCAGAGCAGCTTCCAGATCGACTGGCGGCGCGGATAACACGGCCAGTACTGATAAGCATTGCCGCCCTCCCAGGTCCCCAGCCGATTGAATGCCGAGCCGGTGAGCGAAAAGGCTCGATTGACATCGGTTCCTCCCGGAATCGACGAAAACCATTCATCCGAGACGGCGAAATGACGTGCCAGTCCATTGAGCACCGGGAGCTGTTCCGGGCTCAGTGTCTGCATCACCTGATCGTCTGCCGTATTGAGGATGAATCCCTGCATATCCGGCGGCTCGCCTCGCCAGTAACCGGATATGTCCGAAAACATCTGCTGCAGACTGTCGCTGGTGTGATGAAACGGGTCCTGCCCGGGGGTGTCGAGATCCCATTCCTCGCTCAAGACACCGTCGTGAAACTGACTGACGTGCACCTTGCGGTCACCATGCCAGTTGAAATCCTCGGTGGTCGCACCGTCAAAAGGATCCGTACGACCAATGAAGTGGCAATCCCGTCCACCATTCTCGTACAACCAGCCACACACGTTGTCGAAAGACCGGCTTTCGAGCATGTAGTACACAACATGCCGAATCCTGGAACGCATGAAATCCATCGTCCCGGGAATCACCGCCTTGCCACTATCAATGCGGGGCGAGGCCTCGAATGCCACAAGCTCCGAGTCGGGGCCCATCGCCGCGGGGAGTCGACCTTCCCGCACGGGCCCCGCGAGGAGCTCCTCAAGATCCGGATCCAGGGTCCAGAGCCGGTAACGACCATGACCGGGGCACCAGTCCAGGAGCTGGTTACCGACCACCGTCAGCTCTTGGCCGTCATCGATCTCGTTCCAGGAACCCTCCCGGATCACCGGAAGGGACAGCGGGTTGTCGAGCTGCGGGTCAAAGCTCCACAGATGGAAACGCCGCCCTCCGGGGAGACGCTCCAGGACATAATCGCCCATCGGAAGCAACGTGTGACCCTTGCGGATCAGCGGGAACGCTCCTTGCCCGCGAGTAAACTCCCCCTGTGCGGAATAGGGCTCCGGGATCGGATCTTCGCTCCCGGGGGCATCGGGCCGGGGATCGAAATTCCATAACTCGAAGGTGCCCCGACCACGGGTGGGGATCAGACACAGCACGAAACTGCCAACCGGCACCAGATCCAGTTGCTGCCCTTCGTCGGGATCATCACCGTAATGCGTGCGATATCCAAGGAACTTGTTCTGTTCCCAGAACCCGCCCTGCACCAGAGGCCCCAGCAGTGGATTGGCCAGTGAAGGATCGAACTCCCTCAGCGCGTAGGGATAGCCGGATACACCATCGCGTTCGCCCAGCGGGCCCCATTGCAGCAGATAGCCTCCGACGCGGGCCATGCGCCAGTGACGATCGAAGCTTGCCCCTCCGGTCTCGTGCAAGGGAATGAACGGGTCGTCCGCGTGCGGGTCCAGCCGGTAGAAGAGACATCGGTCATCGTGGCGGTTGCGACAAACCAAAACCACTTCACCCGAATCGTAACGAACATCCATGATCCCCCCTCGTTTCCTTGCGCTTCGGCCGTCACTCTCTCACGCCCGGTCGCGCGCCCCCAAACCGGCGGTACACCCACCGCACCAGGCGGTGGGTGAGCCACCACATCACGGTGCAGAACAGCACCACGAACGCCAGCCACAGCTCGGGTGCGACCCATTCCTGCGGCTGGCCGTGCGGGCCCAGTACCCAGTTCAGGTTGCCCCCCTCCTCCGCGACCGCGTAGCTGGCCAGCAGGACGCCCCAGCCAATCGGCAGCCACCACTTCCAGGCCTGCGCGTCGTAACCCAGGCGCCAGACCATCCACAGCAGCGCGAACGGCAACGGCAGGTGATAGAGGGAAAGCAGGCGCACGTGCAGCGGGATGTCGGTGTTGTACATGTAGTGCACGGCACCGATGACCGGATTGCCGAGCAGCAGCAGGCTGAGCACCAGGTCGAGGACCCAGACGAGCTCCGGCAGCAGGACCGCGACCAGCAGCATGGAGGCGAGACGCCGGTTTTCCAGCCAGGCGGCCGCGCAGCCGGCCACCAGCGCGATGGAGGACAGCCAGAGGAAATTCAGCGGCCCGTATTCCTGCAGGTACACGGGCACCAGCACGGCGAGGAAGGCGAGCCAGCTCAGCTTGAACCACAGCGGGATCATCGCGGCTCCGGACTCCGTTCGGCCAGCCCCCATCATGGAGGGTCACCCGGTGCCTGTCATCGCGCGCCGGCAAGGCACCCTCCTGCGGAGGTGCCGTAGGAGGCCAGCCCCCTGGCCGATCCGGCGCCGGAGACAGCCCGAACGCACAATCGGCAGGAGGGCCGGCCTCCCACCGGGCGGCAAGGTTCGCCCCGCAGGAGGCCAGCCTCTGGCCGATCCGGCGCAGGAGACAGCCCGAACGCACAATCGGCCGGAGGGCCGGCCTCCCACCGGGGGCAGGGTTCGACCCGTAGGAGGCCAGCCTCTGGCCGATCGGGCGCCGGAGACAGCCCGAACGCACAATCGGCCGGAGGGCCGGCCTCCTACCGGCCGGGGCAACCGTAGGAGGCCAGCCGATCCGGCGCGCCTCAGGCCGGCCCCGGATCCAGCCGCCGTACGACGTCCAGCGCAACCCGCCGGCTGTAGTCATGGATCTTCCAGTGAGCCGGGCTCCAGCCGACCAGGAAGCGGTAGAAGTCGGCCTGCGCCAGCGGGAACAGGTCCCGCCATTCGGCCTCCAGCGCGGCCGCCTCCACGTCCGGGTGGTGATCGCGCAGCGCCTCGCGCAGGGCATCAAAATAGGCGTCCAGCAGGTCGGCCTCGCGATGCTCCTGTTCCTCTTCGTCGAGGCAGGAGCCGATGAAATAGGCCACGTCCTTCATCCCGCAGCCGCCGCCGACGTACTGGAAGTCCACTGCCACCAAGGCGCCCCCGTCGGCAGCAAAACAGAAGTTCGCGACCTTGGCGTCGCCGTGGATGAGGGTGTGAAAGCGGGCCGCGTTCAGCCGGCGATCGAGCTCCGCGGCCGTGCGGCGGATGGCCGGGTCCTCGATCGCCGCCCATTCTTCCTGGCGGGTCGCCAGGTGCCAGTAGCTGCCGACCGGCCACAGGCCGTCGGGTGCGGTGCCGACAAACGCGGCATGCAGCTCGGCCAGCCAGCGCAGGCATAGGACGGCACCGTCGACGTCCAGGTGTTCGCGACGGTCCGGGAAACCGGCCGCATCCAGGTCCTCCAGGATCATCCAGCCGCCCTGATCGTCCCCACCCGCGGCGAAACAGCGCGGGACCCGACAGCGCGACGGATCGAGCCGCGGGGAGAAATCCGCGTACCAGGCCCGCTCCACCTCGTAGGATCGCCGCTTGCGCCGGTCGGACACCCCGCCGCCCCAGCCGCGCGGATGGCTGACGGCTGCCGGGTAGCGCACGTCCTTCACCATCACCGAGGGGACCGGTGCATCCTCCAGGCGGTAGCGCCGGATCTCGCCGTAACCGCTCCACAGCCCCTGCACCCGCTCCTGCGGGTACGCCGCGCGGGCGCCGGTCGCGTCGCGCACGCGTGCGGCCAGCTCTTCGTCCTCCCGCGCACCCATGGCCGCAGCCGACTCAGTTGTGCAGCAGCGCGTCGGTGGTGTAGATCAGCAGCCCGTAGTCCTTCTGGTAGGTGTCGCGCATGTGCGCGGCAATGCGGGTGCAGAGCTCCTCGGACCCCAGCACCTCGATGCGGATATTGCCGCCCTGGCGCCAGTTGCCGCGACGCTTGCCGTGTTCGCCCCAGCCGCGGGCGTCGATCACGGTGTAGCCGCTGGCACCCAGCTTGCGGATCTCGTCGACCAGCATGTCTTCCAGGATCGCCTCGGTGACGATCACCATCAGGCGCATCGGTTCGCCTTCCATGCCCTATCCTCCGACTGCGTAGAGTTGTTCGGCCAACCAGAAGTAGAGCGGTACGCCGACGAAGATGTTGAACGGGAACGTCACCCCCAGCGAGGCCCCGATCGACAGTGCCGGGTTGGCCTCCGGCACCGCGATACGCATGGCCGCCGGCGCCGCGATGTACGAGGCACTGGCGTACAGCGTGGCCAGCAGCAGCGTGCCGCCCAGCGACATGCCCAGCCCCCAGCCCAGCACAATACCGAGGAGCGCAGCCACCACCGGCATCACGATCGCGAACGCCACCAGGAAGACACCGTAACTGCGCACCTCGGCGATGCGGCTGGACGCCACCAGCCCCATCTCCAGCAGGAACAGCGCCAGCACGCCCTTGAACAGATCCCAGAACATCGGCTCCAGCGGCTCGATGTTCTCCGGACCGGCCAGATAGCCGATCAGCAGACCGCCAATCAACAGGAACACGCTCTTGCCGAAGAACACCTCGTGCAGAGTGTTGCCCCAGCGCGTGCCGCCACCGGTTCCGGCCTTGGCCAGCAGGATGCCGATCACGATCGCGGGGATCTCCAGCAACACCAGGAACACGATCATGTGTCCCTCGTAATCCAGCCCGCGCTGGGCCAGGTAAGCCACCGCCACCGAGAAGGTCACCACGCTGACGGAGCCGTAGTGGCCGGCAATGGAGGCCGAGTCGGCGCGGGTCATGCGGCCAACCCAGCGCAGGACCGGGAAGGCAATCAGCGGGATGAACGCCGCCACCACCAACACGGCCAGTCCCGGCAGGAGCAGGGGCACCAGCTCGGATTCGGCCAGCTTGACCCCGCCGTGCAGGCCGATGGCCAGCAGCAGAAAGATGGACAGTGCCTCGTACACCGCCATCGGGATCTTCAGGTCGGATTTGGCCAGCCCGGCGATCGCGCCGAGCAGGAAAAACAGAACGACCGGTTCGGAAACCATGGTCCTTGCCTCCAGTCAGAAACGTCGCCCCGCGCCAGCTCTCGCGGGGCACGGGACTGTCGGTCTTGTTCAGTCGTTGCCGGGCATCATCGAGGAGTGGTGATGCACGATCTTCCATTCGCCGTCGCGATTCTCGTAGACGAAGGTGTAACGCGCCGGTACGTCCCTGACCTCGCCGCCGTCGCGCACGCGGAAGGTATAGGTCCCGGCATCGGTCAGCTTGTTGCAGCCGAACTTCACGTTGCGCTGATTGATCGTGCCCTCGGGACGTTTCTCCAGGAAATGGCGGAAATAGTCGCGGATCTCGTCGCGCGTGGTGCGCGGAACGTTCGACACCGTGGGCAGCAGCACCGCGTCTTCGGCATAGCAGTCGGTCACCCGATCGGCGTCGCCGGTTTTCAGCGCGTCGTTCCAGCGTTCGAACAGCTCTTCCGCCAGACGCCGGGTCGCAGGGGCACAAACCACGCAGCTCTCGTCCAACGGGGTGTCGATGGCGCCAAAGTTCGGGTCCCCACCCGTCCCGGTCACGGGGTGGTGCTGGTCCCGGTACGAGGCACTCAGGCTGAACCGGGCGCGCGGCTCGCTGTCGGCATCAATGAACCGGGTGCCGCTGATGCGCGGTCGGTCGTCGGAAGGCTTCTTCACGGGTGTTCTCCGCGGGCGCCGTGGCGGCCCTGATCAAAGGTTGTACTTTGCGGGGGATTGTAAACCGCCCCCCATAGCCTGTCAGCCGGGCCTGTCAGCCGGCGCCGTTCATCCGGCGGACGGCCCCTGTCCGGCATCGGCCTGCGCCTTGAAGGCGGCCAGCATGTCCTCGATCTGATTGCGCAGACGCGCCTCGTCCTGAATGGCGAAGTCGAGAAAGGTCTGCGCCACCACCGACAGCACCTTCTGCCGCGGATGCACGATGTGCCACTGACGGTGGATCGGGAAATGCTCCACGTCCAGCAGCGCCACCGGCCCTTCCGCGCCCTCCGCGCTCAGGGTATGCAGGGACAGCACCGAGATCCCCAGACCACCGATGACCGCCTGCTTGATCGCCTCGTTGGAGCCCAGCTCCATGCGCACCCGCGGATTGATACCGTGTTCCTGGAACAGCTTGAGGGTGGACTCACGGATCCCCGATCCCGGCTCGCGCATCAGGAAATTCTCCTGCTCCAGCTCCTGCAGCGGGATGTTGCGGCGCCCCGCAAGCGGATGATCGCGACTGGCCATCACCACCAGCGGGTTGGGCGCGAAGGGGTACACCGCCACGTCGGTCAGGCGCTCCGGCACATGGCCGATGATGTACAGGTCATCGTCGTTATTGGCCAGGCGGTCCAGCACCCGGTCGAAGTTCGAAACCTCCAGCGACAGCTCCACGTCGGGATAGCGCCGCGCGAACTGGCCGAGGATGCTGGGCGCGAAGTACTGCGCCGTGGTGATCACCGCCAGGCGAAGCCGGCCGCGCTTGAGGCCGTGCATCTCGGCCAGCTTCATCTCCAGGTTGGTCAGCGCCCCCAGCATCTCGCGGCAGGTGTCGTACAGCAGCAGCCCGACCTCGGTGGGCGACGCCCGGCGCCCGACATATTCGAACAGCGGCAGCCCCAGCGCGGAGGACAGCTTCTTGATCTGGATGGACACCGTCGGCTGGGTCAGGTGCAGCTCCTCCGCGGCGCGGGTGAAGCTGCCCAGGCGCACGATCGCCTCGAAGACCTGCAGCTGGCGCAGGGTCGCATGCCGGATCAGATGCGCCGGCAGCTCCGACTTGAGCATCACCTGCGGAAGGCCGGAATCCCGCGTCGAATCACTCTGACTCACGCCGCCCCCCGTTAACGGGTCGTCAGGCCGGCATACAGCATCGGCAGCTTCTCCGGCAGCCGTTCGACCCGGTCCAGCACCATGTAGTGGTTGCCGAAGATGCGTTCGACGTAATCATCGGCGTTGGGGTCCAGGCTCATGCAGAAACTGTGGACGCCATTGCGTCCGGCCTCCTCCACCGCGCGGCGCGCGTCGAAGCGCAGGTACTGCGGGTCGCGCACGTCGGTGTCCGCGGGCTCGCCATCGGTAATCACCAGCATCAGCTTCTTCTGCGAGCCGCGGGCACGCAGCTGCTCCGTGGCATGCCGGATGGCCGCTCCCATGCGCGTCGACAGTGCGCCGGTCATGCCCGCCAGGCGCGCCCGTGCGGTGTCGTCCCATGGCGCATCGAAATCCTTGAAGCGGAAGTACTCGACATCGTGCCGCCCGTCCGAGTTGAAGCCGTGGATCGCGAACGGATCGCCGATGCGCGAGATCGCGCCCGAGAGCAGGGTGGTCGCCTCCCGCGCCAGCTGCACCACCGAGGTGTCGGTCCCGCGCACCGTCTCGTTGGTCGACTCCGACAGGTCCAGCAGGACCAGCACGGACAGATCCCGCTCCTGGCGCAGGGTACGGGTGTAGATGCGCTCATCGGGCTGACGGTTCATGCGCAGGTCAATCTGTGCCTCCACCAGCGCGTTGACGTCCAGCTCGTCGCCGTCGGGCTGGCGGCGCAGGCGTTGCATCCCCTGTGGCTGAATCGCCTCGATCAGGTATTTCAGACGGGCAATCAGCGGCTTGTGTTTCTCGTTGATCGCATCGATCTCGTCCAGATCGCCCTTTGGAGGGCGGCGCTCCAGCAGGGTCACCCAGTGCGGGCGCTCCAGCTGCATCTGGTAGTCCCATTCGTGATAGTGGAACGGCAGCGAGATCGGCTCCTTGCCCTCCTGCGCGTTGATGCTGGTGTCCTCGCCATCGCGGAAGAACTCCGTCGCCAGGACCATGATCTGCTGGGCATCGTCCCCGGCACTGGGCACGTCCAGGGTGTTGATCATCTCCATCGGCGTGACGTAGATGCGTTCCTGACCCGAGCCGTGTGCACCCAGCACCTCCGCCTCTTCTTCGTCCTCGCGGCCCACCGCCCAGGTATAGCGGTTGTCGTCGCGGTAGACGACCTCGGGCGCGATCTGCTTCGGGTTCACGTAGCCCTTCTCCGGGAACGCCGGCGCCAGCGCTTCCGCCAGTTCCGCCGCCAGTCCCGCACGCTCCAGATCGGACTCGCGGGCGAAGCCTGCCCGCGCCTCGTTCACGAACGGGTGCGGGTCCGTGTAATCGGCGTCGATCAGGGCGCGCGCGGTCCGTGCCAGCAGTGGCTGCGGCGCATCGCCGTCTTCCGGGGTGGCCGTGTGCAGGGGTTTCCAGATCTGCGCCAGCCCCGGGAATGCGGCCAGTGTCAGCCCCTCGACCCGGGCATCCTCGAACAGCTCCAGCAGCGCGCCCCGGATCCCCCGCGGCGCCTCTTCTTCCTGACGCTCGCGGGTATGCACCATGTGCGCGGCGGCATGCGCGGCCGCCGCGCGATACAGGTCCAGACCGGAAAGCTCGTCGGTATCGTCGAAGGCATCCGGCAGGAACAGGGTGAAGCCCTGAATATACGGCCGGTAACCCTCGCGCGACTCGAAATCGCCACTGGTCGGACGCATGAAGAAATCGCGCCCCCACAGCGAGCGCAGATACAGGTTGATACGCCGCTGCACGTCCACGAACAACGTGCCGCGGCGCTCTTTCTGGAACACCGAACGCGACTCCGGCGACTGCAGACCGAAGTATTCGATCTGCGCCTCGAGATCCGTGCGATGGGCCTGCGCGCCCCAGGTGGCCCAGCGTCGCAGCCCGCCCAGGGTCAGATGGCTCAGCAGCTCGTCCAGGTGCTCCAGCATCGGGCGCACCCCGCGCGGGGCCTGGCCCAGCAGCGTATCCAGCAGGCGCAGATAGCCTTCGAACAGCGAATGGTCCCCCAGGCGACGCGCGGCAATGGGCGCCGTCGAGATCACCAGCGTGATCACCGCCGAGCTGGTCTTGGAATACATCCGGATGGACGAACTCAGAAGTTCCGCGACGGCATCCTCGCCCAGCTCCTGGGCCAGCCCCGGGGCCTCCTGAATGAAGGCGATCACCAGCTCGGTCCCGCGTCCGAGCGAATGCAGGCTGCGCGCCCCCTCAAGGTAATAGCGTTCCAGACCGGCCGGACTGAACGCGCGCGTCGCCTCCTGCCACGCGGACTCCAGCACCTGCGCGGCGTGTTCCCCGAGATCGTCGAGGAGGTCCGGATAGTCTTCCAGATGGATGCTCATCGCGCGCCCGCGCCGCCTCGAAGGCGGTCTAGAAGAACGTGGTTACCGCCGAATCCAGCGCATCGCGCATGTCCGGATCGTCGGTAATGGGCCGGACCAGGGCCATGCGACAGGCGGCCAGCGGCTGCACGTTTTTCCCGATCAGCGTGGCCGCATACACCAGCATGCGGGTGGAGATGCCCTCGTCGAGACCGTGCCCCTTCAGATTGCGTGCACGCTCGGCCACGCTGACCAGCTTGTCCGCGACATCCTCGCTCACGCCACCCTCGTGCGCGACGATCCGTGTCTCGGTCGCATGATCCGGATAGTCGAAATCCAGCGCGCCGAAGCGCTGCTTGGTCGATTGCTTCAGGTCCTTCATCAGGCTCTGATAACCCGGGTTGTAGGAAATCACCACCTGGAAGTCGGGATGCGCCTCGACCATCTCCCCCTTTTTCTCCAGCGGGAGCACCCGCCGGTTGTCGGTCAGGGGATGGATCACCACGGTGGTGTCCTGACGAGCCTCGACAATCTCGTCGAGATAGCAGATCGCCCCGAGCCGGGCCGCCATAGTCAGCGGTCCGTCCTGCCAGCGGGTCCCCTCCGCATCCAGCAGATAGCGCCCCAGCAGATCCGAGGCGGTCATGTCCTCGTTGCAGGCCACCGTCACCAGCGGCTTGCCCAGCTTCCAGGCCATGTGCTCCACGAAGCGCGTCTTGCCGCAGCCCGTCGGACCCTTGAGCATCATGGGCATGCGCGCCGCATACGCCGCCTCGTACAGCTCCACCTCGTCGGCAACCGGCTGGTAATAGGGCTCTGCGGTCACCCGGTATTCGCGCAGTTCGTCCTGCATGGCAATGCTCCTTCACAAAAAGGCCGGGCTGCGCCCGGCCATGCTCGCGTTCCCGTCCCGGCTCAGTCCGGCCAGACCCGATCCGGATGCAGATTCTCCCAGGGCGCATCACCGGTGGCACGATCGTCATTGCCCGGCGAGTCCTTGCGGCTCCCGCGGGTGCCGCCGGAGGCCGGCTTCTTCGTCGTCGTTCCACTGTTCTTGCGCGTGCCGCCGGACCCGCCAGACCCGCCGGAACTGCCCGCGGTTTTCTTTGCAGCGGGCTTTTTCGCCGTGCTGCCGCGCGTCCCGGTCGTCGCCTTGCCGGCCGACGACTGGCCCGAGGCGGGCTTCTGCGCCGGCTTGTTCTCCGCCGTTTTCTGCTCCGTGGCGGACTCCGACCTGGCACTCGACTTGTCCTCCGTCGAAGTGCCCGTTGCCTCGCCCTTGTTGTCCTGGTTTTCGCGCGCCGCACGCACGCCGGCCGCCAGCTTGTTCTGCAGGTCACTCATTGTGAAACCTCCTCGATGATGGCTTCGATCTCGGCCGCCGCCGCCTGTCCGGGTTTCCCCAGATCATAGACGGAGCTGCCTTCCAGCGCCGAACGCCGGTAGATGGCCCGCCGCCGCAGCGTCTGCTCCAGTGCGGGAATGTCGATCTCCATGAGGGCGTGCTTCATTGCGCGCGAGAGCGCGCTGCGCACCTCAAGCTGGTTAACCACGATACGCGCCTGCAGATCCCGGTTCGCCCGTTGCGCGTCCTCCAGGCCCGTCCCCATGCGGACACTGCCCCACAGGTCCACCGGCGAAGGAAGCACCGGGATCAATGCCAGGTCCGCCGCTGCCAGGGCCCCGTTCACCGCACCGCCTTCCAGGGTCGGCGGACAGTCGATGACCACGAAGTCATAATCGCGCCGCAGATTCGCCAGCTCCCGATCCAGCGGCCCGGCCACCGCGAACACGGATGCCGGGAACGGCTTGCGCTCCGAACTCATGCGCGCCCATTGCCCCGCCGAACCCTGAGGATCGGCGTCGACGACCAGGGTCCGGCCGCGCCGGGCCAGCCCGGCCGCGAGATTCATCGTCAGGGTGGTCTTGCCGGTCCCGCCCTTCTGATTGACGACCGCGATCACCCGCGAGCCCATTACAAACCCCGGGTCATGAAGTCACCTCGCCGGCGAGCCGGTCGACCTCGAGCGCGAAGGCGCGATCCGCCTCGCCGATGGCCTCGCCGTCCCGGGCGTCGATGGTGATGTTCACGTAGGTCGTCCCGAAGCTGATGTTCGGATGATAACCGTCGGCCTCGGACAGATCCGCGACCCGGTCGAGGAAATCCCGCGTCACCCCGTAACGATCAAAGGTGTACTGCTTGCTGATCGACACCAGCGAACCCTTGCCAGGCTCCCAGCCTGCGGGAACCACGTCACCGTTCTCGGCCATCGGAATCTCCGCTGCCGTTTGCATTCATTTGAGCATCGATCTCGCGCACGTGTTCCCACTCTTCGTCGAGCAGGGCCGCAAACAGCGCGGCATCCTCACGCGCACCGGTCCGACGACAGTACGCCACCGCTTCTTCGTACATCCGCACCGCATCCAGCTCCAGCGCGCGGTTGTACTCCATCAGCTGGCGGACCGAACGCCCCAGACGCACCGGTGCCAGCTGGCTGCCGGGAGGCGCCAGCCCGTAGTGCATCAGGCGGGTCATCAGGCGATCCGCATGCTCCAGTTCCTCCTGCGCTTCCCGCCGCAGCGAGTCGCTCAGTTCCGCCATGCCCCAGAGCGCGGTCAGCCGCGCCTGGGCCATGTACTGCTGGACCGCCGACATTTCATGCGCGACGGCCCGGTTCAGACAGCCCACGATCCGTGGATCGGCCATCGGCGTATCCTCAGCTGGCGGAGCCGCTGGCGCTGGGCGCGCTCGGCAGGATGCTTTCCACTTCGGAATGCACGCGGGCAATGATATGCGCAGCCACCAGGCCGTCGCCCACACGCTCGCAGGAATCGGCACCGGCACGCACGGCCGCGTTCACCGCACCCGTCTCGCCGCGAACCAGAACCGTCACGTAACCACCGCCCACGAACTGGCGGCCAATCAGACGCACCTCGGAGGCCTTGGTCATCGCATCCGCCGCCTCGATCGCCGGAACCAGACCGCGGGTCTCGATCATGCCCAGGGCCACACCAAAGTTTTCACTCGCCATTTTTCAGACTCCTATAAACGCGTTTGCTTGAATCAGTTTTAGTTGCCGACCTTCTCGGGCAGGATGCTTTCCACTTCGGAATGCACGCGGGCAATGATGTGCGCAGCCACCAGGCCGTCGCCCACACGCTCGCAGGAATCGGCACCGGCACGCACGGCCGCGTTCACCGCACCCGTCTCGCCGCGAACCAGAACCGTCACGTAACCACCGCCCACGAACTGGCGGCCAATCAGACGCACCTCGGAGGCCTTGGTCATCGCATCCGCCGCCTCGATCGCCGGAACCAGACCGCGGGTCTCGATCATGCCCAGGGCCACACCAAAGTTTTCACTCGCCATTTTTCAGACTCCTATAAACGCGTTTGCTTGAATCAGTTTTAGTTGCCGACCTTCTCGGGCAGGATGCTTTCCACTTCGGAATGCACGCGGGCAATGATATGCGCAGCCACCAGGCCGTCGCCCACACGCTCGCAGGAATCGGCACCGGCACGCACGGCCGCGTTCACCGCACCCGTCTCGCCGCGAACCAGAACCGTCACGTAACCACCGCCCACGAACTGGCGGCCAATCAGACGCACCTCGGAGGCCTTGGTCATCGCATCCGCCGCCTCGATCGCCGGAACCAGACCGCGGGTCTCGATCATGCCCAGGGCCACACCAAAGTTTTCACTCGCCATTGCTATTTTCTCCCGGAGTTACGGTTACTTCGAAAATTCGACGCTCACGCGGCCCTGCGTCCGCCATCCGAGCGCCCGGTATCGGTCTGGTCCTGCCCAGCCTTGTCCCTGGTCGACGACGACGTGTCGTCACTGCCGTCATCCCAGTAATCAATGATCCCCCCGATCGTCAGGTCGGTCAGGATCGAATTGTCGTCCAGCGCCAGGCGCGCGGCCGATCCGCTGATCGTGAACACCCAGTTCCCCGGGTGCGCACCGACCGGATCCACCGCGACCGCGCGACCGCCCTTCGCATCCACCAGCACGCGCAGGGACGCCGTTTTCAGGCCATCGACCCGACGGGTCACCGTCAGCTCGTCCTCCACGCGCATGATGTCCATGTCTTACTGCTCCTCCCAGTGATCGATGATCCCGACGATCGTCGCGTCACTGGGATAGGACTTGTCCCCGGCCGCTTCGCGCGCCGCCGACGAGCCCACCACGATCACCCAGTCCCCCGGGACGCAGCCCACGGCGTCCACCGCCACGGTCCGCGGCCCGCCGACCTTCTCCTGCACCACCAGCAGGGGCCGATGTCCCAGATCGCGAATGCGATTGGTCGATACCAGCGTCTTCTCTACCTTGCAGATCTTCATGTCGTTCCCGTTGGCCTCAGGCCTCCAGCGGCTCCAGCTGCGAACCGCTGCGCTTGTCCCGAATCACCATGTGGCAGCCGATCAGCCCCTTTTCGGACAGATCCCGATAGCGTTTCATGATCTCGTCGCGTACCCGCCGGCAGCGCGCCTCCACCCGCTCGCGCGAACCGGGCACCTTGCGGTCGTAGCGGAAATGCACCACCACCGGCACTGGCAGACCACGTTCCACGTTCAGTTTGCGGAACACCTTGTTCACGCCGACATCCATGCTCTCGGCACCCTCTTCCATGGTGTCCAGATGGGCGATGTAGGCGAAGTTCCGCACCTGCATCTCTTCCACTTCCTGGCCCACGATGATCATCCGTTCGCGATGCCCGACGTCGGCGTAATGGCCACCGTGATAGCGGGCGACGTAGTCCAGCTGCGACAGGTTGTTCATCAACAGCCGCGAGATGAATCGCAGCATGCCCTCGTGCGGCGCCCCGTTCCCGGTGCCCCAGCCCTGCTGATGCACCGTGTCCTGAATCGCGCGATACACCGCGAGCGACGCGTCCTGTTCGTTCATGTCCTGCGTCTCGCGGTACAGCGCCGCGCTGTCCACAAAGCGGTACAGGCTCATCCGCGTCTCGCCATCCGGCACGTGGACCTTGATGGCATCCGTGTCCGTGTCCACCCCGATCAGCAGGGTGTCCACCGACGCGCCGCAGCAGTAGGTGTTTTCCACCGCCTGCCGGAACGCCCGCAGTTGCCGCAGCGCGGCGTCCGCCGCCTCCCGTTCGCAGGAAGCATGAGCGGTGCAGCCCTGGTGATCAGGGTCCGCACTGCTGTAATGGTACGCCGCCACCTTCAGGTACCGGCTCGGCACGTCCGCAGTGGTCGGCCGCCCTTCACGAAACCGCAACAGCTCCCGCTTGGTCCAGTGCCGCACGTCCTCCTCGATATCGAACAGGGCGCCCGCGTAGCTCTTCACCCGCACCGCCATGTCGGGCAGGCGCAGGATAAAACGCCGCAGGCCCAGCAGGCGGCCGTCAGAGCACGGCGAGATATCCACTTCGTGGAAATCGCAGTCCAGGAACCACGCGATCGCCGACTCCGCTTCGGCCACCAGATCGTCGCGCCCGGCCCAGTACTCGTTCACCATCCGGTCAAACAGCCGGAAACTTCCTTCGAGGTACAGCCGCCGGGTATCCAGATGATTGATCCAGGCATCTTCCAGCACCTGCCGCGGCAGGCTCACCCCCAGGCGACTTTCCGCCACCGACTGAGCCCGTTCGGCGAAGTCCTTTTCGTGCTGCATTGCATGGATCTCACGCAGCACCGGGATCAGGGCGGCGAAGCGATCGCGAAACCCCTGTTCGAATCCCTGCAGGCGTTCGTTACCACGCACATCCGCCAGAGGATGCCCCGGCCGCACACCGCTGCCATCGTCGACCGGCGCATAACGCCCGACCTCGCCGAGCTCGGGCCCGCCCGCTGGCTCCGTACCCACGAGGGGTGCCGGTTGAGCCTGCGGCGCCGACGCCGAGCCACGCCCGCTCACATTCCCGCGAGGGCGCAGAGACGTCGGTTTGCGGCGGCGGCGAACGACCATGAGCTCCCGACTCCCCGGATCAGCCGCGGGCGCCGCCGGACAGGGTCACCAGCGACCCGGCGTCCGTACTGCCCGAGGACCCGGTGATCCGGCTCGCAGGCACTTCCTTGCGTTCCAGCTCGCGGTTGCTCCAGGCACTGCTGCCTTCGCCCCGCGGATTCCCGCGCATGCTGACGTTGCGCCGCGTCGAAAAGCCTTCGGTACCGGTCACTGACTCCCCGCGCTGCCAGTCGTCACCGGTAATCGCGAAGTCTCCGCCGGCCCCATTGACGGTCACGCGTTCGGCACCGCCACGGTCCTGCTCCGCAGCCTCAACCTCGGCCATCGCCGCCCGGGCCTGAGCCTGGGCCATGGCCATGGGTACGCCCGCCCGGGCACGCGCCTCTCCGTAACGGAACTCCTCGGTGCCGGACACCAGGCCCACCGCCTTGTTCACCGAGCCCGTGATGGATCCGCTCGAACCGTAGGCCGTACCCGTCACGCGCCGTTCACGCGCCTCGCGGGCCGGAGACGGCACACTGAAGCCGCCCGCCGGCACTTCGGCATCACCCGCCGCCGGGGCGGCCTGGTATGCAGCGGTGGTCTGCATCACCGCGTTCCCTTCGAATCCTTCCGGACGCAGGCGGGGATGCAGGTCGCCGGCCACATTGGCGCAGGTGGACGCGAATTCGTCGGCACCGACATAGGGCGCGCCGGAAACGTCCTGGCAAGCACCGTGTTCGGTTCCGGTCACCCGGTCGTCATAACCCGGCTGACTGCCGGAAACGGCGTGCCCCGGGGTCGAATGCCGCTGTGCGACGCGCACGCCGGCCGAACGCGCTTCCTCGGGGGCACAGTACTGCTGATACTGGTCCGGACCCACGTACGAGGTGCCGCTGATCGGCTTGCACGCCCCGTACTCATCGCCGGTCACGCGCGAGGACGGTCCCATCGCCGGGCCCGAGACCCCCTGCTGCTTCCAGGTACGGCTCATCGTGACCTTGTCCGGGCCGGCCTCCGGCGTGGTGCCGCACAGTGTTTCGTAATGATCGGATCCCACGTATTCCGTCCCGGTAATGGGCTTGCAGCCCCCGTATTCATCGCCGGTGATGCGACTGGACGATTCCACCCGCGTTCCCGACACCTCGCCGCCATGCAGGGTATGCATCACGCCGACCTTGTGGACGCCACCGGCCGCCGGCTGCTCGCAGAGCTCCGCAAAATCGGCCCGGTTGTAGTAAGGCGTCCCCGTCAGCGAGGCGCAGGAACCCGTCTCGTCTCCGGTCACCCGCGGACTGCGATCCACGGCCACACCGGTCAGGGACCGGCCGTGCGCGGTGTGCATCTCGCTGACACGGGAGGCCGCCGGTTCGCCCCGCGTCCCGCAGCGCTGGAAATCCTCGCTACCCAGGTATTCCGTACCCGTCACGGGCTTGCAGTCCCCGTGTTCAACACCCGTCACTGAAGAGGAGCGCCCGACGTCGGTGCCGGTCAGTTCACGACCCCGCAGGGTGTGCATCACACCGGCCCGGGCCGGCGCTCCGTCAGGCTTTCCCGTGCAGGGAACCTCACTGTCGCGGGTATTCAGATACTCGGTTCCGGTCACGCTCCGGCAGGAACCCGACTCATCACCCGTTACCTTCGGACTGCGACCGACCGTTGTGCCGGAGACATCCTCGCCGCGACCGGTGTGCATCACGCCGGTGCGCAGAGTACCGGGGGCCGGACGGGTGCCGCAGAAGCCCTCGTACTGTTCCGTACTGAGATACTCGGTGCCGGTGATCGCCTCGCAACTGCCGCGCTCGTCGCCGGTGACCTGGCGGGACCGCCCCACCTCGGCTCCACTGACTTGCTGCCCGTGGCTCGTATGCGAATGGCCGACCTTGGGCGAATGGGCCTCCGGGAGGGTCCCGCAGTAGCGATCGAAATGTTCCGCGCCCAGGTATTCGGTCCCGGTCACGTCGTAGCAGCTGCCGGCTTCGCCACCGGTCACGGCATAAGTGCTCTCGACCTGGGTGCCGCTCACGTGCCCGCCGGAAAGGGTGGTCCCTTCCTCGACTTTCGGCGGCGCATCATGCTGGGCGTCGTGCCGCGGCCGGCCGCAAGGCCGGCCCGGCTCGGACGAACCGCGGCCAATGCTGCACAGTTCCTGGCGCCGCTGACGCGCGATCTCCCGGGTCGTCATGCCCTTGCGCTGGGCCGCTTTCCACGAGCCCTCGCGCGGCAGATCGGAAGGCCGCTTGGTGCCGGCCTGATAACGCCGACGCAGCGCCTTCTTGCCCTGGCTCGCCATTGCGTCCCGGCGCGCCATGCAGATGGCCCGCACGTCGGAGATCATCGGCTTGATCTCGCGATCGTTCTCGTCCTGACGCTGTTCCACCTGCTCGCACAGGCGATCCAGCCCCTGGTCCAGCGCCTCTCCCGCACGTTCGGCGGATTCATCGGCCGCCGGCGATTCCGGCTGCCGCGCGGCCTCCCGCGGCGGACGCGTCGGGCGCGGCGGTTCCGGGTCGCGCTCACGGCCACGCAGACGATCCTCGCGCCGCGGTTCGGTCGCCATCGCCTTCTTGCCGTTCTGCGCCAGCGCCTGACGGCGCAGGCGGCAGATCTCGCGGCCGCTCATGTTCTCGCAGTCCACGTCCTGGCTCTGCGCAAGGACTTCGAGCTGCCGCGAGCGTTCGGAGCCGGCCCGGGCAAATCCGCCCGAGCCGCGCGTGCTGCCCCGCCCCAGGGCCTTTTTGCCCTGACGTGCCATCTTCTGCCGACGCTCGAGCGCGGCCTGACGCCCGTTGGAGGCACCCTGGTGGGCGCCCGGAGGCGGCGCGTCGGACCCATCGGTCTGCCGCTCCGCCCGCGGTTCGGCGAACCGGGGCTCGGGCTGCGCGGGCGCGTCGGACTCACGCCCCGATTCCGGGGCCGAGGGAGCCGGCTCGGGCGCAGGCGCCGCGGGCGCGGGGTTCTGACGAACCACCTGGGACCGCGAGACGCCCTGGTTCGAGCCCTTCACGGCGGCCTTGCCATTGCGGGACATGGCCTTGCGCCGTTCGCGGGCCAGCTCGCGACCGGAGAGGCCTGCAGACGCGGATGTCGGATTACTCATGGCACTTCCTTACAGTTGGCGACGGCAACAGTAAAACCCTGTATGGAATGGCCGGGCCGGCGACAGCCGACCCGGCCGCAGCCGGATCAGCGGCCGCGATCGACCACGAAGGCCATGCCCAGGCTCTGGGCGTAGTTATCGTACGCGACGAAGCGCACCATCATGCCGGGATTGCTGCGACGGCACTCTTCGATTTCCTGCAGCACGGCTTCCACCGACTGCTCACCGAAGAAGGGCAGCTTCCACATGTACCAGTAGGGGGACATGGCGTGCTCCTTCTCGGAGTACTCCACGGAGGGGTTCCAGCCCTGCGCGAGGCAGTATTCGATCTGCTTGCGCACCTGGTCGGCGTTCATCTCCGGCAGGTAGGAGAAGGTTTCGTACTTCTGCACCGGCTTGAAGTTCTGAATATCGGACATGTCGGTCATCCTGTGTCTGGTTCGTTCAGGGTGCGGACGGCGCCGCCAGCGGCCGTCCGCACTCGGGCGATCACTTGTGCTGGGAATCGAGCTTGTCGACGGTGTCGAACTCGAACTTGATCTCCTTCCAGGTTTCCATCGCAATCTTCAGCTCGGGGCTGTGCTGCGCGGCCTGGGTGAGGATCTCCTTGCCTTCGCGCTCGACGTCGCGGCCTTCGTTACGGGCCTGGACGCAGGCTTCCAGCGCCACGCGGTTGGCCGTCGCACCCGGGGCGTTGCCCCACGGATGGCCCAGCGTACCGCCGCCGAACTGCAGCACGGAGTCGTCGCCGAAGATGGTGACCAGCGACGGCATGTGCCAGACGTGGATACCACCGGAGGCCACCGCGAACACGCCCGGCAGGGAGCCCCAGTCCTGATCAAAGAAGATACCGCGGGAGCGATCTTCCGGGACGAAGGATTCGCGCAGCATGTCGATCCAGCCGAGGGTCGCGGCACGGTCGCCTTCCAGCTTGCCGACCACGGTACCGGTGTGCAGGTGATCACCGCCGGACAGGCGCAGGATCTTCGCCAGCACGCGGAAGTGGATACCGTGCTTCGGATGACGGTCGAGGACGGCGTGCATCGCACGGTGGATGTGCAGCAGCATGCCGTTGTCGCGGCACCAGTTGGCCAGGCCGGTGTTGGCGCAGAAACCGCCGGTGATGTAGTCGTGCATGATGATCGGCGCGCCGATCTCCTTTGCGAACTCGGCACGCTTGTACATCTCTTCCGGGGTCGGCGCGGTCACGTTCAGATAGTGACCCTTGCGCTCGCCGGTTTCGGCTTCGGCCTTCTCGGTCGCTTCCTGCACGAACTCGAAACGCTCGCGCCAGCGCATGAACGGCTGCGAGTTGATGTTTTCGTCGTCCTTGGTGAAGTCGAGACCGCCACGCAGGCACTCGTAGACCGCACGCCCGTAGTTCTTGGCCGACAGACCCAGCTTCGGCTTGATGGTGCAGCCCAGCAGCGGCCGGCCGTACTTGTTCATCTTGTCACGCTCGACCTGAATACCGGCAGGCGGACCACCGCAGGTCTTCACGTAGGCGATCGGGAAACGCACGTCTTCCAGGCGCAGGGCACGGATGGCCTTGAACCCGAACACGTTGCCCACCAGCGAGGTGAACACGTTCACCACCGAGCCTTCCTCGAACAGATCGATCGGATAGGCGATGAACGCGTAGAAGGACTCGTCGTCACCCGGCACGTCCTCGACGGCGTAGGCACGGCCCTTGTAGTAGTCCATATCGGTAAGGAGGTCGGTCCACACCGTCGTCCAGGTCCCGGTGGAGGACTCGGCGGCCACGGCGGCTGCGGCTTCTTCGCGGTCGATGCCCGGCTGCGGGGTGATCTTGAAGCATGCCAGCAGGTCGGTATCCAGCGGCATGTATTCCGGCATCCAGTAGGTTTCGCGGTAATCCTTGACACCCGCGGAGTACTTCTTGGCGGCCATGTGGCTTTCTCCTACGCGTTGGTTAATCGTGACGGTCGCCTAGGTTAGGAAGGTTAACCACTAATAACAAATAAATAATCTAGATACGACCGATTGACGTTCATCTATGGTTTCCCGGGATCCGTCGTTTACGGGTTCCCGGCGATGGGGGGCACGCGACCTTTCCCGCACGCTCCCGCTGATGAGCCGCCCGCGATTCTAGCCGAAAACCCCGGACGGTGCATGCCAATGACGACACGGTTTCGCGGACGCCGGCCGGCAGGCACCCGCAGCACGCCGGCCTGGACTGCGACGAAGGGATAGGGGATGCGAGGGGTGACGAAGGGAAGAAACGGAGCCGCCCGGGACGCCGGGCGACTCCGGGAAGGGCCCGGGAGGTGTCAGGTGCCGCGCAACAGGCGCACCATGGCGTCGGCGACCGCCCGTGCCGACTGCGGGTTCTGTCCGGTCACCAGGCGGCCATCAACCACCACGTGTTCCGCCCAGTCGTCGGCGGCGTCCACCTTGCCACCGCGAGCCTCCAGACGATCCTGCAGCAGAAAGGGGACCGCGGCATCGAGACCGACGCCTTTTTCTTCGCTGTTCGTGAAGGCGGCCACCCGCCGGCCGGAGACCGCGGGGCTGCCATCCTGGAGCATGGCGCCCACCAGACAGGCCGGGCCATGGCAAACCGCGCCGAGTACCTTGTCGTGCTCGAGGAATTCGACGACCAGCCGCTGGACATGCGGATTATCCGGCAGATCGAACATGGTGCCGTGCCCGCCGGGGAAGAACAGCGCTGCGTACTGCTCGTGCTGCACCGACGCATCCAGCGGGATGGTGTCATCCAGGGCCTGTTGCGCGGTCGCCGCCGCGGGCCCGGGGTGGGCCGCCTCGAGGCTCCGCGGGTCCAGCGGAACCGGGCCGCCCCGGGGACTGGCGACCTTGATCTCGTATCCGGCCTCGCGAAACCGCTGATAGGGGTCTGCGAATTCGTCAAACCAGAGTCCGGTCGCATGCCCCGGGGCGAGCTCGTCGTGACTGGTGGTCACGATCAGGATGGTCTGCATCATGGCGCCGTCTCCTTCCGATGGTTGTCCGTGGTGGACAAACGGTGGATCGGCCACGTTCCCGCAGTTGCCTCAGCGGGCCCCTTCCTCATGGTCGGGCAGAGTGATGTTGAGCTCGAGCACCTCGCAGTCCCCTTCGCGATCGACGTTCATCTGCACCGCGTCGTCGTCCACTTCGACGTATTTGCGGATCACCTGCAGCAGCTCCTGCTGCATTGCCGGGAGGTAATCCGGGCCGGAGCGCGCGGCGCGCTCGCGCGCCACGATGATCTGCAGGCGCTCCTTCGCAACGTTCGCACTCTTCTGCCGTGGCTGACGGAAATAATCGAAGATGCCCATGGACTCAGCCTCCGAACAAACGGCCGAAGAAGCCCCGCTTCGGCACGTCCACGAAACGCAGCGGACGCTCCTCGCCCAGGAAGCGGCCGACGGCGTCGTCGTACGCCTGCCCGGCGTCCGACTCCGCGTCGAGGATGACCGGCTGCCCCGCATTGGAGGCATTCAGCACCGCCTGGGATTCCGGAATCACGCCCAGCAGGTCGATCGCCAGGATCTCCCCCACGTCCTCGATGCTGAGCATCTCGCCGCGCTCCACCCGCTCGGGGGAATAACGGGTCAGCAGCAGGCGCCCGGGCATCGGATCGCCGCCCTGTTCCACCTTGCGGGTCTTGGAGGCGAGAATCCCCAGGATCCGGTCCGAGTCACGCACGCTGGACACCTCGGGATTGGTGACCACCACCGCCTCGTCGGCATGATAGGCAGCCATCAGGGCACCCCGCTCGATGCCGGCCGGGCTGTCGCAGATGATGTAATCGAACTCTTCCGCCATCTCGCCGAGCACGCGCTCTACGCCATCCTCGGTCAGCGCTTCCTTGTCGCGGGTCTGCGATGCCGGAAGGATGTGCAGATTCTCCACCCGCTTGTCGCGGATCAGCGCCTGTTTCAGGTTCGCGTCACCGTTGATCACGTTGACGAAGTCATAAACCACGCGCCGCTCGCAGCCCATGATCAGGTCGAGATTGCGCAGACCGACATCGAAATCGATCACTGCGGTCCTGTGGCCCCGCTGGGCCAGGCCGGTCGCGATCGCGGCCGAGGTCGTGGTCTTGCCCACGCCCCCCTTGCCGGAAGTCACCACTACGATACGTGCCATGTTGGCTGCGTCTCCTTAAGAATCGAGGGAAGCGGAATCCGCTCAGGACTCCGTGATGTTGAGGCTTTCGCCCGCCAGTGTCACCAGCCGGTTGTCGCCGCGCTCGGCTTCCGTGATGTCTTCGGCAATCCGGTAGTGTCCACCGATCGACAGCAGCTCGGCCTCCAGGCGGCGACAGAAGATGCGCGCGCTCACCAGCCCGCGCACGCCGGCCAGGGCGCGGCCACGCAACGGCCCCAGTACGGTGATGTGGCCGTCCGCCAGCAGCTCCGCACCGGCGGAGACCGGAGCCGTCACCAGCAGATCCCCGCCGCGTGCGTAGACCTGCTGCCCCGAGCGCACCGGCTGGTCCACCACGCGTGTCGCGCTGTGCACCGCCACCGGCGCCGCCGACGCCGCGGAATCGCGTTCCTCCCCGGCCTCCGCGGATGGGGCCTCCCGCCGCGCACGGCCCTCGCCCAGGGCCACTTCGCCGGAACCGCCGCGGCCACCCATGGCCAGACGCGGCGGCAGTCCGGCGGCATCCGCCGCTTCAAGCGCCTGCGCCGCCTCGCCGTCCTGCAACCCGATCAGGCGAAAGCCCGCGGCCCGCACCTGCTGCACAACCGCGCGCAGCGCGGCGTCCCCGGCATCCGCCACCGGCTGCAGATCCAGCACAATGGGCATGTCGCGCATCAGATCGGGCGCCTCGTCGCGTCGCGCGGCGAGCATGTGGCCGAGGTTGTGCGGCTCGGCGTCGTGCACCCGCAGCACCGAGACCAGCAGCATGCGGCCCTTGAGTTCCATGGCCTGGACGGAGCTGGGGGAAGCGCTCATGCTCGGTTCCACGTTCGGAGGATGGTCGGCGTCGCCCCGGACGGGGCGGAATCGCGCATTTATAGCGTGCCGGCCCCGGGTCCGGCAAGCCTGCGCGCCATTCACCGCCGGCGCGGGCGCCCCGGGATCAGCGCCGGGGTCCGCGCAACGTAGTCGGCATAACCCGGGCGGGTCTCGTGCAGGTGCGATTCGAGGAGCGTCACCCCGGATACCCGCAGGATCAGAACGATCATCAGAACCGCCGACGGGATACCCCACCAGCCGCCTGCGGCCAGCGCCAGCAGGCCATAGCCCACCCATACCACGATCTCGCCGAAGTAGTTGGGATGCCGGCTGTAGCGCCACAGCCCCCGGTCCATGACCTCGCCACGCCGCTGCGGATCGGCGCGGAAGCGGGCCATCTGCAGATCGGCCACGGTCTCGAAGACGAAACCGAAGGCCCATACCGCGAGGCCCGCCGCCAGCAGCAGCGGCTGCATCGACTGCGCACTGACCCCCGCCAGCACCGGGAGGCCGATCACCGCCACCAGTGCACCCTGCAGACCGAAGATCGTGACCAGGCTGCGGCGCGCGAAGGCCGCATCGCTCAGCTCTCCGCGCATCGCGGTGTACCGCGCGTCCTCGCCATGGCCCCAGTTGCGCCAGGTGATGTAGGCCGACAGGCGCAGGCCCCACAGGACCACCGGCACCAGCATCCACAGTCCCGCTGCCGGGAACCCGGCCATCCCCCACCACAGGACGCCGACGACGATGAAGCCGATACCCCAGAAACGATCCACCAGGCTGGCGTCGCGGCGACGCATCGCCGCGCCCCAGACCAGGGTCATCAGACCCAGCGCCGCCAGCAGCCCCCAAAGAAAAGCGACCGAAAGGCTCATTCCGCGTCCCCCCGCAGCGGGCGTTCCAGCAGGGTATGCGAGACGAACCACTCACCCCCGCCGTCCCGGGCGAACAGCTCGGCGCAGGCCATGTAGAACATCCGCCAGCGCTGGAAGACCCGCGCCGCATCCGCCGCATCCGGCGTCCGGGAGAACAGCGGCAACAGCCGTTCGCGGGCGGCATCCTGACGCTGCAGCCAGGCGTTCAGACTGCGCGCATAGTGTTCGCCGCCCACCCGCCACTGGTGACGCACCCGCAGGTGGTCCTGAAACTCATGCACCAGATCCTCGGACGGCATCAGCCCGTCGCGAAAGAAGTGCCGGGCCATCCAGTCCGCGTCACCGTCGGTCTCGAAGAAATAGGCGCGGTCGCGATGGGCGAAGACATGCATGAAGAACCACCCGCCCGGCCGCAGCCAGTCATGGATGCGACGGAACAGCTCCGGCCAGTTGCGCATGTGTTCGAACATCTCGACGGAAACCACCCGGTCGAAGTCGCCGTACGGAGGACTGAAATCGTTCATGTCGGCGGTGACCACCTCCAGGTTGCTCAGACCGAGGGCATCGCGCCGGTGCTCGATCGCCGCGCGCTGGGTCGCCGAATTGGACACCGCCAGGATCGAGGCCCGCGGGAACTGTTCCGCCATCCACAGCGAGAGCGACCCCCAGCCGCAGCCCAGTTCCAGGATCCGCTGGCCGTCGGCCAGCCCGGCGCGCTCCGTGGTCAGCTGCAGCATCGCCGCCTCGGCTCCGGCCAGATCCTCCACGCCTTCCGGCCACCATCCGGAGGAATACTTCATCCACGGCCCCAGGCACGCCTCGAAATACTCGGTCGGCAGCTCGTAATGCTGTTCGTTGGCCGTATCAGTGGACAGAGCGACGGGCGCCTCCCGCATGGCCCGTACCAGCGCCTCGCGCCGTGCACGCAGGGTCTCCGGCGACCCGCCACTCTCGCGCAGCCGCCGCCGCAGCAGATGCCGGATCCCGGCACGGATGGCCGCATCCGGCAACCAGCCGCGCTCGGCCCAGTCAATCAGTCGTTCCATCGTCCCCTCCGTCTGCCGGTGCCCGGGCCGCAGGCCCGCCGTCCGCAACACCATGGACCGACTGCGGCCGACCCGGTTCCGCGCGACCCGCCGATCACAACCCCGCCAGACGTCGGGTTTGACGTGACCCCGGTCACCCCTCGCCCCCCGACAGCGGTGATAGAGTGAGACCCAACGCTCAATTTCCACGTGATCATGGCCCAGACCTACCGAATCCCGCCCCGGCTGCTGCAGCGCGTCTGGACCCCGTTCATGGATTCGCTCGAGGAAAAGAACCGCGCATTCATGAACGAGCTCGACGACCGCCTGATGGACTCGGCCGAGAAGGCGATCGATTCCCAGCGCGCGCAGCAGAACATGATGCTGTCGCGGCAGATTCGCATGGCGGCTCAATCCGTGCTCGTTCAGTTCCGCAGCGGACTGGCGGAACGACTGACCCCGGCACAGCCGCCCTCGGGCACGGACCCCGGCGCCGACGATGTCGGCCTCGAGCTGAGCGTGATGGATCAGGAGGCCACCGAACGCGAAGTCGCCCTGCGCAAGGTAGTCGCCGGGGCGCGCTCGGTGATGTCGGAAGAGATCGACGCCCTGGAGCAGCTCACGCGGGATTACCGGCTCGCAGCATCCCCGGAGGCGGCCCCCTGGCATCCGCATGCCCTCGGGGATGCCTTCCTTCAGGCCGTCGAAGCCGTCCCCCTGCCCCCCGAAGACTGTCTGATGCTGCTGCACTGGTTCGACCGCGACGTGGTTCGCGACCTGCAGCCGGAGATGCAGGCGCTGCTCCGTGCCTTCGGCGAAGCGGGGCTGGCTGTCCCCGAAACGGGTCCCGTGGCGCGCACGCGGAGCACCGGCGGCGGCGGAGCCATCCGGGCCGGGACAGAAGAGCCGCCAGCGCACGCCGGCCCGGCGACCACCGCGACGGCCCGGCACGAGCCGGGACCGGCCGCCCCCGCCGGCCACTGGGGCCAGTTCGGCTACGTCGTCCCGGCCGGCGAACGCGGCATGGTGCCCGCCGAGGGCGGAGCGATGCCGCAGGGCATGCCGGGCACCCTGGCGGTGGCCACCATGGTCCAGAACGCCCCCAGCCGCGAGTCGCTGGAGCCGTTCATCATGGACCTGCTGCAGGGGCTGTTCGACCTGATCCTCAAGCGCGACGACCTCAACCCGGCCCTGCGCGAACCCCTGGCCGACCTCCAGCTCCCTCTGGTGCGCATAGCCATGCGCGACAGCAGCTTCTTCCGCGACAAGCAGCACCCGGCACGCCAGATGACCGGTCAGCTGCTCAATATCGCCCTGCGCGTGGACCCCGATCTCGACCTCAAAGACGCCCGCGAACTGCCACTGGCGCGGCTGGTCGCGGAACACGTCGAGCGTCTGCGGGGTGCCGGCCTCGACAGTGCCGACGCCTACCACAGCGCGCTGCAGGCCCTGCGCGAGGATCTCGAGCAGGTCGAATCCGAGATCGAAACCGAGGCGGCCGAGGAACGTCGGGAGGCGGAACAGGAGGAGACCCGGATCGAGGTCTCCTGGCAGATGGAGACCACCGTCCACCAGACCGTGGAAACCGCCGGACGCGGCCTGCCCGACCAGGCCCGCCAGCAGCTGATGGACGCCTGGGTCCCGCTGCTCACCGCGGAGGAGACCGCCCGCGTGGCGACAGCCCCCGAATCGCAGGGCAGTACGGACGCCGCCACCGCGCCGGCCCCTGTGCAGGACGGCGGTCCGGGATCCTCTCGGGCGTCCGACGTCCCGGCCGGCGCCGCGGAAACGGGCACCACGGACGGGACCGACGACGAGACCCCGGCCGCCACCCCCGGCGAACAGCCTGCGGACACCGCCGCATCCGCCGCCGATGACAGCCAGGAAGCAGACGACGGCCGGGAGTCCCCCGCCGGTCTGGCTCTGCTGGAGGAACTGCTGCAGCTGATGCGCGAGGCCCCGGACTTCAAGTCCTCGGCGCCGCTGCTGGCCCGTATCCGCGCCTATCTCGACCGGGCTCCGCTGTCGGCGGAGGAACGTGCCCGCATCAAGTCGGACCTGGTCAGCGCCCACCTGATGGCCGCCGGGCGCAAGCCCACCCGCCCCGAGCCGGCAGAGCCGGGCACCGGAGAGGCCGCTCACGAAACGGGCGGCACCGGATCCTCGGAGGCCGCGAGCACCCGCGATCAGGATTTCGGGAAAACCGGCTCGGAGCGCACTCGCGAACGCAGCCGGCGCAGCGAGGGCCGCTCGGCGGCCAGCCCGTTCGCCACCGCAGCGCGCCTCCCGGACGACGACCCGTCACTGATGCGTGACCACGACGACGAGCACGTGGACACCGCCGACAGCCTGGAATCGGGCACCTGGATCCAGTTCACCTCGCCCGCCGGCACCCGGGTCACGCGCATGAAGCTGGTCTGGCGCGGCACCCACTCCGGGCGCTTCCTGTTCACCGATGCCGCCGGCCGCAGCAAGCGCCAGCACAGCCTCCAGGGGCTGGCCCAGGAGTTCCGCACCGGGCGCGCACAGATCATCCCGGAAGAATCCCTGTTCGATCATCTGATGGAGCAGAAGCTGGGCACGGGGGAATCGGCCGGCGCCACCGGCTGACGCCTCGCGCGGGCCGCCCCGCCGAACGACCGGCTCTACTCGGTCTGCGGGGTCCCGTATCCCCCGCCGCCCGGGGTATGGATCTCCACCGCATCGCCCGCTTCCAGCGCACGCCGATCGCAGCCCTGCAGGCGCTCGCGGCGCCCGTCTGCACGGATCAGCCAGTCCTCGCCCGCCGCCGCATCGCCACCACCGCACAGGCCGAACGGCGCCACGCGGCGGCGATTGGCCAGCAGGGTCAGCTCCATCGGTTCGTCGAAACCCAGACGGCGGATAACCCCGTCGCCACCCCGCCAGGCCCCCGCGCCGCCCGAGCCCGTGCGCAGCGCAAAGCGCTCCACCCGCACCGGAAAACGGCTCTCCAGCACCTCCGGGTCGGTCAGGCGCGAGTTGGTCATGTGGGTCTGCACGGCGCTGGCGCCATGGTGGCCGGAGCCCGCGCCGGCACCCCCGGCGATGGTCTCGTAGTACTGGTAACGGTCGTTGCCGAAAGTCAGGTTGTTCATCGTCCCCTGCGCGGCCGCCTGCGCCCCCAGGGCCGCGAACAGGGCGTCGGTCACCGCCTGCGAGGTCTCCACGTTGCCCGCCACCACCGCGGCCGGCGGCACCGGGTTGAGCATGCAGCCCTCCGGCACCCGCAGTTCCACCGGATCCAGGCAGCCGTCGTTGAGTGGCACCGGGTCGTCCAGCAGGCAGCGCAGCACGTACAGCACCGCCGCGCGCACGATGGACACCGGCGCGTTGAAGTTGTCCGCGCGCTGGGCCGAGGTCCCGTCGAAATCGATCACCAGCCGCGCATCCTCCGCCGATCCGGGCCGATCCGGGGTCACCGACACCACGATCTCCGCCCCGTTATCCAGCGTACAGCGAAAGTGGCCGGGCTCCAGTTCGGGGATCAGCCGCCGCACTGCCGCAGCCGCGTTCTCCTGCACATGCTGCATGCTCGCAGTCACCATTGCCGGCCCGCTCTCGCCCAGCAGGCGATCCAGCTCCTCCAGACCGCGCCGGTTGGCCGCCACCTGCGCCTCCAGATCGGCACGGTTCTGCGCCGGATTGCGCGCCGGCCACGGACCGGACGTCAGCAGCGTCTGGAGGATTTCGCCATCGAACTGGCCATCGCGCACCAGCCGCACCGGCGGGATGCGCACGCCTTCCTCCTCCGGGGTGGAAGAGAACGCCGGCATCGATCCCGGCGTGATCCCGCCGACATCGGCGTGATGCCCGCGCGAGGCCACGAAGTACCGCAGCACCGCCGGGGTCGCCGGATCGCTGGTGACCCCGCCCGCGGCATCCAGGAACACCGGCGTGACCACGGTGATGTCCGGCAGATGGGTCCCGCCGTTGAACGGGTCATTGAGCACGTAGGTGTCGCCCGGACGCAGGTCGTCGCCGAAGGCTGCCACGATCGCGCGCACGCTGGCCCCCATGGAGCCCAGATGCACCGGCATGTGCGGCGCATTGGCCACCAGCCGGCCGGCCCCGTCGAACAGCGCGCAGGAAAAATCCAGGCGCTCCTTGATGTTCACCGAATGGGCGGTGTTCTGCAGGGTGAAGCCCATCTGGTCGGCGATCGCCATGAAGCGGTTGTTGAAGACCTCCAGCCGCACCGGGTCGCGACGCTGCGGATCCTCGCTCCGCTTGCGATCACGCGCCCCCGCGGCGGGGTCGTGCTCCAGCACCAGCGTGCCGTCCGCGGCCATGCGGCCCCGCCAGTCCGGCTCCAGGATCACCGTGCCGGTGGCCTCGATCACGATCGCCGGGCCCTCCAGACGCATGCCGGGGCTCAGGGCCTCGCGGCGGTACAGCGGCACCTCGCACCACTGCCCTGCGGTGAACATCGACACCCGTTCCGCGCATTCCGCTTCGCCCGCCGCGGCCTCGTCATCCGCGGCGGCGCCCGCCGCTTCCGCGGGGTGTTCCGCCCCCGGCCCCACGGCCTCCACCGCGGCCACCGCCACCACCAGCCGCCGGTCCGGCGGGGCGAAGCCGTAACGCCGGCGCCAGACCTCGGCAAACGCATGCTGCATTGCCTCCGGGCTCCCGGCCTCCACCTCCAGGGGCGAATCCGAGCCCTCCACCCGCAGCTGGATCCGCCGATGCAGTCGCAGCTGCGCGGGCTCGACGCCCTGCCCGGTCAGCTCGTCCCGGGCCCGAGCCTCCAGCTCGCCCAGCGCCGCCTCCAGCCGCACCACGCCATCGCCGTCCAGCGGACATTCCAGGCTCGCCTCGTGCAGCGCCCGCAGCTCGGCCAGGCCCATGCCGAAGGCCGACAGCACCCCGCCCAGCGGATGCAGCAGCACGTGCCGCATGCCCAGACGCTCGGCGACCCGGCAGGCATGCTGCCCGCCGGCCCCGCCGAAGCAGACCAGCGCATAACCGCCGACGTCGTGCCCGCGCTGCACCGAAATCGTCTTGATCGCGCGCGCCATGTGTTCCACCGCGATCTCCAGCAGGCCTTCGGCCAGCGCCTCGGGCGACGGCGTCTCGTCCTGGGTCGCCCCCACCTCGGCCGCCAGCGCGGCAAAGCCCTCCGCCACCGCCCCGGCATCCAGCGGCCGGTCGCGATCCGGCCCGAACACCGCCGGGAAATACTCGGGCCGCAGGCGTCCCAGCTGCAGGTTGCAGTCGGTGACCGTCAGCGGACCGCCCTGACCGTACGCCGCCGGACCCGGCTGCGCCCCGGCCGACTCCGGCCCCACGCGCAGGCGCATGCCGTCGAACCGGCAGATCGACCCGCCGCCGGCCGCCACGGTGTGGATGTCGAGCATCGGTACGCGCAGGCGGACCCCGGCCACCTCGCTCTCCTGACGCCGCTCCAGCTCGCCCGCCAGGTGCGCCACGTCGGTGGAGGTCCCGCCCATGTCGAAGGTGATCAGGCGCTGGAAGCCCAGCGGAGCCGCGGTGCGCAGCGCGCCGACGATGCCCCCGGCCGGGCCGGACAGCACCGCATCGCGCCCGCGAAAGCGCTCGCCATCCACCAGTCCGCCGGAGGACTGCATGAAGCGCAGCGGCACCGTCCCCAGCTCGGCGGTCACCTGTCGTACGTAGCGTCGCAGCACCGGCGACAGAAAGGCGTCCACCACCGCGGTCTCGCCGCGCGGCACCAGCTTGATCAGGCCGCTGACCTCGTGGCTGGCGACCACCTCCTCGAAGCCCAGCTCGCGCGCCAGCTCGGCCACCGCCTGCTCGTGCGCCGGGAAGCGGTAGCCGTGCACGCAGGCCACCGCCAGCGCGCGATAGCCCTCCGCCCGCGCCGCCTGCAGGCGCGACCGCAGGGCGTCCAGATCGGGCGCGCGCAGCACCCGCCCGGCGGCATCCACGCGCTCGTCCACCGGTTCCACCCGGTCGTACACCGGGACCGGCAGGCGGATGTCGCGCGCGAACAGCTCCGGGCGCGCCTGATGCCCGATGCGCAGCGCGTCCTCCAGGCCCGCGGTGATCACCAGCACCACCGGCTCGCCCTTGCCTTCCAGCAGGGCGTTGGTGGCCACCGTGGTGCCCATGCGCACCTCATGAATGCGCGCCGCCGGCACCGGTTCGCCCGGCGCGAGCCCGAGGAGATCGCGGATGCCCTGCACCGCCGCGTCGGCATAGGCCTCGGGGTGCTCCGACAGCAGCTTGTGCGAATGCAGCCGCCCGTCCGGATCGCGCGCCACGATGTCGGTGAAGGTGCCACCGCGGTCGATCCAGAAATCCCAGGCCCGCGTATCCGCGTGCCGGCCGCGGGCTTGTGCGTGATCGTCGCCGCCCGCCATCATTGCGCCCCGACCCCACCCACGCATCGCAGGGAAACGCAGACCCCCATGGATCCCGTCACCCACGCCAGTCTCGGTGCCGCCATCGGCGGCCTCGTCCTCGGTTCACGGCTGGGCCGCAAGGCCCTGGTACTCGGCGCGCTGGTCGCCCTGATTCCGGATCTCGACATCCTCATAGCTTACGGTGATGCGGTTTCCGATTTCACCCTGCACCGGGGTTTCAGCCATTCGATCCCGGTGCTGCTGTTATTCTCGGCGGCGGCCGCCGGGGTGCTGTCGCGGACCCCGACAACCCGCGACATCGGCTTTGCCCGCTGGTGGTGGTTCTTCGCCCTGGTGCTGATCACGCATGTCCTGCTCGATGCCCTGACCACCTACGGCACCCAGATCCTCTGGCCGCTGCCAGTCGACCCGGTGGGGACGGCCTCGATCTTCGTGATCGACCCGCTGTACACCCTGCCGCTGCTGATCGGGGTGATCGTCGCGGCCTTCTGGCGCTTCGCGCCGCGGGCGCTGGTGGCCGGGCTGGTGCTTTCCACCGCCTACGCCGGCAGCGGCCTGGCCCTGCAGGCTTGGCTGGACCGCCACATCCAGCCCGCGCTGGCCCAGGCCGGGCTGGAGGACCAGCCCCGGCTGGTCCAGCCCACCCCGTTCAACATGCTCGTGTGGCGGGTCACGGTGCTCGACGGCAACCACTTCCACGAAGCCTGGGTCGGGATCTTCGACCAGCCGATCCGTCCCGATTTCGAGACCTTCCGCCGCGACCCGCACGGACTCGAAGAAGCCGCCATGGAACTCGAAGACGGCCGGCGCCTGCGCGAGTTCAGCGGCCCGTTCCTGCGCTTTCACGCGCAGTACGACGAGGACCGTCCGCCGTGCCTGGTCGCCACCGATATCCGCCTGGGCGGCCCCGGCTACTTCCCCTTCGGCTTCGCCATCGCCGAACGCGAAAACGGTGAATGGCAGCCGATCAGCAGCGAACGGGTGCGCGAGGAAGGGCCGCTGGACGACGCCCTGCACGCGCTGGCGCGGCGCGCCTTCCAGCCCGATCGCATTGGCTGCATGGGCGATCTGGCCGGGCCGGAGTACTTCGTGACCAATCCGCCGCCGCGCTGTCGCATGCGCATGGGCCTCCCCGGTGCCCACCCCGGCGATCCGATCCGGCCGCGCCTGTAGAGAAACGCCGATCCATGTGCCCACCCGGAGACCGCCATGGTGGACACGCGCCCGGCACGCCCCCGGAGGCCCCGACCAGCGGGATCTGCGAGCTGTGCGGGCGACACGAACACCTGACCCGGCACCACCTGATCCCGCGCAAGCAGCACCGGCGTCGGCGCATCCGCCGCCGGTTCCCGCGAGCCGAACGCGAGGGCCGCCTGCTGCAGGTTTGCCGCCCGTGCCACGAACACATCCACCGCCAGTTCGACGAACAGACGCTCGCCGAACGTCTGAACACTCGCGAGGCCCTGCTGGCCGAACCTGCCATCCGGCGCTTCGTGGACTGGATCGCCGAGCGCCCGCCGGGTTTCCGGCCGCGCCGCTGACCCCTGCCCCGACACCGCCTCTTGAGCCCGGCGCCGCCACGGGGTAGCGTCTGGATCATGCTGTTCTCCGAACTCACCTCCGACGGCGTCACCTATCGCATCACCGGGCATGCCCCGGGTGCGATCGGAATCAACGATGTCGGCTATCACGCCAGTCTGATCGTGCGGCCGCGCTCGCTGCATGCGGACTGGCCAGTGCGCGCGGCCGGCGAACTGGACCTGGCGGCACTGGGCCCGGTCCTGGAAGACCCCCCGGAGGTCCTGCTGATCGGCACCGGCGAGGTCAGCCGCTTTCCGCCGCGCGAGCTGCGCCGCGAACTGCAGCGGCGCGAGCTGGGGGTGGAGATCATGGACACTGCGGCGGCCTGCCGCACCTACAACCTGATCATGGCCGAAGGGCGCGACGTGGCCGCAGCATTGATCGTAGAACCGGCAGAAGCCTCCGCCGGCGATTGAGTCGATGCCCAACCGGGCTCGGGAGCCCGGCGGCACTCAGGACCCGGGAAGCACCTCGTCACCCTTCATCCCGCGCGATTCCAGCAGCCTCCGCAGTCGCTTGAGCGCATCCATCTGGATCTGGCGCACGCGTTCGCGCGTGACCCCGATCTCCGCGCCGACCTTCTCCAGCGTGGAGCGCTCGAAGCCGTGCAGACCGAAACGGCGCACCAGTACCTCGCGCTGCTTCTCGTCGAGCTGACCCAGCCATTCCTCCACCAGATCCTGGATGTCCTGATCCTCGAGGATGGACGAGGGTTCCACCGCATTCACGTCGGCGAGGATGTCGGTCAATGAGCGATCACCATCCGGCCCCGGCGGCAGGTCCATGGAGGTCGAGGGTTCGGACATCGCCCGCAGTTTCTGGATCTCGGCCACCGGCTTTTCCAGGCGCGCGGCCAGTTCCTCTTCACTGGGGTCGCGCCCCAGCTCCTGGGTCAGTTCGCGCGCCACCCGCGTATGGGTACGCAGTTCCTTGGACACATGCACCGGGATGCGGATGGTGCGCCCCTGGTTCATCAGGGCGCGTTCGATGGTCTGACGGATCCACCAGGTGGCATAGGTGGAAAAGCGGAAACCGCGCTCGGGATCGAATTTCTCCACCGCATGCATCAGCCCGAGGTTGCCCTCCTCGATCAGGTCCAGCAGCGGCAGACCGCGATTGAGATAGCGCCGGGCGATCTTCACCACCAGACGCAGGTTGCATTCGATCATGCGCCGCCGGCCGGCCTCGTCTCCCTGGCGTGCCAGACGCGCGTAATGCCGTTCCTCGTCCGGCGTCAGCAGGGGGCGGAACTCGATGTCGCGCAGGTAGAGCTGGATGGCGTCCAGCTCCGCGGGGCGCGCATCGCGCAGGGTGCGCGGACGCACCGGAACCTCCTCCTCGGGCGTTCCCGCCTCGACCGGGTCGGGGGCTTCTTCTTCCAGAGGGGCTACGTCGTCCTCGACCCGCTCTTCTTCCGCCGGTTCATGCAATGCCGGCTCCTCCAGAGGAGATTCCGGATCCTCGCCTTCACGGCCGTCGAGATCGGCCGGGTGCCGGGGGTCGCTCATGCGTGATCCTGCCAGTCAATTGCTCGGTTCAACGATCCGGAAGGTAGCCCGCCGGGTCAACCGGCGAGCCGTCCACGCGGATCTCGAAATGCAACATCGGCCGGTCCGTCCCCGATGCACCCAGGCGCGCGATCGGATCGCCGCCTTCCACCGTGTCGCCTTCTTCGACCAGCAGCTCGTCGTTGTGTCCGTAGGCCGACAGCAAACGCTCGTCGTGACGCACGATGATCAGACGACCATACCCCACCAGACCGCCACCTGCATAGACGACCTCGCCGCTGCGCGCCGCCCGCACCGGATCCCCCCGCTCGCCACCGATACCCAGCCCTCGTCGGGTGCTGGAGCTGTCGGAGAAGGCACGCACCACGTCACCATCGGCCGGCCACACCCATTCGCCGTCACCGCTCGGGGCCGGCCGCGGCTCGGGTTCCGGCTCGGGTTCCGGGGCGGACGCAGGCTCGTCACCGGTGCCGGAAGGGCGCCCCCGCTCGCTCGATGAAGCCCCGGATCCGCTCGCCGTTTCGCGCGATGGCACCGGGGGCGGCGACGAACGCGCCGGACCGGTCAGGCGCAGGCGCTGGCCGGGATGAATGACATAGGGCGCACCGATCGCGTTGCGTCGTGCCACCGCCCGCCACTCCAGCCCGTAGCGGCTGGCAATGCTGTACAAGGTTTCACCGCGCGACACGGTATGCGTATCGGGAACCCGGGAATCGCCCGGCGTGCGCAGCGCACATCCGCTCACGGCCGCCACCAGCAGGGCCGCCAGCAACACGAAAATCAGGCCGCGCAGCACCCTCTCGTGCATGCTCACTCCAGGGCCAGATACACCGCGATGGCCACCACGAGCACGCCGATCCCGGCCCAGCCGATGCGTTCCATGTAGGGGCGCAGATGGCGCTCGGCGCGCGGCCCCGCCCAGGCCATGAACAGGGCCACCAGAAAGAAACGCGCACCGCGCCCCAGCAGCGAGGCGAGCACGAACGGCAGCCACGCCATGGCCAGGGCCCCGGCGGTGATGGTGAAGAGCTTGTAGGGAAGCGGCGAGAACCCCGCCACCAGCACCACCCACACCCCCCAGGTGGCGAACCAGTCCTCGGCCTGCGCGAGCTCCGCGGCGTAGCCGATGTCCCGCAGCCACGGCCCCAGCGACTCGAACGCCAGCCAGCCGGCGAGGTAACCCAGCACCCCGCCGATCACCGAGGCAACCGTGGTCAGGGCGGCCAGATACCAGGCCCGCGCCGGCGACGCGGCCGCCATGGGCGCAAGCATGACGTCCGGCGGGGGGAACGGCAGCACGAACGATTCCACCAGGGAGAGACCGGCCAGGTAGCGGGGCGCATAGCGGTGACGGGACCATCCCATCACCCGATCGTAGACCGGCTCGAACAGTTTCATCGCGGCGCGATTCCGGACACGTCGCTACTGCTCCGCACCCGGGAGCATGGGCACGAACATCACCCCGTCGAGGACGTCCCGGACGAACGCATCCTCGGTGCGCGTATAGCGGACCAGATGCTGACGGCCGTCCGCGCTCTCTACCGGGGCCACCAGACGCCCGCCGGGAGCCAGCTGGGTCAGCAGGGTCTCGGGCACCTCGCGCGGAGCCGCGGTGAGAATGATCCCGTCATACGGTGCGCGCTCGGGCCAGCCCTCCGCCCCGTCCCCGTGGCGCAGATTCACGTTGTTGATGCCGAGCCGGCTGAGCAGCTCGCGCGCGCTGCGGGTCAGCGCCTGAATCCGCTCGATCGAGTACACCCGGTCGACGATCTGCGCCAGCACCGCCGCCTGATAACCGGACCCCGTGCCGATCTCGAGCACGGTACTCACCGGCCCGCCCTCCAGCAGGGCCTCGGTCATGCGGGCGACGATGAACGGCTGGGAGATGGTCTGGCGGTGTCCGATGGGCAGTGCGATGTTCTCGTAGGCGCGATGGCTCAGCGCCTCCTCCACGAACAGATGCCGGGGCGTGCTGCGGATGGCCTCCAGCACCCGCGGATCGCGGATTCCCTGCTGTTCCAGGATCCGGACCAGGCGGTCGCGCGCCCGTCCCGAGGTCAGCCCGGCACCGGAGGCGTCGCTCACCATGGTGTACCTCCCTGGTGGTGATCCCCCGGCGCGGCACCCTCCAGCCAGCGCCCGACGGTGTCGATCGCGTCGTAACGAGTGAGATCCACCTGGATCGGCGTGATCGAGACATAGCCCTCGCGCACGGCATGAAAATCGGTCCCGGGACCGGCGTCCTGCTCCGGCCCTGCCGGACCCACCCAGTAGATCTCCCGCCCGCGCGGATCCTGGTCGGCGACCATGGGTTCGGCGCGATGGCGGTTCCCCAGGCGGGTGGTCTGCACGCCCTGGATCGAATCGAACGGAATATCCGGGACGTTCACGTTGAGGATGGTCGCCGCCGGCAGCGGGACCTGCCGCAGCCGATCCAACAGATCCAGCACCACGCGCGCCGCGGTGTCGTAATGCCGCAGGTCGCTCCCCACCAGCGACACCGCGATCGAGGGCAGGCCAAGGAAGCGACCCTCCATGGCCGCGGCCACGGTGCCGGAGTACAGCACGTCATCGCCCATGTTGGCCCCGGCATTGATGCCGGAGATCACCAGATCCGGCTCCTCCTCCAGCAACCCCGTCAGCGCCAGATGCACGCAGTCGGTGGGTGTACCATCGACCTGCACACCGGCGTCGCCCACCGATCGGGCGTGCAGCGGCCGCACCAGCGTCAGACTGTTGCTGGCGCCGCTGCGGTCGCGGTCCGGTGCCACTACCCGGACCTCGGCCACCGTTCGCAGGTGGCCGGCCAGGCACTGGATGCCGGGGGCATGGATTCCATCGTCGTTACTGACCAGAATGCGCATTCGGGAGCCGGAGGCTTTGAAAGGGTCTTCAATATACTGGAAACGGCTTCGGGACATGCAGTTTCCTGCCTGTTCCGGAGCCTCGGAAAGCGAGTATGCTGCCATGAATTCCGGGGACGGTCCCAGCGATTTCGACGAGTTTCTGCGTGCGGTGGGCCCGGTACGCCGGATTCACAGCGACCGCGCGGAGAAGGATACGCCGCGCCCGCCCGCCCGCGCGGCCCAGCGCGACCGCGACGAGGAACAGGCCCGGCGCGACTGGATGAGCGACCCGCTGGAATTCGGCGACCTCCAGCCCGGCGACGAGCTGCGTTTCAGCCGCGCGGGCATCAGCCAGCGGGTGTTCCGCAAGCTGCGCGGCGGCCATTACCGGATTCAGGACGAACTGGACCTGCACGGCCTGTTCGCCGACGAGGCACGCCAGGCGGTGGCCGGTTTCATCGACGAGGCACGCGCGGATGACCGCCTGTGCGTGCGCATCATCCACGGCAAGGGCCAGCGCTCGAGTCCGCGGGGCCCGGTCCTCAAGGGGCTGACCGACCACTGGCTGCGCCAGCGCGACGACGTGCTCGCGTTCTGTTCGGCACGTCCGGCCGACGGTGGCACCGGCGCCGTATACGTCCTGCTCAAGAAACGCCGGGATTCGTCCTGAGTGACACCGGTATCGCCGCCGAACATTAGCACTGAACGGCGTGTTGATTTAGATCAAGTCCAGAGTTACCTTGACCGTTATCAGCGGATTGCCGCAGCCGCATGCCGCCCGGGTTGCAATCCCGCACCGGCTGCGAGACCATCCTGTACAAGCCTTGTACAATGAATGCATCCAAAGGCAACGGAAACTGCGACGAAGAGGTCCTGCTCATGAATCACTGGAAACTTGCCCCCATCGCCCTCGGCATCGCGGCCCTCGCCGCAGGCTGCTCCAACAACGAGGCGACCACGACCGCCGAAGAACCGGCAGCCACCGAGGTCAGCGAAGAGGAAATCGAACAGCGCGCCATGGAGAGCCGTGAGGCCATCCAGCAATTCGCCAGCACCCTGCAGGGCGAACTGATGAGCGCGATGGAAACCGGCGGCCCCACCGAGGCCATCCAGGTCTGCAACGAGGTGGCCCCGGAGATCGCCGCGGACATCTCCGCCGACACCGGCTGGGACGTCGGGCGCACCAGCCTCAAGCTGCGCAACCCCGACAACGCCCCGGACGAGTGGGAGCGCGCGGTGCTGGAAAGCTTTGACGCCGAAGTCGTTGCCGGCACCCCGGCCGACGAAGTCGCCCCGACGCACGAAGTGATCCAGACCGAGGATGGCGCGCGGTTCCGGTTCATGGCAGCGATCCCGACCGGCGGCCAGTGCCTGGCCTGCCACGGCGAGGACATCGATTCCGACATCAAGCACGCGCTGGAACGTCTCTATCCGGAAGACGAGGCCACCGGCTACCAGGCCGGGCAGGTGCGCGGGGCATTCACCATCACCCAGGAGATGTAACGCTCTCCGGCAATGGCGATACGAGAAGGGCCGCATCAGCGATGGTGCGGCCCTTTCTTTTTGCGCTCTACTCCAACAGCCCCCCGGCAGGACGATTGAACAAACCGAATTCCGGCAGGGACAAAGGGACAGTCAAGCGGCTTTATGACAATCTGTAAAGTTGACGGATGGAACCTATCGAACCGAAGACATGACGCGAACCATTGATGCCGAGCTGCTCGCCCTCGCGGTCGACGCCTCCAACGACGGGGTGGTGATTGCCGAACGCGAAGGCAACGACAATATCCTGATCTACGTGAATCGCGCGTTCGAGGAGCTCACCGGGTATCGTTCCGAGGAGATCCTCTACCGCGATTGCCGTTTTCTGCAGAACGACGACAGCGACCAGGATGCCGTGCGCGAAATCCGCGCCGCGCTGGACGAGGATCGCCCCTGCCGCGTGACCCTGCGCAACTATCGCAAGGATGGCTCGCTGTTCTGGAACGAGCTGTCGCTGACGCCCATCTTCAACGACGAAGACCGGCTGACCTACTACATCGGGATCCAGAAGGACATCACCGCGCGCGTCGAGGCCGAAGAACGCGCCGAACGTGCGGAGCGTCAGCTGGCCGGCTCCGGCTGACCCGCCAGCAACCCCGCGCGGTGCCCCGGGGGTCACTCCCCGGCCGACGTGCGCATCAGGGCCTCCACCACACTCGTGGCGTATTCCCCCGGGCCCAGTTCCAGCTGCAGACGCAGCACCCGCGATGTCTCCCATTCCCACCCCATGGATCGCGGCACCAGACGCAACGCCCGGCGCGCGGCCTTCAGACCCTCGGCCTCCAGGCCACGGGCCAGCACCTCGTGCTGCGCGGCCACCGCATCTTCCAGCTCGCGCACCTCGCCCCCGGTGCCCGGATCCCCGCGCCCCCACAGCGGCCCGGTGGGATGCACGTCGAGCCGCGCGGCGCGCGCCTCCAGCTCCGCATCCACCGTATCCGCGGTGAACACGCTGCCGCTGCCGTCGAGGTTGACCCGCTCGCCCGGCAGGATGCGGTCCCAGTCGCCACGGCGCACGCGCTCGGCCAGTACCGCGTTGAACAGTTCCGCGCGCGCCGCGGACAGCAGCAGGCTGCGCTGATTGCGCCCGCGCGGACGCCGACCGCCGCCCAGCCAGGCGTACGCCCGCTCGCGGTTGGCATGCCCGAAGCGCTGTTCGCCGAAATACGCCGGCACGCCGCCGGCGCGGATCCGTTCCAGGACCTGCTCGGCCATGTCGCCATCGCCCTCCAGCTCGCGCAGGCGCAGGGTGAAGCGATTACCCGCCAGGTGCCCGGTGCGCAGCTTGCGCGCATGCCGGTCGTGGCGGCAGATGCGCAGCCAGGCGTCCGCGGCGATCGCCTCGCCGGGTTCCGGCACCGTCCATGACCCCGGATCGACTTCCGGCGCGCAGGCCACGCTGAACCACTGCCGGGTCACGGCATGACGATCCTTGCGCCCGGCGTAGCTGACCGCGCCGCGCCCCACACCCGCGGACCGCGCGATCCACACGGCCACGTCCTCGGTGTTCAAACCGCGCTTTTCGATCTCCAGCCACAGGTGTTCGCCCGTGCCGTCCGGCAGGGTGGCCGGAAGCTCCTCCACCCGGAAATCCTCCGCACTCGCCTTCAGCCGGCCCTGTAGCGGGGGCTCCCAGGGCCACACCGGGGCATTCCCGGGCGCGCTCACGGGGTCGCCGCCGGACGTGCCACGTCGTCACGCAGATAGACCGGCTGCGCATCCGCCGGATCCACCGCCTCGCCGCGTTCCCGCGCGTCCACCGCCAGCAGGGCCAGGTCAAAGGCGTCCGGCAGGGCATCGGGATCCACCCGTTCGTCGGCCAGCCCGCATTGCCCGGCGAGTTCGGGGAAGGCACGAAAGCCGGTCCCCAGCCCCAGACGTTCGCCCGCCGGCCACTGCGGCACCACCGCCTCCGGCGGCGCCACGGCCTCCGGCGCCGGCAGGACCCGCTCCCCCGCCACCGGGCACAGGCTCCAGTAGACCTCGCCCATGCGCGCGTCCAGCGCGGCCAGCACCGCCGCCGGGGCCGGCTCCGGCGCCAGCCGCAGGCCCTGCTGGGCCAGCACCTGCAGCGAGGATACCGGGACCACCGGGCAATCCAGCGCGAACGCCAGTCCCTGCGCCACGCCCAGCCCCAGCCGCACCCCGGTGAAGGCCCCCGGACCGCGTCCCACCGCCACCGCATCCAGCGAATGGCGGTCGATCCCGGCCTCCGCCAGCAGGGTCTCGACCTGCCCCAGGATCAGGTCACCGTGACGCTGCGGTGCCCGCTCCGACAGCGAGTACAGTTCGCCGTCCACCCACAGGGCGGCGGAACAGCGTTCGGTGGCGGTGTCGATGGCGATCAGGCGCATGCGTGGCGCTCCCGGGCCTGTTGCAGAAAGTCCAGCGCCGCCCGCGGGCGGGTCGCCTCGTGGAATGGCGGCAGGCTGTTGAGAAAGCGCTTGCCGTAGGGCTTGCCGTCGATGCGCGGATCGCACAGCGCGAGGATGCCGGTGTCCGAGCCGTCGCGGATCAGGCGCCCGGCGCCCTGCTTCAGCGCCAGCACCGCCTGCGGCAGACTGAACTCCATGAACGGGTGCCGACCCTCGGCTTCCAGCGCTGCGGCGCGGGCCTGCAGCACGGGATCGTTGGGCGCGGCGAACGGCAGGCGGTCGATCACCACCACCGACAGCCCGGTCCCGCGGATGTCGACACCTTCCCAGAAACTGTGCGCGCCCAGCAGCCAGGGCCGTTCGGCGGCGCGGAAACGCTCCAGCAGCTCGCCACGCGACTGCTCCCCCTGCACCAGCAGTTCGCGGTCCTCCGGCAGATGCTCGCGCAGCAGGGTCGCGGCCTCCTGCAGCGCGCGATGGCTGGTGAACAGGAAAAATCCGCCACCCGGTCCGTCCTTCAACAGCGGCCAGGCCCAGCGCAGGCAGGCACGGGTGTAATCCGGCGCGTTGGGGTCCGGCAGCGGCGGATCCGGGCGCAGCAGGCAGGCCTGACGCGCGAAGTCGAACGGGCTGTCCAGACGCGCGGTGGCGACGTCTCCGGGCAGCCCCAGGCGGCGCGCCGCGTGGGTGAAGTCCTCGCCCACCGCCAGGGTCGCCGAGGTAAAGATCCAGGCCGCCGGGCGCGCCGCGCGCCGCTGCGCCAGCGGGCGTGCGGCATCCAGCGGGGTGCGGTGCAGGGTCAGGCTCTGGCGAAAGCGCTCCAGCCAGGCGACGGTGTCTTCGGTATCCTCGCGCCACGCCGACAGCCGCTCGCGCAGCAGCTCGCAGCGCGCGCGCAGCTGTTCCAGTCCGGGCGCCCGCGGCGCCGCGACCTGGAGGGCGTCGTGCAGCCAGCGCAGCGCGTCGTCCAGGGCGTCCAGCTTCGGGCCCAGCGCGCCCTCGGGGTCGGCATCCTCCAGACTGGCGCGCCCTTCGTGCCCCTCGGTCACCTCGAGCAGCCCGCCCGCCGCGGCCTCCACCTCGGCCACGCGCTGGCGCATGTCGGTCATCTCCGGGGCATGCTGCTCCTGCTCGCGGCGCGTGTCGCGCGCCAGTTCGCGCAGGGCCCGGGTGCTGAGGGCCACGCCGAAGAACGCCCCGGCGATCTCCGGCAGCTGATGCGCCTCGTCGACAATGACCGCGTCGACCTCCGGCAGCAGCTCGGCGAAGCCCTCTTCCTTCAGCGCCATGTCCGCCAGCAGCAGGTGGTGGTTGACCACGATGACATCCGCCTCCTGCGCGCGGCGCCGCGCACGCACCACGAAGCAGTCATCCAGATGCGGGCATTCGTTGCCCAGGCAGTTGTCCACGGTCGAGGTCACCTGCGGCCACAGCGGCGAGTCCTCGGCCAGCAGGCCGGACTGGCTGAGATCCCCGCTGTCGTCGGTACGCGCCATGGCCTGCAGCTCCTGCAGGGTATGCAGGCGCTCGGCCCGCGCGCCGGCGCCGGTGGCCCCGGACGCCTCGGCCTCGGCGACCTCCAGCCGGTAGTGGCACAGGTAGTTCGAGCGCCCCTTGAGCAGCGCGGTCTTCGGCTGATAGCCCAGCGCGCCGCAGACCACCGGGAGGTCCCGATGGTAGAGCTGGTCCTGCAGGGTCTTGGTGCCGGTGGAGATCAGCGCCCGCTTGCGCCGCTGCAGGACCGGGACCAGATAGGCATAGGTCTTGCCGACCCCGGTGGCGGCCTCCACCAGCAGGGCCGATGGCGCGGTGGCCACGCCTTCCTCCACCGCCGCGGCCATCGCCTGCTGGGGTTCGCGCGGCCGGAACCCGGGGACCGCCTCGGCAATGTCACCGCCCGGGCTCAGGGCTCGCACGGCCGGCGACTCCGCGGATTCAGACACGTTCGCCTCCGAGCGCGCGCAGGGCCTCGCGCGCCTCGCGCGCGCCCTGCGTATCGCCCCGGCCCTCGCGCGCCTGCAGGATCACGGTCCAGTTCTCCCGCTGCAGGGCGCGGTCGCCGGCGGCCATGCCCAGCGAACGCTGCGCCAGCCGCTCGGCCTGATCAAAGTCACGCTGTTCCAGCCGCACCGCGGCCAGGCGCTGCCACAGCCGGGCATCCCGCGGCGCGATGCGCAGTGCCCGCTCCAGCAACTGGCCGGCGCGTGCCAGATCGGCATCCGCGCGCGCCTGCTCGGCGCGCTGCGCCAGCCCCGATGCGGCGCTGTCCACCCCGGCCGCCAGCTCCGGATCCTCGGCCGCCCCGGGCTCGACCTCCAGGACCTCGGGTTCGGGCACATCGGTCGCGGGTTCCTCCGGCGCGGGCCGCGGCTCCGGGGTCGCACAGCCGGCCAGGATCGCGAGCACGGCACAACCGGCCAGCAGCCGCAGCGCGCGCGGGGTGCTTTGCACGGAAAGTTCGCCTTGTCGCTGTTTGATCATCATCGGATATACCCGCTCAATCCTGGTTGCGGAACATGCGGCCGAACCAGCCGCCGGCGTCGCCGTCCGCCTCGCCTTCGCACTCGGCCAACGCCTCGGGGGCCGAATTCTGCCAGAACGGCAGGCGCCTGACGCGTTCGCAGGCGTGATCCTCGTCCACGATCCGTGCCCCGGACTCCAGGTCGATCTCGTGATATTCGATGGAAGGATGCCGACCGTCCTCGACCGATCCACCCGGCAGCTCCCCCATGATGCCGGCCCAGACCGGCGCCGCCCCGGAACCACCGGTCAGTCCGGTCGCCCGATTGTCGTCCATGCCCAGCCAGACCACGCCCACGTGGCGATCGTCGTACCCGGCGAACCAGGCATCACGAAAATCGTTGGTGGTCCCGGTCTTGCCCGCCAGGCGGCGCTGCGGCAGGCGCTGACCAATCACGCGACCGGTGCCGTCCACCGTCACGTCATGCAGGGCCTCGCCGAGCAGACGCACGGCGCCGTCCGGCACCGCGCCGCGCAGTTCCAGCCCGTAGTGCGACAGGACCTCGTCGTCGGCATCCAGGACGTCGCGGATCGCGCGCGTGCCCGTGGCATAACCGCCGCTGGCCAGCCCCTGATAAAGCCCCGCCACCTGCAGCGGGGACAGCTCCAGTGCGCCCAGCGCCAGCGAGGGGTTGGGAGCCGGGGTAGCCTGCAGCCCGAAGGTCTGCAGGATCTCCACCAGCTGGGAGACTCCCATACGATCGGCCAGGCGCACCGTGGGCACGTTGTAGGACTGGACCAGCGCCTCCCAGGCCGTGACCTCGCCCCGATGTTCACGGTCGAAATTGCGCGGGGTCCAGGGTTCCCCGTGCGCCAGCTGCAGGGTCACCGGCCGGTCCTCCAGCAGGCTCGCCAGGGTGTAGCGCCGGGGATTGGTCAGCGCCGCGAGGTAGACGAACGGCTTGACCAGCGAACCGATCTGGCGGCGCGCCTCCACCGCCCGGTTGAAACCCGGATACGCCGGGTTGCGGTCCCCGACCAGTGCCAGCACCTCGCCGGAGCGCGCATCGGTCACCACCGCGGCGGCCTGCAGATCCTCCGCATGTTCGCCGGCCCGCGGGGCCACCGCCGCCACCTCTTCGCGCACGCCCTCCTCCACCGCCAGCTGAATCACCGGGTCCAGCGAGGTAAAGATCCGCAGCCCGTCGGAGCGCAGGTCCTCGTCGGCGTATTCGGCGCGCAGCTCCCGGCGCACCAGATCGAGGAATGCGGGGAAGCGACTGCCGCCGGGCATCGCCGGCGAGACATCCAGTGGCATGCCACGGGCCGTCGCCACGGTGTCCGCGTCCGCCAGGCCCGTCTCGTGCATCGCGTTCAGCACGCGGTCGCGCCGCGCCCGGGCCCGCTCCGGATGGCGGCGAGGGTCGTAGTAGCTGGCCCCGCGCGCCAGCCCCACCAGCAGGGCGAGCTGGTCCAGGCGCAGCTCGTTCAGCGGGCGCTGGTAATAGAACCGGGCCGCCTGCCCGAAACCATGGATGGCACGTTCGCCGGCCTGCCCGAGAAACACTTCGTTGACATAGGCCTCGAGGATGGCTTCCTTGGAGTAGCGATGCTCCAGGATCAGGGCCATCACCGCCTCGTTCAGCTTGCGGGACAGGGTCTGTTCGCGGGTGAGGTAGAAGTTCTTGACCAGCTGCTGGGTCAGCGTGCTGCCTCCCTGAACCGTGCGGCCGGCGCGCAGGTTGGCCCAGGCCGCCCGGGCGATGCCGGCCGGGTCCACCCCGCGATGCGACATGAAACGCCGGTCCTCGATCGCGATCAGGGCACCGATCAGCGCCGGCGGGACCTCGTCGAGATCCACCACCACGCGGTCTTCACCGTGCGTCGGGTAGATGCTGCCGATCAGCAGCGGCTCCACCCGCATCAGGTCGACCGCCTCGCCCGTGTCGCGATCGGTGATCGAGCGCACATGGCCACGATCCATCTGCACCCGCACGGAACGCGCCGGCTCGGGCCCGTCGCCAAAGGTGAACGGGCGCGTGGTCAGGGCCACGGTGCCGTCGTTGACGGCGTATTCCCCGGCCCGGGTGCCCTGGCCGCTGCGCTGGTAATTCAGCGCCTCCAGCTCCGTCACCAGGCGCTCGCGGTCCAGGCGCCGACCGGGATACAGCTCCAGCGGTCGCGCATACACCCGCGCCGGCAGGGCCCAGCGCTGACCTTCGAACTGCGCGCGAATCTCGCGATCCAGGTTCTGCACATACAGCACGCCCACGCCGGCACCGGCCAGCAGAAGACCGAGCAGGGTCCAGGTGCCGGCACGCAGCACGCGGCGCAGCCAGCCGCCGGCGGGGCGGCGCTTGCGCGAAGATCGGGAGCGGGAGGAACGCGGCATGGCTCTCGCGGTCTGCAACAGGAACGGGGGAACACGGGCATCTCGCCCGCAACTCGCACAATGATAACCTGACCCGGGGCAACATTGATGGAGGCCGCATGACCGCGCTGGACGAGCAGCACCGCATTCTCACCCGGCTGATCGAGAGCGGGGCGTTCCCCGATGGCGGTCCGGCCGAACGGATCCGGCGCATCGAAACGCACATCTCCACGGTGATCCTGGCCGGGGACTGGGCGTGGAAATTCAAGAAACCGCTGGACCTGGGCTTCCTCGACTTTTCCACCCTGCAGGCGCGCCGCCATTTCTGCGAGACGGAGCTCGAGATCAACCGCCGGCTGGCGCCGGAGATCTACCACGAGGTCGTCAGCATCAACGGCGATCCCGAACACCCGGTGATCAACGGCCCCGGCGAAGTACTGGAATACGCGGTACGCATGCGCCGCTTCGACCGCGAACGCCAGCTCGACCGGCTGCTGGAGCGCGGCGCCCTGCCGCCCGAGGCGATGGACGAGCTGGGCCGCTACATCGCCCGCTTCCACGAGAGCGTCGAACGCACCGGTCCGGATTCCGCCCACGGCACCCCGGAGGCCGAGGCCGCGCCGATGCGCGAAAACTTCCCCGGCCTGTTCGAATCCGCCCGGCAACCCAGCGAACGCGAGCGGCTGCAGCGCCTGCAGACCTGGACCGAGAAGGAACTGGACCGCCTGCGCCCGCTGATGCAGGCGCGCCACGACGGCGGCTACGTCCGTCACTGCCACGGCGATCTGCATCTGGGCAACATGGTCTACATCAAAGCCGGGGACGATGCCGGCGGCGAGCGCCCGGTGGCCTTCGATGCGATCGAGTTCGACCCGGAGCTGCGCTGGATCGATGTCATCTCCGAAATCGCCTTCACCACCATGGACCTGCTGGCCCGCGAGCACCCGGCGCATGCCTGGCGGCTGCTGAACGCCTGGCTGGAAGAACGCGAGGATTTCGACGGCCTGGCCCTGCTGCCGCTGTACCAGGTCTATCGGGCGCTGGTGCGGGCCAAGGTCCAGGGCATCCATGCCGCCGAGCCCAGCCTGCCCTCGGACGAGAAGGCCGCCCACCAGGCCGAGATGGGGCGCTACCTCGCGCTGGCCGAACGCCTGACCGAACCGCGGCGGCCCCGCCTGATCCTGATGCACGGGGTGTCCGGGTCGGGCAAGACCGTGATCAGCACCCGCATCCTCCAGGCCCTGGGCGCGGTACGCCTGCGCAGCGACGTCGAACGCAAGCGCATGGCCGATACCGTTTCCTACAGCGAAGAGGCCCGCACGCGGATCTACGACCACCTGCTGGAACGCGCCGGGGAACTGCTGGAGCTGGGGCATACCGTCATCGTCGACGCGACCTTTCTCGAACGTGGGCAGCGGGAGCCGTTCCGCGATCTTGCCGCGCGCATGGAGGCCGGCTTCGCGGTCGTCGCCTGCCACGCCGACGAGGACCTGCTACGCGAACGCCTGGAGGCCCGCGCCGCGCAGGGCCGGGATGCGTCGGATGCCGACGTGGAGGTCATGCAGCAGCAGCGCCCGCGCCAGGAATGGCCCGGCGCCGACGAACATGCCGTGGAAGCGGGCCCCGGACAGCCCCTGGAAGTCGAGCTTCTGGCACAGCGGCTGGAACGCCCGGCGTGACGGCGGTCAGTTCATTTGACGTAGAATAGAGATACCATCGGTTGTCCGCGAGCCACACAGGAGTCACCCCATGTCCGGATTCCGCAACAAGACCCGCCAGGCCGCCCGCCGTATCACCGCCGGATTGCCCGCGCTGGCCCTGACGGCTGCGCTGGCCTTCCCCCTGCCCGCGCTGGCCTATGAGGTCGTCGAGGAGAGCGACGAGCGCGTGATCTACAGCGTCGAAGGGGACTTCGACCACTACTTCGAGATGGTCGAGTTCGCCATCGAAACGGAGGGGCTGGTGATCAACAACGTCGGCCACATCGCCGACATGCTGGACCGCACCGCGGGCCAGGAATCCGGCGAGGGCATCTACCTGAACGGCCGCTCGGTGGACTTCTGCTCGGCCACCTATTCGCGGGCGACCATGGAAGCCGACCCGCACAACATCACCTTCTGCCCCTACGTCATCGCCATCTACGAGCTGGCCGCGGAGCCGGGCACGATCTACATGAGCTATCAGCGCGTGCCGCAGATCGGCGACGAGGCCTCGCAGGAGTCCCTCGGTGACGTCAACGAACTGGTGGACCGGATCGTCACCGAAGCCCTGATGTTCTGAGACGGTCGGATCAGCCCGGCCGGACGGAGGCCAGTGCCGCCACCCGGCCGGGCGCCTGCAGCCAGGCCTCGGCCCGGTCCGCGGGCAGCCCCGGGCTGTACAGGAACCCCTGGCCGATATCGCAGCCGTGGGCATTCAGCCACGCCGCCTGGGCAGCCGTCTCGACGCCCTCGGCGATCACCTCCAGATGCAGATTGCGCGCCATCGCGATGATGGTCGCGGCAATCCAGCGCCCCCGGCCCTCGCGGTCCACCTGATCGACGAAACTCCGGTCAATCTTGAGCACGTCCAGCGGGAAGTCCTGCAGGGCCGCCAGTGACGAATAACCGGTGCCGAAATCATCGATCGCCAGACGCACACCCAGCGATTTCAATGCATTGAGCCGGGACACGGCCTGATCGCCCTGACTCATGATGGCGGTCTCGGTTACCTCCAGTTCCAGCTGTTCCGCCGGGAACCCCGTCTCGGCCAGGATCTCGCCGACCCGGCGCACGAGTCCGGCACTGCGCAGCTGCACCGGCGACAGATTGACCGCCACCACCAGGTCGCTGCGTACCTCGCGCAGCAGGCGCACACCATGCCGGCAGGCCTCGCGCAGCACCTGTTCGCCCAGCGGGACGATCAGGCCGGTTGCCTCGGCGACCGGAATGAACCGGTCCGGCGTAATGCTCTCGCCCTGCGGGGTCTCCCAGCGCGCCAGACACTCCACGCCCGCGGGTACGCCATCGCTCAGGCGCACCTGCGGCTGGAAATGCACGTGCAGCTCGCCGGTTCCGCTCGCCAGGGCCTCGCGCAGGCGACCTTCCAGCTCCAGCCGTTCGCTGGCCGCCCGGGTCAGCTCCGCCTCGTAGAAACTCCAGACCTCGCGCCCGTTTTCCTTGGAATGGAACATGGCCGCGTCGGCATGCTGGATCAGTGTGGTCGCGGTATCGCCGTCATCAGGAAAGCGGGCGATGCCGATCGAGGCATTGAGATGCACGCTGTGCCCGCTGTCCAGCAGGACCGGGGTATCCAGCGCGGCCTGCAGCTCGCGCGCCACCTCGCTCAGCGATTCGTGGTCGGCGGCCCGCTGACTGACCACCATGAATTCGTCGCCACCCAGCCGGCCGAGGATGTCCGGCGGGCGCACCGTGTCGCCCAGGCGCCGGGCGACCTCGACCAGGGCCTCGTCGCCGGCCGGATGCCCCAGGCTGTCGTTCACGTCCTTGAACCGGTCCAGGTCGAGGCTCAGCACGCCCAGCGGGTGACCCTCCGAGCGCGCCTCGTCCACCGCGCGCGACAGCAGCGCATGCAGCCGCGTCCGGTTGGGCAGGTCGGTCAGCGGGTCATGCTCGGCCAGATAGTTGAGCTCGCTCTCCGAGCGCTTGATTTCGGTCATGTCGGTGATGGTGCCGGCGTAATGGATTGGCTGCCCGCTCTCGTCCACCACCACCGACAGGCTCAGCCATTCGGGGTACACGGTGCCGTCGCGACGGCGATTCCACAGCTCGCCGGCCCAGTAACCGGTGCGCTCCAGCTCCTGCCACATGGCACGATAGAACTCGGCATCGTGATACCCCGACTGGAGGATGCGCGGATTCTTCCCCAGCACCTCGGATTCCGCGTATCCGGTGATCTCGGTGAACGCCGGATTGACCGCGATGATGCGCGATGACAGGTCGGTGATGACCACGCCGTCGCGGGTACTGCGGAACACCGCTTCCAGCCGGCGCAGGCCGACCACGGTCTCGCGCCGCGCCAGCGCGGCCCCCAGGCTGCTGGCAAAGATGCGCGCCACGCTCACGTCGGTCGCACTCCATTTGCGCGCCCGCACCAGCGCATCCACCGCGACGAACCCGCGATATTCGCCCTCCAGGAACACCGGTGCCAGCAGCAGGGACTGCAGCCCCTGCTGCTGCAGCAGTGCCTGTTCCTCCTCGGGGAACTCCGCCCGGGTTCCGGCGACCGCCTCGCCGGCCCGCAGGCGTTCGGTCCAGCGCGCATGCAGGCTGTCGGGCGTCAGGTTGCGCAGGGCGGGTGGCCTGACCGGAACGGCCGAATCGCCGCGCAACCAGTAGTAACGATGCGTCTCGCGGTTCTCCCGGCCCGGTTCCTCGGCGGCCATGACCACCACCCAGGCGCGATCCCCGGCCAGGGTCTCGCCCAGCCGCCCCAGCAGTGCATTCATGACCCGGTCCGGGGTCTCCGCCTGCAGCAGTGCCAGGGTCATGCGGGCCGAGCTCTCCAGCGCCTGCTCGCGCTGGTCCAGGGCCTGCGCCGCGTGCAGCTTCTGCACCGCCAGACCGGCCAGTTGCGTGAACTCGTCGATCAGACCCTGTTCCTCGTCGCGCGGCTCGCGCGCCTCGTTCAGGTAGGTGGCCAGCATGCCCAGCACGTGCCCGTCGTCATCAAAGAACGGGAACGACCAGCAGGCCTGCAGCCCCGCGGCCTCCATGGGCGCCTCCAGGCCCTCCCAGTACGGATGGCCCGTCACCTGCGGCACCACCACCGTTTCGCCGCGAAAAGCCGCGGTGCCGCAGGAGCCCACGCCATCACTGGCCGGCACCGGGCTGTGCAGCCACGGCAGCGAACCCGGCAGGGACGGCGCCGCCACGCATTCGAGCATCCCGGTCTCGCGGTCCCGCAGCATGATGGACGCCGACAGCTCCGGCAGCAGCGACTCCAGCTCCTGGATCACGTCCGACAGAAACCCCGGATCACGTGTCCCGGTGGCCAGCCGGTCGAGCACCCGTGCGCGCACAGCCGCCAGTCGCTGGTCGCGCACGCGCCGGGTCACGTCAACCAGGTTGCCGGAGAACCCGGTGGGCTGCCCGTCGGTACCCTTTTCGCAGCGCCCCTCCAGCTCCATCCAGTACAGTCCGCCCCAGCGGGTCACGATGCCGATCGCGGCTTCGTCCGCGAGCGTCGACACGGTCGCCTCGCCGCGCAGCACATCCGCCAGCGCCTCGCGCTCTCCCGCCTCGACGAAGTCCGTCAGCGGATGCCCCAGGGCCTCTTCGACCGAACGTCCGGTCATGCGGGTCCAGGCGGGGTTGAGGAACGTGAGCCGCCCCTGCGCATCGGTCTGAAAGATGATGTCACCGGCGCTGTCGATGACCTGGCGATAGCGACGTTCGCTCTCCGCCAGGGCGGCCTGTTCGCGCCGCAGCCGTCCGCGCGCCACCACCTGGTCGACCAGTACCGGCAGCCCCTTGAGGTAACCCCCGCTCTTGAGCACAAAATCGTCGACCCCGAGGCGCAGGGCCTGTGCGGCCAGTTCCTCGGTCCCCTGCCCGGTCACCAGGATCACGGGGATGTCCAGCCCCCGCTCGCTGCGGATGCGGCGCGCCAGCTCCAGGCCATCCATCCCCGGCAGGCGATAATCCAGCAACAGGATATCGGGGTACCCCGCGTCCGCCGCGGCCCCGCCGTCCAGACGCGCCAGGACCTCGTCGGCCGAATCGACCACTTCCAGTTGCAGATGCGGCGCCGCGCGGGCGAATTCCCGCCGCGTCAGACTGACATCGAAGCTGTTGTGCTCGGCGTAGAGCACGCGCACCGTTTCCAGCTCTTCCGGCCGCCGGTGGCGACGCCCGAGGGCGTCCCGCACACGCGCCGGCAGGTGCTCCAGGTAGGTCTCGTTCTTCGGCAGATAGTCGTCGGCCCCGACGCGGAAGGCGGTCACCACGGTTTCCTGTTCGCCGTGGCCGGTCATCACGATGATCGCCTCCTCGCGCCCGGCCTCGCGCAGACGCGGGATCAGGTCCATGCCGTTGCCGTCCGGCAGCCGCAGGTCGAGCAGCACGCAATCGAAGCGGGCCTCCTCCAGCGCCGCCCAGGCTTCGGCCATCGACCCCGCCGTGCGGATCTCGACCTCCGCCCCGTCACGGCTCAGCGCCCGACGCTGCAGATCGGCATCCACCGGATTGTCTTCAACGAGCAGAATCTTCATCTGGCGGGGACCTCCCTGAGGTAAACACCGAGGCCGGAGGCTGGTTCAACACGCACCAGTAGAGTTCGATCTGTTCGGCCACGTCCATGAACCGGTCGAAGTCCACCGGCTTCACGATATAGGAATTCGCGCCGCACTCATAAGCAGTACGGATGTCGGCGTCATCCGCCGACGAGGTCAGCATCACCACCGGGATGTGCCCGCACTCCGGATGCGCGCGCAGTGCCCGCAGCACCTCCAGACCGCTGATCCGTGGCAGCCGGATGTCCAGCAGGACCACCGCAGGCACCGGTTCCTCGCCCCGCGCCCAGCGCTCCAGCCCCGCCAGGGCCTCCTCCCCGTCGCGCGCCACCGTCAACGGATTGGCCAGGCGGCGGCGACGGAAGGCATGGCGCAGCAGATCCAGATCCACCGGGCTGTCCTCGACTACGCAGATGGGCGGTGGCGAGCCCGGGTCACTCATTGGGGCACTCATTGCGGCAGCTCCACACGAAAGGTCGCGCCCTCGCCGGGGCGGCCCTCGGCCTCGATCCGGGCGTCCAGCCGGCGGGCCGCGCGACGCACCAGGGCCAGGCCCACGCCGGTGCCGGGATAGTCCTCGGCGCGGTTGAGACGCTGGAAGATCTCGAACATGCGTTCCCGGAACGCCTCGTCGAAGCCGATCCCGTTGTCCTCCACCTCCAGACGCACCACCGACGTCCGCCGCTGAGCGGCGACCCGGACCCGGGGTTCGTCGCGACCGGCACTGAACTTGAAGGCGTTCTCCAGCAGGTTGCGCAGGATCAATCCCAGACCGTCGGGATCGGTCTCGACCTCCAGTTCTTCCGGCACGTCGATCGCGGTCGTCGCCGCCGCCGGGTATTCCGGCTCAAGGGCACACAGAGTCTCCGCCACCAGGTCACGCAGCCGGATCCGGCGCTGTTCCAGCGGTCGCCGCTCCATGCGCGAGTACGTCAGCAGGTCGCCGATCAGTTCGTTCATCTGCGCCACACCCTGGCGGATATTGCGCAGGAATTCGCGACCCTCGTCATCCAGGCGCTCGGCATGCTCCGCCTCCAGCAGCTGGCTGTAGCCCTGGATCCCGCGCAGCGGCGCCTTGAGATCATGGGAAACCGCGTAGGAGAAGGATTCGAGCTCCTGGTTGGCGATTTGCAGTTCCGCGGTGCGCCGCTCGACCCGGCGCTCCAGATCGGCATTGAGCGCACGCAGTTCCAGCTCGGCCTGGTGCAGTTCGGTGATGTCCAGCGCCGTACCCTGCACCCGCCACGCGCCACCGGGGCCGTCACCCGTAAACGACGACGCGCGCTGAATGCCGAAGCGCAGCCAGGTCTCCGGCCCGCGCCCCGGGTGTCGGCGTACGTGCAGGTGCTGGCTTTGCGGCGGGGTACCGGCAGCCATGCCCCGCAAGGTGGCAGCCAGGCGTGGTCCGTCGGCGGACTCGGTGTCGAGGTCACGCTCCAGCAGCGTGGCCACGTCCGGTTCGGGGCCGTCGGGCGGGCGCCCCAGCAACCGGAAAAGCTGGTCCGACCACCAGAACCCGTTCACCGGATCGTATTCCCAGCTGCCCAGGCCCGCGTCGCGTTCGGCCCGTTCCAGCCGTTCCATCTGCCGCTGACGCTCCAGCTCCAGCCGCCGGCGTTCCGTGATGTCCAGCAGCACCCCGTGGATGCGCGTCACACGGCCGGCCGTATCCCGGCTGAGCCAGGTCCGGTCTTCCACCCAGACCGTACCCAGCACGGGCAGTACCAGGCGGTAGAGCTGGGTGTAACGATCCGGCCCATGTTCGAGGTGCATTTGCACCTCCTCGACGATGGACGGCAGATCGTCAGGGTGAATCAGGCTGGCGTAATCCGGGTCGCCCGCCAGCAGGGCATCGCGATCCAGCCCCCAGTCCGCGGCATTGGACGAGACATAGGTGACCGGCCAGCCGTCACGCGCCTCCCATTCGATCGCCAGCACCGGCGAGTGATCGATGATGCGCGCGGCCCGCCCCGCCTCCGCGGCCGCCCGGTCGCGGGCGGCCAGCGCGCGATGGATCAACACGAACAGCAGCCCGGCGGTCACCACCACGTAGGCCCAGCCCTTACCGGTCTGCAGCCGGGATAGCAGTTCCACGTCGTCCACCAGCGCCAGCAGCGCCCGGTCGGAAAACCCGATCCACATCAGGCCGAGCACCAGATAGATCAGGGTGATACCCAGAGCCGTGATTGCGGCACCGCGGCGGATCCCGGGACTCGCGTCGCGTGTCATGCCCCCCTCCTCTTTGCGCGGTGCTTCCTTCCCCCAAGAATCCGCCGGACGGGCACACGACGCAAGACCCGGCCGCCCCGTGGCGCGGAATGTTATTCTTTGACGTTTGGACCAAGTTGAACGACCCGCCATGTTCAAGAACCTGGAAAAAGCCCCGGCCGGCCACCACGAGCCGCTCGCCGATGTCCTCGACCGCGTCCGCTTCAACGCCGACGGGCTGGTGCCCGCCATCGCCCAGCAGGGCGACAGCGGGGAGGTCCTGATGATGGCCTGGATGAACCGGGAGGCCCTGGAGGAGACCCTGCGCACCGGACGGGTCTGCTACTGGTCGCGCTCGCGCGGGGCGCTGTGGCGCAAGGGCGAGTCCTCCGGCCAGGTCCAGCAGCTGCGGTCGCTGCATCTGGACTGCGACGGCGACACCGTGCTGGCGAAGGTCGATCAGACCGGCCCCGCCTGCCACACCGGGCGGCGCAGCTGTTTCTATCTGCAGGTCGAGGGCGACGAAGTCGCCGTGACCAGCGACCCGCAGATCGACCCCGAAACCCTCTACGGCGCCTCCTGAAACCGCGACAAGGAACACCGACCATGGCCGACGCCAGCGCACCGCAGCTCGTCATCCACAACACCCTCGGGGGGCAGCGCGAGCCCTTCGTTCCCGCCGACCCGCAGCGGGTGACGATGTATGTCTGCGGGCCGACCGTGTACAACCGCGTGCACGTGGGCAACGGCCGCCCGGTGGTGGTGTTCGACGTGCTCTTCCGCGTGCTGCGCGCGCTTTACGGCCCGGAGCACGTGGTCTACGCCCGCAACATCACCGACGTGGACGACAAGATCAACCAGGCCGCGCGCGAGAACGACGAACCCATCGCCGCGCTGACCGAACGCTTCACCCGGGCCTTCCACGAGGACATCGCCCGGCTCGGCACCCTAGAGCCGACCCTCGAGCCCCGGGCCACTGATCACGTGACCGAGATGATCGCCCTGATCGAGGATCTGCTCGCGCGCGGCCACGCCTACGCGACGGACGGCCATGTACTGTTCGACGTGACCTCTTACCCTGCCTACGGCGCCCTGTCCGGGCGTACCCTCGAGGCGATGCAGGCCGGGGCCCGGGTGGAAGTCGCCGACTACAAGCGCCATCCCGGCGACTTCGTGCTGTGGAAGCCGGCCGGCGAGGACGAACCCGGCTGGGACAGCCCCTGGGGCAACGGGCGCCCGGGCTGGCACCTGGAGTGCACCGCGATGATCCGCACCCATCTGGGCCGCAGCATCGACCTCCACGGCGGCGGCCACGATCTGGTGTTCCCGCATCACGAGAACGAGATCGCCCAGGGCTGCGCGGCCGAAGGCTGCGACGAACACGGTGGCTATTACGCGCGCTACTGGATGCACAACGGACACGTGACCATCGAAGGCGAGAAGATGTCCAAGTCGCTGGGCAACTTCCGCCTGCTGCACGACCTGCTGCAGGTCTGGCCCGGCGAGGTCCTGCGCCTGGCGCTGCTGTCGCGCCATTATCGCGCGCCGCTGAACTTTTCCGAGGACACCCTGGAACAGAGCCGCAACGCGCTGGACGGCTTCTACCGTCTGCTGCGCGAGCACGCCGGGGTCGTGGCCACCCCCGCCGATGCGACGGACACCCCGGTCTTCACCGCATTGCTGGACGATCTCGACACCGCCGGGGCGCTCGCCGCCCTGCACCGCATGGCGGATGCCCTGCAGGCCGCCAACAGCGAGGACGAACGCGCCCGCCGCAAGGGCGAGCTGCTGGCCGCCGGCGAACTCCTGGGCCTGCTGCAGCAGGACCCGGAGGCCTGGTTCCGCGGCGACGTCGCCGATGATGCCGATCTCGCCGCATGGGTGGAGGAACGCATCGCCGCGCGTGCCGAGGCGCGGCGCGCGCGGGATTTCGCCACCGCCGATGCGATCCGCGACGAGCTGACGGCCAGCGGCATCGAACTGGAGGACACGCCGGGTGGCACCCGCTGGCAGCGCGCCTGAGCGGGCTGTCCGCAGCGCCACCCGGGCACGCGCCCGGCTGGCGCTGGCGCTCCTGATCTCGGTGGCCGCCAGTCTGCCCGCGATGGCCACCGCCCACCCGCATGCCTGGATCGATCTGCGGGTCACCCTCGACTTCGACAGCGACGGCCGACTGGCCTCCATGCACCAGTTGTGGGTCATCGACCCGACCTACAGCCACATGCTGCTGGAGGAGATGACCCGCGACATGGACGGCGATGCCGGCATCGACTTGGTGCTGGAAACGGTCGGTCCGCGCATGCTCGACAACCTCGCGGAATACGACCACTTCACCAAACTCGAGGCGGACGGCGAAACACTGGACACCCCGCCCGCCGAATCCCCCGAGCTGCGCCTGGAGGACCGGCGCCTGCACCTGGGCTTCGAGATCCCGCTGGACCGGCACGACATCGGCGCCGCAGAGGATTTCACCTACCGCGTCTATGACCCCACCTACTGGATCGAGATCCGCCATGACCCCGGTGACGTGATCCAGGTGAACCGCGGCGACGGCTGCCGGGTCGAACTCGAGGAACCACGCCCGGATCCACAACTGGTGCGTTATGCCGCCACCCTGGAACGCGAATCCCGCAGCCCGATCGAAGATCTCGGACGCCATTTTGCCGAGATTGCGCGCCTGGAATGTGAATGACGTCGGGTTCCTCGCGCCATTGCTACGTTATAAAATAACGAAATGATCCGACACGCCCTCTCTCGCAACCGCCGCCCGGGACGGGCCGCAGCGGTCCTGCTGCTCATGCTCGGCATCCTGCTGCCCGCGCTCGCGCTGGCCGGCCACCCCCTTGGCGGCGGCCCGGAGTCCGACGCGGATGCCGATGCCACGGAACAGCCACCGCCCGCCGAAACGACGGGACCCGCCGATGCCCCGGACGCTCGCGCCGACGCCGGGCTCCCGGGAGGGGATGACGCCGGACCGCTGGAACGGCTGGTCGGCTGGGTCCTGCATACCCAGCGCCAGCTGCACCGCGAACTGACCCGGGGACTGCACGGGCTGCGCGACGCGCCCTCGGCACAGGCGGGCGCCCTGCTGATCCTCGTGAGCTTTCTCTATGGGGTCTTCCACGCCGCAGGACCGGGGCACGGCAAGGCGGTGATCACCACCTATTTGCTGACCCAGCCGCAGAACCTGCGCCGCGGCATCGCGCTGTCGGCGGCGTCATCGCTCGCCCAGGGCGTCACGGCCATCCTGCTGGTCGGTCTGCTGGTCGGCCTGCTCGGCTGGCTGACACGCGAGACCCTGGGACAGGTCCGCCACCTGGAGATCGCCAGCTTCGCCCTGGTGGGACTGCTGGGCGTCTGGCTGATGGGGCGCGCCCTGCGGCAGGCCTGGCGGCGCCGTGCGTCCGCCGCGCACGGGCATGACCACGGGCACGGGCACGACCACGGGCACGGGCATGACCACGAACATGACTGCGGCTGCGGCACACCCCACCACGTCGACCCCGATCACAAGGGCACCTGGTGGGGCACCGTGCTGGCCGTGGGCATCCGCCCCTGCTCCGGCGCCGTGCTGATCATGGCGGTATCCGCGGCCGTCGGTCTGGTCTGGGCCGGCGTGGCGGCCGTCCTCGCAATGTCCGCGGGTACCGCCATCACGGTCTCCGTGCTGGCCATGCTCGCGGTCTACGCGCGCGACTGGACCCGGCGGCGTTTCACCGGCACCCGCGCCGCGCGCCTGACCTGGATCGGGCCGGCCTTCGGCCTGACCGGCGGCGCGATCATCGCGGTACTCGGCTTCAGCCTGGTGCTGGGGGCCGTGGCCGCGGGCCCGGCGATGCATCCGCTCGGCATGTAGGGCGGCCGTCCCGCGCTTGCCCCCGCCCCGCGCCGTCCTCTACTTTGCAGGGCAAGACCAGTCCAGCGAGACCGCGCATGTCCAACGCCCGGGTCCACCCCGCGACCATCCGTCCGGAAGACGCTCCCACCCTGCCGGCGCTGTTCCGCACCCGCGTGGCCGCGACCCCCGATGCCCCGGCCTACCGCCAGTTCGACCCCGAGCGCGAAGAATGGACCTCCAGCAGCTGGGGCGAGATGGGCCGCACGGTCGACCGCTGGCAGGCGGCGCTGGCCACCGAGGGCCTGCGGCCGGGCGACCGCGTCGCCATCATGGTCGGCAACTCGCGCGAGTGGATCGCCGCCGACCTCTCCGCCATGGAAATGGGCCTGGTCACGGTACCGCTGTACACCGATGACCGTCCCGAAAATGTCGGTTACATCATCGGGCAGACCCAGGCGCGCGCCCTGCTGATCGGCGACACGGTGCATGGCCGCCGCCTGCTGGAGCATCTGGAGAAGATGCCGTCGCTCAAGCGCGTGGTGCGCCTGAGCGACAACGCGGGCACCTCGGGCGATCCGCGGGTCCTGCCACTGGAAGACTGGCTGCAGGGCGGCGACCCGTCCGCGATCCGCTATCCGGAACTGGACCCCGACGCCCTCGCGACCATCGTCTATACCTCCGGCACCACCGGCCGGCCCAAGGGCGTGATGCTTTCGCACCGCAACATCGTGGAAAACGCGTGGGCCTCGTCCCTCACGGGCCCGCTCGGACCGTCCGACCGTTTCCTGTCGTTCCTGCCGCTGTCGCACATGCTGGAACGCACCGCCGGCTGCTACATGCCCATGATGGTCGGGGCCGAGGTCGCCTTCGCCCGCTCGATCCAGCGCCTGGGCGAAGACCTGCAGACCATCCGGCCGACGGTGCTGATCTCGGTGCCACGGATCTACGAACGCGTGCATGGTCGTATCCGCGCCGGGCTGCGGCAGAAGTCGGCGCTCGGCCGCTGGCTGTTCGAGAAGACCGCCGCCGTCGGCTGGCGCCGGTTCGAACACCAGCAGGGCCGGGGTCGCTGGTCCCCCGCCTTCCTGCTGTGGCCACTGCTCGACCGCCTGGTCGCGCGCAAGGTACTCGACCGCCTGGGCGGCCAGGTGCGTTTCGCGGTCTGCGGCGGGGCCCCGCTGCCTCCGCCGGTGGCGCAGCTGTTCATTGGCCTGGGGCTGCCGGTACTGCATGGCTACGGCATGACCGAGGCCGGCCCGGTGGTCACCGTGAACACCCCGGACGACAACCTGCCCGCCTCCATCGGCAAACCGTTGAAGGACGTCGAAGTACGCATCGGTGAAAACCACGAGCTGCAGACGCGCTCGAACTGCGTGATGCTGGGCTACTGGAAAAATGAAGAGGCCACGCGCGAGACCATCGACGCCGACGGCTGGCTGCGCAGCGGCGACCAGGCGCGCATCGACGACACGGGCCACGTGTTCATCACCGGCCGGATCAAGGACATCCTGGTGCTGACCAACGGCGAGAAGGTACCGCCGGCGGACATGGAGATGGCCATCGGCCTCGACGGCCTGTTCGACCAGATCATGGTGGTGGGCGACGGGCAGCCGTTCCTCACCGCCCTGATGGTTCCCGAACCGGACGCCTGGCAGACCTTCGCCTCCGACCAGGGGATCGACCCGGCGACCGCGGGAGAACCACCGCGCAAGGTGGAACGCGCGATCCTCGACCGCATTCACCACCAGCTGGAGGACTTCCCCGGCTACGCGCGCATCCGCCACGTGTACGTGATCCACGAACCGTGGAGCGTGGAGAACGGCATGATGACCCCGACCATGAAACTCAAGCGGCCGGTGATCCGGGAGCACTACCGCGAGGCGATCGCGACCATGTACAACGGCCGCGACCGCTGAAGGAAACGCTGATCAGGACGGTTCCCGGGATTCGCCGGCTTCCGCTGCGTCCCCCTCCCCGTCGCCGTCATCGTCGGCCTCATTGGCCTCGTCGGTCGCCAGTGACAGCCCGGCGTCCGTGGCCACGTCGGCCAGATCGCGGATCTCGTCCAGCGGCGGCAGCTGGTCCAGGGCCTGCAGTCCGAGATCGTCGAGGAAGGTGCGGGTGGTGCCGTACAGCGCCGGTCGCCCCGGCAGCTCCTTGTGCCCCACCACGTAGATCCATTCCCGTTCCTGCAGCCCGCGCATGATCCCCGAACTGACCGCCACCCCGCGCACCGATTCGATCTCGGCGCGGGTGACCGGCTGGCGATAGGCGATGATCGCAAGCGTCTCCAGCAACGCGCGCGACAACCGCTGCGGGCGTTCCGGCCGCGCCGCGCGCACGCTGCCCGAGTACTGCGGCCGGACGCGGAAACGATACCCGCCGGCCGAACGCACCAGTTCGATCGCGCGGTCGGCATAGCGCGTCTCCAGACGCGCCAGCGCCGCTTCCACCGACGCGCGCTCGACCTCGCCCGATTCCGCGCAGGCGGCGCGCAGATCGCGCAGGGGTACGGGTTCGGTGGCGGCAAAAAGAACCGCCTCCAGGGTCAGCTCCAGCTCGTCGGGCGCATCGTGTCGGGACATCGGCCCTCCCGGGCATGCCTGGACCAGGCCACGATTATACCGGACCGCGCCGGCCCCGCATCCGCCGGCAGCGCTGCGAGCAGTATTTCACCTCGTCCCAGCAACGCGCCCATTTCCGCCGCCAGGTGAACGGACGGCCGCAGACCACACAGGTCTTCTGCGGCCTTTGCGGCCCGCGCGCCGCGCGGCTCACCGGGGCCTCACTGCGGCGGGCAGACCCCGTCGCGACAGCGGGAACGCCAGCGCGAACGGGCGAACACGTTGTACACCCGGTCCATCAGCCAGACCACCGGCGGCAGCCGATGCAGCACCGCCCCCGCCACGCGGTAGTACGGCAGGTGCCGCCAGGTGGCGACGAAGGCGTAAGCCCCGCTCACCACCCGGCCGTGTTCGTCCACCGCATGCATACGCCGCATGGCGTCCTCCCACGCGATGCCGCGGCCTTCCAGCGCCGCGGCATCCGCATGGATGTCCCGCCAGTCGATCCGGCCGGCCGTGTCCAGGCGCCGGTAGTGGCCGATCTCGCGGCGGCACAGCGGGCAGCCGCCGTCAAAGAACACCACGGGCCGTTCGCGCGGTTCAGGCATGGCCGACGGGCCCGCTCATCTCGTGGCGCGCCTCGGGCAGCGCCCGGAGCGCACGCTCCACCACATCGCGCGCGAGACCGCGGGTCATCTCGCCGTCGGCGGGGATCATTTCCGTGCGCACCGCCAGCGCCATCGCCAGCGCCTGCAGCAGATCACCGTTGCAGGTGTCACCCAGCACCGCCACTTCGTGATCCACCGTGGTCAGCACGCGGTCCAGCAACTGCTGCACGCGCACGGCCGAATCGGTCTCGGGATGCAGCGCGAACTCGAAGGTCAGCTGCTCCCCGCTTCCGCTGGTGTAGCGATACGGCAGGTATTCCATGGCTCGCCTCCTTGTTGTTGTCTCTGATGGGCCGGAACACGTCCGGCCGGCCTGTCGCGTGATCCGCGGCGAATGGCGATCTCCGTGATCCTTGGGCCGTGCGGAGGTCCCGGAGTTCGCCACAGCCGGACCTTTCCTGCGCTATTCTTGCTTCCGATGAAACGGTACTCCGGGTACAACCACCACGAAACCCCGACGGCGGAGCGGCGCCCGCGATGATGCTCCTGGGTCGACGTCGCCGCGCCCGGCCACCGGGGCCGCTGCGTTACCTCTTGTGGCTGCTCGTCGCCCTGCTGGGGCTGGTGCTGGCCGCAGTGGTCGCGGTGCTGCTGTATTTCGCCCGGGTCGATCCACCTTACGGCATGGCGATGGTCACGGCCACCGACCGTGCGACCGCCTCCCGTTACCGCCCCCAGTGGCGCTCGCTGGAGGAACTGCCGGACGCCGTCCTGCTGGCGGTGATCGCGTCCGAGGACCAGCGCTTCCCGCGGCACCGCGGATTCGACTGGTCGTCGGTGCGCCAGGCCCTGACCGACCACGCGCGCGGCGGACGCCTGCGCGGGGCCTCGACCATCACCCAGCAGACCGCCAAGAACCTGTTTCTCTGGCATGAGCGTTCCTGGCTGCGCAAGGCCCTGGAGGCGGGTCTGACCGTGGGCATGGAACTGCTGTGGTCCAAGGAACGCATCCTCGAGGTCTATCTCAACCTGGCCCAGTGGGGCCCCGGGATCTATGGCATCGAAAATGCGGCACAGCATTATTTCGATGTCCCCGCGAGCGAACTGACCCCGCAGCAGGCCGCGCGTCTGGCGGCCATCCTGCCCTCCCCCGGACGCCTCGATCCGGTGACCCCGGGCGAAACCCTCGAGCGCCGCATTGCGTGGATCGAGGAGCAGATGGGGGTGCTGGGACCCGGCTGGCTGCGGCCGGTGCGGGAATCCCCGGGGAAACACTGAACGGGACTTTGGTCCGGGCTTCCGGACCTTTACACTGCGAAGTTCCATCCCGCCCGTCCGAGGTTCCGCGTGGCCGCACCACTTCGCTCGCCGCAGCGCCTGCTTTTCGTCCTCCTGGCCCTGCTCCTGACCACGCTGGCCCTGACCACCGGCCCGGCCATGGCGGACGATGCCCCCTCCTCCGCCGAGACCCACGCGGCGCTGATCGAGCTGCTGGAAGATCCGGAGGCGCGGGAACGGCTGCTGGAGACCCTGCGCGCGGAGGGAGGCGCCGCGGATCCGGCGGAGAGCACGGCGGAAGACGAAACCGCCGAACAGGCGGTGACCCTGCCCCGCCGCATCGCCCGGCTGACCCAGGGACTGGCCGAGGGCACGGTGGCCGAGGTCCGCGCGCTGGGCACGGTGGCCGAAGACACCGTTGCGCAGCTGCGCGCCATCGACCCGATCCCCTTCGGCATGGCGGTCGGAGACCTGGCGATCATCATCCTGATCACCCTGGTGATCTACTGGGTCCTGCGCCGCGTGGCGTCGCCGATGTTCGGCGGCATCGATCGCTGGGTCCTCAACGCGGCCGAACAGTACCGCCTGCTGCGGACCCTGCCCGGGGTCGGCCTGGCCGCGATCATCGACTTCGTGGCGGTGGTCCTGGCCTGGGTTGCCGGCTACGGCCTGGCGCTGTTCGTACTGGGCGAACCCGGCGCCATGGAGACCCGGCATTCGCTGTTCCTCAATGCCTTCCTGCTGATCGAGCTGGCGCGCGCCGCGCTGCGGCTGATCTTCGCCACCCGCTACCAGGGCCTGCGCCTGCTGCCCATGGCCGGGGAAGAAGCCGCCTACTGGAACGCCTGGCTCGCGCGCATCGTCTCCTACATCGGTTACGGCCTGCTGCTGCTGGTGCCACTGACCGGCATGCATGTCTCCCCGGAGGCCGGCCGGTCCCTTGGCCTGCTGGTGATGCTGACGGCCTTCCTGTACGCCGCCACCATCATCCTACAGAACCGCCAGCGGGTGCATGACCGGCTGATGGCGCTGGCGAACCGCTCGTATTTCTCGTTCACCCGCATCGTCACCAGCCTGCTGGCACGGTCCTGGCACCTGCTGGCGCTGCTTTATTTCCTCGCCCTGACCGTCGTCAGCATCGTCCGTCCGGACGACGCGCTGCCGTTCATGGCCACGGCCACGCTGCAGACCCTGATCGCGGCCTTCGTCGGCTTTTTCATCGCGACCCTGCTGACCCAGATCATCGGGCGCGAGATCGCCATCCCCGACGAGACCCGCGAGAAGTTCCCGCTGCTGCAGGCCCGTCTCAATGCCTACGTACCGCGGGCCCTCAAAACCATGCGTCTGGTGATCCTGCTGATCGTGCTCGCGGTCATCGCCGACGGCTGGGGCGCGTTCAACCTGTTCGACTGGGTGCGTTCGGATGCCGGAGCGCTGATCCTCGGCACGGCGATCTCCGTCGCCCTGATCCTGCTGGCGGTGGCGCTGGTATGGCTGGTGTTCGCCAGCTGGATCGAGCACCGGCTCAACCCCGCGACCGGCGACGGCGAGCCCACCGCGCGCGAGCAGACCCTGCTCACCATCTTCCGCAATGCGGTGGCGATCGCCCTGCTGGTATTCACCATGATGATCGTGCTCGCCGAGCTCGGCATCAACATCGGCCCCCTGCTGGCCGGCGCTGGCGTACTGGGCCTGGCCATCGGCTTCGGCGCGCAGAAGCTGGTGCAGGACATCATCACCGGGGTGTTCATCCAGCTGGAAAACGCCATCAACGTCGGCGACGTCATCACCGTTACCGGCACCACCGGCACGGTGGAGAAACTCACCATCCGCTCGCTCGGGCTGCGCGACCTCGCCGGCACCTACCACCTGATCCCGTTCTCCGCGGTGGATGCGGTCTCCAACTACATGCGCGAATACGCCTACCACGTGGGCGAATACGGGGTGGCCTATCGCGAGGACATCGACGAGGTCATCGTCCGCCTGCGCGAGGCCTTCGAGGAGCTCAAGCAGGACCCGGAACAGGGCCCCAACGTGCTCGACGAGATGGAGGTGCACGGAGTCACCGCGCTGGACGACTCCTCGGTCAACATCCGCATCCGCATCATGACCGCGCCCGGCACCCAGTTCGGCCTGGGCCGCGCGTTCAACCGCCTGGTCAAGCGCCACTTCGACGCTGCCGGCATCGAGATCCCGTTCCCGCACACCACGCTGTACTTCGGCGAGGACAAGGACGGGTCGGCGCCGGCGGCCAACCTCCGGGTGCTGGAATCGCGGCGCATGCCCGAAGCGGAAACCGACGATACCGATTACTCGCGGGACCGCCGGGCACGCCCCAATCCGAAACACAAGGGCGACTACGACGACGTCGACGAATGACGGACCAGTGACCGGCCGGCCGGTATCCGCCCCGCGGGCTGCCGGGGGTTCTTGGACCGGCGGGCCGCTCCGGTGAAGATCATGGCATGCGTCTGCTGATCCTGGTCATACCGCTGCTCCTGCTGATCGCCTGGCTGCCGGGCTGGTGGGTTCGGCGCACCATGGAGAAATATCACCGCCCCGAAGATCGCTACCGCCACAGCGGCGCGGCCATGGCGCGCGAGCTGCTGCACCGCCACGGTCTGACCCATGTGGACGTAGAGACCACGAAAGACGGCGACCACTACGATCCCGGCGATCGCACGGTGCGGCTGTCGCAGGAGAACTATCACGGCCATTCGCTGACCGCGGTCACCGTGGCGGCCCACGAGGTCGGCCATGCGGTGCAGCACGCACGGGGCTACCGCCCGCTGCAGCTGCGCGGCACCCTGGTGGCCGCCACCCGTCACGCCCAGCGGCTGGGCGCGATCCTGATGATCGGCATCCCGATCATCACCCTGATCACCCGCCACCCGGCGCCGGGCATCCTGTTCTTCCTGGCCGGCGTGCTGTCGATGGGCATGGCGGCGCTGGTCCATTTCGTGACCCTGCCCACGGAACTGGACGCGAGTTTCCGTCGGGCGATGCCGATGCTGCGCGAGGGCGGCTACCTGCACGAACCGGATTACCGCCACGCAGAGCGTATCCTGCGCGCGGCCGCGTATACCTATCTCGCCCAGTCACTCGCCAGTCTGCTGAACATCGCCTCGTGGTTCCGCGACCTGCGGCGCTGATCGGGCGAGTCGCCCGTCAATGGAACGTACGGGCCATCTGCGCGGTCTCCCCACCACCGCCACAGCGGGCCTCGAGGCTGTTAAGCTGTGGTTCATCACTCGCCGTCAGAGTGGCAAGAGACATCCTTTCAGGAGAGCAGTACGATGCAGAAACATTCCCGGTCGATCATCGGCCTGACCGCCGCCGCAGTCCTCGCACTGGCCAGCGGCATGGCCCACGCCCAGGGCATGGGCCAGGGCATGGGCGGCCAGCAGCAGCCGCAGCAGGGCGGCCCGCAGATGGAGATGCAGGAACTCCAGCAGACCCTCGCGCAGACCCAGCAGCAGGCCATCGAAAACAACCCCGAGCTGGAGCGCAAGGGCGAGGAACTGGAACAACTGGTCCTCGACAAGATGGAAGCCGCCGGTTTTGAACCGCGTTCCGATCTGGACACCCTGGAATCCGCCGAGGAAGGCCTGCGTGATCCCGACCTGAGCGCGGAAGAACGCCAGCAGCTGATCCAGTCCGAAGACGTTCAGCAGGCGCAGCGCAACCTGCAGGAAGCCCAGCAGGCCGTAGCCGAGGATCCGGAGATCCTGGACGCCCAGGAATCCCTGCGGGAAGACCTGATGAGCGCCATGCGCGCGGAAAACGCCGACATTGACGATGTCATCGAGCGCATGGAAGCCCTGCAGCAGGAAATGATGCAGCAACAGCAGCCCGGGGGTGGCGGTGGCGCGCCCGGCATGGCGCCCCAGCGGTAAATCCGATCACGCGCATTTCCCGCGTCGGATCCGAAGGCCCGGTCACCTGACCGGGCCTTTTTCGTTTCCGCCGAGGCCTCCCCTCGGACCGGCCGGAACGTCAGCCCTGCCCGCCCTCGGGCAGCCGGCCGTGCGCCTCGGCCAGTGCCCGCATCTCGCCGGCACGTTCCCCGGGCACCCACTCCCAGTCAAAACGCCAGTCCCAGTTACCCTCCACCGTCCCGGGACGGTTCATCCGGTGTTCGCTGTCCAGCTCGAGCACGTCCTGCATCGGCAGGATCGCGATACGCGCCGGCGAGGCGTACGCCGTGCGGATCAGCGGCCAGGGCATGGTGTCGGCCGCATCTTCCGGTTCCCCCAGGACATTCAGCACGTGCTGCTGCATGGGTTCATCCAGTGACGCGAACCAGCCCACGGTGGTGTCGTTGTCATGGGTGCCGGTATACACGGCGCTCATCTCGTCATGATTCGCCGGCAGGTACGGGTTGGCCTCGCCGCCCTCGAACGCGAACTGCAGGATCCGCATGCCGGGAAAATCGAAGCGCTCGCGCAGCGCAGTGACCTCCGGCGTAATCACCCCCAGATCTTCGGCCAGCACCGGCAGGTACCCGAGTTCGTCGGCCAACGCGTCGAAGAATTCGGCACCGGGCCCCTCGAACCAGTAACCCCGGGTCGCGTCCGGCTCCTCGGCCGGGATTGCCCAGCTCGACTCGAATCCCCGGAAGTGGTCGATCCGCAGGGCATCCACCGTCTCCAGCGCCCGCCGCACGCGAAGGATCCACCAGGCGTAGCCGGTCTCGGCGAGGCGGTCCCAGCGGTACTGCGGATTGCCCCAGCGCTGTCCGGTCTCGGAGAAATAATCCGGCGGCACCCCGGCCACGGTGCGCGGCTGTCCCTGCGCATCCAGGTCGAACAGCTCGCGATTCGCCCACACGTCCGCCGAATCATGGGCAACGAAGATTGGCATGTCCCCCAGCAGCATCAGTCCGCAATCGTTGGCATGGCGGCGCAGCGTACGCCACTGATCGGCGAACACGAACTGCACGAAGCGCACCTGCTCCAGCGCCTGCGCTTCTTCGCGGGCCACCCGCTCCAGGGCCTCCGGCTCGCGATCGCGGAACTCCGGGTCCCATTCCCACCACGGGCGATCGTCGTGGCGCGCCCGGATCACGCAGAACAGCGCGAAGTCATCCAGCCAGATCGGCCCCTGTTCCTCGAGGAACGCACGGCAGGCCGAATGCAGCGCATGTTCGTCCCGTGCCACCGCCTCACCGGCCCGTTGCAGCAGTTCTTCCACCGGCCGGCCGTCATCGACGATCCCGGTCGACTCCGCCAGCCGCGCGGGATCGATCATCCGCGGATCACCGGCAAACGCCGAGATGCTGGCATACGGCGACCCGTCGCTCTGCACCGGGTGCAGCGGCAGGATCTGCCACAGGGTGAAACCCGCCGAGGCCGCCCAGTTGACGAAACGAAACGCCTCGTTGCCCAGGGTACCCACCGGATGCGGCCCCGGCAGCGACGTCGGGTGCAGCAGCACGCCGGCACGCCGGCGCTGCAGCAGCGGATTGGAATGCTGCGTTTCTTCCATGAATCAGTCCTGCCCTTTCCGCATGGTCCCTCCGGCAGCCGGATCGCCACCGCCCACCGACAGCACCTCCTCCAGGGCCTCGGGCACCGCCAGGCCGGCGAGCTGGTACAACCGGGCCAGGTGGCGCCGATAGAGCTGTTCGAAGTCGCTGACCGAACCCGCCGGGTTGTAGGCCCCGAACCACCAGCACCAGTCGGAACCCTCGCAGATCGCGAGCTGTTCGCGCAGTTCCGGTGTATCCAGCGAGGGGTCCTCCGCGATCGCCGCATCCACGGCCTCGCGGGCCTCGATCAGCCGATCCCAGCCACGGTTCTTGTCGGGGTCGCCAATCCAGGTGGAAAAGGTCCCGTAGACCCAGGAACCCGCCACCAGGCCGGGGAGCTCTACCGGCGCCGCACCCCCGGAAGTCGTCGCATGGGCGCACACGTCGTCGAAGGTGCACAGGTTGAGCCGCTCGTGCTGCGCCAGGGCCTCGTACAGCCCGCTGAGGAAATGGAAGCCGTTCTCGGGGTAGTACTCCCAGGCGTTCTCGCCGTCGAGGATCACCGACACCACGCTGCCGGCCGGGGCCACCTCGGCGATGTTTCCGATGTGGTGCACGAAGTCGGCCACCGCGTCATCGGCGTGCCAGTCGGCGTAGCGGAAGCCGATCGCGTCGGACAGTCCGTCATCGCGGAAATACAGCGCAATCTCGGTGTCCCGCAGTCGATAGCCACGGTGCAGCCAGCCCTGCAGGTCGCGGGGCCCGTCTTCCTCGCCCTCGCCGTTGCCGTTGCCATTGTCCTCCGCATCCGGCATGCCGCCGGCGGCTTCCAGGCTGTTGCCCAGCACGCCCTGGCCGCTGGCCGTCCATCGCAGGCCGTATTCGTCCAGCAGGCGAATGGTGGCCTCGCTCAGGCTGCCCTCGGACGGCCAGCAACCGGTCGGACGCATGCCGAAGTGCTTCTCGAACACCTCCAGCCCGCGTTCGATGTGCCAGCGCACCCGGGCTTCACCATCGGGATACGCCGGGGCCTCCGGCAGTTCGGCCTCGGGCATGGCCTCGCGGGCCGAAGCCAGGTCCTGCAGCAGCGGCATGATGGGGTGGGCGTAGGGGGTGAACGACAGCTCCACCCGCCCCTGTTCCGCCAGTTTGCGGTAGCGCGGGATCACGTTGTGCAGCTCGTCGCGCAGGATCTCCAGCAGACGCCGACGCACCCCGGACTCGAAGCCGGCTTCGGCCTTCAACCAGCACTGCAGTTCGGGCCGCGCGCGGCGCACGGTCTCGCCGGTCCAGGCCAGTTGATAGCAGGTGGCCAGTTCCTGGAAGAAGCGCCCGTCCAGATGCGCCAGCAGAATGTCGTCCTCCAGCGCCTGGCGTCCGATGGCCGCAAGCCGGGCAAACAGCGGAAACGGGTCGATCATGCGCGGCGCGTGGGCGCGCAGACAGGCGCGGATGATCTCGCGGCGCTGGTCCGGCTCCACCGGCACGATGTCCATGTGGAGCATGTCCAGCACCGGATCCCCGACCGGCACACAGTTCTTCAGGGCCCGGTCCACGCGCCGTGCATAGTCGGCGATCTGTTCCAGCAGGATGGGGGCGAAGTTCACCACCGCCCGCGCCCGCGGGCAGGCCTCCAGATGGGCCGCCATGTCGGTGTAGTCCTTCAGCGCATGGAGGTAGGTCCACGGCAGGGCATACTCCCGGCGGCCGCCGTCGAAGTACTGCGGCTGGTGCATGTGCCAGCACAGCACCACGTCCAGCTTGTCCGGAACACGGGCGAGGGCCTTCGAGGAGCGCTCAGCGGACATGGTGACGTCCCTGACCGAGCATCTCCGGGGTCACCACACGCACGCCCCCGGGCGAGACGTAGTAATCGCGGGCGTCGGCCTCGTCGTCCAGTCCGATCTCGGTCCCCGGCGGGATGCGGCAGGCCTTGTCGATCACCGCGTTGCGGATCACGGCGTTTTCGCCCACCTGCACGTCGGGCAGGATCACCGAGTTCTCCACTTCGCCGCAGGCGCTGACCTCCACGCTGGAGAACAGCAGCGAATGCCGCACCCGGCTGCCGGAGATGATGCAGCCTCCGGAGACCATCGAGTCGATCGCCATGCCTCGGCGGTCGTCGTCGTCGAATACGAACTTGGCCGGCGGGAGCTGCTCCTGGTAGGGCCAGATCGGCCATTCGCTGTCGTACAGGTTGAGTTCGGGGGTCACGCCGATGAGCTCCAGGTTGGCCTTCCAGTAGGAATCGATGGTGCCGACGTCGCGCCAGTAACCCTGGCGCTGGCCGGCCTCGTCGCGGAACGGGTACGCCATCACGCGGTTTTTCTCGATGATGCGGGGGATAATGTCCTTGCCAAAATCATGGCTGGAGAAGGTGTCGTCGGCATCCTTGAGGAGCTGCTCGAAGAGGAAATCGCGGTTGAAGACGTAGATCCCCATGGAGGCCAGCGAATGGGTCTCGCTGCCCGGGATGGTCGCCGGATCGTCGGGTTTCTCCTCGAACGAGGTCACGCGCCCCTCGGCATCCACGCCCATCACGCCGAACCCGGTGGCCTCCTCCTTCGGTACCTCCAGGCAGCCCACGGTCATGTCCGCCCCGCTTTCCACGTGCTGGGCGATCATCTGCCCGTAGTCCATCTTGTAGATGTGATCGCCGGCGAGGATCAGCACATAACTGGGGGCGTGCTGCCGGATGATGTCGACGTTCTGGTAGACCGCGTCGGCGGTCCCCGAATACCAGGAGGTCTCGATGCGCTGCTGCGCCGGCAGCAGTTCGATGAATTCGCCGAATTCCCCGCGCAGGAAGCTCCAGCCGCGCTGGATGTGCTGGATCAGCGAATGCGCCTTGTACTGGGTCAGGATCGCCACCCGGCGGATCCCGGAATTGATGCAGTTGGACAGCGGGAAATCGATGATGCGGAACTTGCCGCCGAAGGGTACGGCGGGCTTGGCCCGCCACAGCGTCAGTTGCTTGAGTCGCGACCCGCGACCTCCGGCAAGCACCAGTGCCAGGGTTTCCCGGGTCAGTCGGCTGACGAACCGTTGCGGCTGAGGGTTCATAGGCCCATCCTTGCAGAAAGCTGCTGGTTGCGGGTTCCCCCGCGGATTCCGTTGACCGGCCCCACTCTACGTGAAGCGGATGCCTCGAGTATGACAACTGACCGGAACAATTGCATTACGGAAGTCGCGGATGAAATCCGGCGTCTGGCACAGGCCCGTCTGCACGACGCGCATGCGGTCCTGGGGGCCCACGCCCTCAATCGCCAGACCACCTGCTATCGCGCCTGGTTCCCGCAGGCCGACGAGGTCTGGCTGGTTCCGGAACCCGACGCACCCCCGGAGCCCATGGACACCACCGACACCCCGGGGCTGTTCGTATGGAAGGGCGCCTCGCGCAAGCTGGCGGAGCATCCGGAGCTGCGCTGGCGCCCGTCCGGACACAAGGAGATCGTCAGCGTCATCGACCCGTGGAGCTTCGCCCCGAACATCCCGGATTTCGACCGCCACCTGTTCGGCGAGGGCCGCCACTGGCACGCCCACCGCATGTTCGGCGCGCACTGCGAAAACCGGGACGGGATCGACGGCGTGCGTTTTGCCGTATGGGCGCCGGCGGCCGAGCGGGTCAGCGTGGTCGGCGACTTCAACCACTGGGACGGGCGCTGCCACCCGATGACCGTGCACGGTTCCAGCGGCACCTGGGAGCTGTTCATTCCCGGGGTGGGTCCGGAGACCCTGTACAAGTACGAGATCCGCAACCGCGACACCGGCGAGCTGCGTCTGAAGTCCGACCCCTATGCGGCCGCCTACCAGGTGCGCCCGGAGACCGCCTCGCGGGTCATCCCGGAGAGCGGTTACGAGTGGAACGACCGCGAATGGATGGACAATCGCGACCCCGAAGCCTGGAAGCACCGGCCGATGAGCGTCTACGAGGTCCATCTGGGATCCTGGCAGCGCAGCCCCGACGGCGACTGGCCGAACTACGCCGAACTGGCCGAACGCCTGGTGCCTTACGCCCGCGACATGGGGTTCACCCACCTCGAGCTGCTGCCGGTCACCGAGCACCCGTTCGACGGCTCCTGGGGCTATCAGTCCACCGGCTTCTTCGCGCCCACCTCGCGCTTCGGCGACCCGGACGACTTCCGCCGCTTCGTCGACACCGCCCACCAGGCCGGTCTGGGGGTGATCCTCGACTGGGTGCCGGGGCATTTCCCGCGCGACGACTTCGCCCTCGCCCGCTTCGACGGCACCGCGCTGTACGAGCACGAGGACCCGCGTCTGGGCGAGCACCGCGAATGGGGCACGCTGATCTTCAACTACGGCCGTCCCGAGGTGCGCAACTTCCTGCTGTCATCGGCGCTGTGCTGGATCGAGGACTTCCACCTCGACGGCCTGCGCGTGGATGCGGTCGCCTCCATGCTCTATCTCGACTACAACCGCGAGGATCACGAGTGGATCCCCAACATCCACGGCGGCAACGAGAATCTGGAGGCGATCGAGTTCCTGCGCGACGTCAACGAGACCGTGCAGACCGGCCACCCCGGCGTGGTGATGATCGCCGAGGAATCCACCGCCTGGCCCGGCGTGAGCCGGCCGCCGTCGATGGGCGGGCTGGGCTTCACCATGAAGTGGAACATGGGCTGGATGCACGACACCCTGACGTATTTCGGCATGGACCCGGTCTACCGGCGTTACCACCACAGTCAGCTCACGTTCGCGCAGATCTACGCCTATTCGGAGAATTTCGTGCTGCCCTTCTCGCACGACGAGGTCGTGCACGGCAAGCGCAGCCTGCGCGGGCGCATGCCCGGCAACGAGTGGGAACAGCACGCCAACATGCGCCTGCTGTATGCCTGGCAGTGGCTGTACCCGGGGAAGAAGCTGCTGTTCATGGGCCAGGAGTTCGGCCAGGGCACCGAGTGGTCGGAAGCCGGAGAACTGGACTGGTACGTGCTGCAGTACCCGCTGCATCAGGGCCTGCAACAGCTGGTGAAGGACCTCAACGGGGTGTATCGCGAGCAGCCCGCGCTGCACGGCCGCGAGTTCGAGCCCGACGGCTTCGCCTGGTTGAATGCCGACGACGCCGACAATTCGGTGCTCAGCTTCGTGCGCCGTGACGTGGAGGGCCACGAACGCGTGGTCATCCTCAACCTGACGCCGGTGGAACGCAGCGCCTACCCCATCCCGAGCCCGCGTTCCGGGACCTGGCGGGTGATGCTGAACACCGACTCGGAGTTCTACGGCGGGGCCTCGCGCGGCCCGCTGCAATGCGAGGCCACGACCGAGGCGTTTCACGGCCAGCCGGCCACCCTCCACGTGGACCTGCCGCCGCTGACCGCACTGCTGCTGGAGCCGACCGGAGGCTGAAGCCCCGGGCGGCGCCGCCGGGCCCCGGGCAGAGGCGTCCGTCAGGACGCCATCCGCGCGCGAACCTCCGGCTGCGTCACCGGTTCGCCCAGCCGGGCCTCCATCGGCCCGGCCTCGCGGGTCAGGGCCCCGGACAGGGCGAAACCCGCCAGGCGGCCGTCGGCATGGAACTCCATCCGGCGGGCGTCGGCATCGCCCTCCACGGACACCCACGCACCCGCGGCGGCATCCGCGACCGATGGCGGGCAGACCTGCATCGGCAGGCTGGTGGTCTTGACCTGCACGGTGCCGGCGTCCGGTGCATAGCGCGCCGTTCCCCCGGCCAGGCGATCGGCGATCACTTCCGCCTGGGCCCGCAGCGTACCCACGTAGGGGCGCAGGACGCCGTCATATTCGGCACAGTCCCCGAGGGCGCGGATCGCGGGATCGGAGGTCGCCAGCGTTGCGTCCACCCGGATGCCGCGCCCGCAGTCCAGGCCGGCCCCGGCAGCCACGTCGATGTTCGGCTGCAAACCGAGGGCGGTAATCACGACGTCCGCCTCCAGGGTCTCGCCACCGGCCAGTGTCAGCCGGGACGCCACGGGACCTTCGCCCGCCGCCGGCAAGGCCTCCAGACAAGCCACCGAGGTCCCGGTGTACAGGGCGACCCCGCGCTGCGCCAGTGCAGCCGCCAGGTCATCTCCCAGCTCGGGCGGCGCGAGCCGCGCCAGCGGGCGCTCGGCCATCTCGATCAGATCCACCGAATAGCCGCCGGCCGCCAGATCATCGGCCAGCTCGCTGCCGACCAGCCCCGCGCCCACGATCGCCACGCGGGCCCCGGGTTGCAGTTCCGCACGCAGCGCGCGGTAGTCATCCAGGGTGTTCACCACCCGCGGCGGGGGTCCGTCACCCGGGATGTCGAGCCGTATCGGGCTCGCGCCGGTCGCCAGCACCAGATCGCCGTAGGGAATGCCGCCGCGCGGGGTGATCAGACGCCGGCGTTGACGGTCGATGTCCAGCAGGCGCACGTGCGGCAGCAGCTCGACGCCCAGGCGCGCGGCTCGCGCCACGCCGGATTCCTCCATCAAGTCGTCCGGGTCCACACCGCGCGCACAGGCCGTGGAGATCCGCGGTTTGGTGTAATAATCGCCGCGATCCCCGGTCACCAGACGAATGCTGCGTTCCGGGTCGCGGGCGCGCAGCTCCTCGGCCATCGCCCAGCCGGCCATGCCGCCACCGACGACCACCACCGCGTCCGGGTCGTCCGCCAGCGGGGTGCGCCAGGCCTGCGCCGCTTGTGCCTCGACCGGATCCTCGGCACGCGGCTGCAGGCGGTCGAAGTCGGCCTTGGTGACGTTGCAGTCCGGGCAGTACCAGTCGTCCGGGATATCCTCGAACCGGGTCCCCGGTGGCAGGCCCGAGTCCGGATCGCCCTTCGCCTCGTCGTAGATGTAGCCGCACACGCGGCAGATGTAGCGTCGATATTCGGTTTCGGTTTCGGCTTCAGCAGACATCACGCAACCTCCGGCAGACCGGCGACAATCGCCTCGAACAGCGGGTCCAGCTCCGCGCCCAGCGCATCCAGCTCGGCGCTGCCCCAGGGGGCGAACACCTCCGACGGACGCCGCGCCGTTACATGCAGCTGCTCGCCGTCGCTCCAGACATGGATGCGCAGGGGGATGTCGATACCCGCGGGCTTGCAGGCCTCCCACACGCGCAGGGCATAGCGTGGATGAAAGACCTCGAGGATACGGTCGACCGGGACCTCGGCCCCGATCATCGCGGCATTGGCCTGGCCGTTGATTTCTCCGGCCACGCGCAGTCCCTGCGCCTCCACGGCCTCCTTCAGGGCGGCCACGGCCGCTTCGGCATCGAGTTTGGTGGTGGTTTCCAGCATGATGTCTCCTCCGGGCGCCGGTCAGTGGGCGTGGATACGCGCCAGCTCCTTGCGCAGGTGCTTGATGGCAGGCGTAACGATGGCCACGAAATAGGATTCGCGTAGCTTGCGCTGGGCAGCCGCGCTGGACAGGTAACCGCGTGCCCCGCTGTGCAGCAGCGCCGACTGCGAGGCCCGCAGCGCCAGTTCCGAACCGGTCAGACGCATCTGCAGCACGTCGGCAAAGAACGCGTCGCTGGTGTCGAAGGGATCGCGGGCCAGGGCATAGGTCGCCTGGCGTGCGTCTTCCAGGACCTCCTCCAGCTCGCCCGCCTGGTCATCGAGGTAACCGTTCACGTGCGACAGGGTCTCGTTGGCCTCGTGCATGGTGTTGATGCAGCCCTCGATCAGGCCCAGGCCCATGCCCATCTGCAGCAGCACGAAACCGGGACGGATACGCTGGATGTACTCCGGCAGGGGATCGGCCAGCACGTGCTCGTCGGGCACGAACACCCGGTCGAAATGGCAGCCGAAGGTGCGCGAACCCTCCAGAGCGATGAACTCGGGGCACGGGGTCAGGCTGAAGCCGGGGTCGGCGCAGTTGATGACCGCCATCAGCGGACGCGGGTTGTCATCCGTGGTACGGAAGATCGCACCGAAGTAGTGATCGTCGCCCAGATTAGACACCCACGGCAGCGCCCCGGACACCACGTAGCCGCCCTCCACACGCTCGGCCGAGAGCTTGAGCTCCTCGATGCTGGCGAACCATTTCATCGGATTGGACAGGGCGGTGGCGCCGAACGCCTCGCCATTGGCCAGCTTCGGCAGGACCTCGCGCTTGAGCGTGGAGGAATCACTGTTCTCCACGTACCAGGCACAGGCGTTCTGGCACCAGGCAACGAAGCCGGTGGTCATGCATTCGGCGGAGATCACCTCCTCGGCGCGGATCGCGGACACCAGGTCCGTGGCCCCAGCGGGGTTCTGACTGGCCAGATGGGCATTGAACGCACCCAGCTGACCCGCCTGATGCAGGAATTCCTCGGGGTAATGGCCGTCACGGTCGATGCGGACGGTGAGCGGGGCAAGCTGCCCCGCCACCAGGTCCCGCAGCCCGTCCTCGGCGTACACCGGTGCACAGACCGGCGCCACCCCCGTTGCTTGTTCACGGGTCTCGAGCATTACGGGTCTCCTCGGCCTCAGGCCTTTTCCACGGCCACGTTGACCGGGTTGCGCATGGTGTTGGCGACCGGCGACCAGAAGTCGGCGTGCGCCACCAGTTCCTTCAGCTCTTCCTCGCTGGCGTCGCCCTCGAGGTCGACCTTCACGCGGATGTCGGTGAAGCCCAGGCGCTTGGACTTGTCGGTATCGCCCACGCCCCAGACCGCGGTCACGTTGATGTCACCCTCCAGCGAAAGCTCCAGCTTGGTGAGGGTGATGCCGCGATCGATGGCGTTGGCATGCATCCCCACCGACAGGCAGGCCCCCAGGCTGGCCAGCGCGGCCTCCGAGGGGTTGGGCGCAGTGTCGTCGCCCAGCAGATGCGGGGGCTCGTCGATCACGTGGGCATCGAGGTCGCGCACGTAGGTCAGGTTGCGGAACTTGCCCTCGCACACGGTGCGCGCCTTGAGGGTCACGACACTGTCGGGGTTGGACTTGCCCTTGTCGGCGAGCTTGTTCAGCCCGTCCTGGTCGATGGGATCCAGGGCATTCATGGAAATCGTGGTGGTGGCTTCTGCGGTCGACATGATCAGGTCTCCTGACGATTGTTTGGTCACTGCCCGAACCTTGGTGGCCGGGTCGCCAGTCCCGTTGCAGAAGCCGTGCCATGTTGGCCCCGATGGCGCCATGCCGCGGTTTTCGGCCGATCGGCAGTCCATCCGGGGAGATCGCCCTGCCCCGTGGGCGGACAAAGCGGACACTTTGCCCGCACTTTGCACCAACATTGTCGACACAATGCCCCGTTGCACCACGACGAAACGTCGGCCACCGCCACCCGGCGTCACCGCCAGCGCCGGCCCGTGACCCCCGCCTGGTCCCCGCTGATCCGCGTCCTGCAGCCGTTTCACCCCCTCCGGAGCCACCCCGTTTCGCGCCCGGTCCGCCGCCGTTCTGCATCTGGCACGCCTCTTGTAAGGGTTCCTGTGAGCGCGCCGTGAGAACCACGGCCCATCAACGTTCCCGGAAGAGGAGCATCGCCATGGGCGCAGCCATCTCCATCGACTACATCACGCATCACTATCCGAAACAGACGGACCCGACGCTCCAGGACATCGAGCTGACCGTCAGCCCCGGCGAGACCATCGCCCTGATCGGGCAGAGCGGCTGCGGGAAATCCACCCTGCTGCACATGCTCGCGGGCCTTCTGATCCCCAGCGAGGGCGCGGTACGCATCAACGGCCACCAGGTCATCAAGCCCAGCCCGCGCTGGAACATGATGTTCCAGAAGCCCTCGCTCTACCCGTGGATGACCGTGCGCCGCAACGCCTCCCTCGGCCTGATCTTTCAGGGCCGTCAGGAAGGCATGAACAAGCGCGTCGACGCCCTGCTGGAGACGGTGGGCCTGGCCGAAAAGGCCGAGGTCAACGTGCAGTCGCTGTCCGGTGGCCAGCAGCAGCGCGTGGCCCTGGCGCGCAGCCTGGCCACCGACCCGGAACTCCTGCTGCTGGACGAGCCGTTTTCCGCCCTGGATGCGTTCACCAAGACCGAACTGCAGGACGAGGTCGTGCGGCTGTCGCGGGATCGCGGCATCACCGTGGTGTTCGTCACCCATGACATCGAAGAGGCCGTCGCCATGGCCGATCGCGTGGTCGTGATGGGTTCCAACCCGGGCACGCTGCAACACCAGCTCAAGGTGGACCTGCCGCATCCGCGCGACCGCACCAGCCCCGGATTCACCGAACTGAAGGCCGAGCTGATGGAGTTCTTTGGCGCGACGCGTCATCCGGCCTCGCGCCCCGACCCGACCGATGACACGTCGTCATCCGCCGAAGCCCCCGAAGCCCCCGAAGCCGACGATCCCGCCGCATCCGGATCCGCCCCGGCCCGTCGCGCGATTCGCGCGGCCTGAACCGTCCCTGCCCGTTACCCCGAGAGGAACATCACCATGTGCAACTGCGACAACCACCACGACATCGACGCGGAACTCGACCGCATCCTTGGCGGCAGCCTGTCCCGCCGCACCTTCCTGCGCTCGGCGGCGGCCGGCTCGCTGGTCGCCGGCGCCGGCCTGACCGCCCCGGGTTCGCTGCTCGCCCAGCAGCCCGATCTGGGTGGCGTCGACCCCGAAGTGGACGACTTCGACGGCGTCGTCCGCATCGGCTACATCCCCATCACCGACGCCGCGGCCCTGCTGGTCGCGCATTCCGAGGGCTATTTCGAGGACGAAGGCCTGGAGGTGGCCGAACCGCAGCTGATCCGCGGCTGGTCGCCGCTGATCGAATCTTTCGCGGCCAACCGCTTCAACCTGGTCCACCTGCTCAAGCCGATCCCGCTGTGGATGCGCTACCAGAACAACTTCCCGGCCAAGATCATGTCCTGGGCGCACACCAACGGCTCGGCGGTGGTCACCGGGCGTCACGTGGAGGTCAACGACTTCGCCGACATGGGCGGCATGAGCGTGGCCGTGCCTTACTGGTACTCCATGCACAACGTGGTCATGCAGATGGCCCTGCGCGACGCCGGCCTGAAGCCGGTGATCAAGGATCAGGGCGACGATCTGGCCCCGGACGAGGTCAACCTGATGCTGATGCCGCCGCCGGACATGCCGCCGGCCCTGGCCGCGCGCTCGATCGACGCCTTCATCGTCGCCGAGCCCTTCAACGCCGCCGGCGAGATGCTGGCCCACGGCAACCTGCTGCGCTTCACCGGCGACATCTGGAAGAACCACCCCTGCTGCGTGGTGTGCATGAACGAGACGCTCACCGATCGCCAGCCGGAATGGACGCAGAAGACCATGAACGCGGTGGTTCGCGCCCAGGGTCACATCCAGGACAACAAGAAGGAGATCGCCCACCTGCTGTCGCGCGACGGCAAGGGGTATCTGCCGATGCCGTCCGGGGTGGTCGAACGCGCGATGACCAACTACGCCGACGACAGTACCTACATCGACTCCGGCGCGATCCGCCATGCCGACTGGGCTAACGGCCGCATCGACTTCTCCCCGTGGCCCTACCCCTCGGCGACGAAGATGCTGGTGGGCGCGATGAACGAGACCCTGGTCGGCGGCGACACCACCTTTCTGCAGGGCCTGGATCCGCAGGAAGTGGCCGATGATCTGGTCAATTACGAGTTCGTCGAGAAGGCCATGGAGAAATACACCGCCTGGCACAACGCACCCGGCGTGGACATGGATTCGCCATTTGCCCGCGAGGAGATCGTACAGCTATGAACCGCGACGCGACATTCGACCTGCCGACCACCCCCGGGGAGTGGGGGTGGGCCTCCCTGCGTTCCCTGAACCACCTGCGCCGGCGGCTGCAGTACCCGCTGCTCGGCATCGCCGGGCTGCTGGCCCTGTGGTGGTGGGGCGGCTGGGCCATCGCCAACAACCCCGACACCATGGCCTTCGCCAGCTTCGCCCCCGGGCCCACGCTGACCGCCTTCTGGGACATCGTGAGTTCCGGACAGGTGTGGTCGCCGATCGAGTCCAGCCTGCACCGGGTCGGATTCGGCCTGCTCTACGCGATCCTGATCGGGGTCCCGCTGGGGGTGATGATCGGGTACTTCAACGTGCTGCGCGAAACCACCCACGTGCCATTCCAGTTCCTGCGCATGATCTCGCCGCTGGCGTGGATGCCGATCGCGGTGCTGGCCTTCGCCACCTGGGATGCGGCGATCATCTTCCTGATCGCCATCGCCGCGGTCTGGCCCATCACCTACGCCACCGCGCACGGCGTGCAGCGCATCGATCCGATGTGGCTGAAGGTGGGCAACAACCTGGGCGCCAACCCCTACCACACCCTGCGCTACATCGTGATGCCCGCGATCGCCCAGGACGTGTTCGCCGGCATCCGCCTGGCGGTGGGTGTGGCCTGGATCGTGCTGGTCCCAGCCGAATACCTGGGGGTGACCTCGGGCCTCGGCTACGCCATCAACGATGCCCGCGACACCCTGGAGTACGACAAACTGGCGGCCTTCGTACTGGTGATCGGCCTGATCGGCTACATGCTGGACGCCATCTGCGTGCGCCTGATCCGGCGCAGCAGCTACCACGCCGAAAGCTGAGCTGCCCCCCTCACTCCCTCCGTCTGCCCGGCCGTGCGCGGCCGGGCCTTTTTTTGTCCACGGCCCGCGGCATGCACTGCACCCTTCGGGCGCGTACCGGAACCGACCGCACCATCGCGGTGCAAAATCAGTCGCCAGGTTCCGCCCGCATCCGCTCCGTGCGCCGCCAGGGCCCGGTCCACGGCGCTGGCAGGGTTTCTGCATGTCCACCGGGCATGAACGACACCGCCACCGAAGACCGCACCGACCACGCGACCCGCGAGCAGGAGATCACCCTGCTGCTGGAGGTCGCCCGGCTGATGGGCCGCTCGCGCGACCCCGACGCCGCCATCTACCGCATCCTCGGCATGATGTCCCAGCTGCTGGGCCTCAATCGCGGCCGGGTCCTGCTGCCGGACCCGGACAGCGGACAGCTGAAGATCCGGCATGCCTACGGCCTGACCGACGCCGAACGCGAGCGTGGCAGCTACTCGCTGGGCGAGGGCGTGACCGGCCGGGTGATGAAGACCGGACAGATCGCGCTGATCCAGGACATCGACAACGAGCCGGAATACCTCGCCCGGGCGGTCGACCGCTCCACCCTGCCGCAGGAGACCGTGGCATATATCGGGGTCCCCATCGTGCAGGACGAACAGCCGATCGGCGTACTCGGGGTCCACCGGCTGCGCCGCCGCTCGCGCCAGTTCCAGGACGATCTCAACGTGCTGCGCGTTGTCGCCTCCATGATCGGCCAGGTCCTGCGCATCAACCAGCTGATCGCCGAACGCACGGCCGAACTGGTCTCGGAAAACCGCTACCTCAAGAGCGCCCTCGACACCCAGGGGGCGAAATACGGGATCCTCGGCGAGAGCCCGGCCCTGCGCAGCGTCCTCAAGCAGGTCCACCGCATCGCCGATACCCAGGCCACGGTGCTGATCACCGGCGACTCCGGCACCGGCAAGGAGAAGATCGCACGCATGATCCACCGGATCAGCCAGCGCAACGCGCGACCGTTCATCTCCCTGAACTGTGCCGCGATCCCGGCCGACCTGCTGGAATCGGAACTGTTCGGCCACGAGAAAGGGGCCTTCACGGGGGCCTCCAGCGCCAAGACCGGCAAGATCGCCCTGGCCGACGGCGGCACCCTGTTCCTCGACGAGATCGGCGACATGCCGGAGGCGCTGCAGTCCAAGATCCTGCGCGTGTTGCAGGAACGGGTCGTGCAGCCGATCGGGGGATCGCGCGACATCCCGGTGGACGTGCGCGTGGTCGCCGCCACCCACAAGGACCTGCAGAAAGCGGTCAATGCCGGGGAATTCCGGCTCGATCTGTTCTACCGCCTGAACGTAATCCCGCTGCACATGCCCGCGCTGCGCGATCGCGCCAGCGACATTCGCCTGCTCGCACGGCACTTTCTCGACCGTTACACCCACGTCCATGGCTGGAACGTGGTCCTGGACGACGGGGTGATGGAGCGTCTGGAAACCTTCGACTGGCCGGGCAACATCCGCCAGCTGGAGAACGTGCTGGAACGCGCGGTGCTGCTCTCCAGCGAGGGCCGCATCGGCACCGGCCTGATCGACGAGATCCTGCACGAGGAATCCCGGATCAGTCCGGGAGTGCATGGCAACGACATGACCCCCGCCGCCTCGGAGCCTTCTTCCGACGCGCGGGAGGGGGCGCCGGAAAACACACCGCCCGATACCACTTCCACAACCGGATCGCCCATGCACCACTACAGGGCAGGCGGCTCCACCATCGTGCGCCCCTACCGCCGCGTGCACGCCTCCGAAGCGGACGAGTTGCGGGACGCCATCGAACGTAGCGGCGGCAACAAGACCCGTGCCGCCATGGACCTGGGCCTCACCCCGCGCCAGCTGCGCTACCGCCTGAAGAAACTGGGAATTCAGGAAAGCGCCGAATAAAGCGGTTCCCGTGTTACCTGCGCATGTCGCGTGCACACCTCGGCCCCAACAATGACGTCAATGTCGACAATGCCCCCCCCCCTGCCTGCCCGCTCGAGCACCAAAAACGGCCCCCGGACAAAGTTCTGCAAGCCTGGCACGGCAACTGCAGAGGGAAATCCGTGCGGACCTCGAGACCCCGCATCGCCCGCAAATGAGGAGATCCGATCATGCCGACCAAGAGCCTTCACGATCCGTTCGACGCCAACGCCGACCTGCGGCACGGCTCCAGCTGCCGTCACGGCCATACCGGCCCCGGAAGCTGCAACTGCTTCGACACCGCATCGCCGGACCTGGAAGAGAAGCTGGAGCAGCGCAACATCCAGGAACCCGATCCCGGCGCACGCCGAACCGGAGAGGATCTCGACCAGGAAGGCATGGTCGACCGCGCCGTCGAAAGCGCGATCGTGCGCGGCATGTTCGGCCACAACGAAATCAATCGCCGCCGCTTCCTGCAGATGCTCGGTGGCGGCACCCTCGCCGCCGCACTTGGATCAGTGCTGCCCCTGGACAAGGTGAAGGCCGCCATCCAGGAAGGCGGTGGACCGCTGGAGAAGACCAAACTCCGCGTCGGTTTCGTGCCGATCACCTGCGCTACACCCATCATCATGGCCCACCCCATGGGGTTCTATGAGCGCCACGGGCTGGACGTGGACGTCATCAAGACCGCCGGATGGGCCGTCGCACGCGACATGTCCCTTTCCGGCGAATACGACGCCTCGCACATGCTTTCGCCGATGCCGCTGTCGATGACCCTGGGTGCCGGCTCCTCCCGCGCGCACTACATCATGCCGGCGGTGGAAAACATCAACGGCCAGGCGATCACCCTGCACAACAAGCACAAGGACAAGCGCGACCCGAAAGACTGGAAGGGTTTCACCTTCGCCGTACCCTTCGAGTTCTCGATGCACAATTTCCTGCTCCGCTACCTGGTCGCCGAGCACGGGCTGGACCCGGATCGTGACATCAGCATCCGCGTCGTTCCGCCGCCGGAGATGGTGGCCAACCTGCGCGCCGAAAACGTCGATGGCTATCTGGCCCCGGATCCCTTCAACCAGCGCGCGGTCTGGGATGGCATCGGCTTCATACATATGCTGACCAAGGACATCTGGGACGGCCATCCCTGCTGCGCCTTCGCCTGTTCCGCAGAATTCGCCGACGAACATCCCAACACCTTCGGGGCCCTGTTCCGGGCCCTCATCGAGGCCACCCAGTACAGTTCCGACATCGACAACCGCGCCGAGATCGCCGAGGCCATCTCCCCGCGTGCTTACCTCAATCAGCCACAGTCGGTGGTGGAGCAGGTGCTCACCGGCCGCTACGCCGACGGTCTGGGCAACGTGCAGAACGACCCGCACCGGATCGACTTCGACCCCTTCCCCTGGCACTCGATGGCGACCTGGATCCTCACGCAGATGAAGCGCTGGGGCTACGTAGATCGCGACTTCGACTACAACCGCCTGGCGGAAGAAGTGTTCCTCGCCAGCGAATGCGCCGAGGTAATGAAGGAGATGGGGTACGAGGCACCGGACCGGACTTACAAGAATTTCGAGATCATGGGCAAGGTGTTCGACTACACCGACCCGGAGGGGTATCTCGACAGCTTCGAGATCCGGAGGAGCTAGCCCATGCTGAGCAACCTCAACTTCCGGGCGGCCCTGCTTTCGCTGGTCATCCTGGTGGTCTTCCTGGGCGCGTGGCAATGGGCCACCGCCCCGGAAGCCCTGGCCCCGCAGACCGGCGAACTCAGCGAGTACGAACAGCTGATGGGCGGGAGCTCGGCCCAGGGATCCGGCAGCGGCATCCCCGCCCCGTCGGAGATCTTTGCCCACGCGGTTCAGGAACTGAGCAGTCCGTTTTACGACGCCGGGCCGAATGACAAGGGCATCGGCATCCAGCTGGCCTATTCAATCTACCGGGTTCTTCTGGGCTTCGCTCTGGCCGCACTGATCGCAATTCCATTCGGTTTCGTGATCGGCATGTCTCCCCTGCTGAACAAGGCACTGGATCCATACATCCAGATTCTCAAACCGATCTCGCCGCTGGCCTGGATGCCGCTGGCGCTGTTCGTCATCCGCGACTCCAACATGTCGGCGATCTTCGTGATCTTCATCTGCTCGATCTGGCCCATGCTGGTGAACACGGCCTACGGCGTCGCCTCGGTGCGCAATGACTGGCTGAACGTGGCGAAGACCCACGAGCTGTCCAACCTGCGCACAGCGTTCACGGTGATCCTGCCCGCCGCGGCCCCCACCATCCTGACCGGCATGCGCATCTCCATCGGCATCGCGTGGCTGGTCATCGTGGCCGCCGAAATGCTCGTGGGGGGTACCGGAATCGGCTACTACATCTGGAACGAGTGGAACAACCTCGATCTCGCCAGCGTGATCTTCGCGATCATCCTGATCGGCCTCGTCGGCTTTCTTCTGGATGCTTCCCTCGCCCAGACCACCCGGCTGGTGCGCTACGCCGACTGAGCCCGACGCATTGAAGGAGAACTGACATGAGCAAGGGCTTCCTCGAAATCGAGAACCTGAGCCAGCGCTTTCCGCAGCCCGACTCCAGCGACCTGATGACGGTCTTCGAAGGGGTCGACCTGGAGATCCAGAAAGGCGAGTTCGTCTGCCTGATCGGCCACTCCGGTTGCGGCAAATCCACCATCCTCAACGTCCTCGCCGGCCTGGCCACGCCCACCGACGGCAACGTGATCATGGACAACAAGGAGATCTCGGGGCCGAGCCTCGATCAGGGCGTGATCTTCCAGAACCACAGCCTGCTGCCGTGGCTGTCGGCCCGCGACAACGTGCTGTTCGCGGTGCGGGCCCGCTGGCCGAGCTGGAGCAGGGCGCAACGGCGCGAACACGCCGAGCGCTATCTGAAGCTGGTGGGTCTGGAGCATGCGATGGACCGCAAGCCATCCCAGCTCTCCGGCGGCATGCGCCAGCGCGTGGGGATCGCCCGCGCCTTCGCCATCGAACCCAAGCTGCTGCTGATGGACGAGCCGTTCGGCGCGCTGGACGCCCTGACCCGCGGCGTAATCCAGGAAGAGCTGCTGAAGATCTGGGCCGAGACCCGGCAGACGGTGTTCATGATCACGCATGACGTGGACGAGGCCATCCTGCTCGCCGACCGCGTGCTGCTGATGACCAACGGCCCCCATGCCCGGGTGGCCGAATCGGTGCAGATCGACATCCCGCGACCGCGGGAACGGGCCTCCCTGCATCAGCACGAGGCCTACTACCCCATCCGCAACCACCTGGTGGACTTCCTCGTCCACCGCGCGAAGGAACTGGCGCAGGAGGCCCGGGAGCACGCGGCCAGCGGTGCCCCGGCCCGCCACCGGCCGCAGATCGTGCACCCCGCCCTCGCGCAGGCCCCGCCCGCGGCGGGTCCCGCAACCGGGCGGAGCAACACCGGCGAGCCCGCGGTGCACGCCGTCTGAAACCACCCGTACCGCAATCCACCGACCCCATCCAGGAGACTTCCATGTCCATGAGCAAGACCGAAATGACCGCCACCATCCTCGAAGCCAAGGAGGGCCGGTCCGCGACCTGGGCCGGCATCGCCGAGGCCACCGGCCTGCACGAGGTCTACGTGACCTCGGCCTGCTACGGCATGAATCATCTCGACACCGAGGCGGCCGACCGGCTCACCGCGTTTCTCGATCTCGGGCCCGACGTGTCGAAGGCCCTGCAGGCGTTCCCGCACAAGCACTGGGACAAGACCATCCCCACCGACCCGGTGATCTACCGCTTCTACGAGGCGATCAACGTGTACGGTGACACCATGAAGGCGCTGATCCACGAGAAGTTCGGCGACGGCATCATGAGCGCCATCGACTTCACCATGGACATCGACAAGGTCGAGGACCCGAAGGGTGACCGGGTGAAGATCACCTGGAACGGCAAGTTCCTGCCCTACAAGAGCTGGTGAACACCGGCCACTCGCCCCCTTGCCCGCCCGTGGTCATGGCACGGGCGGGGCTCTGGCGGCCTTTCCTCCCTGCCCTCCCTGCATTTCCCTGCCCCTCGCGGGAACGAAAGGTTCCCGAATCAAACCCTTGTCTGCACGAACGAGCATCCACCGCCCGGTTCGTAGTAGGCTGACCGGCATGCAATGGCTGCCCCGCATCCTTGTCCTGGCCGTGATGCTGCTCCCGTCCCTCCCGGGCGCGGTCGCCGGCGCTCCGGATGGGGCCACGACAGTGGACATCGGTGTGCTCGCAGTGCGCGAGGCAAGCGCAGCGGAGGCCCGCTGGCAACCGACCGCGGACTACCTGACCGAACGCCTTGGCGAGGATTTCGACGCCCGCTTCCGCATGCGGGCGATGAACTTCCCCGAGCTGGAAGACGCGGTTGCGGGGGAAGAGATCGATTTCGTTCTCACCAATACCGGGCACTACGTCCAGCTGGAATACGCCCACGGCATCAGCCGCCTGACCACACTGATCGCGTCACACGAAGGCGAACCGGTCCGGCTGTTCGGCGGCGTCATCTTCACGCGCGCCGACCGCGACGACATCACCGCGCTGGAGGACATCGCCGGCCAGCACCTGTTTGCGGTACAGGAGGGCTCGCTGGGTGGCTGGCATGCCGGGCACGAGGCCCTGCTGGATGCCGGCGTGGATCCGCGCGAGGATCTCGCCGAACTGACTTTCACCGACATGCCGCATGACCGCGTGGTCGAGGCCGTGCTCGACGGCCGCGCGGACGCCGGCACGGTCCGCACCGGCGTGCTCGACCGCATGGCCGGGGCCGGGGCGTTCGAACCCGGCGAGCTGCGGGTGCTGGAACCGCGCGACACCCCCGGCTTTCCGTTCGAGCACACCACCCGCCTGTTCCCGGAATGGCCGTTCTCGCGCATGGAACATGCCGACGAAGCCCTGGCCAACGCGGTGACCGTGGCCCTGCTGGAAATGCCGGAGGGTCACCCGGCAAGCCGGACCGGCGAATATTTCGGCTGGGCCGCACCGCTGTCCTACGCCCCGGCACATGACCTGCTGGAACGCCTGGGCGCCCCGCCCTACGAACGTAACCCGGCCCTGGACCCGCTGCTCTACTGGCGCGAGAACCCGGCGGTCACCATCGCCTTGCTGCTGGGGCTGCTGGCGCTGATGGCCGCAGCGACCATGCGCTACCACCGGATCAACCGCGACCTCGGGCGCGAGGTGCAGCAGCGCCGCGAGGCCGAGACCCGCCTGCGCCGGCACGAGGCGGAGCTGGCGCATCGCGCCAGCCACGACCCGCTGACCGACCTGCCCAACCGGGTGCTGCTGACCCAGCGCATGCGTTCGGCGATCAACACCAGTGCCGAAGATGGCGGGCGGGTCGCGATCCTGTTCCTGGACCTCGACCGTTTCAAGACCATCAACGACAGCCTCGGCCACCAGGTCGGCGACGAACTCCTGAAGATCCTCGCCGACAGGCTCAAGGATCGGGTACGAGCCAACACCATCGCCCGCCTGGGCGGCGACGAGTTCATCGTCCTGCTGGACGATGTCGAATCGCTGGAGGCCCTCGAGGAGCGGGCCCGGGAGATCCTGGCGGTGATCGCCGAACCCTTCGCGGTGGGCGGGTGGCGCTCGCTGCAGGTCGGAGGCTCGCTGGGGATCACCCTGTTCCCCGATAACGGCGGGTCGCCCGAGGCCCTGATCACCCAGGCGGACGCGGCCATGTACCGCGCCAAGGCCCAGGGCCGCAACACCTACAGCTTCTACAGCGAGGACCTCACCGCCGCCGCCAGCGAGCGCCTGGAGACCGAAAATCATCTGCGCGAGGCCCTGAAGAACGGCCATCTCGAGGTGTTCTACCAGCCGCAGATCGACCTGCGCGAACGCCGCGTGTCCGGGGTCGAGGCGCTGGTACGCTGGCGCGACCCGGACAAGGGGCTGATCTCGCCCGGACGCTTCATCCCGGTGGCCGAAGAAACCGGCCTGATCAGCCCGCTGGGCGAGTTCGTCCTGCGCGAGGCCTGCCGCCAGGTGGTGGAATGGGACCGGCAGGGCCTGCCGGAGCTGTCGCTGGCGGTGAACCTCTCGGCCCACCAGATGAACGACCCCGCACTGGTCGCGCGCGTGCGCGAGGTGCTGGATTCCACCGGGATGGACCCCGGGCGTCTGGTGCTGGAGATGACCGAAACCACCCTGATCCAGGCCGAGGGCTCGCGCGAGGTCCTGCTGCAGCTCAAGGGCCTGGGCGTGGCGCTGGCCATCGACGACTTCGGCACCGGGTATTCCTCGCTGGCCTACCTCAAGCGCTTCAACATCGACTGGCTCAAGATCGACCGGGCCTTCGTCCAGGATCTGCCGCACGACCCCAACGATGCCGAACTGACCGTGACCATCATCAACATGGCCCACAACCTGGGGCTGGAAGTGCAGGCGGAAGGGGTCGAGACCGAAGACCAGCGCAGCTTCCTCAAGACCCGCTACTGCGACGCCTGGCAGGGTTTTCTGTGCAGCCCGCCGGTCCCGGCGGAGGAACTGCCGCAGCTGCTGGAAGACTGCGAGGGCGGGGTGGCCGCCGCCGGCGTCCCGCGCTGAGGGAATCGCCGAGGGACTCGCCGGGGCGCAGGCCGGCGCCGGTCAGCGGGCAAAATCCGCCAGATGCACCGGCTGGCGACGCGGCCCCCAGTCCCCCGGCCGCGCCTCGAACACCCCGGCAACGGCCGCCCCGCAGGCATTGCAGCAGCCATCGGCGGTGAGGTTCCAGTCCGACAGCCGGTACCAGTCGCGACCGATCAACCGCCGGCCACAGGACGGACACCAGGTGCTCTGGCCCTCGCGGTCGTGCACGTTCCCCGTATACACGTGATGCAGCCCCCGCTCGCGAGCGATGTTGCGCGCCCGTTGCAGGGTCTCCGGCGGCGTGCGCGGGTAGTCGGTCATGCGGAAGTCGGGGTGGAACGCGGTGAAGTGCATGGGCACGTCCGGACCCAGGTGCTGATACACCCAGTCGGCCATCGCCACGATCTCGGGATCGCTGTCGTTCTCTCCGGGGATCAGCAGGGTGGTGATCTCGGTCCACACATCGGTCTCGTGCACCAGCCACTCCAGGGTATCCAGCACCGGCTGCAGATGCGCCCCGGTCAGGCGGTGGTAGAAGCGCTCGGTAAACGCCTTGAGATCCACGTTGGCCGCATCCATCGCGGAGAAGAACTCGCCGCGCGCGGCCTCGGTGATGTAGCCCGCGGTGACCGCCACCGTGCGGATCCCGCGCGCACGGCAGGCCGCCGCCACGTCGATCGCGTATTCGTGGAAGATGACCGGGTCGTTGTAGGTGAACGCCACCGAGCGGCATTCCAGCTCCTCGGCCGCCCGCGCGATGGTCTCCGGATCCGCCCGGTCGGCGAGGGTATCGACCTCGCGCGACTTGCTGATGTCCCAGTTCTGGCAGAACTTGCAGGCCAGGTTGCAGCCGGCGGTCCCGAACGACAGCACCGGTGTCCCCGGCAGGAAATGGTTCAACGGCTTCTTCTCGATCGGATCCACGCAATAACCGGAAGAGCGGCCGTAGCTGGTCAGCACGACCTCGTCGTCCAGCCGGGCACGCACGAAACAGGCGCCGCGCTGCCCTTCCTTCAGCTTGCAGAAACGCGGACACAGGTCGCACTGCACACGGCCGTCGTCGAGGGCGTGCCAGTAGCGCGTGGACACCGTGAAGGCGTCGTGCTGCGGAGTGTCGGTCGTACGGCTCATACTCTTGAATGTGGCCCCCGAGGTCCCACAATTCAAGCCATGAGTCCCGATATTGTGGAGCCCGACATGTCCGCCACCGCCGCCATCCGCGAACCCGCCGTCGCCGGGCGCTTCTACCCCGCCGATGCCGCCACCCTGCGGCAGATGGTGGAGGGCTTTCTCGCCGAGGTGGCGTCGCCGGAGGCAGATGCCCCGGCGCCCCGGGCGATCGTCGCCCCGCATGCCGGTTTCCCGTTCTCCGGGCCGGTCGCGGCGGCAGCCTACGCCCGGGTGCGTCCGCTGGCCGGCCGCATCCGGCGGGTGGTCCTGCTCGGGCCCTCGCACCGCGTGCCTTTTCGCGGAATCGCCACCACCGACAGCGCGTACTACCGCAGCCCGCTGGGCGACATCCCCGTGGACCGCGAGGCCGTGGATGCCCTCGCCGGTCTGCCCGGCGTGCAGTGCCTGGACGCCGCCCACGGCCCGGAGCACAGCCTGGAGGCCCAGCTGCCGTTCCTGCAGGTGGCCCTCGAGGACTTCCGCCTGGTCCCGCTGGTCGTCGGCGATGCGTCCCCGGACCAGGTCGAGGCGGTGCTCGACCGGCTGTGGGACGACCCGGAGACCCTGGTGGTGGTGAGCTCGGACCTGTCGCATTTCCACGACGAGGCCACCGCGCAGCGCCTGGATGCGGCGACCCAGCAGGTCATCGAGCGCATGGATGACACCGCGCTGGGGCCGGAAGACGCCTGCGGCTGCCGCCCGCTGGCCGGACTGCTGCGGGCCGCGCGACGCCGCGGACTGGGCATTACCACCCTCGACCGGCGCACCTCGGCGGATACCGCCGGCCCGCGCGACCAGGTGGTGGGTTACGGCGCCTGGGCCCTGCAATGACGGTCCCGTTCGAACCCGATACTCCGGCGCGTGAACGGCTGACCGGACTGGCCCGCGACGCCATCCGCCACGCCGCCGGTGACGGCCCCGCGCCCGAGCTCCTCGCGAAGGCGGAACCCGCGCCCCTGAATGCCCCCGGGGCCAGCTTCGTAACCCTCAAGTGCGGGGGCGAACTGCGTGGCTGCATCGGCTCGCTGGAGGCGCGCCGTCCGCTGGCGGAAGACGTGCTGCACAACGCAGTCGCCGCGGCCACCCGCGACCCGCGCTTCCCGCCACTAACCGCGCCCGAACTGGCAGGACTGGAGTACTCGGTGACCCTGCTGGGGCCGTCCGAGCCACTGGAGGCCACCAGTCGCCACACCCTGCTGGACCGGCTGCGCCCGCGCGAGGACGGGCTGATCCTGCAGGCGGGGCCGCGGCGCGCCACCTTCCTCCCGGCGGTCTGGGAATCCCTGCCCGATGCGGAGGCCTTCGTCGACGCCCTGCTGCGCAAGGCCGGCTTGCCGCGCCATCCGTGGCCCGAGGGCCTGCAGGCCTGGCGCTACGGCTCGCTGGAGTTCCCCGGACGCATGGATACGCGCAATGACTCATAGCGCCCGCGCATGCGATCCAGCAGCACCAGCATCGCCGGGGTGAACAGCAGGGTCAGCGGGGTCGCGAACAGCAGCCCGCCGGCGATCGCCGTTGCCAGCTGGATCCAGAAGCCCGTCACCGGTGCACCGATGTAGAAATCCCGGCCGGCGAAATCCACGGTCCAGCCCAGCACCATCGGCAGCAGGCCGAGGATGGTGGTGATCGCGGTCAAAAGTACCGGCCGCATGCGCTGCGCCGCCGCCCGCAGGGCCGCCTCGTGCGCCGTCAGGCCGCGACCGCGCTGTTCGTTGTAGTTGTCGATCAGCACGATGTTGTTGTTGACCACGATCCCCGCCAGCGCCAGCACGCCGATCCCGCTCATCACGATGCCGAACGGCTCACCCCGCGCCAGCAGCGCCAGCAGAACTCCCGCGGTGGAGAACACGATCGCCGACATCACCAGCAGCGCCTGGGAGAACCGGTTGAACTGGGTGACCATCATCGCCAGCATCAGGAACAGCGACATCGCGAAGGCCCCCAGCAGGAAGCGCGCGGCCTCCTCCTGCTCCTCGGCCTCGCCGCGGAACCGGATTTCCACCGCGTCATCCAGCTCGAGGGTGTCCAGCCGTGCCTGCAGCGCGCGCACCCGTTCGTCCACCAGGTAACCGGGCGCGGCATCCGCCTCGATGGTGTAGGCGCGCTGGCCGTCGAGGCGCTTGATCAGCCCGGTGGCCGGGACCGGCACCAGCTCGGCGAAATTCGCCAGCGGCACCAGCCCGCCCGGCGCCGGCAGGTTGAGATTGGCGAGCTGCTGCAGGTGGCGCTGCTCGGCCGGCAGCCGCAGGCGGATGTCCACCTCCTCGTCGGTGAAATCGGGGCGCCAGCTCCCCAGCAGGATCCCGTCGGTCAGCAGCTGCACGCCGTCCCCCAGCAGCGGCACGTCCACACCGAAACGCGCCGCCTGCTCGCGGTCGAAGCGCACCTCCAGCTCCACCCCGGGCAGCGGCAAGTCGTCGCCGATGTCCTCGAAGCCCCCCAGTTCGTCCATCTGCGCGCGGATCTCGCGGATCACCGGCGGGATGCGCCCGGGCTGCTCGCCGGAGGCGACGATGCGGATCGGCCGGCCCTCGCCCGGGCCGTGTTCCTGCGCCCGGAACTGCAGCCGCAGTCCGGGCAGATCCGCGGTGCGCTCGCGCAATTCGGCGATGACCGCCTCCGCCGGCGGGCGGGTGCGCCAGTGGGTCAGCTCCAGCTGGATGACCCCGACCACGTCCTCCGGATAATCGCCCTGCAGACGCGCGAGCTGGGTCCCGAGGGTGCGGGCATAGGCGTGTTTCACCTCGGGGGAGGCCATCAGGCGACCCTCCACCTGGCGCACCAGCGCGTCCGCCTCGCGCACCGAAAGATCGCCGCGCGCCTGCACCTGGACCTGGACGTTCTCCGGCTCGATCGACGGGAAGAACTCCACCCCGCGACCGAAACTCGCATAGGCGGCGTAGGCGAGGACCAGCAACCCGACCGTGGCCGCCAGGGTCAGCCCCGGCCGGTCCACCAGCGGCCGCAGGATCCGAATGTACCGGGCGGTGATGCCGTGCAGTTCGGCGAAGCGGCCCTCCTCCGCCGCGCGCACGAAACGCGTCTGTTCCGCGTTGATCGGCCGCGACGGGCCGATCACCGAACCCAGCACCGGGATGAACACCAGCGCCATCGCCAGAGAGGCGATCAGGGTCACGATCACCGTGGCCGGCAGATAGACGATGAACTCGCCCACCATCCCCGGCCAGAACAGCATCGGCGCGAACACCGCCAGAGTGGTCGCGATGGCGGCCGTGATCGGCCAGGCCATGCGCTGGGCCGCGGCGCGGAAGGCCTCGACCCGCCCGCGCCCCTCGGCGATATAGCGGTCCGCCAGTTCCACGACCACCACCGCGCCGTCCACCAGCATCCCCACCACCAGGATCAGCGCGAACAGCACGACGATGTTGAGCGTGAAGCCCAGCAGATGAATGGCCAGGATCCCGCCGAGGAAGGCCCCGGGGATCGCCAGCCCCACCAGCAGCGCGGCGCGCGCGCCCATCATCACCAGGATCACCAGGGCCACGATCAGCACCGCGGTGATCACGTTGTTCTCCAGATCACCCAGCAGATCGGCGACGTCCTTCGCCTGATCCTGGGTATACGTCACCTCCAGCGAGTCGGGCCATTCGGCGCGCGAGGCCTCGATGGTCGCGCGCGCGGCCGCCACCACTTCGAGGATATTGGCGTCCGTCTGCTTGCGGATCTCCAGCGACACCGACGGCTGCCCGTCGATGCGGGTGAAGCCCTCCGGATCCCGATAACTGCGGCGCACCTCGGCCACGTCGCGCACGCGCACCACGGTGTCGTTCTCCACCCGCACCGCGGTGTCCAGCACGTCATCGATGTCGTCAATGGTGCCCGGCACCCGCAACGGGATGCGTCCAACCCCGGTGTCCACCGCGCCGGCGGCCACCAGCCGGTTATTGCGTTCGATCGCGCGACTCAGATCGCCGAAGGACAGCTCGTAGGTCTCCAGCACCAGCGGATCGACCAGCACCTCCATCTGCTCCTCGCGATCGCCGCCGATGTCCGCCTCCAGCACGCCCGGCAGCGCCTCCACGCGGTCGCGCAGCTCACGCGCCAGACGCACCAGCGTGCGCTCCTCCAGCGGCCCCGAGAGATTCACCGTCACCACCGGAAACAGCGACAGGTCCACCTCGGACACCGACGGCTCCTCGGCCCCGTCCGGCAGCTCCGGACGAACCAGATCGACCTCCTCGCGCAGATCCGACAGAGCCTGGCGGTTGTCCCAGCCGGGTTCGAAATCGATGCGCAGCAGGGCAAAGCCCTCGCCGGCCCAGGACTGCATCTCGTCCACGCCCGGCAGCCCCTGCAGCTCCCGCTCCAGCGGCTGCACCATCAGGCGCTCGGCATCCTCCGGCGAAACCCCGGGGTAGGGCACGGAGACGAAGAAGATCGGGATGTCGATCTCCGGGGCGGCCTCCTTGGGCGCCACCACCCAGGCCATGGACCCGGTGACCAGGATCAGCAGCAGGAACAGCAGGACCGTCCGGGCATGTGCCACCGCCCAGGCGATCAGCGCATTCACCGCTCGGTCTCCCCGGCCGCCTGCGGACGCACCCGCTCGCCCTCGGTCACGAAGCCCTGCCCCACGGTGATGACCCGGGCCTCGTCCGGAAGACCGGTCACCCACACGCCATCCGCCGCGGTCCGCACGACTTCCACCGGGTGGAAGGCCACCCGATCGGCATCGTCCACGGTCTTCACCCCGACGCGACCGTCATCGCCCAGGGACATGACCGCCGGCGACACGCGATGGGCGCGGACGATGTCGGTGGGGATCTCCACACCGGCGCTGAGGCCCGACGGCAACGCGCCATCGGGATTGGGGACCTCGACCTCGAGGCGGAAGGTGCGGGTGCCCGGCTCGGCCACGCGCGCGACGAAGCGCACCTCGCCCTCCGCGGTGCGCCCGTCGAGGAAGCGGATGCGCGCCGTCTGCCCGCGTTCGACCCGCCCGATCTGGTGCTGCGGCACCTGCACCACCGCCAGCAAAGGGTCGTTGTCGATGATCTCGGCCACCGGGTCACCGCGGCCGACGAAATCCCCCGGTTCCGCCAGCCGCTGATGCACGATACCTGCCAGCGGCGCGCGGATGCGCGTGTTGCGCAGATCCAGCTCGGCCGCCTCACGCGCGGCACGCGCCGCCTCCAGCTCGGCCTCGCGCGCATCCAGCTCGGTGCGCGAGGCGTGCCCCTGCTGATGCAGACGACGGGTCGCCTCGAAGTCGCTCTCGGCGCCGCGTTCGCGCGCAATGGCCTGGCGACGCTGTGCCTCGCGGTCGTCGATGCGCAGACGGGCCAGCAGGTCCTCCGCTACCACCTCGGCCCCCCGTGTCACCGCCCATTCGGCCACCTGCCCGGCGGTCTCGGCGCGCACCCGCACCCGCTGGTCGGGTTCCACCTGTCCCTGCAGGACCAGGATCCGCTCCACCGGTTCGGCCGCCCGGGTTTCCACCGCCACCGCCATCGGCTGCGCCGCACGGGGCTCCGGCTCCGCCGGCGGCTCGCGGGTCAGCACACCCGAGGCGATCCAGGCCACCGCCAGGAGCACGATACCCCCGGCCGCGATCCACCGTCCGTATCCCGCCATCAAGGGTCACCTCTCGCCATGGCCCGCCCGCGTTCGAAATGTCACTATAACCCATCACTATAAACGGGGCGGCCGCCACCTGTCGGCCGGGACCCCGGCAACGGGCCCCGTGCCCGCACGCGACCGAAGCCCGATGACCGAACAACCGGACGAATCCAGCACCGAGATCCGCGAACTCCGGGCCCGCAAGCGCCTGGTGTATGCCCTGGTGCTTGTCGGCGGGATCACGATCACCCTTCTCAGCTGGTGGTTCCGCGGTCCCGACGATCCCTTCCTGACCCGGGTCTATCCGCCGTTCGCGGCTGCCCTCGCCGGGCTGCTGGTGGTGCTGTGGCGGCAATGGCTGACGCTGGAACACATCGAAGGGCTGATGGTACTGGTCGCCTCCGCGCTGATCCTCGGGCGGCTGGCCTGGCACATGCACTTCGCCGCCGGGATCGAGCAGCAACTGATGGTGCTGGTCGGCGGCCACTTCTGGGCCGTGGGACTGCTGGTCGCCGGCGCCTTCGTGATGCTCGACCGGCGCCGCGGGGTGATCGCCGGGCTCGCCATCCTCGGGATCTCGATCCTGCTGACGGTCACCGGGGTCCTGCGGGAATACATGGCAGCCGCCCCGCCCGCGGCCGAGACCCTGATGTACCTGGTGCGCGTACATGTGTTCCTCGGCCTGCTGCTGGCCCTGCTGGCCGCGGTCGCCGGGATGCGCGACCAGCTGCAGCGCGCCCTGCTGCGCGCCGAGATCCTGCACGACTGGGCGACCACCGATCCGCTCACCGGCCTGGCCAACCGCCGCGCCGCCGAGGCCGGTCTGGAACGCGAGATTGCTTATGCGCGCCGCTACGGGCAGCCAATGAGCGTGATCATCGCCGATCTCGACCATTTCAAGGACGTGAACGACACCCACGGCCATGCCAATGGCGATCGGGTGCTGCGCGAGGTCACCGCCCGGCTGCAGGCGCGCGTGCGCGACAGCGACCTGACCGCCCGCTGGGGCGGCGAGGAACTCCTGGTGGTCGCCCTCGGCATCGACCTGCGGGAGGCCACGGCGCTGGCCGAGCGCTGCCGGCGGGCCCTGGCCGAGGAGCCCGTGGCGGGCCTCGGCATCACGGCCACCCTGGGCGTGGCCGAATTCACCCCGGAAGACGACCGCGAATCTCTCCTCGCCCGCGCCGACCGTCAGCTCTACGCCGGCAAGGCCGCGGGCCGCAACCGCGTCGTTCCCCCGCCCGACCCGCTACCGGGCCCGGACTCCGGCACGACCCCGCGCACGACCACCTGAACGCATTCCCGCGAGCGGCGCATGCTGGACGCCGTCCCGTTCGCTATTCGGCGCCGGCCGCGTCGCCTTCGGGCTCTTCGCCGAACCACACCAAGGCATATTCCTCCGACAGTAAGGTCAGTCCTCCAGCATGTAGGCCAGGATCAGTGGCGCGACGATGGTCGCGTCGGAGTGGATATCGAAGCGCGGGGTCCCGGGGCGCAGCTTGCCCCAGGTGATCTTCTCGTCCGGGGGCGCACCGGAATAGCCGCCATAGGTGGTCTCGGCATCGGTGACCTGACAGAAATAGCCCCAGGTCGGGGTATCTTCCAGTCCCAGCTCGCGGGTGATCAGCGGCACCACGCAGATCGCGAAGTCGCCGGGGATCCCGCCGCCGATCTGGAAATAACCGATCCCGGGGGCCGGGTCGCAGTTCTCCAGATACCAGCGCACCAGCCGGTTCATCTGCGCGGTGCCCGGCTCCACGCAGTCATGACGGGCCACGTCGCCGCGCATGACCGCGGCGGAGAAGGCATTGCCGGTGGAGGAATCCTCCCAGCCGGGGGTCCAGATCGGGACCGCGTGTTCCGCAGCCGCCAGCAGCCAGCTGGCCTCGGGCTCGATGAAATGTTCGCGCAGCCACGCATCGTGCAGTACGTCCTGCAGGAAATCGGCGGGCGAGGCCTGGCGCCCGGATCGCGCCGCCGCCTCCCAGCGCCGGATCAGCAGCGATTCTATCGGCTGCATCGCCGTCTCGGGGATCCCGGTGTCCGTCACCCGGCTGACCCCGCGGGCGTACAGTTCGGCCTCGCGCTGCGGCCCCAGGGTGCGCCAGTCCGGCAGGGTCTCGTAGGTGTCGGCGCCGATCAGGCGAAAGGCGTCCTCCTCGAGATTCGCGCCCGTGCAGGCGATCCCGTGGATCAGGCCGGCGCGGATCGCGCGCGCGAGGATGCGACCGAACCCGGCGGTGGACATCGCTCCCGACATCGACAGGAACATGCGCCCGCCGGCGTCGGCGTGGTCGCGCCAGGCGCGCGCGGCGGCGCGCAGCTCGCGGGCGTTGAAATGCCCGTAATGGCGTTCGATGAACTCCGCGACCTGCATCCGCTCAGCCCCCGGCCCCGGCGCCCGAGTAGACGCCGCCCGAGCTGCCCCGCTCGGAGATGGTCTGGCCGAAGCCCCCGCGATCGGAGCGGTTGTTCACCCGGCCGGCGATGGACCCGCCCGGCGCCGGGATGATCGGCATCGGGATCACCCAGGTCTCGGGGTCGCCCAGGGTCATGCGGGCGGTGTCGAAGCCGGCGGTGTAGAGCTCGTGCAGCCAGTTGGCCAGATCGTCCTCGGGCGTGGCGTCGGCGTCCGCGGCCACGTGCACGACCCGCGCGATACCGGCGGAACGCAGGCGCTCCGGCCCGGGGAGGATGGAGTCATCGATGAAATAGCGGTTGTCGTAATCGCCCGCCTCCGGCTCCGCGTGCGTCAGTCGTCGCGCATCGCAGACCCACACCGGCGGCGCGTCCGCGGGCACGCCGCGCGCCCAGCGCGCCGCCACCCGCGGCGCCATGGTCACCATCGCGTTCACGACTTCACGCGAGTCGACCATGATGCGGGGATCCCCCGCGTGCGGCGGCGCGGCCGTGGGTTCCGCGTCCAGCCGGCGTATCATGCCCGCGGGCTCGGAGTTGGCCCGCGGCCAGTGATCAAAGGTCGCGATCAGCTGACAGGTCCCTTCGGCAAACAGCGTCGCCGCCATCTGCACGCTCAGACCGCCCGGCAGGTCCACCACCGTCAGGGTATCCGGACGCAGCCAGTCCCAGGTGCCCGGGGGACGCTCGGCGGCAATCCGCTCGTGCAGCTGCTGCTCGTGTGGCTGCAGCTTGAGGCGATCGATCCCGGCAAACAGCGTCGGGCAGTGATACGGCCGCCACGGCCCCTCCGGATGCGGCCCGTACAGGCGGTACAGCCGTTCATGGTGCATGTAGTCACGCCAGTCTTCGGAGACCGTCTGCCCCTCCACCGGCGGTGCGGCATCGGGGTCTTCGGTGCCGGCCCCCAGCGGGGATGCGAGGCGCTCAAGCAGTTTCAACCATCGTTGGGACATAATTCGCATCGTGCCGGATGACGGGGTGGCGGCTGACCCGGGTGTGATACCCGGCGAATTCGCCGTCCACGAGAAAGACCCCCACCACCGGGTAGCCCATGCCATGGGAAAACCACAGCGGTGCGGGTTCGAAGAATTCCTGCAGGACGAAGCCCTGCGGGTCCTGCAGCGCGGTATCCAGGGCCTCTTCCCAGGCCTGCGCCGACAGCGCGGCGCCGATCCGGATGCCCTCGCCCATGCGTCCGTAGCTGCGTTTCAGCACCCATTCCTCGCGCTCGGCCAGCCAGGCGTCACGCCCCTCCGCCCGGGGATAGCACGAACGGGTGAAGTCACGCGCCAGCGTGGCCAGCGTGTCCTCGGACAGGCCCAGCGCATGTTCGGCCGGGGCCGCGTGAAAGCGCTTGCTCTCCGCCACCACGGCGGTCAGCGGGTTCATGCAGGGCACCTCCTGCGCAACCCTCAGCCACGCCTGCGGGTCGGGCAGCCCGGGGATCCATTCCGCGGGGTAATGCCGGAACAGCGCATCCACCGGCCGATCGAACAGGTGCGGACGACCATCCCGCCACTGCAGATTGGCCGGCGAGCCGATGACCGTCGCATGCCCGGCCGCCTCCAGCCACCGCGCCACCGCGGCGACCTGCTGCAGATCCACCGACCAGGCGGTTGCGTGGACCAGGCCGATACACGGCCACGGCGCCAGCGCGGCAGTGATCGCGGCGGCCAGATCCCCGGCCGGCCGCATCCCGCGCACGCCCGTGGCCGCGGCAACGGTGGCGTCCAGCTCCGCGGTCTCGGCCAGCCCGCCGGGCACGTCCTGGTTGAACTCGCTGATCCGCCAGCATTCGTCGGTGCTCCAGTGGAAGTCGCAGCGCGTCAGCCGCGGTCCGGGCGCGGGCGCCGTGGCCACGACCTCGCACAGTTCGGCCGGCACGCCCACCGCCTCGAGACAGGCAGGCTGCGCGCGCACCGCCTCCTCCATCTCGCACTGTGCCGCCCAGGCGGTCCGCGCACGCCGCACCAGCGCCCGGTGCTCTTCGGCGCCCAGCACCAGAAAATCCGGCAGCACCGTGGGATCACCGGCCTGGTGCATGTCCCACTTGCCCAGCTGCAGCGACAGCCGATCCAGCAGGCGGCTCGCCTGCGGCGGCTCCAGCGGCCAGGGCTCGGTCCTCACCCGCGCAGTCCCAGCAGGGTCGAGACCAGCGGGGCCAGCACGACCCCGCCCAGCGCCAGCAGGATGTAGACCACGCCCTCGCGATCGCGCGACCGGACCGCCGGCACGCCCTCGTCTCCGGTTTGATCACCGGCCTGATTACCGGTATGGAACGGCGCGGGCGGGCGCATCACCTCGTGGCCCAGCACCGGCAGCGCGATCACGCTGAAGCCGATCAGCGCATCACCGAATCCGCGATAGTCGCCGTGCACCGCGTAGGTCAGAGTGATGGCGCAGGCGATCATGAAATAGGCGGCCGCCTTCGCATCCTCCATGTTGCGGTCACGCACCACGCGGCGGTAGAAGTCGGTCTTCTCCCGCCGGATCCACAGCCCCAGCGTGACGACCAGGATCAGCCAGCCCATGCCGAAGAACCACGGGGTGATCCACCAGCCATCCTCGTAGCCCGGCAGGACCTCGAAAATCCAGCCGTACTCCAGCCCGCCGGCCTCCAGATCGCCCCAGCTCGCGCCGCCGAAGATCATCCCGGTCGCCAGCACGAACGCACCGAGGAAGACCCCGGCGGCGAGATTGCCACGCTCGAACACGTCCACCTGCAGGCGCGGGCCGAACAGCTGCCCGGCCACCTGGCCGAAGACTTTGATCGCGGCGAACGCCATCAGGGCGTAGAGCACGAACCAGAACCCCTGGATGGTCGGGTCGGCGTGATGCACCAGCACCCACAGGCACCAGGAAAAACCGAGGATGATCCCGAGACGCACCGCGCCGATCGCCGCATTGCCCCGCCGATACAACGGGTGCAGGCGCGAGGCACGGTTCCAGAGCAGGCCAAAGAAGGAAATGACCAGCGCCATCCCGAACACCACACCGGTGTCCGGCCAGAAGATGTCGGCCTCATAAAAAAAGACCGCGGACAGGGCGCCGACCCACACCCCGATCATCAGGGGCCCGACCATCTTCTGCAACAGATAGACTTTATGATCCGTGTACATCTCGCGCCCCATCCGGAAACACGCCCAGCGGCTGGGCCAGACAATGAAAGGCACCGCCCAGATGCACCAGCGCGCGGGCATCCAGCCCCACCGGCCGGTGGCCCGGCAGGCAGTCGGCCAGCACTCCCAGCGCGACCGCATCCTCGGGCACGCCGAACTGCGGCACGATCACGCGCCCGGGGGCGATGTAGAAATTGGCGTAACTCGCCGGCAGGCATTCATCATCGGGACCCTGCACCACGGGGGCCGGCAGACTCACGACCTCGGGCGGGCCGGTCACCAGGTCCAGCGCGCTCAGACGCCGATGCATGTCCTCCAGCATCGCCGCGTCCGGATGCGCCCCGTCCGCCGAACGCATCGACACGATGCGATCCGGGGCCACGAAACGGGCCAGGTTGTCGATATGACCGTCGGTATCATCCCCGCTCAGGCCACGCGGCAGCCAGTGCACACGCCGCACGCCCAGGGTCGTGCGCAGGGCCCGTTCCATCTCCGGCATGTCGGGATTGTCACGCGCGGGCGCGCCCAGCACCGATTCGGTGGTCAGCAGATCTCCAGCCCCGCTGGATTCCAGGGCCCCGCCCTCCAGCGTCAGCGGCAGACGCTCGCGCCGCTGCCCCCAGCGACGCGCCAGCAGCAGCGGGACCAGCGCATCCAGTTCGCAGGGGTGCTTGTTGCCCCAGCCGTTGAAGCCACCGTCGACCAGCAACATCCGTGAACCCTCGCGGACCCACAGGGGACCGGCATCGCGCATCCAGATATCGTTGACCGGCAGCGGCTCCAGCCGCAGCGAGATCCCGTCCTCGCCCCCCAGCAGCGCAGCCGCATCTTCGCGTTCCTCGGGCGATACCAGCACGCAGACGGGTTCCACCTGGCGCAACTCGGCGACCAGCGCGCGAAAGGCCGCCAGCACGCCGGCGTACTGCCCGCGCCAGGCCTGCTCGGCCGACGGCCAGGCCAGCAGCGTTCCGGCCCGCGGTTCCCACTCCGCAGGGAACCGCCGCGCGGCGCACCCGCAACGCTCGGCGTCATCCGCTTCCGTGGGCAGCACTGCCCGCATCGCCTCTCCCCCTGTTCCCCCTGTCGACAGCCCGAAAGGGCATGCCGTCGACGCGGGATCATGCCACAGCGTCGTGTGTCCCTCTACCGGGCCCCTCCACCGGGAGGTCGCCACCCGGGTTACACTGCGGCGAACTGTCACCACAACCGCGGGCAAGGGGCCGGAATCATCATGTGGCTGAGGGTCACCACCGAACTCGAGATGAACCTGCAGGTGGCCAGCCCGATGCTGCTGCTTCTGCGGCCGCACAGCGACGCCCACCAATGGGTGGCCAGCGACCGCTACCGGGTCACCCCCGACATCCACGTCGCCGAATACACCGACCGTCACGGCAACCTGTGCCAGCGGCTGATGGCGCCCGCCGGCCCCTTCGCGGTGCACGTCAGCGCGGATGTCCGGATCCGCCCGGAGGATATCGACGTCACCGACGCCCCGTTCGTGCCGGTGGAACAACTGCCCGACGAGGTCCTGGTCTATCTCCTGCCCAGCCGCTTCTGCGAAGCGGACCGGCTGGGCGCCCGGGCATGGGAGATCGTGGACGGGCGACGGCCCGGCCACGAGCAGGTGACCGCGATCTCGCGCTGGATCCATGAGCACATCCGCTACTGCCCGGAAACCGACCCGGCACCGATCTCCGCCAGCGAGGTGCTGAACCGGGGCAGTGGCGTCTGCCGCGATCTGGCCCATCTCGGCATGGCGCTCTGCCGCAGCCTCAGCATCCCCGCGCGGCTGACCGTGGGCTACGTGCACGGGCTGGAACCGATGGACCTGCACGCCTGGTTCGAGGCCTGGGTCGGCGGACGCTGGCACACCTTCGACCCGACCCAGGCGCAGCCGGGCAACGGCCGGGTGCGCCTGGCCTACGGCCGCGATGCCGCCGATGTCCCGCTTTATCACCTGTTCGGGCCACCGGCGATCCCCACTCGCATGGAGGTATCGGTGGAGCCCCTGACACCGGCCGACTGACCCGGGCGCCGGTGGCCGGAACCAGCCTCGGGAACCGGCTCAGGAACCGGCGGGTTTCTTCTTGCTCTCGGACTTCGAAGCATTCACCGCGCGCTTGAAGCTCCAGTTCCGCAGTTCGCGGATCTGCTCGACCATGGTCTTCGACAGCGGCACCGTGTTGATGGCCGCGCGGATGATGTCCTTCTGGTTGAAGGCGCGGTCTTCGCGATAGGCCTCGATGCGCGCCGAACGCACAACCTGCTCGATCTCGGCCCCGCTCCATTCCTTGGTGGTGGCGGTCAGATACCCCAGGTCGAACTGGCCCGGATCGCCGCCATGGCGGCGGATGTGCAGCTCCAGGATCTCGCGGCGCTCGTCGGCATTGGGCAGATCCAGGAAGAACAGCTGGTCAAAGCGCCCCTTGCGCATCAGCTCCGCCGGCATCAGCTCGATGCGGTTGGCGGTGGCCGCCACGAACACCCTGGGCGATTTCTCCTGCAGCCAGGTCAGGAAGCTGGAGAAGATGTTCACGTTGCCGCCGCTGCCGGTGGAATCGAAGCCGAAGGCGTTCTCCAGCTCGTCGATCCACAGTACCACCGGCGCGATCTCGTCGGCGATGCGCGTCGCCCGGGCAAACGCGTATTCCGGCGTACCGAAGCTGCCCGAAAGCACCAGGCTCATGTCCAGCCGCGCCAGCGGCAGGTCCCAGGCCGCCGCGATGGCCTTGGCCGCCATGCTCTTGCCGCAGCCGGAGACCCCCATGAACAGCACGCCAGCGGGCAGCGGGACGCCGTCCTCGTAGGCCTTCTCCGAGAACAGCTCGGCTCGCGTGGTGACCCACTCCTTGAGCACGCCCAGGCCGCCGATATCCTCCAGCGACCGCTGCGGAGGATAGAACTGCAGCACGCTCTCCTTGCGCAGGATTTGCCCCTTCTCCTCCTGCACCTCGCGCAGCAGGGTATCCTCGTCCACGTCCTGCATGCGCATCAGCCGCGCGGCAAGATGACCCGCCTCGTTGAGCGACAGCCCGCGCATGCCCGCGGCCAGGCGGAACAGTCGTTCGCGCGGGAAGGCCTCGGCTCCGCGGCGCCCCTCGAGAAATTCCAGCAGCTCTTCCTCGTCGGGCAGATCCACCTCGACCAGGAAGAGCTCTTTCTTGACGATGTCCGGCAGATGCAGCTGCGGGCAGCTGACGAACACGACGTTGCTGGTCCCCTTCAGCTCGTAGTAGAGATCGCGCAGGCCACGCACCAGTCCCGGGCGTTCGTCGAACCAGACCGGCAGGTCCTTGAACAGGGTCATGCGCGGCGGATCGCGATGCCCGGCGATGCGCGCTAGCGCCGCCTCGGGATCGTGCACCGCGGCGTCGACCTCCACCGCGGCATCGGAACCTGCCTGCTCCGGTGCCGCAAAGCCGCGCGCCGCCGACCAGACCTGCAGTCGGCCATCTTCGCCGTAGTACTTGCGCGCTACCTGCTGCAGCAGGCGCTCGATGCGGTCCTCGTCCCAGCCCTGCAGATAGATGATCGGATAGCGTGAGCGCAGCCCGCGCAGGACTCGGTCCACCGTCGGGTTTCGCTTCGCCGCCATGCCCCCTCCTGATTCCGGAAATGGGCCCCAGTATAGACCTGCCCGCAGGCCTGCCGGATACCCGCTGGCGCCGCCGCGGGTTTGACCGCCCCCCAGTGGTTGTGGTTGTTTTCACCCAACAGATGAAGGGGGCCAGCATGGTCGACCGCAGCCTGACCGGGCACGAAATCATTCTCGAACCGCATGACACGATCCAGTCCCGTACGGATACCCGCGGGGTCATCGATCTGGCCAACAACACCATGATCCGTATCTCGCAGTACAGCCGCGAGGAACTGATCGGCGCCCCCCACAGCATCCTGCGCCACCCGCACAAGCCGCGCGCCGCCTTCTACGCGATGTGGCAGATCATCCAGGGCGGCGACGAGTTCTTCGGCTTCGTCAACAACCGCGCGAAGAATGGCGACAATTACTGGGTGTTCACGCGCGTCGCGCCGCGACTGGCGGCCAGCGGCGAGATCACCGGCTACAGCTCGGTACGCATCCGCCCCAAACGCGAGGCCGTCGAGGAATGGTCGAAGATCTATGCCGACATCCTCGCCGTGGAACAGAAATATCCCAGGGAAGAACAGGTCCAGGCCGGCTATCAGGCGATCCAGAAGGCCATGCGCAAGCGCGGTTTCCGGCACCTGACCGACTGGGTCATGAAATCCGTATAGCGCGGGGGTATGTTGCAGCACGGACGCCGCCGGCGTAACGTTTGAGTCCGTGAGAACAACGTTTTCGAGGCCTCGATCCATGCACGCCATCCAGGAAGATCCCCGGCAACAGGAACGCGAGCTGCGCGCCCGGCGCCGTTCGCTCAACCTGCTGGTGGCAGCCACCGCCGCGGTGCTGGCGTTCTGGGCCCCGCCGGGCTACGACTCCCCTGTGGCCACGGTGACCCAGGCGGAGTGGTCTCAACTGGACTGGCCGGGCAGCGAAGCGCCGGGTTCGGCCGAGGTCACGGAATTCCGCCCGCAGCTCCCGCCGCCGGGCGTGGATGCCGATCAGGTCACCATGGAAGAGAGCGACGACACCATGGTGCTGACCCTGGATCGCGAGCTGGAGCGCACCTCCGGCGACCTGCGCTCGCGTGACCGCGTCGAGCGCACACCCGCCGACTGATCTTCCTCTCCGCAAGCCCGGATGAGGCCCCGAGGCGTTCGCCTGCCCGTCCTTCGGCTGCTGCCGGCGCTGTGCCTGCTGTTGCTGACGGCCGGCATGACCGGGTCGGGAACGGCCCTTGCCGATTCCCCGGCCGCCACCACCGTCACCGCCGGGGGTGAGCCCGTCCCGGTGCAGCGCTACCCTGCCGAACACGGTCCCGTCCTGCTGTGGTTTCCCTCCGAGCATGGCCTGCAGGACGAGCACCGCCAACAGGCCCTGGCCCTGCAGGCACGCGGCGTCGAAGTCTGGCTGGCGGATCCGTTCACCGGGCATTTCCTGCCGGAGGCCGCCTCGTCGTTCGACGACATGCCGCTGGCCACCGTCCCGGATCTGCTGGACGCCGCACGCGAGGAGACCGAACGCCCGGTGTTCGTCTTCGCCAGCGACCGCGCCTGGCCCTGGCTCCTCACCGGGCTGCACCAGTGGCAGCAGGCGAACCCCGGCTCGGAAGATCTCGCCGGCGTGCTGATGCTCAGCCCGTTCCTGCATACCGGGGCGGACGCCGCCGAGCCCGAGCTCCAGCCGATCGTCCACTACAGCAACCTGCCGGTCTTTATCCTGCAGCCCGTACAGTCTCCGCAGTTCCAGCACCTGGGCCGCGTGCGCGCGGCGCTGGCCGATGCCGGCAGTTCCGTGGGCGTGAGGCTGCTCCCCGAGCTGCGCGACCGCTATTTCTTCCGGCCGGACGCCACCGCCGGCGAACGCCTCGCACGCGAGGCACTGCCGGGCGAACTGCTGCGCGGCATGGACCTGCTGGCCCGCACGCCCTCGGCACGCGAGCCGCGCGTGCCCGCGGCGGATGTCGATCTCGCGGTGCGCACCCCGTCGGGCACCGACGCCCGCCTGAATCCGGTGGAAGAGCAACCGGACGCGCCGGAACTGATCCGTCCCGATCTGGCCGGTGAGGAACACGACCTGCGCGACTACCGCGGCGAGGTCATTCTCATCAACTTCTGGGCCAGCTGGTGCCCGCCCTGCGTGCACGAGATGCCATCGATGCAGCGCCTGGAAGACGAACTGCGCGACGAGGGCTTTCGCATCCTCGCGGTGAACCTGGGCGAACCGGAAGACACCATCCGCGCATTCATCGAGGACGAGGTGCAGACCGACTTCACCATCCTGCTCGACCCGCAGCAGGAATCGCTGGAAGACTGGCGCGCCCTGGCCTTCCCCACGAGCTACGTGATCGACCGCGAGGGGCGTGTGCGCTACGCCCTGTACGGGGCCATCGAATGGATGGAGCCCGGAGTCATCGAACAGATCCGCGGCCTGCTGGAGGAGTAGCCGGCAAACGCCGGGCGCGAACGTGCACATTGATCGGCGTTTCCCTAGGATACGGGCACCACAATGGAAGCGAGGACGATCATGACGGAAAACACCGAGGGACGACTCCCCAACCTGCCCGTACCCCTGTTCGCAACCGTGATGGGCATGGCGGGCCTGACCCTGGCCTGGCGCACCGGCGAAATCGTCTGGGACGGCCCGTCCACGATCAGTGCGGCACTGACCGGACTGACCACGGTGCTGTTCATCTTCCTCGCGATCGCCTACCTGTCGAAGCTGCAGGGCTGGCCGCAGAAGGTGAAGGAGGAGTTCAACCATCCGGTGAAGCTCAACTTCTTCGCCGCCACCTCGATCTCGGTAATCCTGCTGTCCATGCTGTGGCTGCCGGTGGCCGAAGGCGCGGCCCTGGCCCTGTGGATCGTCGGCATCATTGGCCATCTGCTGCTGACACTGGTCGCGATGGCGCGCTGGACCGGCGCCCAGCCGATGCTGATCGAGTCGATCAACCCGGCCTGGTTCATTCCGGTGGTGGGGAACATCCTGATCCCGCTGCCCGGCGTGGCCTTCGGCCTGATCGAGCTGTCGTGGTTCTTCTTCAGCATCGGCCTGGTGTTCTGGATCGTGCTGATGACGCTGGTGTTCTATCGCTTCATCTTCCACGATCCGCTGCCCGAGCGCATGATGCCGACCCTGGCCATCCTGCTGGCACCCCCGGCGGTGGGCTTTCTCGCGTGGATCGAACTGACCGGCGAGGTGGACGCCTTCGCGCGCATCCTCTACTACACCGGCGCGTTCCTGTTCCTGCTCCTGCTGGTGCGGCTGCCGGCGTTCTTCCGCCTGCCCTTCTTCCTCTCCTGGTGGGCCTATTCGTTCCCGGTCGCGGCGTTCAGCATTGCCACCATGGAATTCGGCAGGCATGCGGCCCTGCCGCTGATGGAAACCCTGGGCGTGATCCTGCTGGCCCTGACCACCATCCTGATCGTCGGCCTGGCGCTGCGCACACTGAAGGCGGCCCGCGCCGGAGAGATCTGCCGCCCCGAGTAGGCCGGGACGCGTCAGAGTTCGTCGCGGACCCAGCGGATGATGTCGGGGGCGCGCATCGCCCCCGGCTGCCGGGCCACCTCCCGGCCCTGTTCGAACAGGGCGAGGGTCGGGATACTCCGGATCCCGAACCGTTTGCCGAGGGTTTCCTGGGCGTCCGTGTTGATCCGCACCAGCCGCACCCGCGGCTCCAGCTCGGCGGCCGCGAGCTCGAATTCAGGGCCCATCATCTTGCACGGCCCGCACCACGGCGCCCAGAAATCGATCACTACCGGGATGTCGCTGCGCTCCAGGTGACGGTCGACATTGTGTCCGTTGAGCTCCGCAGGGCGCGCGATGAACAGCGCCCCGTGGCATCGGCCACAGCCCGGCGCCTCGGCAATGCGGCCGGACGGAATCCGGTTCACCGAATCACAATGCGGGCAGACGACATGCAGCAATTCATTCATACTTGCTTCGAGATACCGAGCGTTCTTCTCTGTATAGCAGTCCGGCGCCGAAAAGACCGGGACGGGCACCACAGATCCATGCACTTCCCTGCAAATACGGGGAACACGTTGCAGGAAAGCGACAACTTCTGTATCAGTATATGAGGAACCGCCGGAAGCACCCGGTCCGCGAGCCGCACCACAACGCCCCACCCGAACCCCGAACGGTACGCGCATGAGTGACAAGCTCGTCGTAGAAGATCTCTACAAGATTTTCGGGCCTCGCCCGCACCGCGCCCTGGAACTGATGGAGCAGGGTCTGGACAAGGATGCGATCTTCGCCCGCACCGGCAATACCGTGGGCGTGCGCGAGGCCAGTTTCAGCATCCGCGAGGGCGAGGTCTTCGTGATCATGGGTCTGTCCGGTTCGGGCAAGTCGACCATGGTCCGGATGTTCAACCGCCTGATCGAGCCCACCGCCGGACACCTGTACGTAAACGGCGAGGACATCACCCGCATGAGCCGCAGGCAGTTGATCGACCTGCGCCGGCGCGACATGTCGATGGTGTTCCAGTCGTTCGCCCTGCTCCCGCACAAGACCGTCATCGAGAACGCCTCGCTGGGCCTGGACGTCTCCGGTTTCGATCGTGCCCGCCAGCACGAACGGGCCCTGCAGGCCCTGGAGGCCGTGGGGCTCGGCGCGCATGCCAACAGCTACCCCGACGAACTCTCCGGCGGCATGCAGCAGCGTGTCGGCCTGGCCCGCGCCCTGGCCACCGACCCCACCATCCTGCTGATGGACGAGGCTTTCTCCGCGCTGGACCCGCTGATCCGCACCGAGATGCAGGACGAGCTCATGCGTCTCCAGCAGGAAAAGAGCCGCACGGTGGTGTTCATCTCGCACGACCTCGACGAGGCCATGCGCATCGGCGACCGCATCGCGATCATGCAGGGCGGGCAGGTGGTCCAGATCGGCACGCCGCAGGAGATCGTGTCGAACCCGGCCAACGACTACGTCCGCTCGTTCTTCTACGGCGTGGACGTGAGCCAGGTGTACTCCGCCGGCGATATCGCCCGCCACGATGCCATGCCACTGCTGCAGACCGGGCAGGCGGACGCCGCCGGGGCCCGGCAACAGCTGGGTGCCGATGGCTGCGCGGTCCTTCTGGACGAATCGGATGGTTTCCGCGGCCTGGTGTCCGCCCGCAGCCTGGCGGACGCCGCCGATCTCGACGCCGCACGCATCGACGGCATCGACACGGTGGAGGCCTCTACCGCCATGTCCGATGTCCTCGGCCGCGCCGCCGCCAGTGACTGGCCGCTGGTCGTGGTGGAAGACGGCCGTTTCATCGGGACCCTCTCGCAGCGCGACCTCCTGCAAACCCTCGACCGGACCCATCAGTAGGCCCACCCCCATGACGCAAGACGAACCGGACCTCCAGGACCACGAAACCATCGGGCCGCTCGAAGCACTGGCCGAGTGGTTCAACGAGACCGTACTGGAGCCGATCACCATCGGTGACTGGATCGAGGACGGGGTCGACTGGATCAGCGACAACCTCCAGGGACTGCTGGACGGGATCGAGGCGGTCATCCGCGCCCTGGTGGACGCGACCGAATTCCTGCTTCTGTATCCGCTGTGGCTGACCGCCTTCCTGATCGCCGCGGGCGTGTGGATGCGCTTCGGCATCAAGGCCGGGGCCATCACCACCGGCGTACTGGCCGCGGCCTTCGGGCTCGGGGTGTTCTCCGAAACCGTGCAGGCGCTGCTGTGGTTCCCGCCACCCTGGGTGCTGGCCGTGCTGATCGTGCTGGGCGGGATATGGCGCGTGGGCTGGCGCTTCGGGCTGTTCGCGGCGGTGGCGCTGCTGCTGATCTTCTCGATGGAGCTTTGGCCGGAGACCATCCGCACCCTGTCGCTGGTGGTCGCCTCGTCCATCGCCGCCCTGATCATCGGCCTGCCGATCGGCATTGCGATGTCGCGCAACGACACCGTGGAGATGCTGGTGCGCCCGGTCCTGGATCTGATGCAGACCATGCCACCGTTCGTGTATCTGATCCCGGCGGCGATCTTCTTCGGCCTGGGGACCGTGCCCGGCGCGATCGCCACGCTGATCTTCGCCATGCCGCCGGCGGTGCGTCTGACCAATCTCGGCATCCGCCAGGTCAGCCGCGAGCACGTGGAGGCGGGACAGGCTTTCGGCTGCACCCCGCGTCAGCTATTGTTCAAGATCCAGCTGCCGCTGGCGATGCCGTCGATCATGGCCGGCATCAACCAGACCATCATGCTGGCGCTGTCCATGGTGGTGATCGCGTCGATGATCGGCGCCGGCGGCCTCGGCGGCACCGTGCTCACCGGCATCCAGCGTCTGCAGGTCGGCGTCGGCTTCGAGGGCGGTCTGGCCGTGGTATTCCTCGCGATTCTGCTCGACCGTATCAGTCAGAGTTTTGGCCAGCGCCGGCGCGAGGGCAATGCCTACGGCAATCTGCTGCGCTGGTTCTTCAGCGGCCGGCAGAAGGCCGATGCCTGATCATCCGTTCATCCACGCGGCCGCCCCGAATCCCGGCGGCCGGATGCTCAAGAAGCAACAAGGAGAACCGTAACCATGATGAAGAAGAAACTGCTGACGACCGCCACGGCCGCTGCCCTGTCCCTGGGCATGGCGACCTCCGCCGCGCAGGCGGACGACGTGCGCATCGGCTGGACCGCCTGGGCCGATGCCGAGTTCATCACCCAGGTCGCCGACCGCGTGATCCAGGAACGCCTGGACACCGGCGTGGAGCTGGTGCAGACCGACATCGCCCCGCAGTACGCCGGTCTGGCCGGGGGCGACCTGGATCTGATGCTGATGTCCTGGCAGCCGATCACCCACGAGGACTACATCGACCAGTTCGGCGATGACATCGTTGACCTGGGCGTGCTGTACGACAATGCCAAGCTGGGCTGGCTGGTGCCCGCCTCGCTGCACGCCGAAGGCCTAACCTCCATCGAAGACCTGCGCGATGACGAATGGCGCGATCGCCTGAACGGCGAGATCCAGGGCATCGACCCGGGCGCCGGTCTGACCCGTCTGTCGCACGACACCATCGAGGAATACGAGCTGGATTACACCCTGATCGAGGCCTCCGACGCCGCCATGACCGCCGCGCTCGACCGCGCCATCCGTCGTGACGACGCCATCGTGGTCACCGGCTGGAGCCCGCACTGGAAGCTGGGTGCCTACGAGCTTGAATACCTCGAGGATCCGAAGGGTGCCCTGGGCGGTGCCGAATCCATCCACGCCATGTCGCGCACCGGCTTTGCCGACGACCATCCCGAGGTCGCCGCCTTTGCCGGCTGCATGAACATCGACATCGACCTGCTCAACGAGTACATGTATCTGGCCGACGAGGAGTCCACCGGCCACGCGGTGGACAAGTTCTTCAATGACGAGGCCGGGCTGGTCGACGAATGGGTGGCCTGCGCCCGTAACTGATCCCGTCCAGGGAACGCTCCGGCAGCCTCGCGCTGCCCCCGGGCCCGGCCTTCTGGTCGGGCCTTTTTTGTATCCGGCGCCCTCCCCGATCGGGCCTTTAATCGGCCAGGGGGCAGGTCTCCTACGGTTGCACCCGGCCACGTAGGAGGCCGGCCCTCCGGCCGATGGGGCCGGGCCTGATGCCTGGATCGGCCAGAGGCTGGCCTCCTACGGTTGGACCCGGCCGCGTAGGAGGCCGGCCCTCCGGCCGATTTCACGTCCGGGTAACCCCCTGCGCCGGATCGGCCAGGGGGCTGGCCTCCTACAATTGCACCCGGCCACGTAGGAGGCCGGCCCTCCGGCCGATGGGGCCGGGCCTGATGCCTGGATCGGCCAGAGGCTGGCCTCCTACGGCCAAACCCGGCCGCGTAGGAGGCCGGCCCTCCGGCCGATCTCACGTCCGGGTAATCCCTTGCGCCGAATCGGCCAGGGGGCTGGCCTCCTGCCTTTTCAGGCGGTTCAGCCCGCCGCGGAAGGCCCGCGCGCGGAACCCGGCCCGCTGCATGCGTTCGGCGATCACCGCCGAATTGCTGCCGCGCTGGCAGTAGAGCACGTATTCGCGGTCGGCGGGCCAGTCGGCGAAGGCCTGCAGCAGGGTGTCGGCCGGATGGTTCTCCGCCCCCGGCCAGTGCCATTGCCGGTAGGCCTCCGGTGGCTGGCAGTCGATCACCGTGGCCCCCTCGGGGATGCGGTCCACGAAGATCCCTTCGCCCTCGCCCGCGACTCCAGCCGGTCCGTCATCCGCCGCCAGCGGATCGCGCTCGCACACCGCGTCGATCGTTCGCTGCAGAATGGCCGGATCCAGCGCTTCTTCCGCCCGTTCGATGCGCGAGGTCCGGCTCTCGACCAGCGGCGGCTGCTCCGTCAGCGCGCAGAACTCCGGCACGCGCTCGCTCAGCTCGAAGGTGCCGATCGCCCGCGCACGGTCGGTGATCTCCTGCTTGTCGAAACCGATCAACGGCCGCAGCACCGGCAGCGTGGCCACCGCGTCGATGGTCTGCAGATTGGACAGGGTCTGCGAGGACACCTGACTCAGGGCCTCGCCGGTGACCAGGGCCTCGGCCCCGCTGCGCGCCGCCACCGCCTCGGCCGCGCGATACATCAGCCGCTTGAGCACGATCTGCCACATATCGCCGGGGACGCTGGCGCGCAGATCCTCCACCACCGCGTCGAAGTCAACCACGTACAGCCGCGGACGGGTGCCATGCGCCCAGTCGCCCGCCAGACGCCGCGCGATCGCCGCTACCATCGCCTCGTGCGTGGGCCCGCCCAGGTTGCAGAACACGAAATCCGCCGTGGTGCCGCGCCGCATCATGTACCAGGCGGCCACCGCCGAATCGAAGCCGCCGGACAGCAGCACCAGGGTGCGCCCCTGCACTCCCAGCGGCAGCCCGCCGGCCCCGCGCCGCCGCTCGCTGAACAGCCAGGCCCGGTCTTCCTGCAGATCGATGCGCACGGTGACGTCGGGCGCATCCAGGTTCACCTGTCCGGGACCGTTGAGCACCGCACCGGCCTCGCGCTCGATGCGGGTGGCCGACACGCGTTTGGTGCCCTGGCGCTTGCAGCGCACCGCGTAGGTCCGGCCGCGCACCACCTCGGTGAAATGCCGCCGCACGCCGTCGACGATGGCCTCCAGTTCCGGCTCGACCTCGGCCACCACCGGCGAGAAGGTGCTCAGGCCGAACACCCGCGGCAGGATCTCCAGCGCCCGCTCGCGCTCCGCCGTGCGCAGCAGCAGGCGCCCCTGTGCGGTGGCCAGACGGTGCGGCACGACCTCCAGTGCCCGGCGCAGGTTGCGCTGCAGGATGCGGGTGAAATGGCGCCGCGTGCCGGGCGCCTTCAGGTGGATCTCCGGCGCCTGGCGGAGAATGATCAGATCGGATTCGGCAGTCATTCGGTCGCGGGGTCTTCACCCGTCAGCAGTTCATCCGGCGCCGGCCGCAGATAGCTCTGCCGGCGCACCCAGTCCAGTTGCAGCGCATCCGCGCGCTCCCGCAGCCGGCGCACTACCGACATGCGGTCCCGGCGGCCCGCGCCGAAGTCCTCGATGGCGGCCTGCAGGTCCGCGCGTTCGTCCGCGGGCAGATATTCGCGGAAATGCCCCAGCAGGTGCTGCAGCACGTTCACGTGCGCGCCGCGCGTGGTCCCGCGCGCAAGCGCCCGGGCAAACATCGCTGCATATTCGGCCGCCAGCTCCGCGCGCGGACGCGTCCCGGCGGCCGCCACCAGACGCCCCAGGTGGTCGTAGTCCGGCCGGCCATGGGCCAGCAGCAGCATCTTCTCGCGCGCATGGAAGGCCGACAGGTCACCGGCGCTCCACTCGCCGGCCAGGCGCTCGCGCAGCCGCGCCAGCGCGAACAGCCGGATCACGAAGGCCTCGCGCGCCGGCGCATCGTGCAGCACGCTCTCGTCCACCAGCAGCCGCGACGGGTCGGCCGTTTCCAGCGCCGCAGCGAACAGTCCCGGACGCGGCTCGCGCTGACCGTTGACGGGCACCGCACGCCCGCAACTGGGCGAACGTGCCTTCAGCAGATACCCGTCCGGCCCGTCCGCATCTTCCAGCTCCGGCAGCCGCCGGTCGATCCAGGCCTGCAGCACCGGCGCATGGTCCTGCCCGCTCTCGCGGCCGCGCAGACGCAGCCGTTCGCCGGGGCCGCGCTCCAGCTGCATCGGCTCGCGTGGCGTGCCCAGACCGGCCTCGGCCTCCGGACACAGGGCCACGAGCTCCACATGCGGGAGCAGCACCTGCGTCAGCCAGTCGTCGCGGCGGTGACCGCCATCGTAGCGCACCCGCTCGCCCAGCAAGCAGCGCGAGACCCCCAGACGGGGTCGTGGCGGGACAGTGTCGGGATCGTTCATCGTTGCGCGCCGTGGCCTTCCACCGGCCCCGGTTCTCGGTACTTCGGAGCGCACATGGTAGGCGCCCCCGAAGGTCAAAGGAAATGGAAACCTCCGGGAAAGTGCGTCCGCAGGGTCCGGCCGAGCCCTGGCGGCCCTCTTCGCACGGTGCCCCGTCGCTACAAGGACGGCGCCGGGGTACGCCCCGCCTTGCGGGCATACATCTCGCGATCGGCGCGCCCCAGCAGCGTATCCGGATCACCGTCCCCCGGCCCGTCGGCCCAGCCCAGGGTCATCGCGGGCGTCACCTCGCCCGCGGCCAGCTGCACCGGCCGACTCACCACCGACTTCAGGCGTTCGCCGGCCGTCTCCGACGCCGCCTCGCCCGCCACCAGCACGGCGAATTCGTCGCCGCCCACCCGCGCCACGCACGCGGCCTCCGGCACCGCCTCCTGCAGCCGCCGGGCCACCACGCCCAGCAGCTCGTCCCCCGCGGCATGCCCCAGGCGGTCATTCACCGGCTTGAACTGGTCCAGATCGATGAAGGCCACCGAGAACGTTTCGCCGGTCTCACCCGCGCGCTCGATCGCCTCCTCCAGCTGTCGATAGAAGGCACGCCGGTTGGGCAGGCCGGTCAGGGCATCGTGCGTGGCCTCGTGCTCCAGCCGACGGCCGGCCTCCTCCAGCCGGGAGGCCTGTTCCCGCAGATCATGATGCATCGCCACCAGCGTCCGGCGCGTCACCAGCGTCAGGGCCAGGGCGAACAGCACGCCGCCTCCCCCGAACACCAGCATGAACCGCTGCGTATTGGCCCCGACCTCGCGCGCGCGTTCGGCCGCGGCCTCCATCTGCGCCCGCTCGTGGGCCCGCATCTCCTCGATCGAGATGTCGAACTCCCGATCCAGCTCGAACAGACGCTCGCTCAGGATCGCCATCGCCGGCTCGATCTCGTCGCGCGCCGCGAGATCCACCACCTCGTCCTGCAGCTCCACGATCTCCGGGATCAGAGCATCCTGCTCCTCCAGCCGCTCGCGGGCCACCGCCTCGGTCACGCGCTCGTCCAGGGCCTCGCGGACCTCGCCGACGCGGTGACCCCAGCGGTGATACTCCATCAACAGATCGTCGCGCTCGAACGGATCATCCGTCAGCACCTGATTCACCATGGTCTGGTGCCGGTTGTAGGCCGCTTCGAGCAGATCGGACGCCAGCTGGATCCGCTGGGCCCGTTCCTCGGTCATGTGGTGGAGCTCATCCAGCAGCCGCTGGTTCTGCCAGACGCTGTTGGCCACCACCACCAGCATCCCCGCCAGCAGGATCACGAAGGCCAGGGTGATCGCGTTCACCAGCCGCCCGCTGATCCGCTGCACCCGTTGCGAAAACTGCATGCATCCCCCACGAACGACGCGCGAAATGCACTATGCGAACGCCATCACACCCCCGGCAACACAACCGCGCAAACCGGGCGGTCTTGCGGGCCACGCACGCTGGCCGGGAACGCTGCAGACAGTCGCCCTACCAGCTCTGCCGGAAGGTGACCCCCGCCGCGTGGACGTCATCGGAACTCGCGAATTCGCCGTGATAACCGACATCCACCCGACTCCCTTCACCGAAACGGGCGCTCACTCCCGCATTCACGTGGATCCGGTCACGACTGAGTTCCGGCCCCTCTATGGTGAACCGTTGCTCGGATGCCCCGTCGAAAGCCGTGCGCATCTCGCTGGCCCGGTCACCATGCTCCTGCAGCCAGGCCACCTCGACGTTCGGCATCAGTTCCGCCCCGCCCGCGGTTTCGAAATGCTGGTCCAGATTCACGCCCAGCCGGGTCCGCAGCGAATGCTCGCGCTCGCTGTCCACCTGCAGGTTCGCCTGGCCGGCGCCGGATTCGGTGAACGACCCGCGGCTCTGCTGCTGATAATCCAGTCCGGCAAATGGCGCCACGCGGGTCCGCTCTCCGACGTCGAAGCCGCGCCCGAATTCCACGCCGGCCCCAACGCCAGTCGCGGAATAGGACGCCTCCGCGGTGTCACCGGTCAGGGCAACGTCGCGATCGGTTTCGGCGTCGTGGTAACTCGCACCAACATCACCGCGGACGTAATAACCGTTGCGTTCCCAGCCGCCGTAGACGGCCACCTGCCAGGAATCCACGTCGATATCGGTCGTGCCACTGTCCGCGGTTGTCCGGCTGAAGCCCAGGCCGACCCCCATGAAGCCATCTTCTCCCAGGGAGGTGTCGGCCCCCAGCGCAATGCCTCCGAAACTGTAGTCCGAGCCGGCCGCACCGGAGGTATCATCGATCTTCCCCTGACCGCCCTGGGCACGCACCCACCAGTGGCGGTCCGATTCCGGCGTGCTCGTTGCCGAAGTACCGGACGGCCTGCCCGCGGAGGCCCATTGCGTACCGGCCAGGTCGGACAGACTTGCCACCTCCCCGGCGGCCGGAGGAACTGTACCCCCCATGCGTCCCCGAAGCAGACCTCGGAAACGCTGGTCACTGCGCATGCCGATCTGCTGGGCATGGGTATGATCCGCACCGCTCAGGGAATCCAGACCGGCACGGGCACCGCGCGTATCCCGGACCAGCAGCGAATCCACCAGCGCGGAAACGCGTTCGTCGCCGGCCAGTTCATCGAGGGCCCCCGCGACGGCCCGCTGGTTGGCGGTTTCCGCCACGCTCTCGAACACCGCCACCCGCGACAGGGTCAGCTGCACCCCGGTATCGGAGTACGCCACCGAAGTATCCAGGAAGACGAAACCGTCGGAGACCTCGTCAAAGCTACCGTCCACGCCGCCTTCCGCCGCCAGCACGGTGTGAGTGATTTCGTCACCTTCGAACAGACGACCATCTCCGCCGTTTTCTTCGGTGACGTGGAGCCGCACCCCGTCCTCGATGGTCAGCTCCCCGCCGACGCCGGTACGGTCCGCCTCCGATCCGTCCTCGGAGACTTCCACCACATGGACGCTGCCCGATTCCAGGGTCATGTCGCCGGCCACCGCAAGCGCGCCCACCGAGTTGCCGGGCCGCGCCTGCCCCCCGGACGCCACGTTCAGGTCGCCCACGGTGCCGGTGCCGGAGATCACCCCGCCGGCGTGCACGGTAACCGCCGAATCGGCCATGGAGCCGTTCACGCGCAGGTTGCCGCCATGCACGTCCGCATCGCCGCTCAGGTCGTGTTCGCCCTCGATGACGGTCATGCCGGCGCCCGCGTGCACCACGTCGAGGTCGCCGGAGAGCGTCACCGGGTCTCCTCCGGCGGTGCCGTCGGAGGTCAGGTGATAGTCCTCCTGACCGTGCGTGAGACTCAGGGTGGCGCCGTCTCCCATTCCTTCGATCCGTTCGGCCTCCACGACCCCGGCCGTGTCCGTGCCGCCGATCTCCAGGGTGGCTTCGCTGTCCGCTCCCGCACCCAGGGCCACGCCCGCACCGGCGCTGATCCGACCGCCCTCGGCGACCTGAACGGTTCCTGTGGAATCCCTACCCGCGGCGACCTCGAGCATGCCGTCCATCGCCCACTGCGAGCCCTCACCGGTGACCGCGGCCTGCCCGCCGGCATCGGCGAACCGGGCGACTGAACCACTCCCGGCCCGCACGTCGGCGCCATCCGCGATCGCCAGTTCGCCTTCACCAAATGTACCCGCGGTGAGGCGCCCGTCGACCTCCAGTTCGGTGCCGGCACCCGCCACCTTCGCGCTGCCTTCGGCCGAGTCCGCGTACCCGATATCCAGTGCCCCGGCGCCGAGCCACGCACCCCGTTCGACTTCGACCCGGCCCTGCCCGCCGTCACCGACGATCAGATCGTCCGCGATATCGACGCGGGTGCCGTCGCCACTGGCGTGCATGCGCCCGCTGCCGGTCCCGGCGGCCCCGACGTAGGCGAACTCACTGGCCAGCTCGCCTCCGGACCGAAGCTCCAGTTCTCCCTCACCGGCGGCACCGACCCGCAGGCCGCCAGCGCTCTCCCAGCGTGAGCCGGCACCTTGCACACGGGCATGACCGGCAGCGTTCTCGAATTCACCCAGGGTGGCGCCGCCATCCCGCACGGTCGCGCCGTCCTCCACGCCAAGGCGGGCCGTGCCTCCTTCGATGCCCACTCGGGTTTCCGCACCCGCGTGTTCGATGGACCCGCCGTCGAGCAGCAGTTCCCCGGCCTCGACATCGGTACCGCCGGCATGATCGGCATCCCCCGAGAACAGCAGGGTCCCCTCTTCGGTCTTGGTGAGCGCGCCGGACCCCGTGATATCCGTCCGGATCTCGGCATGGCTGGCGAGCACGCGGATCTCGCCTTCGTCGGATGTCTCGAGCTCGCCGTCACCCCGCAAGCGATAGCCACTGTCAACGAACTGCATGCCCTCGAAGGCCTGCGTACCCTCGACCTCGACGGTGCCGCCGCGATAGGGGTCGGCGTCCTTGAACACCGCGTGCTGCCCGCCCCAGGCGACGGCGATCTCACCGTCCTTGTTCAGCCAGTCAGCGCCATCATCGCTCCAGACGCCGTCACCACCCTGCCAGTGCTGCAGGCTGTCATCGCCTTCAAGACCGATGAACAGGTCCAGCCGGTCATCGCCGTACTGCAGCTCGTGCAGGACATCCTCTTCCAGTTCCGGCAGGTCGCCGACAGCCAGGCCGCGGTCATCCAGGTCTCCCTCCCAGGTCATCAGGCGGTAGTAACCGAGCCCGGGATCGCCGGCATCCGGGGCCTCGCTGGCGCGCAGATCCAGGGTGCCATCCAGCGTGAGGTCGCCAGCGACCTCCACGCGGCCGCTCACGCCGTCGGCGGGGTTTTCTTCGCCCGGTTCTCCCAGCGCCACATCCAGCGTGGCGCCCGGGTCCAGTGCCAGATCGCCGTCGATCCGCAGTGCCCCGGCCCCGGCCGAAAGGTCCATTACGCCATCGTCCTCGACGCGGGTCGCACCGACCGTGCCGTCGCCGGCCAGCGTGGCGTTGTCGGTGACCGTGGTGGCGGAGCGCCCCAGATCACCGTCGACCCGCAGCACGCCGGACTCCACGCGGGTCTCGCCTTCCAGCGCCTGAGCCCCGTCGACCGCGAGCGTGCCCTCACCACGCTGGACGAGATCGCCCTCGCCCTCGAGTGCGCCGCCGAACACGACCGTATCGGCGCGATCGAACGCCAGCGTGCCCTCATTGTGCACCTCGCCATTGAGCGTCCCGGCCTCGCCGCCGTCCCCGACCTGCAGGGTGGCGCCTTCGATGAGGGTCTCTCCGGGCGCCGAGTCGCCGGTCAGCACCAGCGTCCCGTCGCCGGCATGCACCAGGTCGCCATCGCCGGTTACGTCTCCGTCCAGAGTCGCGATGTCACTACGGTCCATCCGCAGGGTGCCCGGCTCCAGCAGTTCCACATCCCCGGCCAGCCGGCCCTCGGTTCCGCCATCGCCCACCTGCAGGGCACCGGATTCGACTCGAGTGCCGCCGGTGTGCGTGGCCTCGCCGGTCAGGACGGCAGTACCGCCTTCGGTCTTGTACAACTCGCCATCACCGGTGATGTCCACCGCGATCTCGGCGCGGTCCGCCAGCACCCGCAGTTCACCGTCCTCGTCGGCGTCGGGGGCGATGGCCCCTGGTCCTTCCAGGCGGTAATCCTCGTCGACGAACTGCAGGCCCTTGAACGACTGGGTGCCCTCGACCTCAACGGTCCCGCCCCGATAATCCCCTTCGTCCCGGAACACGCCATGGTTGCCGGCCCAGGGAACGGCGACCTCGCCGCCATCGTTCATCCACTGCTCGGAGGCGTCGCTCCAGGTCCCGTCACCACCCTGCCAGTGCTGCAGGGTGTCATCGCCGGCGACCACGACGTGCATGTCCAGATACCCGCCTTCCGGGTTCAGCAGAAAGAGGGCCCCCTCGTCCAGTTCCGGGCTCTCGCCGATCTCCAGTTCGTTGTCGGTGAGCGAGCCATCCCAGGTCATCAGCCGGTAATACCCGAACCCGGCGTCGCCATCGTCCCCATCCTCGCTCTGACGCAGGTCCAGCACCCCGTCCAGAGTGAGGTCGCCAGTCACCTCGATGCGGTCGCTGGTACCGGCATCCGGCTCATCCTCGCCGGGTGCGCCCAGGGCGAAGTCCAGCCGCGACTCGGGGGAAAGCAGCAAATCGCCGTCCACGGTCAGGCTGCCGACCGAATTGCCCGGATCCAGACGACCCCCATCTTCCACGGTGGTATCCCCCAGGGTTCCGCGCCCGGCCAGCGTACCCCCCTCCAGCACGCGCGCCGAGGCCGCACTCAGATCCGCATCCGCCACCAGGGTGCCGGACTCCACCCGGGTCTCGCCGGTGTAGTCCTGCTCCGAGTCCAGGATCAGCGTGCCCTCGCCACGCTGGACCAGGTCACCACCCCCCGAGACGTCCGCCTCGACCGTGTACTCGTCGGCGCGGTTGAAGGCCAGCACGGCGTCGTTCTCGACCCGTCCCTCGATGGATCCGGATTCATCCCCTGCGCCGACCTGCAGGGTGCCATCCTCAATGATCGAGTCTGCGCCCAGTGCATAATCCCCGGAAAACACCGTGGTGCCTTCCCCGGTATGGCGCAGCTCCACCTCGCGGGACAGAGCGACTTCGGTTCCGTCGTCCTCCCCGGTATCGGTGAAGTGATAAGGCGCTTGCGCGTGATCGAACTCGAGGATCCCGTGGCCGTCGCCGACTTCGAACGTCTCGTCCACCTTCAGGATGCCGGCCCTCTCGCCGTCCCCGAGAACGAGATGCCCTTCTGCTCCGGGATACCGGCCCAGAAACAACCTTGTCGCGGCCAGTTCCGCGCCGTCCGATACTTCCAGCCGGGTCGTGCCCCTGCTGCCCACCGCTACGGTGTTCAGGTCCGCATCCCCGCGGTCGATTCGGGTCCCTTCTCCGGTGATACGACCTTCAGCACTCCCGCCTTCCCTCTGGGCCAGATAAAGCTGGTTACCACCGACGCGCCCGCCATCCCTGACCTCCAGAACCCCGTGCCCTTTCTTGCCAATCCCGACACGACCCAGGAATTCGGCATCCTCGCCGAGGACCTCCAGTGTCCCTTCGCCAGAATCAGAAGCCCCGAAGTTCGCGACGTCGTCCGTTTCAACCAGACCTTCCTCGACGGTAACCGTGCCGGCACCGGCATCTCCCACCGTCAATTCACCCCGGCTGATCCAGAGGCCTGCCTCAAGATGCACTTCACCTTCAGCACCCGCCTCTTCTCCGAGGATCGACGTTGCGGTATCCAGCTGACCTCCATCGGTCAGCACCAGCTCTCCGGTTCCTGCCCGCCCCAGGGTGAACCCACGCGCCACCGCCAAAGAGGAATCGTCGATTTCGACACGGCCGCTTCCCCCGCTGTCGCGGCCCGCAACCGCAGACTCGAGCTCGCCCTCGCTCCCGCCAGCCAGCTCCAGCTCACCTTCACCTTCACCACCGAGCAGCAGACCGTCCGAGACATCCAGGTGACCACCCTCTGCAACCTGGAGGCGACCCGGTTCCCCCGGGTCTTCACCGACCTCGACCTCTTTGGCGTCCAGCTGTCCGCCAGCCCCCACGAAAAAGGTCCCTTCGTCCAGCACCCGGAGGGGCTCCGATTGCAGATCCATGCTCCCTTCTTCGACCCCGAGGGTCCCCCGGTGAACGTCAACCACCCCCGTCAGTTCATGGGTGTGCCCGGTCAGGAGGGTTTGCCCGGTCCCGTAATGGTGCAGATTCAGTGCCCCTTCCAGTGCCGGCGCCTGTCCCTCAATAGTCCCGTCTTCGGTGAAATAGTAGTCCTCATCCCCGTGCTGGAAATGGATCAACGACTCGCCTTCTCTGGCCACGATGCCATCCTGGACATACACATGGCCCGGGGCGTCTTCCCCGCTGCTTCCGATCTCCAGCAGGCCGACGCTCCCCGGCTCAGAGCCAAGCCCCAGCTCCCCGGTGACATCCAGCTTGCCTCCGTCGATCACCCTCACGTTGCCGGTTACACCCAGACTTGACCCGAACTGGGACAATCCCCCCAAATCCAGATCGCCGATGTTCGTGAACCTTGATCCTTCACCAATGACTTCCACATAGCCCGAGGCCCCGCCATCGCCGCCCACAAGGTTGGGAACACCAACGTCGGACTGGCTCGCCTGCACCACTCCTCCATCCTCAATGAACAGCTCCGCCGTGCTGTTCGAGTAGTAGCCGACGGACAAGCCACCATCAGGGTCATCCACCACCAGTTCACTGCCCTCGCCGGTGACCGTCACGCGGCCACGGACGCCGGCGTCACTGTCCGTCAGGTCGCTCCCGATACCCACATTCCTCGCGTCCAGAACCCCGCCGTTCCGGATGGTCAGCTCGGCAGTTTCCGGATCCGCCCCCACGCTAAGCCAGTCGACAGTCGCCTCTTCTCCGTCGATCACCGGCCAGGGATTGCCTCCATGCACGCCTTCCCGGGCAATCAGCACCGAGTCACCGCCCCCGGGGAGCGCACCCGTGGACTCCCCATCGTCGTCCCACCAGTTACCGGCGGCGAACCAGTCGGCACTGTCTTCGCCGGTCCATAACCAGTCCCACAACGCGTGAGCACTGGTCGGAAACAGCAACACAACGGCAAGCGCCCCTGTCAGAACGCCTCGAAAACGACCCGGAGCGCCCATGGACCGGGTTCGACGACCACACCCCTTGCGACGGCCGCGGGCAATCTCGGCGGCAACCTGCCAGGTTCCAAGAGCGCGATTGAAGACGAGGCGGAAGGTCTGGTTCATGGTGTCCGTTCTCCGTTGGAGTTCCGTTTTTTCGCCCGCCAAACGAATGCGGCCCGGGCGTTCTCATGAACGCGTCAAACTGCCCGCGGGCCGCGAGCGCTGCCTAGGAACAATCCGGAACAGAATGTATACTTCTTTGGAAACAGTACTTTGGATGGATCCAGAGATGCCCGGACCCCGCAACACCCCGCAGACATGAACCCGGCCCGCGCGCGTCGCGGCCCGCCGGAAGCGGCGGTGACAGTGGTCTTCGCGCTGGTGCTCGCCCTGCTGTTCGGGCTTTCGGCCCCGACGGCGGACGCCGGCACACCGCCCCTCGACCTCGGGGAGGACGTACACTCCCTGGACAGCCCCTGGGAGTTCTTCTGGCAGAAGTTTCCGGAACCGGGCGCGGAGGACGAACCGGACGCCCGCATGGAGCTGCCCGGGAGCTGGACCGGGCTGGCCATCGACGGAACCGCCCTTCCCGCTGCCGGCCATGGCGGCTTTCGTCTGCGCGTGGCACTGGAAGACCCGCCCGCACGAGTGGTGCTGCGCGTGCCCATGGTGTATTCGGCCTACCGCCTGTACGTGGATGGCGAACGGGTGGCGCAGGTGGGCGAACCCGGGAGCTCGGCCGACGAGAGCCGCCCGGACTACGGCGAGCGGCACGTGGTCATCGACAACCCCGGGGAGGAGCTGGAGCTGCTGTTTCATGTCAGCAACTTCACCTCGCGCGCAGCGGGCTTCCCGCACCCTCTCGAGCTGGCCACGCCCGAAGTGATGGAGCACAACGTCGCGCGTGACCTGATCGGCAATGCCGCCCTCTCGGGCGGCCTGGTCCTCCTCGGGCTGTCCCAGCTGGTGCTGTTCCGTCTGCGCCAGAACGAGACCATGTACCTGTTCTTCGGCTTCATGATCGTCGCCTGGGGAATGCAGACCGCGCTGACAGGGCAGCTGCTGGTGCATATGGGCTGGCACGTGCCGATCGAGATCGCGCGTCCGCTGGACGGCCTGACCGCCCTGACGGCCGCGGCCTTCTATCTTTTGTTCCTGTCGTCGCTGTTCCCGCGTGAACTGCCCATGCGCTACACGCGCTGGGTGCTGGCCCCGCTGATCATCTATCTGGCCATCACCCTCCTGGGCACGGAAATGACCCGCAGCGAAGCCGTGGGCTGGCTTCTCTATTTCCTCACCGGAATGCTGGCGCTGGCCCTGGCGTTCGTGGCACGGGCCTGGTGGCGGGGAGTGCCGGACGCGGGTCCCATCCTGCTCGGCTCCGCAGTCGTTGCCGGCAGTGCGATCCTGCAGATCCTGTGGTTCAACGAGATGGGAGTACGCAACGCGGTCGCCAATACCGGCGTCCTGGCTGCGGTGGCACTGCACGCCATCACCCTCTCGCGCCGCTACGCGCGGGCCTTCGAACGCAGCCAGCGGCTGGAATCCGAGCTGCGTCGCGCGAACCGCCTCAAGGATGACTTCCTGGCCAGCACCTCCCACGAGCTGCGCACCCCGCTGCATGCCATGATCGGCATGGCCGAATCGCTCCCGCGCGAGGACCCGCGCCAGGCACGCGCACTGGACCTGATCCAGTCCAGCGGGCACCGCCTGAGCCGGCTGGTGGATGACATTCTTTCGTTCACACGCCTGAAACACGGGGACCTGCACATCCGGCCCGAGGCGATCGCGCCGGCCCCGCTTCTGCTCACGGCCGCGGAATCCGTGCGCCCCCTGCTCGGTGACCGGCCGCTGGCACTGGAAACCGAGATCGAGCCGGATCTTCCGGCGGTACGGGCCGACACCGACCGCCTGCATCAGGTGCTGTTCAACCTGCTGGGCAACGCAGTGAAATACACCGATGCGGGCCGCATCGTCCTGCGGGCGCGCCGCGAGGGTGAAACCGTCTGTGTGGAAGTCGAAGACACCGGAAGCGGGATCGCCGAACTGGATCCCGAACGTCTCCAGGAACCCTACGAACAGGGCTACGAATCCGCGGATGCCGGACGCGGCGGGGTCGGTCTCGGACTCGCCATCAGCCGACAGATCCTGGAGCGCCACGGTGCCCGCCTGGAGCTCTCCGGCGGAGCGGACGGCGGGACCCGGGCCCGTTTCTGCCTCGAGATCGCTCGCGCGTCCGTCCCCTCTGCCGGCCCGACGTCGACCACCCCGGCGCAGCCCACCGGCCCGGAACCGGCCGGGGAATCCACGGCAACCCGGCCCGACGCAACCACCGGCGCGCACATCCTGATTGTTGAAGACGAAGACAGCGCCGCGCGTGTCCTGGAGACCCAGCTGGGACTGGAGGGTTACCGCACGAACCGGGCCAGTTCCGGCGAACAGGCACTGGAATGCATCGCCCGCGAAGCCCCGCAGCTCGTTCTACTGGACGTAATGATGCCGGACATGAGCGGTCTGACCGTCTGCCGCAGACTGCGCGAGGAACACGACCCGGCCTCGCTGCCGATCATCCTCGTCACCGCGCGAACGCGTGAACACGACATCGTCGAAGGGCTGCAGGCCGGAGCCAACGACTACCTGCCCAAGCCGTTCTACCGCCAGGAACTGCTGGCCCGGGTGCAGTCCCAGTTGCAGGTCCACGAGAACGAACAGATGCGCTGGGCCCTGGAAGAAAAGGAGACACACCGGCCGGACGGTGACGAAGATGACCTGCGCACGCAGCTAGCGACCCTGCTGACCCGGAGCCTGCGCGACTGGGAGCTGGAAACCGGCCTCACCCGGGCCGATCTGGCGGAAGAAAGCGGCCTGTGGACCGTGACCCTGGATGACACCACACGCAAGACCCGCACGCTGGACCGTTACTGCGATCCGGAGACGCTTCCGAGGCGCCCGCGCTGGGGCCTGGTGATCCGGACCGCGCGTTTCGTGGCCGCCCGACTCGAAGACACGGAACGCAAGCGGGACCTGCTGGCACGTGCGCAACGCATCGAGCAACGGCTCGCCTGAAACCCGATCCCGCGTACCCGGGTATTCCTCTACACTGCACGCAGGTGCGGAAGGGGACAGCCATGAGCGATGAGCCGGGCGAGACGCCGGAACGGGACAGCGAGGGCTACGAGCTGTGGTACACCCGGCGTGACGGCGAGGTGCACGGGCCGTTTCCGGCGCATCTGATCCGGCGCTACCTGATCCTCGGGCGGCTCACTCCGGACGACGAAGTCGGGCCGACGCCGCACCTGTGGTACCCGCTGCGCGAGGTGCCCGGGCTGATCCCGGAGGAACTGCTGCATGCCGACACCCCGGAGGGGGTGGAACGCCTGCAGCAGGCCCGACTGCGCGAGGACGAGCGCCTGCGCGAACGTCGCGCGCCCGACGAGGACACCCCACCGGAACTCCTTGAACGTCGTCAGGGCGAGCGGCGCCGGCCCGAATCGCCCGAGACCGTGACCCATCGTCAGCAGTGGGCGGAACTGCTGACCCTCCCGGCACGGCACGTGCCCGCGATCCTCCGCGGGCCTCGCCGCTGGATCACGCTGGGGGTGACGCTGGCGGTGGCGATCCTGGTGCTGTGGCTGCTGCGCGAGCCGCCACCGGAGACCCCCGCCCGCGACTGCTCGGCCCCGCCGGCTCCGGAGGTCAACTGGAACCGCTGCGAGATGCCAGTGGCCGACCTGCGCGAGGCGGACCTGACGCGCGCCAGCCTGCGCGAGGCCCGGCTGCCCGGTGCCCGCCTGCAGGGGGCCCGGCTGGACGGGGCCCTGCTGGAATTCGCCGACCTGAGCCGGGCGAACCTGGCCGACGCGCGGCTGCGCGAGGCCCAACTGCGGGGGGCCAGCCTGCGCGGCGCGGACCTGACCGACGCCGACCTTTCCGGCGCCGACCTGCGCCACGCCGACCTGCGCGACGCCAATCCGGAAGACGCCGTGCTCGACGGCGCCCGTCTCGGCCGTGCGCTGTGGCCGGACGGCTCGCGCTGTCCGCCCGAAGCCGTCGGCACCTGCGAGTGATGCGCGCCGGGCAGCCCCGTGTCAGGCAGGTTTTTCGAGGGCGTTGCGGATGTCGGGGATGCCCTTGACCCAGTAGAGCAGCGCCACACAGCCGGCGAAGAAGGCGATCGCGGCCCAGTCGAACAGCTCCTTGTAGCGCACGGTGTCGGCGGCCAGCAGCAGGGTCATCATGGCCAGGTAGGCCAGCGCGAAGGTGACGTGGATCAGCATGTCGCGGTAACCGCCGCGGGCCACCCAGTACCAGACCAGCACGGTCAGGTGCCACAGCGCCAGGAACAGGAACAGGAAAGGCAGCATGGTGGCGCCCAGCTCCACGCTGGTGGCGGCCTCGCGCCCGCCCAGCGAAGTCAGGTGACCGATCAGCAGGATGGCGTACAGCCAGGCCACCAGCGTGACCTCGACCAGATCCAGCAGGAACAGGGCCACGATGCGGCGCGGGCTGAGCCCGGCCAGGCGGGCGCCGTTGTCGGGATTGCAGAAATAGGCCGAATAAGCGACGAACTTGTAGGCGGTGAAGACCGTGACCAGCGCCGTCAGCACGATGCGCTTCCAGAACTCCGGGTCCCGGATGGTGGACGGGTGATCGGTCAGGAACTGCACGTATTTCACCGAAACCACCAGCAGCCCCAGCGCGATGACCGCCAGGATCAGATCGCTGATCTTCTCGGAAAGGCGGTTATAGAAGGTATTGGTATTCATCGCGGCTTCTCGTCCCTGTGCATGCGGTGGCTCGACGGATCTCCCCTGCGTTTGAGGGGCGACGGCGGGAGGGGCGCAGTTTAGGCTGTTCGCCACATCCCTTCCACTGGAGGCAGCATGCAGCCGACGAAACCGAACACCCGCACCCGTACCGCCCTGCTGGTAGGGCTGGCGGCCGGTGCCACCCTCGCGCTGGCCGGCGGACAGGCCGTCGCCGGCGAGGTGGTGATGAGCGGCACGATCGATGGTGACGAACGGACCTGGGAGCGCTTCGACACGGATGACGGGGGGCCGGCCTTCTTCACCGACCTGCCCGGCGGGGCCCGCCTGTTCAACCTGCACGGACTGCGCGACGGCAGCACGCCGAACCCCATGGGCTCGCTGATCGTCAGCGTGACGACCTTCAATGACAACGTGGGCAGGGTGGAGGTCAGCTATTATCACGAACAGGCCGGCGGCCCCGATTTCGTGGGCAACGACCAGCTCGAGAATGTGGAGTACGAGTTCGACCGCCTGGAGGTCGACGGGGACACCGCCCGCATCAGCGGCCGGGTTTCGGGCGAGTTGCACCACCGGGAGAATCCGCTGAGCGAGGAGACGGATCCGTCGCGCACGCGCTCGGTGGAGGTGGAGTTCGACACCACCCTGCCCGAACAGGAGTAGGGCCGGGAAAAAGGAACCGGCGCCCGCCCTCTGTTCGCCTGCAAGCAGGTTCCCACAGGCGAACAAAGCGGGGCGGGCTCCGGTTTTACGGCACTCGGCTTACATCAGATCGAAGCGATCGGCGTTCATCACCTTGTTCCAGGCATCGACGAAGTCCCAGACGAACTTCTCCGCCGCGTCGTCCTGAGCATAGGCCTCGGCCAGGGCCCGCAGCTGCGAGTTGGAGCCGAACACCAGGTCCACGCGGGTCCCGGTCCACTTCACCTCGCCGGTGGCGCGGTCACGTCCCTCGAAGCGGTCGGACTCCTCGCCCACGGGCTGCCACTCGATGCCCATGTCGACCAGGTTCACGAAGAAATCGTTGGTCAGCTGTCCGGGACGCTCGGTCAGCACGCCATCCTTCGAGCCCCCGTGGTTGGCATCCAGTGCCCGCATGCCGCCTACCAGCACCGTCATCTCGGGGGCCGTCAGACCCAGCAGCTGGGCACGGTCCAGCAGCATCTCCTCTTCGGCCACGGTGAAGCGCGCCCGGCGGTAATTGCGGAAACCATCGGCTTCGGGCTTCATCGGCTCGAAGGACTCGGCGTCGGTCTGCTCCTCGGTCGCATCCGTGCGTCCGGGGAGGAACGGCACGTACACCGGGTGCCCGGCATCCGCCGCCGCCTTCTCGATGGCGGCCGCCCCGCCCAGCACGATCATGTCGGCCAGGGAGATGCGCTTGTCGCCATACTGCTCGTCGTTGAAGGCCTTGCGCACGCCCTCCAGCCGGTCCAGCACCTTCGCCAGCTGCTGCGGCTCGAACGCCTCCCAGTCCTTCTGCGGCGCCAGGCGGATACGCGCCCCGTTGGCCCCGCCACGCTTGTCCGACTGACGGAAGGTGCACGCCGAACACCAGGCGGTGGCCACCAGCTCCTGCACCGTCAGTCCGGTCGCGAGGATCCCGGCCTTCAGCCGGTCGGCATCCTGCGCATCGATCAGCACGTGATCCACCGGTGGCACCGGATCCTGCCAGATCAGGTCCTCGGCGGGGACTTCCGGTCCGAGATAGCGATCCTTCGGCCCCATGTCACGGTGCGTCAGCTTGAACCAGGCGCGGGCGAAGGCATCCGCGAACTCCTCCGGGTTCTCCTTGAAGTGCAGGGCGATCCTGCGGTACTCGGGATCCTCGCGCATCGCCATGTCGGCGGTGGTCATCATGATGCCCACCTTCTGCGACGGGTCCTCCGCGTCCGGGGCGTGGTCCTCGTCGGCGAGGTTCTTCGGCACCCACTGCCAGGCCCCGGCCGGGCTCTTCGACAGCTCCCAGTCGTACTTGAACAGCACCTCCAGGTAGCTCATGTCCCACTGGCGCGGGGTCGGGGTCCAGGCACCCTCCAGCCCGCTGGTGATGGTGTCGCGGCCCTTGCCGGAACCATAGCTGCTCTTCCAGCCCAGACCCATCTCCTCCAGCGGCGCGGCCTCCGGCTCCGGTCCCACGTGGGCGGCGTCGCCCGCGCCGTGCACCTTGCCGAAGGTGTGTCCGCCGGCGGTCAGGGCCACCGTCTCGTAGTCGTTCATCGCCATGCGCTCGAAGGTCTCGCGGATGTCGTGCGCCGACTTGAGCGGATCGGGGTTGCCGTCCGGACCCTCGGGGTTCACGTAGATCAGGCCCATCTGTACCGCGGCCAGCGGGTTCTCGAGTTCACGTTCGCCGGAATAGCGGCTCTTCGCGTGATCGCTGGTCGCCAGCCACTCGTCCTCGGCACCCCAGTAGATGTCCTCTTCCGGCGCCCAGATGTCCTCGCGCCCGCCGCCGAAGCCGAAGGTCTCGAAGCCCATGGACTCCAGCGCCACGTTGCCGGCCAGGATGTACAGGTCGGCCCAGGAGATCTTGTTGCCGTATTTCTGCTTGATCGGCCACAGCAGACGCCGCGCCTTGTCGAGGTTGGCGTTGTCCGGCCAGCTGTTGATGGGGGCGAACCGCTGGTTGCCCGTGGACGCCCCGCCCCGGCCGTCGGCGGTGCGATAGGTCCCGGCGGCGTGCCAGGCCATGCGGATCAGCAACGGGCCGTAATGGCCGTAGTCGGCCGGCCACCAGTCCTGCGAGTCGGTCATCAGATCGGCCAGATCCTGTTTGACCGCCTTCAGGTCCAGCTGGCTGAACGCCTCGGCGTAGTCAAACTCCGGCCCCAGCGGGTCGGACTCGATCCCGTGCTGGTGCAGGATGCCCAGATTCAGCTGGTGGGGCCACCAGTCACGCGGGCCACCGCCGCCGGCATCGTTGCGGGTACGGCTTCCGTGCATCACCGGGCACTTGCCTTCGGCGTTCGCTTTGTCTCCTGCCATCTCTCTCTCCTTCTTGCGTTGTATTCGTGGACACGCACGCAAGCGATCTCGTTCGATCCATGCGTATCCCTGTCCTGAGGTATAGCAGGAGCAGCCATAAAAGCCATTATCGACTTCACATGGCCTTGATAGAGGTAACCTATTGGGGATCAGAGCCGGGCCCGGGCCCGCTGCACCAGACCGGCCGGGTCGCGCAGGCCGGGCACCACCTTCGCGTGCCCGTCGGCATCCACCACCGTGACCTTGCCGAAGCCCAGGCGCCGACCCAGCCAGTGCTGCTTCACGCCGATGTCGCCGACTCTCTTGAGATCGAAGCGCACCGCGCGCTGCCACAGGAGCCCGCTCGCAACGTGGAGGTAACGATCGGTCAGCACCGCCTCGGAGTTGACGAAACTGGCCAGCCCCCGAATCGCCAGCCCCGGCAGGATCACCAGGTAGAGCACCGCGGCCGCGCCCAGCCCCCACACCCCGAGCGGGCCGATGGCCAGCAGCGCCGTGAGCCCCAGCACCCCCAGCGTCGGCAGAAACACCGCCCAGTGGGCATTGGTCTCCAGCTCCACATGCGCCCCGGGCTCCAGCTCTTCGCGCAGTTCGATGGAACGCCGCCCCAGGATCACCAGCAGGCTGATCAGCACCGCCGGCGGCAACAGCAGGATGCCCGCGACCAGCAGCATGTTGCCGACGCGCGCCCCGGACCAGGCCACACCCGCCACCAGGGTGATGACCGCGGAGAGCATCAGCGCCACCGCCAGCATCCACAGGGCGCGGCGCACGCGCTCGCCACGACAGACCTCGCGGGCCGAGCGCCCGCCCGGCCACCAGCGGATCAGCGTCGCCGCCAGTGTCAGCGGCAGCAGCACCACGAACGCCGCCACGAACCCGAGTGAACTCCCGCCACGCACCAGCATGGCCCCCAGCAGCGAGATCACCGTTGCCACCGCCAGGATCAGCGGCATCTGCCGCCCCAGTCGTGCCCAGAAACCCTGCGCCATCACGCCCTCTTGCGGTTATCCGTATCCGGAAAAGGCGCCAGTCTATCAGCGAACGGCTTATTCCTCGGCGGCCGGCGGCTCGGCCGCGCCCGAGAACCCTGGTCCGCGCACGTCCTCGATGTCCCAGCCACGGTCCATGTCGCGTCCGGTCACCCACCAGTCGTGGACGTGCAGGCGCAGCGGGCCACGCACCCGTTCCTCGAAGCGCGACGGCAGGACATACGGCCCGACCTCCTCGTACTCCAGGAACGTGGTGTCCACGTGCGCGCCCTGCGTGCGCTCGAAGCCCTCCAGCGTGATGTGCACGCGGTACAGCCGGTCGGTCTCCGGATGGATCCACATCACCACCTCGTCGCGTTCGGCAAAGCCGAAGCCCGGTTCGATGGTCGCCAGCACCCGGTGGTAGTCCACCCCGTCCTCGCGCCGGTCCGGCAGGCGCTGCAGATCGGTGGCGCGGTGCTTCACGAAACTGGGGCCGAAATGGAACAGCTCGCCGGCGTCGATGGTCATCGCGGTGGCGGCGACCCGGTCCGGATCGGTCTCGAACTCCCCGTTGTAGTACACGCTGATCGTGCCCTCGTGGCGGAACACGTGCTTTACGCCCTCGGGCCCGGTGTACTCGCGGACATACAGCGAATCCGCCGGCCGGTAGCGTTCTTCCGAGCGACCGCGGAATCCGGTGTCCGCCACCAGCGGCTGGATGCGCTGGATCATGCGTCCCCATTCGCCGTCGGTGGCCATGTTGAAGTCGCGCGGATCCTCGCGCAGGTCGCCCCCGTGCGCCTCCAGCGTTCGCTCGAACAGGGTCTCGGCCGACAGCCCGTCGGCGAACTCCCGATCCGGCGCCGGCTCCGGAAAGGCGCGCCCGCAGCCCGCCAGCAACACGATCAATCCCGCCACGCCCGCAAGCCGCCAGCCTGCGGCCACTGTCCGTCCCGTCCGTACCATGGCCATCCTCCCCTGCGTGCGACGCCGGGCCCTGCGGCCCGGTATCCGTCTACTCGGGATCCGGGGGCACGCCAGAAAGTTCCACGTGCTCGGACCCCACGAACTCCCACAGCTCCGGCATCAGCCGTTCCATGCGTTGCTGGATCGCATCGGACACCAGCAGCATGTGGTCGATCCCCTCGGTCCGGCCGAAGATCGAATGGGTCAGCTCCTCGCGGGTACGCACGCGGTTGCGGATATCGTCCAGCAGCCGCTGGAACTCCGATGGCGTGGGCTGCACACCCAGCGTCCGGAACAGCTCCCCGAGCCCGTTCATCAGCCCTTCGGCCTCCGGCCCCAGGCCGAAGTCCTCCGGGCGGTAATCCGACTCGCCCACCGAGGCACGCGGCACCCACACGCTGAAACCGACCTTCTTCAACGAATGATAGACCGGTTCCTCGGAGATCAGGACCAGCATCAGCCGCTCCCGACTGGCCACGAACGACGCCCCGCCCATGGACCACTCGCCATCCACCACGAAGCGGTACAGCCGCAGGTGCTCGCGGAAGTCCGCCGCCTGCAGCTGATCCAGGATCAGGATGGTGCGCTCGCCCTCGGAATACGCGCAGGCACTGGAGACCTCGCGGTCGAACGCCGGGATCGGCGGTTCCTCGCGGCCGCCCTCCTCCGGGTTGGATGCCGGCTGTGCGGTCGGCACCGGGTCCTGCGCCTGGGTGAAGTCGTGATACAGCACGTGCGGGACTTCCAGTGCCGCGGCCAGCGCGTTGGCAAAGGCCGTCTTGCGCCGGCCCGAATCTCCCTCGACGTTCAGCGTGGGGATCACGCCGCCCGCCTGCGCCAGCACACAGTCCACATGATGGGCATAGTCGATATTCGATTCGAAGCCGTTGTCGGCCATCCGTTCGCGCAGTGTCTTCATGGGCCTTCCTCGTGGCCTGCCTTCCCCTCAAGGATACTTTCCCGCTGGCCGGCAGGGGTAGGGAACCGGCCCCCCGGCAGACGTCGAGCGGCCGCAGCGTGTTCCAGTCGACGGCACGAATCCGACACAATCCATGAACCCAGTTCACAAACCGTTCCGGGTTCGCTAGTCTGCAGCGTCATGGGAACCGAAGACCGCAAGCAACGCGAGCGCCAGGCACGCGAACAGTTGTTCATCGACAAGGCCCACGAGCTGATCCGCACGGATGGCCTGCTGGCCCTGCAGATGTCGAAGCTGGCCGCCGCCTGCGAATACGCCACCGGCACGCTGTACCAGCACTTCGCCTCCAAGGAGGATCTGCTGGCCGCGGTGGCGACACGCACCACCATCCAGCACGCCGAACGCTTCCGCCGGCTGCCGGAGCTGCCCCTGGGCACGCGCTCGCAGATGCTGGCGATCGTACTGACGGATCTCGATTTCGCCGCCGCCAACCCGGACCACTACCGCCTGATGCAGTACCTGCTCACCGAAGCGGTCTGGGCGCAGATCTCGCAGGAACGCCGGGAGGCCCTGCTCACGGCCGCCCAGCCCATCAGCGATGCCGTGAGTGGCGTGGTGGAAAGGGCCCGGGAAAATGGGGACCTTCCCGTGGCACGGGAAATCTCCGCCGAAGAGATGGGGCTCGGCCCCTGGGCCCTGAACCTGGGCATGCAGAACCTCGCGAACGCGCGCGGCCTGCTGGAGGCGTATGACATCGGCCAGCCGCTGGATCACCTGATCCGGCACTTCCACGCCCTGATGACCGGCTGGCGTTGGGAGCCGCGCGTGGACCCCGACGAACCCTCGGTGGTGCGCGCGGAGACCGAGCGCGTGCGCGCCGTGCTGCAGGAGACCTTCCAGTGAGCCGCCGTTTCTTCTACATGCTGTTCGGCGTGGCCGTGGTGCTGGGCGGGATCTTCGGATTCAAGGCCTTCATCGACCAGCAGATCGCCGAATATTTCGAGGAGATGCCCGAACCCGAGGCCACCATCAACGCAGCCACCGTCGAGACCGACGCGTGGACACCCGAGACCCGCGCCATCGGCAGTCTCGAGGCGGTGCGCGGCGCGACCCTGAGCTTCCAGAGCCAGGGCCTGGTGGATCGCATCCTGTTCTCCAGTGGCACCGAAGTGGTCGAAGGCGAGACCCTGGTGGAGCTGGACACCGCCCTCGACCGCGCCGAGCTGGAGAGCCTGCAGGCCGCGGCCATGCTGGCCGAAAGCGAGCTGCAGCGCGCCCGCGGGCTGGCCGAGCGCGACAGCATCTCCGACTCCGAACTGCAGCGCCGGCAGACCGAAGCGGAACAGGCCCGCGCCGCCGTGCGCTCGCAGGAAGAGCGCATCCGGCAGAAGCGCCTGCGCGCGCCGTTCGACGGCCAGCTGGGCATCCGCCAGATCGACGAGGGCCAGTTCGTCGGCCCCGGCGACCCGGTGGTCGAACTGCAGACCCTGGATCCGATCCACCTCAACTTCACCCTGCCCGAACGACGCCTGAGCGAAGTCGAACCGGGCCAGGAAGTGCGTATCCGCACCGATGCGCACGACGCCGTTGGCACCGGTGTCATCACCGCCATCGAGCCGCGGGTGCGTCCCGCGTCGCGCATGTTCCGCGTGCAGGCCACCCTCGACAACGAGGACCACCGCCTGCGCCCGGGACAGTTCGCCCGCGTGACGCTGCAACGCGGCGAGGCCGAGGAAGGACTGGTGGTGCCGCAGACCGCCATCCGCCACGCCCCGTGGGGCCAGTCGGCGTTCGTGGTGTTCGAGGACGATGACGGGCAGAAGCGGGTGGAACAGCGTCTGGTCGAGACCGGCGAACGGCGCGGCGACCTGATCCGCATCCGCGACGGGCTGGAGGAAGGCGAGACCGTGGCCGCCAGCGGCCTGCTCAAGCTGCAGAACGACACCCCGGTGAACATCACCGAAGACGCCCGGCCGGATGCCGAGCGCGACCCGCGCCCGGACACTCGCTGAGCCGGACCGCGACCATGCGTTTCACCGACGTCTTCATTCAGAAACCGGTGCTGGCCACGGTGGTCAGCCTGTTCATCCTGCTGTTCGGCATCCGCGCGGTGGTGGACCTGAACGTCCGCCAGTTCCCCGAGGTGCAGAACGCGGTGGTGACCGTCAGCACCTCGTACATCGGCGCGGAAGCCGATCTGGTCGAGGGCTTCATCACCACCCCGATGGAGCGCGAGGTCGCCGAGGCCGAGGGCATCGACTACATCGTCTCCTCCAGCATGGCGGGCACCAGCACGGTGCAGGCGCACCTGGAGCTGGACTACGACCCCAACGAGGCGCTGACCCAGATCTCCGCACAGGTCGACAAGATCCGCTCCGAACTCCCGGCCGAGGCCGAGGACCCGGTGGTGGACCTGTCGGTGGGCGACGACGTCGCGGCGATGTACCTGTCGTTCTATTCCGAACAGCTCGACAACAACCAGATCACCGACTACCTCGTGCGCGAGGTGCAGCCGGAGCTGTCCACCGTCAACGGCGTGCAGCGCGCCGAGATCCTCGGCGGCGAGCCCTTTGCCATGCGGGCCTGGCTGGACGCGGACCGCATGGCCTCCTACGGGGTCAGCGGGCGCGACGTGCGCCAGGCGCTGGAGGGCAACAACGTGCTCTCCGCGGTCGGCCAGACCCGGGGTTCGATGGTCAGCCTCGACCTCACCGCCGACACCGACCTGCAGAGCGTCGAGGAATTCGAGCAGCTGGTACTGTTCGAGGCCGACGGCGACCTGGTGCGCCTGGCCGACGTGGCCGAAGTGGAACTGGGCTCGGAGACCTACGACTCCTCGGTGCGCTTCAACGGTCAGGCGGCCACCTTCATGGGGATCGAGCTGGCGCCGGACGCCAACGCCCTGGACGTGATCGCCGAGGTGCGCGAGGTCTTCGACGAGCGCGTGGAACCACGGCTGCCGTCGGGTCTGAACGGCGAGATCGTCTACGACTCCACCGACTACATCGAGAGCGCGATCAACGAGGTGCTGATCACCATCGCCCTCGCGCTCCTGATCGTGCTGGCGGTGATCTACATGTTCCTGGGCTCGCTGCGCAGCGTGATCATCCCCGCGGTGGCCGTGCCGCTGTCGCTGGTCGGCACCTTCATGCTGATGCTGCTGATGGGCTTCTCGCTCAACCTCCTGACCCTGCTGGCGATGGTCCTGGCGATCGGCATCGTGGTGGACGACGCGATCATCATGCTGGAGAACATCTCGCGGCATATCGAGGAGGGGATGTCGCGCATGGAGGCCGCGCTGCAGGGGGCGCGCGAGCTGGCCTGGCCGATCGTGGCGATGTCCACCACGCTGGTCGCGGTGTTCCTGCCGCTGGGCTTCATCGGCGGGCTGACCGGCACGCTGTTCATCGAGTTCGCCTTCACCCTGGCGGCCACCGTGGTGATCTCGGGGATCGTCGCCATCACCCTGTCACCGATGATGTGTTCGAAGATCCTGCGCCACGGCGACGGCCAGCAGCGCGGACGCATCGAGACCTGGCTGGACGACCGCTTCGACGGCCTGCGCCGGCGCTACCGGCGGCGCCTGCACGGGGCCCTCAACGACCGCTTCACCATCGCGATGTTCGGCGCCATCGTGCTGGTCTCGTGCTATTTCCTGTTCGTCACCTCGCAGTCGGAACTGGAACCGCCCGAGGACCAGGGCTTCGCCTTCTCCATCATGGAGGGCGACCCGCACATGGGCATCGACCACCTGGAACGGAACACGGCCCTGACCGACCGCCTGTTCGACGAGATCCCGGAGATGGACAACATCTTCATCGTCAACGGCTTCGGTGGCGGCCCGGGCATGGCCGGCGCGACCAACCAGGCGCTGGGTGGCTTCGTGCTGAGCCCGTGGGAACAGCGCGAGCGCGACACCGACACGATCCTGGAAGAAGACCTGCAACCGGCGCTGGAGCGCATCCCGGGACTGGAGGTGTTCGCGGTCCAGCCACCGCAGCTGCCGACCCCGGGCGACGGCGCCCCGATCGGGGTGGTGTTCAACTCCACGGCCTCGTTCGAGGAGCTGGAAACGTTCAGTGACGAGATCACCGAGCGCGCGATGGCCACCGGGCGCTTCATCTTCCTGGATACCGATCTCGACTTCGACAAACCGCGGGTGGACCTGAAGATCGACCGCGAGCGCGCGGCCCAGCTCGGCATCGACATGACCACGCTGAACGCCGACCTCGCCACGTTCCTCTCCGGGGGCTACACCGGCCGCTTCGCGATGGAGAACCGCAGCTACCGGGTGATCCCCCAGGTACAGCGCTCCGACCGCCTGACCCCGGAGCAGCTGGAGGAGCTGTTCACCCGCACCGCCGACGGCACGCCGGTGCCGCTGTCCAGCATCGTGACCCTGGAGGAAAGCGTCACCCCGCGCGAGCTGAACCGCTTCCAGCAGCTCAACGCGGTGACCCTGCAGGGCGTGCCGGCCCCGGGCGTGACCCTCGGCGAGGCCCTGGCCCTGATCGACGAGATCGCCGCCGAAGTACTGCCGCCGGACGTAAACGTGGACTACGCGGGTGAATCCCGCCAGCTGAAGGCCGAGGGCGGCGACCTGGTGGTGACGTTCTTCTTCGCCCTGCTCGTGATCTTCCTGGTGCTGGCCGCGCAGTTCGAGTCGTTCCGCGACCCGCTGATCATCCTCACCACGGTGCCGATGTCCATCGCCGGCGCGCTGATCTTCATCAGCCTGGGCGTGACCTCGCTGAACATCTACACCCAGGTGGGCCTGCTGACGCTGATCGGCCTGATCGCCAAGCACGGCATCCTGATCGTGGAGTTCGCCAACCAGCTGCAGCGCCAGGGGCATCCGCTGCGCGAGGCGATCGAGGAGGCCGCCAGCCTGCGCCTGCGGCCGATCCTGATGACCACCACCGCCACCGTGGTGGCCATGGTGCCGCTGCTGATGTCCACCGGCGCCGGCGCCGGCTCGCGCTTCGCCATGGGGCTGGTCATCGCCGCCGGCATGGCCATCGGCACGCTGTTCACCCTGTTCGTGGTCCCGGCGATCTACACCTACCTCGCCCGCGACCACTACGCCGACAGCCTCGCCGCCGGGGAGACGGACCACTCGCCCGCCTGACCGACACGCCTGACCTGGCATGGCGGCAACCATTTGCCGCCATGCGGCTAAAGTTTGCCGCCCGCCAGCCGTTACCTCCGGGAAGTTGTGTACCCGGAGGGCCACCGCCCATGCGCATCGCAGAACATTCCCTGGAACTTTCAAGCCAGCGCGTCGCCTTCGAGGCCACGCACCGCTCGGCACGTGTCACCGCCACCCGCGCCGCCGCCGCGAACCTGCCAGCACCGCCGGCAGCCCCCGCAGCAATCGCGGCAACCGGCGAATCCCCCCGGGCCCTGCCATCGTTGTCAGCCCCGGCCGCCACCCCGCACACCGAAGCCCGCTCCACGGTCGGCGCGGCACCCGCGGATGCCGAACTCACCCCGCTGGACAACATGCGCATGGAGCTGCTGCGCCTGATCGTGGAACGCCTGACCGGCCGGGAGATCGAGGTCCTGGACCCGTCCGAGCTGCGCCCGGACCCGGCCGAGGATGCCGAGGCGGTCGAATTCTCGCCGCCCGCCGCTCACGCACGGGGACCGGCCCCGGTGGCCCGTGCCGGCATCGCCTGGTCGGTGGAGGAAACCCGTATCGAAGTCGAGCACACGTCCTTCGAGGCCCGGGGCATGGTGCGCACCGCCGACGGTCAGGCGATCGACATCGACCTCTCCGTCAGCATGAGCCGCGAGTTCATGCAGCACACCCGCGTCAGCGCCGGCATGGACGCCGAGCTGCACGATCCGCTGGTCATCAACTTCGATGCACCGGCGGCCGCCCTCACCGACACCCGTTTCGAGTTCGACCTGGATGCCGACGGCCACGAACAGCAGGTGGCCTTTCTCCAGCCCGGCAGCGGGTTCCTGGCCATCGACCGCTCCGGCAGCGGCAAGGTGGACGACGGCTCGGAGTTGTTCGGCCCGCTCACCGGCGACGGCTTTGCCGAGCTGCGCCGCCACGACCACGACGGCAACAGCTGGATCGACGCGGACGACCCGGTCTACGACCGCCTGCGCGTGTGGACGCGCGACGAACAGGGGCGCGACCAGCTACTCGCCCTGGGAGAGGTCGGGGTCGGCGCCATCTACCTGGGCCACGTCAGCACCCCGTTCGACCTGCGGCACAGCGGAGACAACACCCTGCTCGGCCAGGTCGAGTCCACCGGACTGTGGATCAACGAAGACGGGGAAACCGGCAGCGTCCAGCAGATCGACCTGACCGCCTGAGCGGGGAACCGCGGAGCCCGTATTACTCCGTCAGTTCCTTGAGGATGCGTGCGTGGATGTCGCGGTCCTCGTCCTTGCTCAGCACGAAGCGGATGTAGCGCACCGATTCCAGATGCGGGGTCCGGTGCACCACCGTCTCCAGGGCCACCCGCGCCGCGTCCTCGATGGGGTAGCCGAACGCCCCGGTGGACAGCGCCGGGAACGCGATGCTGAAGATCCCCGCCTCCTCGGCGCGCGCCAGGGCCTCGCGATAGCACGAGGCCAGCAGGCGACTGGCCGGTTCGTCACGCCCGTACACCGGCCCGAGGCAATGGATCACGTAACGGTTGCGCAGCCGGTGCCCGTCCGTCAGCACGGCCTGACCCGGTTCGATGGGGGCCAGCGCCTGGCATTCACGCTCCAGCTCCGGCCCCGCCGCATGGTGGATGGCCCCGGCCACGCCCCCGCCCGGGCGCAGCCAGGCATTGGCCGCGTTGACGATGGCGTCCATGTCGTGCTGCTCGACGATGTTGCCGGTCACGCACTCGATCTTCACTCCCCGGACCACAACCTGCATCATTCTTCCCCCATCTTTCCCTGATCATTTCCGTCTCAAGCATAGGCCAGCCAACCGGCCCCGTACACGCCACCCCGGTCCCGTAGGAGGCCAGCCCCTGGCCGACCCGGCGCAGGAGATTCCCCGAACGCACAATCGGCCGGAGGGCCGGCCTCCTACCGGGGGCAGGGCCCCATCCGTCGTAGGAGGCCAGCCCCCTGGCCGACCCGTCCAGGCCACGGCCTTCATCATCATGAGCGAAAATTCTAATCTCTCATGCATGAGGAATATAACTTTTTTCACCCCGTCCCTTCCTGTACCAGGGGCGCCAACATAAACAGCCCCCTGGCAAACGCGACAGGCACCCGTGGGTGCAAAAGAAAAATGACAAGAAGAGGTACGCTCATGAAAAACCGGATGATGATCCCGCTGGCTCTGTCCGCAGCCGCCGCTCTCGCAATGTCTGGTACGGCGCTCGCGAACGACAACGGTTATGGCACGCAAAAGGTCGTCTATCACGTCAATTACGACGACACCGACCGGTATATGGGGGCGATGGGCAACATTCAGAACCACATCAATGCTGTCGGCGCAGACAACATGGAGATCAAGGTAGTCATGCACGGGGACGGCCTCGGCCTGCTCGACACGGCCCGGAACCACGATGACCTGCGTGCCCGTGTGGACAACCTGAAACTCCAGGATGTCGAGTTCCAGGTCTGCGCCAACACGCTGGCCGGGCGCAATATCGATCTCCACGAAGATCTGTACGATGCTCGCGAGGCGGATATCATTCCGAGCGGTGTTGCCCACATCTCGCACCTGCAGAACAACGGCTATACCTACAGCCGGCCCTGAAACCATCCGGCCCGCCTCCGGCTGCACCACGGTCGGCCGGAGGCCTGATTCCTCCACGGGCGATTGCCCGCGCGCACAATCGGCCGGAGGGCCGGCCTCCCACGGGGGCAAGTAGGAGGCCAGCCCCCTGGCCGACCCGACACCCCGCAGGGGGCCAGCCCCCTGGCCGACCCGACACCCCGCAGGAGGCCAGCCCCCTGGCCGACCCGACACCCCGTAGGAGGCCAGCCCCCTGGCCGATCCGGCGTCACGTCCGGAGCAACGATTCCACCGACCGCCGGGGCGTCGCCCGCGGCGTCCCGTCCGGGCGCCCCAGTGCGAACAGCAGCTGCGGATGCCCGCCACTCAGCGGCTCTGCCAGCTCCGCGCGTCGCTCCGGCAGCTGCAGCGGCTGATTCAGGTAGCGCGCGCAGAACCCGTGACGCGCGGCCTCCAGCAGCACCCGCTGCAGGCCCTGCCCGGCGGCCAGCGACTGCATCGGCCCGTCGATCCCCGTCCCCAGCGCCAGCAGGACCGGCGCCCGGCTCGCCACCCGAGCCTCGGCACGGGCCATCCGCCGGGGCGACACCAGCCGGCGCACGGCCCAGCGGGTCAGACCGCCGGTGAAGCGCCCCACCGGCAGCCCATCGCCTGCGGCCGCCGGGCGCATCCAGTGCGCCAGCTCCGCCCGCCAGGCCGGGTTGCGCCACTGCTCACGCGTCGCCTCCCGCACCAGCCGTACGATCTCGCGACGCGGCTCCGTCCCGGTCACCGGCCGCAACCAGACGCCCTCCTGGCGCGCCGCGGCGACCAGCGCATCCACAACCTCCGGCGGCACCGGGTCCGGACGGAAACGTCCGCGCCACGAGCGGCGCCGAGGGATCCACTCCTTCAGTAGCGGCAGCGTCTGCAGATCGGCGCCTGCGTGGGTCGTGTTCAGCAGGCGCACGTACGGTCCGGGACCGGCCTGTTCCGGACGCACGTTCAGGCCCCGGCCGTCAGCCGCCGCGGCCACCCGCAGGTTCATCACCGCGCAGCCCACGCTGATCACCCGCTCGCGCCCGCCGGGATCGGAGACCGGCAGGACCCGCTCCGGGTCGGTCCAGACCTCCACCCCATCACGCGCCACGCGGAACCGCCACGGCTGGCTGTTGTGCGACGACGGGGCCTGCGCGGCAAGCTCCAGCCAGTTCCGGATGACGGGGTCGAGATCCATGGGGTCAGGCCTCTTCGATCAGGGAACGGGTGCGCGCCGCGATGGCATCCGCCGGACGCGCCATGGCTTCTTCCAGGGTCAGACTCCCGTCACACAGGGCGCGCACGTCGGTCAGGCCCAGCGCGGCCAGTTCGTCCGCATCGGCATCCACGGAACCGGCCACCGCCGCCACCGGCACGCCCAGCCCCCCGGCGCGACGCAGCACCTCGGCCACCACCTTGCCATGCGCGGTCTGGCCATCCAGCCGGCCCTCGCCGGTGATCACCCGGTCCGCCTCGCGCATCGCCGCATCCAGACCGATCAGGTCGGCCACGTACGCCGCCCCCATGCGCGCGGTCCCGCCCAGCACGCAGCCCAGCGCGAAGCCCAGCCCGCCGGCCGCCCCGGCGCCCGGCGCATCCACCGGCCGCCGCAGCCACCCGGCGGCCTCGATGCCCCCCGCCAGGCGCTGCATGCAGGCATCCATCGCCGCGACGTCGTCCACCGCCAGGCCCTTCTGCGGCCCGAACACCGCCGCCGCCCCCTGCGGACCGATCAGCGGGTTGTCCACGTCGCTCAGCAGCGTGATCTCGACCTCGCCCAGGCGCGGATCCAGCTCCGCGAAATCGGCCTGCGCGAGGCCCCCCAGCGCCGCCGGATGCGGCGCCAGCGCACATCCGTCCGCATCCCGGAACCGCACGCCCAGTGCTGCCAGCAGGCCCGCGCCCCCGTCCACCGTGCCACTGCCGCCCAGGCCCACCAGCAGATGCCGCGCCCCCGCATCCAGCGCCGCGCGCATCAGTTCGCCCACGCCCCGGGTATCCAGCCGCCAGGGATCGCGGCGCCCCGCGGGGATCCGGTCCAGACCACAGGCCGCGGCGACGTCCAGCACCGCCCGGCGACCCTGCGGGTCCAGTCCCCAGCCGGCCTGCAGCGCCGTTCCGTCGGGGCCGGTGACCTGCGCATGGCGCCATTCCCAGCCCGCCGCCCGGCTTACACGCCATGCGGTGCCCTCGCCGCCATCGGCCATCGGCAGGGCTTGCACCCGGGCATCCGGCCGCGCCGCAAGCACGCCGCGCACCATCGCCGCGGCCACCTCCTCGGCCGCCAGACTGCCCTTGAAACTGTCCGGGCACACCACCACCCGCAGCGGCTCCGCCAAGCTTCCCTCCCGAGTCCGCAACCCGTCACGTCCGTCCGTTGCCACGGCTTTCATTATGGACGATGGCGCAACGAACCTTCGCCCGGCCCACGGCTCGAACGTACATGGACATCCCGCTGCTGATCATCGGCCTGCTGCTGCTCGCCACCCTCGCCGCCTTCTTCGCCGGCGTGCTGCCGTATCCCGTCGGCTGGATCATCCTCGGGATCGCATTCATCGGCCGGCTGCTGCATCTGCGAACCCGCGGCGGAAGCTGATACGTTGGTCCCATCGAATTCACCACACGGTTAACGACACGGAGAAGTGAAATGAACGGTCTGGAAGGCAAGGTCATCGCCATCACCGGCGGCGCCGGGGGCATCGGCGAGAGCACGGCGCGCAAGCTTTATGAACAGGGCGCCAGCCTGGTCATCACCGACCGCGAGGCGGGCCCGGTGGAAGACATCGCCCGCTCGCTCGGCGAGCGCGCGGTGGGCCTGGCAGTGGACGTGACCCGGCGCGAGGACAACGAACGCATGGTCGCCACCGCCGTGGATCGCTTCGGCCGCCTCGATGGCGTGTTCCTCAACGCCGGGATCGAGGGCGAGATCGGCCCGTTCGACAGCCGCACCGATGCCGCCTGGGACAAGGTCTTCGCCGTCAACGTGCAGGGCGTGCGCCTGGGTGCGGAGGCGGCCCTGCCGGCACTGCGCCGGGGCAACGGCGGCAGCATCGTCATCACCTCCAGCGTGGCCGGACTGCGCGGCTTCGGCGGCCTCTCGCCGTACGTATCCAGCAAGCATGCGGTGGTGGGCATGATGAAGTGCCTGGCCGCCGAACTCGGGCCGGAGAACATCCGCGTCAACACCCTCAACCCGGGCCCGGTCGCCAACCGCATGATGGAATCCATCGAGGAACAGGCGAACCCCGGCCACGCCGACGAGGTGCACCAGTCCTTCGAGGCGCGCATCCCGCTGGGTCGCTACGTCAACAACGAGGAATGCGCCGGCATGGCCGCGTTCCTGCTGTCCGACGCCGCCTCCGGCTGCACCGGCAACACCTACGTCGTCGACGGCGGCCTCTGCGCGCAGTAGCCCGGGACCCTACCCCGTCGCGCGCATGCCGCCGCCCCCGCCACCGCCCGGTGGCGGGGTCCAGACGTTGCGAAAGGCCTGGTGGGTGTTCTGCGGGAGATCGCGGGAGAAACGCAGCTGAACGCCGCCATCCGCGCGTACCGCATGGATCCGCCCGCGCTTGAGACGGTACTGGCGTGCCACGTCCTCGCAGCCGCGCAGGAACGCCGTCGGCGGCTTGCCGCGCCGCACCCGGGCCGTGCCGTCACGCAGCTCCACCGTAAACACCAGCCGTGCGTGCCACAGCATCAGCGCGACCCCCAGGGCCAGCATGGCGAACATGAACAGCAACGTCAGCAACATGATGGTTACGCCACGGGCGTGGAACACGTGCCCAGTGTAGCCCCGATGCGGCCTACCGCACGCTGCGAACGCGCCAATCCGTGCTAGCGTCAGGGGATCACTCGCCAACCGAGGCACACAACATGCACTGGACCCGGATTCTGGGACTCGCCCTTATGGCAGGAGGGATCATCCTCCTGGTCATGGGCTTCAACGCCACCGAAAGCCTGACCGAGGAACTGCACCAGGAATTCACCGGCCGCTACACCGATGACACGCGCCTGTACCTGATCCTTGGCGGGATAATGACCGTCGTCGGCCTCGTCCTGGCGATCTTCGGCGTGCGCCGCTGAGGTCGCCAACCAGCTTCCATGTCACCAATCCAGCTCCTCGTCGCATTCATCCGCCGGGGTCTCCATCCCCTCGCGGATCGACTCGCGCATACCCGGCACCGATAGCAGGTACAGGGTCTCCTGAATGGCCGACCAGTCCGACTCGGATAGCAGGACTGCGTTGTTCCGTTTGCCAGTGATCACGATTGGCTCATGGGATTCCGCCGTTTCGTCGATCAACCGGTAGAGGTTGCTGCGCGCCTCTGTAGCCGTATTCCCCGTCATGGCACACCTCGCGCGTGTGTGGGCTCCGATTAAGAGTACGCCTTGACGTACGTCCCGCAAACCGTACGCTTGATCTCCGCGCCTTCGCCGAGGCCGATCGCCAGCGGCAACATGCCGAGCACCGTGGTCAGGGTGGTCATCAGGATCGGACGCAGGCGCAGCGCGCCGGCCTCCACCACCGCCCGTTCCCCACCGTGTTCTTGGGGCCCGGCTATCGCAGGAGGCCAGCCCCCTGGCCGATCAGGCGCGTCCAACACCCCATCGCCCAGAGGGCTGGGCTCCCACGTGTTTAGTAGGAGGCCAGCCCCCTGGCCGATCAGGCGCGTCCAACACCCCATCGCCCAGAGGGCTGGGCTCCCACGTGTTTAGTAGGAGGCCAGCCCCCTGGCCGATCAGGCGCGTCCAACACCCCATCGCCCAGAGGGCTGGGCTCCCACGTGTTTAGAAATAGTCATCCTCGCGCTGGTGCCGGAACGCCAGCAGGGTGACCGTCTCGGCATCGTCGATTTCGAACAGGGCGACATAACCCGAGCGGCCAAACGGGATCAGGAGTTCGCGGATGCGGGGGTAGGAGGCGTCGAGCATGCGGCAGCTCAGCGGAAAGCGCTCCAGTAGCGACACCGCCTCGCCGATGGCGGTTCGGGCATGGGCCGCGGCTGCCGGGTCGCTCTCCGAGAGGAACGCGACAAGCCGCAGGAGATCTTCGCGTGCCTGCGCTGTAAATCGTACCGAGTAACTCATCCTTGAGGCTCCAGCGAGTCGGCTACTGCTTGCTTAACAGACGGTCGAGATCGTCGAGCACCGATTGGGCCGGGAAGTACTCATCCGTTTCCCGGGCGCGGCGCGCGGATTCCAGACCGCGCGCCAGAAACTCGGCCCGCGCCTGTCGGCGGTCAATCTCGTGGCGAACGGCATCCTCGATAAAGGCCGACAGCGTTTCTCCCTCGCCAAGGGCCTGCTCCACCTGATGCCGAAAACCATCGCTGACCCGCAGGGCCGGTAACGTTGTGTTTTTCATACCGCGTCTCCGCAAGAACCTCCTCGGAGTGTATCGCAAATGCAATACAGCGCCCATCGGTGGACCCGTCCGCGCCGCTCGACGCAGCCTGACCCGGCTGATGGGCCACGGGTAACCACTCTGGCCTGTCTCCGTCATTGCGAGGCCTCGCAGAGGCCGCGGCAATCGACCGTCGCTCGGTACCGTTGGTGGCCCTTGTGACCGACCGCAATGATCGACGATCCGGGCTTGCTGGCCTATACTTATGGCAAAGATTGCCAACCCGAGACGCGGAGGCCTCCATGGCCACAATGAACATTTCGCTACCCGATCCCATGAAATCCTGGGTGGAGGAGCAGGCGCAATCCGGCCAGTACAGCAACAGCAGTGATTACGTGCGAGACCTGATCCGCCGCGACCGGGAGCGGGCGCTGAAGATCGCGCACCTGCAGGCGCTCGCCACGGAAGGCCTGGAAAGCGGCCGTGGTGAGCGAACGATGGAAGAGCTGAAGTCAGCCGCCAGAAGCGACCCCGAAGACTAACAGCATGCGATATGCCCTGACCTGCAAGGCGGAAGACGACGTCATCGAGATCTTCCGCAGTAGCGTCGAGCAATTCGGCCTGCAACAGGCAGAGCGCTACCACAGCCTGCTGGCTGCAACCTTCGAGTTTCTGGCGGAAAACCCTCGTGCAGCGCGTGAGCGTAAGGAAATCTCACCACCCGTTCGGGTTCACCCCGTCGGCGCACACATCGTGCTGTTCCAGATCGAAGGTGATGAAATCCTGATCATCCGTGTTCGCCACGCGCACGAGGACTGGGAGGGAGACGAGCCGTAGGCAATGCGGTAACGCTCCGGGAGCGCGACCCAAGGCTGCATCGAACCCTGCGCCGGATCCTGAAGGAAATGCTCCGCAACGACCCGGCCACCGGAACCGGGAAGCCGGAACCCCTCCGGCATTCGCTCTCGGGCTTCTGGTCCCGGCGCCTGTCCGCCCGGGACCGACTGATCTACCGCTTCGACGATCAAGCCATCTACATCTTCGCGATCGGCGGCCTTTACGACACGCTGTGATCCGAGCGGGCCTTTCCCTCCGCTCGGGGGCTTATCGGCAACAGGCGAGGTCTAGCCCCGGGGCCACTGGGCGTGCCCAGGGTGCCGTGAAGGTCCCATTTCGGGGGTGAAATGCCTAGTTCAAGGCTCGCACCCGGCCTTCAGCATGCGAAAGTTTCGTTCCGACAGAGGGTTACCGTAGTCCGAAGCCGCTTGGAAATGCGGAGATTGACTCGCATAATCTACGCATAGATTGCGGAGAATGTCGTGCAATACATCTCGGAACTGACCGGCTGGCCCCACTGGCAGTGGGACGCGGAACATATCGCGCCGATGCTGGCTGCGGCCGCGCGCGAGCAGGGTCGGCTGCTCGGAAGGATGCAGGGATTGGGATTCGCACTGCGCGAGGAAGCGTCGTTTCGCGTGCTGTCGGAGGATATCGTGGATTCCGGCGCGATCGAAGGCGAGCGACTGCCGCTGGATCAGGTGCGCTCCTCGCTTGCACGTCGCCTCGGCCTGGAGGCCGGTGGACTGACCGCTTCAGGGCAGGACGTCGACGGCATGGTCGAGCTGATGCTGGATGCCACGAAGTCCTTTGACCGTGAACTGACAGTCGATCGGCTGTTCGACTGGCATGCGGCCCTGTTTCCGACGGGACGTAGCGGGATGACGCGGATTCCGGTCGCGCGTTGGCGGGATGACGATGAAGGGCCGATGGAGGTGGTGTCGGGTCCCGTTGGTCGGGAGAAGGTGCACTTCTCCGCGCCACCGGCCGAGCGAATCCCGGGGGAGGTCGACGCCTTCGTCGCGTGGTTCAAGTCGCCCGGCCCTCTGGATCCGCTATTGGTGGCGGGGCTGGCCCATCTCTGGTTCGTGACCATTCACCCGTTCGCGGATGGAAATGGGCGTATCGCTCGGGCAATCGCCGATATGGCGCTGGCACGAGCGGATGGTTCGGCGGAACGTTTCTACAGCATGTCCGGGCAGATCCTTCGGGAACGCAGTGACTATTACGCCATCCTGGAGCGGACTCAGAAACAGGGGGACCTGGACATCACCCTGTGGCTGGAATGGTTCCTGGGCTGCCTGCAGCGTTCGCTGAGCAACGCCCAGGATGCACTCGAGCACGTCCTGTTCAAGGCCCAATTCTGGGACCGCTTCGCCACGGAGCCGCTCAATGCCCGACAGATCAAGGTTCTCAAACGCCTGCTGGACGGATTCGAAGGTGGGATGAGCTCTTCACGTTGGGCCCGGATGGCCAAGTGCTCGCAGGATACGGCGCAGCGCGACATTGCGGACCTGGTGGCTCGAGGCGCATTAAAGAAGAACCCGGGCGGTGGACGCAGCACGAGTTACGCCTTGCCGGACACGCTCGGATGACCCGTCTCGTCGCACCAGGTCGACAAGGAATGCGGTAGGGGGCAAGCACCGTGCATGCGCCGTGCGCTCAGGCATCCGCAGGAACCCGGCTGTTACCTTTATTCAGGGCACCTGAACCACGCGCGCCACAACCTCGCGGGCTACGAACGGAGGAGGCATGGGGTCAGACCTTGCCTTTTGCCTCTCCCTTGATGCGGGGGCCAAAGGCAAGGTCTGACCCGAAGTCCGCGAGGTCTCCTGGACACCCATGCCTTGAGCCAAAAGGCAAGGCCTGACCGCAAACACGCTCGCCGGGTCCCTGCGGCAGACCATCTCAATCTTGAGCGAATGGCGCGTGTGCGCGCCCGAGGCGCCCAAAGACCCCATTTCGCCGGCAAAAAATCCTCGTTCAAGGCTCAGAAACCGGCGTTGAGAGGATGGAAGTCGCCTTCCTACAGTGGGTTACCTTGGTCCAACCCCGTCTTTCTCCTGTAAACAACGGCCCCGACCAAGCGCCACAGCCTCAGGCCAGCACTCTAGTCGACATGCAGGACCACCAGGGCGATCAGCAGGATCACGTTCGCGGCGAGTGACACGCCCAGGAGGATCGTTTTCCAGTCCGGCATCTCCGGCGCAGTGCGCAACCTCGGCGAGGACCGAGTAGCGGAACCGGAGCCGGAGCGGCGGCCAGCCCTGTTCCCCGTGCCCCTCTTCCTGGCTGGCTTCTTTTTCTCGTGCATGTAGTCGCGATCGTCGAGTCCCAACGTCCTTTCTCCTTCTCTCTTTGCTTGCGTGCGGAGCCCCGGCCACCGGACACTCAGGCGGGCCAGAACAGGCGGGTCAGCGGCACCAGCGCGCGGGTTTCCGAATCGGCGTGGTCGTAGTGTTCCATCAGGGCGGTGACCAGGCCGTTGAGGTCCATCAACATTAGCGGGATCTTCGCCCGATCCGCCTCATAACGGGCCTCTTTGGTGAAGCCGCCGGTACTCACGTAAAGGCCCTTGTCGTCGCCGTGGCGCCCGCCCAGGAAGCTGCGCACCTCCTGCGCGCCCATGGCCGTATGCGGCCGGTGTTTCACCTCCACCACGATGCGCGGCGACTCGAACCCGAACCCATCGGGGGAGGCGATCACGTCCACGCCCCGATCCGGCCCCGGTGAAGACTCTCGCGTCTTGTAGCCCATCGCACGCAGCAGGCCGGCAACCAGGCTCTGCATTTCCCAGGCATCCAGACGGCTCACCCGGTCCTTGATGATCTCCACCGCCTCTTCGCGGTAGCGTTTCAGCAGGGCTTCCTCGTCCTCGCCGTCATCCTGCTCCTCTGCCGGGACTGGCGCGGTCGCTTGCCCGCTCAGCAGGGCTTCGATCTCCTGCCTGACCGCATCCGAGAGCCGGAACAGCGTGAGGGTGGACCCGAGAGAATTCCGCGCAGCGAGCGAAAGACGGTCCCGATCCAGCTCCGCCTGCCACTCTACGGCGCGCACGTTTTCGCAGGGCGGCAGCACTGCCGTGTCGTGCCGGTACTCCCCCGTAATCGTGCCCACGTGATAGATCCGGCGACTGGAGTCGTACGTGAGTACCCGGTCTCCCGCGGCCATCTCGTCCCGAAACCGGATCAGCTGGCTCGCCGCGCTCAGGCGTCGGCCGTCGGGCCAGTCCGGAAAGCGTGAGCGGTATTCTTGTACCAGCGAAGCCTTGTCCGCGAAGGCGGACAGATCGCCGATCTCCTCCCAGCCAATGCCGACATGCCCCTTTTCTCGAAATTCATCGGCCTGCCGCCCTCCCTGGCCCGCACGCACCATCCACATATTCACTTCAGCCATCATGCCCCCTGTTCAACATCTTGATCCGGTTCACTATGGCAGCCTCTCCGTCATCGCCTTACACGATCTCCGCCAGGCCCCCCGGCGGCCGATTTCAGCGTCGAAATGGGCACTTTAAGGCGTTAAACAAGCCTTCAGGGGACGTTAATCGTCTGCACTACAGTTGGTTACCGTGGTCCGAACCCGTTATCTTCGTCTACGGGTGAATGCGCACCCGTTAGTACCGAAGATCCGACAACAGGCCTTCAACCCCGGCAGGCGGTGAAGGCCTTATCGCTGGCCATCTCGCCGTCGCGATCCCATGTCGCTGTGCAGCGACCACACGCACTTGGGGTCAGACCTTGCCTCTTGCCTCTCCCATGATCTGGGGGCAAAAAGCAAGGTCTGACCCCGAACTATCTTTTCTGACCGTCACAACCCCGGGGCAGTCAACGGGACTTCGATCGATCCAAAAACCGTAGGAGACGTTCCTCACCCGCCCTCAGTTCTTCCGCAAGCTTCTCAGACAATTGATCTTCAGACCCAAGCGGCAGAGATACACGCTTCTTGGCTTCTTTTACAACCGGCGAGCGTGCTGATAAAAGCCGGGCGTCGTCGCTTATTATATGTCAGGTCTCGTCTGATTGCATACCGCGAGAGAAGGCACCCCTGTTTCATGCCCGGGAGTGGATGAGTATTGTGCCCGATGAGCGAACGGGAGGCTGACCGCATGGCGAGTACGATCCATTCCAACGCCCGCACCACACCCCGGATCCGGCAGGAACTGCAGGAGGCGCCGGCCGGCGTCAGCGACCCGGAACTGGCCCGGCGCTACGGCATCAGTCGCATGACGGTGCGCAAGTGGCGCCGCCGGCGCACCGAGGTGGAAGACCGGACCCATCGTCCGAAGACGATGCACACGACGCTCACAGCGGAACAGGAGGCGATCGTGGTCCAGGTCCGGGAGATCGCCCTGCTGTCGCTGGACGAT
>NZ_KB900033.1:340819-449267 GCF_000378545.1 Thioalkalivibrio sp. ALE23 | reverse complement strand
AACCGGCAGGCGATGCGTTGTGGGTGGGTGAGGTTCTCGCGTTGTTGACGCACCATGTCGATACGCCCGCGGACCATGCCCAGGTTGTCCTCGACGTCCCGGTAGTCCTGCAGCATGCCATGGCGAAGTTGGTGATCGAGGAGTTCGGCAAAATGCCGGATGAAGATGTCGAGCAGGAGCGTTTCGCTGTGTGCCAGGCTCGCGGTGCCCATATCCAGCGCATTGAGTTCGCTTCCCCGGCTCAGCAGGGTTAGCAGTGTCGTGCGCTGGTGCGCGGCCGACTGATAGGAGGAAAGCTTGGGCAGGACTTCGATCTGGACATTGTCGAGGCGGACGACGCCACAGAACTGGCGAAACTTGACGCGCTGATGTCCCCATTCGAGGCAGCGCCCAGGCAACTGTGGCTCGGCCTCGGCCAGCAGGTCGGCCTCCCTGCGGTACAAGTCGCCGTGTTCGCCAATCGCGAGCCAGCCGTGTTCGCGGGCGAGAACCTGCCTCATTCGTCCACGTCGTCCACGTTCTCGTAAATCTTGCGGATGGCATCCGGCGCAATGTCCCCGGGCGCCTTGACGTGATAGTCGGGCTTCTCGGGCCCGGGGGCGCCGTCGCCGAACAGATGTAGCGGGTCCAGCGTTGTTCGGGTAATGATCTGGTATTCCTCGGAGACTCCTTCGTCACTCAGCACACGGCGAATTTGTGCCCAGTCGTCGTAGAAGTACTCGGCGAGCATCGGGATGATGTCGTACACCAGTACGTCACGCAGGCCGTCCAGATGCTTGACCTCCGTGAAGTAGGCATGACCGAACGCCTGGTCGCGGTGGAGCAGGTAGCGCAGGCGCCGGTTGATGGTGTCCAGCAGGCGGCGCAGATCCAGTTGCCCGCCTTCATCGTCGGGAATCCGCCCGTCCTGCTGCCCCGCGATGGCCTGCGGTTTCGGCAACATCTCGCGGAAGCGGAACCGGCGGCGCAGGGCTGCATCCATCAGCGCAATGGAACGGTCCGCAGTGTTCATGGTGGCGTAGATGTCGAGATTCTTGGGAACACCGAACCGCTCCCCGGAATACGGCAAGATGACTTCCACGCCCTCGACCCTTTGGCCGTCGCTGTCCCACCAGGCGCGTTTGTCGGGTTCCACGAGCGTGATCAACTCACCGAAGATCCGCGCAATGTTGCCGCGATTGATCTCGTCGATGAACAGGGCGTAGCGGTGGTGCGGGTCCAGACGCGCGCGGTTGCACCATTCCTTGAACACCCCGGGATAGACCTCGTAGCTGATGACACCATCGGTGGTCTGTGGCCGGATGCCTTCGACGAAGTCCTCGTAGCTGTAAGACTGATGGAACGTCACCAGCTGGTGGCGTCGAACCGGAGTGGAATCCTTCCCGGGACCCTCTCTCAGGGTCTGGAGCTTTTGCCGCAGATCGGCACCGGCTTCATCCCAGTCTCCCGTGAAGAACCAGCGGCCATTACCTTTCTTGTCGAAGATCAGGGGAGAACGCCGTCCTTCGATGGACACCTTGACGGTTTCGGACTCATGTACGGCGTGGGTCTGCAGGGCGCTCCAGCAGGTGGAACGCAGGTTCGGATTCCCGATTTGACCCTGGATCCGAGCCTTGGCCTGAAAGAATCGGTTCTCGATCAGCTCGTTGACCGTGGCTTCGCCCCCAAGGTCGGCAAGAGCCAGGGCCACCGCTTCCCACCAGGGGGTGCCGGCCAGCTGTTCGACAAGCCACTCGTCCTCGCTCATGTCTTCAGAGCGGCTTTCGTAAGCCGGCATCAGGTGCTTCTGCAGGTAGTACGTCTTGCCGGTGCCGGGAGGCCCATAATAGATCGCATTCGTGGCACGCTGGATGGTGATGGCTTCCTGCTGGGGTGAGCCGGGTTCCTCGTCAGGGGCGCTGGGTTTTGGCAACTTGGCCCAGAGGGTGCCGACCTGTTTCGCCGCGGCAGGTTTGATCTCGATACCCGATTGCTGAGGGGTCCATTGCTGGTCCGTATTGATCTCGGATTCCAGGCGGTCCAGGGGAAGAATGTCGTCCGCTTTCGGGTCGCGCAGATCGGTCAGTGTGATGTCAACGAATTGGGCTTTCTCGCCTTGTTTGGCGCGCTCCGGATCCCAGTGCTCGCCTTCATACGGGGCGCTGGCGATGTTGCCCTGAGCGATCAACCCGCGCGGCTCCGTGCCCAGACGCATGATGTAGGCCGTATCCCCTTCGCCAACCTGGCCCGAGGCTGTGCTCCAGCGTTTGGTAACGCTCTCCCCCTTGACGACCCGGAGACGATCGTCGAGGAGTTCGTCCCAGGGCCATTTGTGGGGGTTCCAGGCCAGCAACCAGACCTTCTGCGAAGGCTGCCATCGTTCCTTCCAGGGGGATTCGTAAAACGCGAAGGGGTGGCCCGTTTCCTGTTCGAGGCGCTGGCGCAACTCGAACAGGCGCCTGTCGATTTCCTCGAAGGACATGTTTTTGACGCGGGCGGCGGGTAGCTCTTCAAAGTGCTGCACGATGGCCCGTTTGTCGCGCCCGGTGGTGAAATTCTCGAAGGTATCCGGGAACAGTAACCAGTTCAGCATGTGGCGCAGTTGCCGAAAGCCCTCGCGGGGTACATCGGCCAGCCAGCGGGCGAATATCCACGGATCGGCGACAACGTGCCGCCGTCCGTCCCGTGGCTGCTCTTTCATCGCCTTGGCGATGTTGATCATGTAAGCGAGTTCACGCCACCGATGCGTATTGAACGCCGTGCCGGCATGGCCAGCGCCACAAAGGACCTCATCCGTGAGGGCGGGGTGGTCCGCGGATAATGGCGTACCACCGAGTTCCCAGATCTCGAGTACCTGCTGGCGCTCGGTTTCCGGCTTGATGTTCGAGGGGAAGAGCAGGAGCACCCAGTTCAGCTCGGCCATCAGCCGAGCGGCGGTCGGTGGTACGTCGGCCAGCTGGATTTTCAGTTTTTCGGAGTAGCTCTCGCTGCCTTCCTGCGGGTTCTGGGTGAAGGCACGGTCAAGGATGGCCAGATTGTCAGCGGTCCAGAGAGTCTCGTCACCGAAGATGCTGCCGTCATCGATGAGGCAGGTGTCGCGCCACTGCTCCACGGTTTCCAGAAGGGCGGTCGTATCCGCGTGGGGGGTGTATCGGCTCATGCCTTTTCCTTGTCTGCGTCCTGTGCGTATTACTTTCCAACGAGGCCCGAAGGTGTCGCTCGTGTATCAGCCTACGGGAGGCGTTGTTGGTCCGTGAAGCCGAAAAAAGGATGTGGGCGACGGGCCGGCGCAGGCGACGGGTCGGCGCAATGGTGCTGCAAGCCACGGGTGCGGGTCGCCTACGGACCGGTTGTTCGTGGACGTCGGAAGGCGCGGAGTCCGGGCTCGAGATGGGTCTGGCCTTGTACCAGCAGTTGGCGTTTCAGTGCGTGTGACAGAGGGGCGTGGAGCCGCTCGCGGGCGTTGTCGGTGAGGCGGATGAAGCCCATGCGGTGCAGGGCGTCGTTCATGGCCGTGTCGAGGTCCAGCGTTCCGGCTTCGGCGACGGTGCGCACCAGTGAAAGCGTCAGCTCGGTGTCCGGGACGTGCTCCAGCTGTCGCAGCGCATCCGGGAGATCGCTCCAGTCGCGCAGGCATGGCACCGCGAACTGCTCTGCGCGTCCGGAGAATTCGCCATCCAGTTGAATCGCGCCCTGTGCGCCCAGTTCCGCGCGCCGTTCATGGATGCGCGCCTGGATCCGCGAGCCCGCGCGGGCAAATCCCGCGGCCTCCAGCAGCCTGCGGGTGAGTACGAAAAGGTGTACCGGCCCCTCGGTGTCCACGACCTTCAGCAGGGCCCGGTCCAGGGCTTCCTGCGGGATGTCGTCGAAGCGGTCATGTCCGGCCAGCCGCAGTTCGGGCGTGTCGGTCTCCCGGTAAGGTCGTGTGTCCCAGGTGGTGACCCATTCACAGCCGTGTTCGCGGCAGGACGCCCGCCATGCCTCGCAGGTTTCCTCCGGACCGGGGTTCCGGATCAGGTGCTGGTGCACCCGGACCAGCGCATCCAGCGGGTCTGGTGGTGTTTCACTCATCTCGCTCATCGCTCGCCCTCCAGCACCAGTTCCACATCCATGGCCTCGGCGATCAGGTCGATCATCGCTTCCTGCAGCAGGGTCTTGGGCCCGTCCCGCAGGCAGGCATCATCCAGTGCCAGGAGGGTTTCGCCCCGCCAGTCGGACGTTTCGTCCTGCGCCAGGGCCCCGGCCAGGGTCGCCACGATCCCCATGGCCGGTTCCATGTCATCGGGCGGCAGGGTGCCCAGCCAGGTCCGCCAGTGATCACCGGCCGCCTGCACATCTTCCAGCAGAGCGGTTGCGGGGGCCGAAGAAGAGCCGTCGGCTGCGACCGATTCGGGTGACTGTGCCGCACCCCGGCCGAGTGCGAGCAATGCAAAGGCGAGGGCGGCGAGCTGGTCCCGGCCCGGCCAGGTCGAGGGGTCGGCTTCGTGCCGGGCGAGCACCTGTTCTCCGCGAGGCTGCACATCATCCAGCCGGAACCGCGGGCGCGCGGCTTCTTCTTCGGCAAGCTGGCGGCGGGCCTGAGCCGCCCCGGCCATGCGCCCGATGCCGCCGAACAGTCCCGTCAGCAGTCGGAGTATGCCACTGAGCACCCAGAAAAAGCCCGCGAACAGTCCGAACAGTCCCTGAATCGCGGCCGCGTTGTGCCCGCGCACCTGCACCCCCGCGATCTTCGCCGACGAGCGGCCGGGCCGGATCCAGTTGAACGAGCCGATCGGTGTCTTCGTGGAGACGGTGACACCCGATTTCGACAGGTTGAATTTCGCTGCATCCGAACCGTAACGCCCGCGCAGGATGAAGCGGCCGTTCTGGAAGGCGACCTGGGTGTTCCGGGCCAGCCGCGTGGACACGCGCACGCCGTGATTGGTATTGCCCGTCAGATTCACCCCGGCGGCACGCGTCTGTGCCCGCAGGGACAGGCCGCCGGTGCGGCTGGCGCGCAGATAGCGACCGCTGTGCTCGATCCGTTTCTGGCGGCCGTCGCGGTCCTTTTCGCCTGCCTTGAGGAATGCCATGGATCCGAGCTTAGCATCCGCGCGTGGCACGGCTCGCCGACTCGCCGACGGATAAGGGCGAATCCCGTTGTCTTTGGGTCCGCCCCCTGCCTGTGGGATACTCCCGCACCCAACCGCCCGAGCATTATCTATTCCGGAGGCAAACCGTGGACGAGAATCGCAAGAAGGCCCTGACGGCCGCGCTGGGTCAGATCGAGAAACAGTTCGGCAAGGGTGCCGTGATGCGCATGGGGGACCGCCAGGCGGTGGATGTGCCCTCGATCTCCACCGGTTCGCTGGCGCTGGACGTGGCGCTGGGTATTGGCGGCGTGCCGCGCGGGCGCGTGGTCGAAGTCTACGGGCCGGAATCCTCGGGCAAGACGACCCTGACCCTGCAGGTGGTGGCCGAGGCGCAGAAGGCCGGCGGTACCGCTGCGTTCGTGGACGCCGAGCATGCGCTGGACCCGACCTATGCCGAGAAGCTGGGCGTGAACGTGGACGATCTGCTGGTCTCGCAGCCGGATACCGGCGAGCAGGCGCTGGAGATCGCCGACATGCTGGTGCGTTCGGGTGCGGTGGACGTGGTGATCGTCGACTCGGTGGCGGCGCTCACCCCCAAGGCCGAGATCGAGGGCGAGATGGGCGATTCGCACGTCGGTCTGCAGGCGCGCCTGATGTCGCAGGCGCTGCGCAAGCTCACGGCCAACATCAAGCGCTCGAACACGCTGGTGGTGTTCATCAACCAGATCCGCATGAAGATCGGCGTGATGTTCGGCAGCCCGGAAACCACCACCGGCGGCAACGCGCTCAAGTTCTATTCCTCGGTGCGCATGGATATCCGCCGCATCGGTGCGATCAAGAAGGGCGACGAGGTGATCGGCAACGAGACCCGCGTGAAGGTGGTGAAGAACAAGATGGCGCCGCCGTTCAAGGAGGCGCATTTCGAGATCCTGTACGGCGAGGGGATCTCGCGCGTGGGTGAGCTGATCGAGATGGGCGTGAAGGAAGGCCTGATCGACAAGGCCGGGGCCTGGTACAGCTACAACGGCGAACGTATCGGGCAGGGCAAAGAGAATGCCCGGCAGTTCCTGAAGGACAACCCGGACAAGGCCGAGGAGCTCGAACGCAACCTGCGCGAGCGTTATCTGCCGTCGGCCGGCGGCAAGGGTGCGGACGACGCCGAGGCCGCGGTCGAGGATGCCGAAAGCCCGTCGTAAGGGCGGGGCGCCGGTCGACCCGGCCGATCCCGAGGCGGCTCTGGAGGCCGGGCTCAAGCTCCTGGTGCGGCGCGAACACGCGGCACTGGAGCTGGCGCGCAAGCTGGCGGAGCGCGGCTTCGAGCGGGACGCGGTGGATGCCGCACTGGAGCGTGCGCGCGAACTGGATTACCTCAACGAGACCCGCTACGCCGAGTCCATGGCCCGCCATCGCGTCGGGCAGGGGTACGGCGAACAGCGCATCCGCGCCGAGCTCGCGCACAACGGGATCGATGGCGACACCGTGAGCCTCGCCATCGAGGCGCTGGAGGTCGACTGGGTCGAACAGGCCCGCGGCCAGCTCGAACGCCATTTCCGTCATCCCCCCGCGGCCCGCGAGGACGAGGCCCGCATGCTGCGTCATCTGGCCGGTCGCGGCTTTCCCGGCGATGTCGCCCACCGGGCGCTGGCTGCCTGGAAGGACGAGGCCCCATAGGACGCAGGACGCAGGAGGCCAGCCCTCTGGCCGATGGGGCATTATTGACGTCGAATCGGCCAGGGGGCTGGCCTCCTGCAGCATGGCCCGAAGCAGCGGGCGGCAATACGCGGGTCCGGGGCGAGCGTGATACGATTCCGCTTTTGACCCCATACCCGACCGGACACGCATGAAGAGCGCCGACATACGCCGGAGTTTCCTCGATTTCTTTGCGCAGCACGACCACACCGTGGTGCCGTCCAGCCCGCTGGTGCCTGCCAACGATCCCACCCTGTTGTTCACCAACGCGGGGATGGTCCAGTTCAAGGATGTGTTCCTCGGCCGCGAGAAGCGCCCGTACAGCCGCGCGGCGACCAGCCAGCGCTGCGTGCGCGCCGGCGGCAAGCACAACGATCTGGAGAACGTGGGCTACACCGCCCGGCACCACACGTTTTTCGAGATGCTGGGCAACTTCTCCTTTGGCGACTACTTCAAGCGCGACGCGATCCACTACGCCTGGGATTTTCTGACGGATGTCCTTGGCCTGACGCCGGAGCGGCTGTGGGTCACGGTCTACGAGACCGATGACGACGCCTATGACGTCTGGGCCAACGAGATCAAGGTCCCGGCCGAACGCATCATCCGCATCGGCGACGATCCGGACGGTGGCTCGGACAATTTCTGGCAGATGGGTGACACCGGGCCCTGCGGTCCCTGCACCGAGATCTTCTATGACCACGGTCCGGAAGTGGCGGGCGGACCGCCCGGTTCGCCGGATGAAGATGGCGATCGTTACATCGAGGTCTGGAACCTGGTGTTCATGCAGTACGACCGCGACGCGGACGGCACGCTGAACCCGCTGCCGAGCCCGTCGGTGGATACCGGCATGGGCCTGGAGCGTCTGTCGGCCGTGCTGCAGGGCGTGCATTCCAACTACGAGATCGACCTGTTCCAGGATCTGATCGCCGCGGCGCGGCGGGTGACCGGTGCGCAGGAAGCCGATTCCGCGTCGCTGCGCGTGATCGCCGACCATATCCGGTCGATCGCGTTCCTGATTACCGATGGCGTGCTGCCCTCCAACGAGGGGCGCGGCTACGTGTTGCGGCGCATCATCCGGCGCGCGGCGCGTCATGGCTTCCAGATCGGCTCCGAGGATGCGTTCCTCTACCGCCTGGTGCGCCCGCTGATCAACACCATGGGCGAGGCCTATCCCGAGCTGGTCAAGGCCGGCGAGCAGGTGGAGAAGGTCCTGGAGAAGGAGGAGCGCAAGTTCCTCGAAACCCTGGACCACGGCATGAAGATCCTCGAGGAGGACCTGAAGGATCTGCAGGGACGGGTGATCCCGGGCGAGACCATCTTCCTGCTCTACGACACCTACGGCTTCCCGGTGGACCTGACCGGCGACATCGCGCGCGAACGCGATCTGGAACTGGACATGGCCGGTTTCGAGGCGGCGATGGAGAAGCAGCGCGAACGTGCCCGCGCGGCCTCCCGCTTCAGCATGGATACCGGCAACCTGCCGGGGCTGGAAGACCACACGACCGAATTCTGCGGGTATGAATACCTGGAGGGTGAGGGCCGCGTGCTGGCGCTGTTCCGCGAGGGCGAGGCCGTGGAGCGCCTGGAGGTCGGCGAAGAGGGCATCGTGGTGCTCGACCGCACGCCGTTCTACGCCGAGTCCGGCGGCCAGGTGGGCGACATCGGCACCCTGTCGGGCTCCGGCGTGCGCTTCCAGGTGCAGGACACCCGCAAGCAGGCCGCGGCGCATCTGCACGTGGGCCAGGTCCGCGCCGGCACCCTGGAGGTCGGTCAGAGCCTGTCCGGCTCGGTGGAGGGGCCGCGGCGCGAGGCCATCAAGCGTCACCACTCCGCCACGCATCTGCTGCACAAGGCCCTGCGCGACCAGCTGGGCGATCACGTCCAGCAGAAGGGCTCGCTGGTGGACTCCGAGCGCCTGCGGTTCGACTTCACGCACATGGAGCCGCTGACCACCGAGCAGCTGAAATCGATCGAGGATCAGGTCAACGCCGAGATCCTGGCGAACGAGGCCACCGACACGCGCATCATGGACATCGACTCGGCCATGGAGTCCGGCGCCGTGGCCCTGTTCGGGGAAAAATACGGCGACGAGGTCCGGGTGCTGAAGATCGGTTCCTCGGTCGAGCTGTGCGGTGGCACCCACGTGGAGCGCACCGGCGACATCGGGTCGTTCCGGATTACGGTCGAAGGCGGGGTCGCCGCCGGGATCCGCCGGATTGAGGCGGTGGCCGGCGAGGTGGCCCTGCGCTGGATGGACCAGCAGCTGGGGCATCTGGATGCGGTGGCGGACCGCCTGCGGGCCGGCCGCGCCGACGCCCCGGACAAGGTGCGCCAGCTGCAGGAGCGCAATCGCGAGCTGGAGAAGGAGATCGAGCGCCTGAAGGGCAAGCTCGCCAGCCAGGCCGGTGACGACCTCTCCAGCCGTGCGGTGGAGGTCGACGGCCTGAAGGTGCTGGCGGCCCCGGTGGAGGGCGTGGAGCCCAAGGCCCTGCGCGACATGGTCGATCAGCTCAAGCAGAAGCTCGGCCGTGCCGTGGTGGTGCTGGGCACCGCCACCGAGGAAGGCAAGGTCTCGCTGGTCGCCGGGGTCACCAAGGAGGAAACCGGCCGGATCCGCGCCGGCGATGTCGTCGGGCGCGTGGCCGCTCAGGTCGACGGCAAGGGTGGTGGCCGGCCGGACATGGCCATGGCCGGCGGGCAGAGCCCCGAGAAACTCGAGGCGGCGCTGGCCTCGGTGGAGGACACCGTTCGCGAATTGCTGGGCTGACCAAATTCCGGATTGCAAGGGCGGGTTTGCTTTGGATGCAACCCGATTTCGTGTTTAATGCGCCGCCTTCGGGCCGGACAGGGATTCTGCAATGGCGTTGCTGGTACTGAAATTTGGCGGCACCTCGGTCGGGACGACCGAACGCATCCGGGCGGTGGCCGAACGCGCGCTGCATCTGCGCGAGGAAGGCCATCAGCTGGTGATCGTGGTGTCCGCGATGAGCGGCGAGACCGATCGCCTGCTGGGGCTGGCCAACGAGCTCAACCCGCGGGTCGACGGGCGCGAGCTGGATGTCCTGCTGTCCACCGGGGAGCAGGTCACCATCGCCCTGCTGGCGATGGCACTGGAGGCCAAGGGTTGCCCGGCGCGCTCCTATACCGGTGCTCAGGTGACCATCCGCACCGACAGCGCCTACAACAAGGCGCGGATCCGCAGTATCGACGATGCCCGCGTGCGTGACGATCTGGAGGCCGGGCGCATCGTGGTCGTGGCCGGCTTCCAGGGCGTGGACGAGGACGGGGCGATCACGACCCTGGGGCGTGGCGGCTCCGACACCACCGCCGTCGCGCTGGCCGCGGCCCTGAAAGCCGATGAATGTCGCATCTATACCGACGTGGACGGGGTGTACACCACCGATCCGCGACTGGTGCCCCAGGCCCGGCGCCTCGAACGAGTGACCTTCGAGGAGATGCTGGAGATGGCGAGCCTCGGTTCGAAGGTGCTACAGATCCGGGCAGTGGAATTTGCGGGCAAGTATAACGTCCCCTTACGTGTCCTTTCGTCGTTTGGCGAGGGACCCGGGACACTCATCACCACGGAGGAGGATGCAGCGGTGGAACAGGCGCTGGTCGCGGGAATCGCGTTCAATCAGAACGAGGCGCAGCTGACGGTGGGCGGCGTGCCGGATCAGCCCGGGGTCGCGCATCGCATCCTCGGGCCGGTGGCGGATGCCAACATCGAGGTGGACATGATCGTGCAGAACGTCGGCGAGGACGGCCGCACGACCGATTTCACCTTCACCGTGCATCGCAACGACTACGAGAAGGCGCTGGAACTGCTGCAGGGGGCAGCGGACGAACTGGGCGCCCGCGAGGTCTCGGGCGATGTCCACATCGTCAAGATCTCGGTCGTGGGTGTCGGCATGCGGTCGCATGCGGGTATTGCCAGCCGGATGTTCGAGGCCCTGTCGCGGGAAAACATCAACATCCGGATGATCTCGACGTCGGAGATCAAGATCTCGGTGGTCGTGGACGAAAAATACCTCGAACTGGCGGTGCGTGCGCTGCACGATGCCTTTGAACTCGAAGAGGAGCCCGCCGGTCTACCGAAGGAGCAGGGGTGACGACTCAATCAACGGATTCCGGGCGACCGAACTCGTCCGACACAGGTACTGTGGAGAAAAGCATGCTCATACTGACGCGTCGGGTGGGGGAGACCCTCATGATCGGCGATGACGTCTCCGTCACCGTTCTGGGTGTGAAGGGCAACCAGGTCCGGATCGGCATCAATGCGCCCCCGGACGTGGCGGTTCATCGCGAAGAGATCTTTCAGCGGATTCAGGACGAAGATTCGGAACACGGCTCCGGCGACAATCGCGGGAACGAGTGACGTCCGACGCTGCGATCTCCGCGTGGCCCGAATGAAGTTAAAATCATCAATTCGGGGCCGCGCGGGCTTTCATTCCGCAGCGTGAATCCGTATCCTCTGCACCGCAGTCACGGAGAGTTGGCCGAGTGGTTGAAGGCGCTCCCCTGCTAAGGGAGTATGGGTCAAAAGCCCATCGAGGGTTCGAATCCCTCACTCTCCGCCAGAACGCAAAAGGCCCGCACGGCAAGTGATGCTCGTGCGGGCCTTTTTTGTGGGCACGCAAGCCGGGGTCAGTCAGTTCATCGCGCGGCGGCGTTCCTCACGCTGATAGAACAGCAGGGCGACGTTGATGGCACGTTCCAGGCGGGCCGACATCTCGATGATCGCGCAGCCAGCATACGAATGGCCTTCGCGAGTGGAAGGGCGCGAGTTGGCCGGTTTGACGGCGCCGGAGACCCTTTCCTGCACGTCCGGGAGCAGCAGGTTGGTGAATTCCAGGCGGCTGCCATAGGGGATCTCCTGCAGCACTTCATTCGGCAGTTCCACGCACATGCCTTCGGCCGAAAGGTCCACCACCGATCCCTCGATCGGTTCTTCGTGCATCTCGCCCTGGATCTGCAGGGTCGGGCGGTTGCTCAGGGGGATATGAACGCGGAAGGTCTCGCGACGCTGCAGGTATTGCAGTTCGGCGGGATACGGACACTCGTAGAGGTCTCCCGGCGATTCGCTCACGTTCTGGCGGACCTCGGTGGTAAACCGCACGGCCACGCCGCGCAGGGTCGCGAAGACGCGCAGGGGCTGGCCGGGCCGGATCCGCTGGTGGAGGGAAGGGGGTTGCAGCTGGTCGAGGTAGAGACGTCGTGCGTCGGCATCCAGACGAATCAGCGCCGAGGTGTACAGCGGGCCGCTTTCTTCCAGGCGGATACTGACCAGCGTCAGGCCATGGTCCAGGTCGCGCAGTATCTGGCCGATGCGTTCCGGGGTGTCGACGGTATAGTCGTTGTCATCCATGAGGGCACGTCGCGTCCGAAGTGGGTTCGCGCATCATACACCCTGTGACGGAGTTCACGCCTTTCCGGTCCAACTCGGGCTCAGGCGCGGGTGATGGTCTGGCCGGTGGTACGGCGATGACGGGCCTTGCCGTAGGGGTCGTAGGTCGTGGCCGGTCCGTTGTCTTCGCCACGCAGGATCTGCATGGACATCTGGACCCGGCGCTGGTTGCGTTCGATCAGCCGGGCGTTGCCCTGGTTGAGTTCGTTGCAGCGTTCGATCGTCGCCCGCAGCGCCTGCCAGCGGTCGTTGAGGTGCTCCCCTCCCTCCAGACGCGCGAACAGCCGCGCTACCCCTTCCGGGGTGAACTCGGCACCGCGGGCTTCGATCCATTGCTGCTGTTTGCGGGTTTCGGTTTCCAGTGCCTGCAGCAGTTCCTGCTTGCGCTGGACCGCGGCCTGCAGCCGCTCCGGCTCCCGTGACTCGATGGCCCGAGTTTCCTCCAGCAGGATATCCTCCAGCCGTTGTCCGAGACGGATGGATTCCTCCAGGGAAGGACGGATTCCGGTTTCGTCGGTCACCACCGGATCACCGCAGCAGGCCTTCGATTTCCATCATGCGATCGGCCAGTTCCTCGTTGTCGATCGGGTAGTTCCCCTGAGCGATCGCCTCGCGGATCTCGGCCACCTTCGCCTCGTTGAACGGCGCGGCCTCGCTGGCTTCGCCGCTGCCGTTCATGGCCTGGGCGGCACCGGTCAGGGTGACGGCGTCACCGCTGGCGGCCCCGCCGTTGCCGGCGCGGTCCACCCCGTTGCTGCCGGTGCGGGCGTCGTCGTCACGGCCGCGGACCCCGCCGTTCTGGCTGTCGGGGCGCAGGCCATTGATGTTGGGGCCTTTGATATCCATGACTTTGTCCTGTCGTTTGACTGGTCTGCCTCGTGTATCGGCCGGAATGCCCGAAACTGTAGGGTCGGTTGCGGGATTTCCGTCACATTTTACTACAGGGCGACGCGAACCGTGCCCGATGGCTGGACCTCGCCCTCGATCTCGCGTCCGGAGGAGGTGTTGCGCACGCGGATCCAGTCGCCGGCCGTGGCGTCTTCCAGGGCTTCGCCCTGCATGCGGATAGTGACGCTGCCGCTGCTGGCGAGGATGGTAACGCGCTGGCCGCGCTGGATCACCTGACGTTCATTAACGTGCTGCTGGCCGATGACCTGGCCCTGGCGAATCGCGCGGCGGGTCTGCAGACCGACCACCTCGGATGCGTCCTCGAAATAATGGCTGGCCTGGCGCGACGTCTCGATGCGCTCCATGCGCAGATCGCCCGGCCCCAGGGTCTGCTGGCGCGACAGGTTGCGGCGGGCCACCACCACCTCGGCGTGGCGTTCCACGGTGGCCGGAACGTACACCGACCAGGTCACCGGCCCGGGACAGCGGATGTTGACCGCAGTATTGCCCCTCGGGCGGCCGCCGGGCGGCAGCGAGGCCTCCAGGGGTTCTTCGCAGCGCTTGAGGCGCAGGCGGTCGTCGACATGACCGAGTTGCACCTCCACATCGTCGCCGTTGTGGTCCCCAAGCTGCTGGTGCAGGAACCGTTCCGCGCTGTCACGAATGTTCTGCACCGGCTCGATCTCCGCTTGCGCGGTCGGGGCGAGGAGCGCGAGCATCAGAAGAAGCGCACCCCCGCTGCGGCCCCCGCTGCGGCCCGGGCTGCGGTACGGGAGCAAAGCCTGTAACTTGAAAAGGTGCATGTCCGGTCACCGTTGACCCTGTGTCTTCGTCACGGAATACAAGCAGATTCTGTGCCATGGCATCCGGCGCCTGTCCTGCGCGTCCGATGCGTGGTTCAAGCTCCCGCCGGCGCGGCCGTTAGCAGGGAGAACAACCCAGGGGGCGAGAACCGTGAGTCAGTTTATTGACGACGTGAACCAGCGCACGCAGATGGTCGGGCAGAACCGGATGGAGCTGCTGCTGTTCTATCTGGGCGGCACGCAGACCTTCGGGATCAACGTGTTCAAGGTGCGCGAGGTGATTCCGCTGCCGCAGTTGCGCCAGATTCCCGGGTCCGCCGGGGTGGTGCGGGGCGTCACCACCCTGCGCGACAAGACCGTGCCGATCATCGATCTGGCGCGGGCGATGGGCATGCAATCGACCCGGGCCGGGGCGGACGGGCAGCAGAAGGTTGTGATCACGGAGTTCAACCGCTCGGTGCAGGGCTTCATGGTATCGGCGGTGGATCGCATCGTGAACGTCAACTGGGACCAGGTGAAGTCGCCCCCGCGCGGCACCGGTCGCGAGTCGTTTCTGGTGGCGGTCACCGAACTCGACAACAAGCTGGTGGAGATCATCGACGTGGAGCGCGTGCTGTCGCTGGTCAATCCGCTGCCCACCGAGGTGTCGGAAAGCGTGCGTTCCGCGGTGGCCGAGCAGACACCCGAGCGTCGGGAAATCGTCATCGCCGACGACTCGGTGGTGGCCCGCCGCCAGATCGAAAGCGCCATCCAGGGGCTCGAGTGGCCCTACGTGCTGTGCAAGGACGGGCGTGAAGCCCTGGATTACCTGGAGGAGAAAGCCGCCGAGGGTCCGATCCACGACACGGTCGAGCTGGTGATCTCGGATATCGAAATGCCGCGCATGGATGGTTACACCCTGACGGCAAAGATCCGCGAGAACGAGCGCCTGCGACCGCTGCGGGTGCTGCTGCATTCCTCGCTCAGCGGCGAATTCAATACCGACATGGTGCGTCGGGCCGGTGCGGATGCGTTCCTCTCCAAGTTCAACCCGGACGAACTGGCCAGTGCGGTCCTGGAACAGATCAACAAGACCGCCTGAGATGTCGGTGGTTGCCGGGGGCGAACGGTTGCCGGCCCGGCCGGGGCGGGTGGCCGGCGCTTGCCGCCCCTTTGCAGGCTGCGGACTTCCGCAAGGTTGCCTCGAAGCCCTATACTGTGGCGGCATGGAATCATCGAACCGAACAACCAGCGGACGGCGGACGGGCCCGGCACGCGTCAAGGCGGAGATGTGTGCGTGATCGATTCCCGTGACTACGAAGAATTCGCGCGCTTTCTCTCCGAGTGCTGTGGCCTGGTGCTGGGGGACAGCCGCCAGTACCTGGTGTCCAGCCGGCTGTCCCGCCTGCTGGATGAATTTGGCTACAAGGACGTGCCGGAACTGCTGCACGCGCTGCGCAAGGCGCCCAGCCCGAAGCTGCGCACGCGCGTCATCGATGCGATGACCACCAACGAAACCTCCTGGTTTCGCGACGGTTTTCCGTTCGAGATCCTGCGCCACGTGATCCTCCCGGAGCTGGCGTCCACTCGGTCGTCGATCAAGGTCTGGTCGGCCGGGTGTTCTAGTGGCCAGGAGCCCTACAGTATCTCGATGGTGGTCTCGGAATGGGAGGCCTCGCGCCCGCGCCGGGTGGTGCCCGTCAGCATTCTCGGCACGGACCTGTCCGAGGGCGTGCTGGAAGACGCCCGCAAGGGAGTCTATGACGGTCTGAGCATCGTGCGCGGGCTGAGCGAGTCGCGGCGGTCCCGGTTCTTCCAGACCGTGCCCGAGGGGCACAAGATCATCCCCGAGGTGCAGCGCCGCTGCCGGTTCCAGAAACTCAATCTGGTCGACAGCTACGCGGCGCTGGGCAAGTTCGACATCGTGTTCTGCCGTAACGTCCTGATCTATTTCTCCGCCGAGACCAAGCGTCAGGTCCTTGACGGTATTGCGAAGCAGCTCAACCCCGGCGGCTATCTGTTTCTTGGCGCTTCCGAGACGGTCGGGCCCTACAGCAAGGCGTACGAAACCGTGCGCACCGAGTACGGCTCGGTCCTGCGGCTGAAGGGCTGAACCCCTCCACGCCGGGCCTGCAACGGGCCCGGCGCTCGTTCCCTGCGCGGTGATTCGCCGCGTGGCCGGCCGCGTGCCGGTGTCCCTCCCTATCCTTTTTCCCCTTTTGCCGGCAGCCAATGGCACGGCGATTGCATCGTCGTGGTCAGGCAACGGATGCCCGCCATGCGCGGGCCGGACGGAACGGGATGAGCATATCGCTGGACAAGGCGCTCGGGATTCTGCCGGAGTCGGTGAACCTGCGTTCGCAGCGCATGGAGGTTCTGAGCTCGAACATCGCCAATGCCGACACCCCCGGCTACAAGGCGCGCGACCTGGATTTTCGCAGCCAGCTGGAGGCGGCTTCGGGTGGTGGTGGCCAGCTTCAGCTCAGCCAGACCCGCGCGGGTCATCAGGATCCGGGGACGGCTGCCGCGGGCACCGGGGCCGAGCTCAAGTACCGCATCCCTTCGCAGCCGTCTCTGGACGGCAATACCGTGGATCCGCAGATGGAGCGGGCGGCGTTCGCCGAGAACTCGGTCAAGTACCAGAGCAGCCTCGAATTTCTCAATCGCCGGGTTTCCGGCATTCGCGATGCCTTCCGGGGCAATCGCTGAACCTGACGGGAGGCCACTGCCGTGAGTGATCTGTTCAATCTGTTCAATACCTCGGCTTCGGCGCTGACGGCACAGTCGGCGCGGCTGAATACGGTGTCTTCGAACCTGGCGAACGCCAACACGGCGGCCGGCAGCGCCGAGGAGGCCTATCGCGGGAAACACGTGCTGTTCCAGGCAGCGATGGACCAGGCCAGCCGCGACGGTACCGCGACGCCGGTGCGGGTGGCCAGGATCGAGGAGTCGGATGCCGAGCCGCAGATGCATTACGAGCCCCATCACCCGAAGGCAAACGACGATGGCTACATCTTTCGCCCGGCGGTCAGCGTGGTCGAGGAGATGGCCAACATGATGTCGGCCTCGCGCAATTACGAAGCCAACGTTGAAGTCATGGACACCACCCGCCAGTTGATGATGCGCACGCTGCAGATGGGCGGACAAGGCTAGGAGACCGGAAATGAACGGACTGACACCCGACATGCTGGAAGGGGCGGGGATTCGCACTGACCGCCAGGCCCAGCGCGACCGTCAGGAGAAGGAAGGCGGGCCGGATCAGCTGGGACAGGAGAACTTCCTCAAGCTGATGACGACCCAGCTGCAGAACCAGGACCCGTTCGAGCCGATGGAAAACGGGGACTTCATCGCGCAGATGGCGCAGTTCTCGAGCGTCACCGGGATCCAGCAGCTGAACGAGTCGTTCGAGGGCTTCGCCCAGTCGATGGGACAGAACCAGGCGGTGCAGGGCGCAAATCTGGTTGGCAAGGACGTGCTGGTGCCGGTGGAGTTCGGCCAGCTGGGCCCCGAGGGCGGCATGAGCGGCGCGTTCGAACTGGGGGCCTCGGCCGAGTCGGTGGAGGTCGAGATCATGAACGGGGCCGGCGAGCGCGTGCGGCGCATGAATCTCGGCGCGATGGGCGCCGGGCTGCAGGACTTCCAGTGGGATGGCCTGACCGACAACGGCCAGCGCGCGCCGGCCGGGGTCTACGAGGTCCGGGCGACCGCGCGCAGCGGGGAGCGCACCGAATCGCTGGAGACCTTTCTTAACCAGCGCGTGGACAGCGTCTCCATGGGCGGGGAGAAAAACGGCCTGGCACTGAATGTGCAAGGTGTGGGCGAGATCGATTTTTCGGACGTACGCCGGATTTCCGGCTGACGCCCGACACAAAAAACAACCGGAGGAACGGAACATGCCCTTCAACATCGGATTGAGCGGACTGAACTCGGCCCAGGCCGACCTGGACGTGACCGGCAACAACATCTCCAACTCGGGGACCACCGGGTTCAAGCAATCGCGTGCCGAATTCGGGGATGTCTATGCGCAGTCCTTCGGCGGGACCGCGCAGACCGCCACCGGTGCCGGGTCGCGCCTGCTGGCGGTGACCCAGCAGTTCACCCAGGGGCAGACCGAGTTCACCGAGAACGGCCTGGATCTGGCGATCGACGGGGAGGGGTTCTTCCAGCTCAATGACGGCGGCAACACGCTCTACTCGCGCGCCGGCGAGTTTCAGGTGGATCGCGAGGGCTTCCTGGTGAACAGCCAGGGCCAGAACCTGCAGGGATACATCGCCGAAGACGGTGATACCGATCCCGCCGATCTGGGTGGAACCCCGGACAACCTGCGGCTGCAGACCGGCGAGGGTTCGCCACAGGTGACTTCCCGGATCGATGCCCGGCTGAACCTGCAGTCCGATGCGCCGGTAATCGACGATGGCTTCGATACTGATGACGGCGTGGCCGTCCCCGACAGCTACAACTTTTCCACTTCGCTGACGGTGTACAACGGCCAAGGCGAGGCCCAGGACGCGGAGGTCTATTTCACCAAGACCGATGACAACGAGTGGGAGGTCAACGTCGCGGTCAACGGTGAAGTGGTCGAAGATGGGGATTTCCCCGCGCAGCTGCTTTTCGGTAGTAATGGTGAGCTGGTGGATGAAGATGGCGACCCTCCGGATGAGGAGGACGTAACCTTCTCTTTCTTTCCCGGCGGTAACTTCGAGGACGATGATGAGGTCTCTATCGTTTTCGATGGGACGACCCAGTACGGGTCCGACTTCGGTGTCAGCGATCTCAATCAGAACGGGTTTGCCCCGGGCACGCTGACCGACATCGATATCGACAACGAGGGCGTGGTGTTCGCCCGCTACAGCAACGGGCAGTCGGACGTGCTGGGCCAGGTGACGCTGGCCAACTTCGACAACCCGCAGGGCCTTGAGCAGCTGGGCAACAACAACTGGGCGGAGACCTTCGCCTCAGGCGGACCCACGGTGAACGCGCCGGGTGCGGGCGGTACCGGGCAGATCCAGGCCGGGGCCCTGGAGGCCTCCAACGTGGATATCGCGCAGGAGCTGGTGAACCTGATCACGGCCCAGCGCAACTTCCAGGCCAATTCCCAGACCATCTCCACGGCCGACACCGTGACCCAGACCATCATCAATATCCGCTAGGGCGGTAACCGGAGGATCCTGCGGGAGGCCGAACCATGGACCGTTTTCTCTACATCGCGATGTCGGGGGCCCGGGAGGTCGAGCACGCCCAGGCCGTCAACAATCACAACCTGGCGAACGCCAATACCGACGGCTTCCGGCAGGCACTTGCCACCGCGGACACCGTCCCGGTGCGCGGCCCGGTCTACGACACGCGCGATTACGTACAGGTGGGGAACGAGGCGGCCGACTTCTCTCGCGGGACGCTGCGCAGTACGGGGCGTGATCTGGACGTGGCCATCCAGGGCGAGGGCTTCATCGCCGTGCAGGGGCCGGACGGGCAGGAAGGCTACACCCGCGCCGGCAACCTGCAGGTGGACGGCTTCGGTCTGCTGCGCACCGCGGACGGGATGCAGGTGATGGGTGACGGCGGGCCGATCGCGATTCCGCCGGCGGAGAAGGTGGAGATCGGCACCGACGGGACCATCAGCGTCCGGCCCCAGGGCGCCCCGGCGGATGCCCTCGCGGCGGTGGAGCGCATCCGTCTGGTCAATCCGGATGTCGAGGATCTCGAACGGGGCGAGGACGGACTGTTCCGCCTGCCGGACGGTGAAGAGGCCGCGGCAGAAGCGGACGTGACGCTGGTATCCGGCACGCTCGAGAGCAGCAACGTGAACACCGTCGAGGCGCTGACGCGGATGATCGAGCTGTCGCGAACCTTCGAGACCCAGATCAAGATGATGGACACCGCCAACACGCTGGAACAGAGCAGCAACCGGCTGCTCGGCATGGGCTGACCGGGATGATCCCGACGCGGCCCCGACTGACAGGAGAAACGCCATGAACCAGGCACTGTGGATCGCCAAGACCGGACTCGACGCGCAGGACACGCGCATGTCGACCGTGGCCAACAACCTGGCCAACTCGAGCACCACCGGCTTCAAGAAGGACCGGGCGGTATTCGAGGACCTGATCTACCAGACCGTGCGCCAGCCGGGCGCGCAGGCGACCCAGGATCAGCAGCTGCCTTCGGGCCTGCAGATCGGCACCGGCGTGCGCACGGTCAGCACCGAAAAGATGTTCGAACAGGGCAACCTGCAGCAGACCGAGAACTCGCTGGACGTCGCCATCGAGGGCGACGGTTTCTTCCAGGTGCTGATGCCCAACGGTGACATCGGCTACACCCGCGACGGCAGCTTCCAGGTGAATTCCGACGGCCAGGTGGTGATGTCCAACGGCTATCCGCTGCAGCCGGGCCTGTTCGTGCCGGATGATGCCGAGTCGATCGACATCGGCAAGGATGGCACCGTGACCGCGCGCATTACGGGGCAGGCCGAACCGGTGGACCTGGGGCAGATCCAGCTGGCGGACTTCGTGAACCCCGCCGGCCTGGAGGCGGTGGGCGAGAACATCTTCAAGGAGACCGCGGCCTCCGGGGTGGCGCAGCAGGCCAACCCCGGGCTCAACGGCGTAGGCACGGTGATCCAGGGCTCGCTGGAGACCTCCAACGTGAATATCGCCGAGGAGCTGGTGAACATGATCGAGACCCAGCGGGCCTACGAGGTCAACTCCAAGGCCATCTCCAGCGCCGACCAGTCGCTGCAGTTCATCAACCAGACCATCGGGTGATCGCATGAACCGCGCGACGCTGTCCCTCATCCGCTGGCTGGCTCCGCTGGCCCTGGTCCTGCTCGGCGGCTGCGCCAGCATGCCGCACGACACCACCCCCGGCGATGCGCCCGAGTATCACGCCGTGCAGCCGCCGGAACCGGTCCCGCAGGCCCAGAACAACGGCAGCATCTATCATGCTTCGCATTCGCACGGCCTGTTTACCGATCCCAAGGCTGCCCGGGTCGGCGACATCCTGACCGTGGTCCTGGCAGAGAGCACCGACGCGCAGAAATCGTCGTCCACCAGCACCAGCAAGGATTCGGACCTGGATCTGGGCAATCTCGAGGCCTTTGGCGGCGAGGCGACCCGCAGCGGGCGGCCGCTGTTCGGAGTGAGCAATAACAGCTCGCGCGGCTTCGACGGCAGCGGCGATTCGAGCCAGAGCAACCAGCTGGAGGGGGAGATCACGGTGACCGTGGCCGAGGTTCTGCCCAACGGCAACCTGGTGATCCAGGGCGAGAAATGGCTGGGCATCAACCAGGGCGAGGAATACGTGCGGCTGCGCGGGATCGTGCGGCCGCAGGACGTCAATGCCGACAACACGGTGCTGTCGGGACAGGTGGCCGACGCCCGCATTTCCTATGGCGGCAGCGGGTTCATTGCGGACAGCAACACCCCCGGGTGGATCACCCGTTTCTTCAACAGCCCGCTGTGGCCCTTTTAGGACGAGGTGGACATGAACGCACAAATGCGCAACGGGTTTCGTGAGGGGATCCGCGAACGGATGCGTCAGGTCGCGTGGCTGGCGGGCTCCGCCGGTCTCCTGGTGGCCCTCGGGCTGCAGGGTGCGGCCGCGCAGACCGCGATCCAGCAGCAGGCCATGGCACAGCAGCCGAACCACGGCGGTTCGGGCATCGTCGAGCGGGTGAAGGACCTGGCCAGTGTGTCGGGCGTGCGCCAGAACCAGCTGATTGGCTACGGCCTGGTGGTGGGGCTGGACGGCACCGGTGACCAGACGACCCAGACCCCGTTCACGGTGCAGAGCCTCAACAACATGCTGACCCAGCTCGGTCTGACCCCGGACGAGGGGGCCAACCCGCAGCTGCAGAATGCCGCGTCGGTGATGGTAACCGCGGACCTCCCGCCATTCGCCAAGCCGGGCCAGGAGATCGACGTAACGGTGTCGTCCATGGGCAATGCCGATTCGCTGCGCGGGGGCACCCTGCTCATGACCCCGCTGAAGGGTGCCGATGGCGAGACCTACGGCATCGCCCAGGGCAACCTGATCGTCGGCGGGTTCGATGCCGAGGGCGGCGACGGATCGAGCATCACGGTCAACGTGCCGAGTGTCGGGCGCATCCCCAACGGGGCCACGGTGGAACGTGAGGTGCCGACCGCGTTCGCCTCCGGCGATACCGTGACCCTGGATCTCAACCGGCCCGATTTCACCACGGCCACGCGCCTGACGGAGACGGTCAACGAGACCTTCGGCGCGGGTACCGCTCGGGCGCTGGACGGTTCGTCGGTGCAGGTTCGGGCGCCGTCGGATCCCAGTCAGCGGGTCAGCTTCGTCGCGGAACTGGAAAACCTGCCGGTGGAGCGCGGCGAGGCCCCGGCCCGAGTGATCGTCAACTCGCGCACCGGCACCGTGGTGATCGGTTCCAGCGTGCAGGTATCGCCGGCGGCGGTGTCGCACGGCAGTCTCACGGTGACCATTACCGAATCGCCGGAAGTGGTGCAGCCGCTGCCGCTGGCCCCGGGCGAGACCGCGATCCAGCCGGAGACCGACATCGCGATCGAGGAGGATAACAACCCGATGTTCCTGTTCGACGCGGGGACCTCGCTGGACGAGATCGTGCGTGCGGTGAACAACGTCGGGGCGGCTCCCAGCGACCTGGTGGCCATCCTGCAGGCCCTGCGCGAGGCAGGCTCGCTGCGGGCGGAGCTGGTGGTGATCTGATGATCGGGCCGAGCGGAGAAAGCCGGATGCAGGCGCAGTCGGCGATGGCGTCCGATCCGTCGGGGCTGCACGAGCTTTCACGAGCCGCGCGCGGCGGGGGTCGCGAGGGCATGGAAGCGGTCGCGCGCGAGTTCGAGGCGATGCTGGTCGGCCAGATGCTCAAGCAGATGCGCGAGGCTTCGCTGGGCGACGGGATCTTCGAGAACGAACAGACCGAAATGTATCAGGAGATGTTCGACCAGGAGGTCGCGCGGTCGGTCAGTCAGGGTGAGGGGCTTGGCCTGCGCGAGGCGTTGATCCGTGACATGGAGCGCAATGCGCCCACCGATCCCGAGGTCCTGCACGATCCGGAACGCCAGCAGAACCTCGAGGCGCCACGGCGCAACGAGAGCCTGACCCCCATGCGGCCGCGCGGGGACGGGGAACGGCCTGCGGCACCTGCGAATGCGGCGAATGCGGCGGATGCGGTGGATGGGGCGGGCCCCGGCGGGGCGGCGGAACAGGCCGGGGCCGGCGATGCGCCGCGGTCGATGCCGGAGGCGGCCGGCGGGCCCCGGGTCGACTGGCCGCCGCGCAATCCGGACGAATTCCTGGAAAAGCTCGGGCCGGCGGCTGAACGGGCCGCGGCCGAGCTGGGTGTGGATGCATCGGTGCTGCTGGCGCAGAGCGCGCTGGAAACCGGCTGGGGGCAGCATGTGCCCAGCCGTACGGACGGCGAGCCCAGCTTCAACCTGTTCGGCATCAAGGCCGATCGTTCGTGGAGCGGGGAGTCGGTCTCGGTGGGTACCCTGGAGTACCGCGACGGTGTGGCGCAGCGCGAACAGGCGCGTTTCCGCGCCTATGACGATCCGGAACGCTCGTTCGCGGACTACGTCGACTTCATCCGCAGCAATCCGCGCTACGAACGGGCCCTGCAGGCAGGCGACGACGCGACCTACGTGCGCGAACTGCAGGCCGCGGGTTATGCCACCGATCCGCGCTATGCGGAAAAGATCCTGGATCTGCGTGACCGGGTGGCGCAGGCCCGCGAGCCGGTCCATGCTCAAGTCTCGGCCGGCGCGGCCGATAACCCGGTCGAGGGGTGAAGCATGCATAACACGGATCGCGTACAACAGGGTTCCCACCGGCCACGGAGGATGGCGTCATGAGTTCCCTCAACATCGGGACGTCGGGGCTGCTCGCGTATCAGCGGGCGATCAGCACCACCAGCAACAACATCGCCAATGCCTCCACCGAAGGCTACTCCCGGCAGTCGACCTCCCTGGCGAACCGGCCGCCGCAGTTCCTGGGCGGCAACTTCCAGGGGCAGGGGGTGCAGGTCGACAACATCCGCCGGATCTCCGACGAATTCGTGAACCGGCAGCTCACTGACGCGACTACCGCCGCCGCCGGCGCCGAGACCCGGGTGCAGATCGCCAACCGCATCGACAACCTGCTGGCGGACGAGGCCTCGGGGCTGCAGCCTGTGCTGCAGAGCTTCTTCGCCGCGGCCCAGGACGTCAGCAGCGACCCGACTTCCAGCGCCGCGCGCGAAGTGTTCCGCACCGAGGCGGAATCGCTGGTCGAACGCCTCGGATCCATCGACAGCCGCCTGCAGGAGCAGCGCGACATCGTCAACAACCAGATCGAGACCGGGGTGCAGGAGGTCAATGACCTGGCCGAGTCGCTGGCCGACGTGAACCGCGCCATCGTCTCCGGCTCCACCCAGGGATCACCCAATGATCTGCTCGACCAGCGCGACCGCCTGGTCAACCAACTGGCGGAAAAGGTGGATGTGCGCACCGTGGAGCAGGACGACGGCGCGCTGAACGTGTTTGTCGGCAATGGCCAGTCGCTGGTGCTCGGCGGGGATGCGCGCGAGCTGCGCGCCGAGCCGCTGTCGGGGGATCCCGGTCAGCTGGATATCGGCGTGCCCAGCGGCGACGGCACCGCCAGCATCTCGCGGTTCATCCAGGGCGGCGAGCTGGGTGCACTGCTGGAGACGCGCGGCGGCCTGATCGACGAGGCGCAGAACACCCTCGGCCAGATCGCGCATTCACTGGGCGACAGCTTCAACCAGCAGAACCAGCTGGGTCTGGATCTCAACGGCGAGCAGGGCGGGCCGATCTTCTCGCTGGGCGAGCCGCAGGTGTGGGGGGTGGGGGATCCCAAGCCCGGTACCAATCCCGAGGTGAGCATCGAGGACGCCTCGGCCCTGACCACCAATGACTACCGCCTGCGGCGCGACGAAAACGGGGATGAAAACGGGGGTTACGAGCTGCGTCGGCTGCCAGACAATCGGGACATTGATGATTTCGACTACAACAGCGATGAGCAAACCATCCGCGTGGATGGCATGGTCATCGACGTCGGCGAGGTCGAAAACGATGACGTCACGGGGGAGTGGCTGATTCAGCCGACCCGTAGTGGCGCCAGCCAGATGGAAGTCCTGATGCAGGACGGCGACGAGCTCGCCGCCGCGTCGGCCCTGCGGGCCCGGGAGGGCGACGGGAATCAGGGTGATGCCACGGTGACCTCGATCGCGGCTACGGATCCGGATTCCGAGGCATTCGACGAAGATTTCGCTGATGCCGGGGAAGATGGCCTGGAGATTACTTTCGATGGGGACACTTTCAGGCGCAATGGCACCGAAGTGGAGTCTGAGGAAAACGAGGGGGTTTATACTCTCAGCTTCGACGGCTGGGGAATGGAGATCCGCGGCACTCCCGAGGAAAACGACAGCTTTCAGGTGTTCACCAACGAGAACCGCGAAGGCGACAACCGCAACATGCAGGCGATGAACGCGCTGGCCGAGGAGGATATCGTCGAGGGGCGGCGCAATTTCGGCGACGCCTACAACAGCCTGATCGCCAGCGTCGGCACGCAGACCCGTCAGGCGCAGGTGGCGGAGGAATCGGCCAGTGCCCAGCTCGATCAGGCGCGCGAGCAGCGCGAGGCGGTGTCCGGCGTGAACCTGGACGAGGAGGCGGCCGACCTGCTGCGTTATCAGCAGGCCTATCAGGCGTCGGCGCAGGTGATCCAGATCGGCAACAGCCTGTTCGACAGCCTGCTGGGCGCGGTGCGTGGCTGATGCCCCCGCACGCGGGCAGCAATGACAAGAAGCGGACGGGATGCCACGGCATCCGGGGATGAAACGATGCGTGTATCGACGACCCAGATCTTCCAGACCGGAATCGACCAGATCCAGCGCAATCAGGCGGAACTCAACCGCACGTCGCTGCAGCTGGGCTCGGGGGAGCGCATCCTGACGCCCTCCGATGATCCGAGCGGGGCGACCCAGACCAACCAGTTCGAGCGGATCATCAAGGCCACCGAGCAGTACCAGCGCAACATCGACAATACCCAGCCGCGGCTGCAGCAGCAGGAATCCCTGATGCAGTCGGGAACCGATGCCCTGCAGCGGGCGCGCGAGCTGGTCATCGCCGGCAACAACGACAGCCAGACCGACGAGACGCGGCGCTACCAGGCGAACGAGCTGCGCCAGCTGCGCGACGAACTGTTCGAGATCGCCAATACCCGCGATCCCAACGGCGAGTACATCTTTGCCGGGACCAATTCGCTGGAGCAGCCGTTCAAGCAGGATGGCGAGGGGACGGTCCGCTACGAGGGTGCCGAGGGCACCGGCAGCGTGCGTGAGGTCGAGATCTCGCCGACCCGCACGGTTCCCGTCGGCGATACCGGCGCCGACGTGTTCATGAATATCCCGGAGAACGATGGTCGCACCACGGCCGATGTAACCAACCGGGAGGCGGACAGTCTGCTGATCGTCGACAAGGCCGAGGTGTACGACGTACGCGAACTGGACCGCGAGGAATACACCATCGAGTTCACGGAGAATGGCGATGGTGACATGACCTACAGCGTGCTGGATGAGAACGACGACGCCATCGAGGGCCGGGACGGGGAGCTCCTGGAAGATCAGCCGTTCGTGCCGGGTGAATCCATCGATTTCGCCGGGCGTTCGGTGACGATCAGCGGGGATCCGGTCGACGGCGACAAAGTGGTTTCGCGACCGGCCGAAAACAAGGATATCTTCTCCACCCTGGACGACATCATCGCCGCGCTGGAGGAAGGGACGGGGACCCGCGAGGCCCGGGCCAACCTGGCCACCGCCACCAATACGGCGCTGGGCGACATGGACGCCGCCATCGAGAATTTCAATGACATCCGGGCCGACGTGGGCTCGCGGCTGAAGACCATGGACGACCAGACCGAGCTCAACGAGGACCGGCTGCTGGATCTGGAGACCGCGGTTTCGGAGATCCGCGATCTCGACTATGCCGAGGCGATCAGCCGCTTCAACCAGCAGCAGGTGGCCCTGCAGGCGGCACAGCAGACCTACAGCGAGACCAGCCGGCTGTCGCTGTTTGATTTCATTTGACGCGCCGCGAGCCCGGGCCGATGATGCCGGCGGACCTTCCTCGAGATCCCTGACATGGCTCAACATGATTCCTCCGGCAAGGGTGTGGCGGGCTCCACCGGCCGCCCGCCGCGCTATCTTCTGATCCTGCTCGGCCTGGCGATCATCTGGGCGGGCTTCTGGGGCTGGGTGCAGTTGCAGTCCGGCGAGCCGAAGTCCGTGGAACTGGATGTTGTGGAGCAGGAGGCGCTGGACGAGAAGCTGGAGGCCCTGGAACGCACGCGCGAACCGGCGCGGCCGCGCCCGGATGCGGATCGCGGCGAGGCCATCGTGGACCTGGACGATCCCGATGCCGAACCGCTGGTGCCCGAACTCTATGAAGAAGAGCCGGCTGCCCGGCGCATCGCGTTCTCCGAGCGCGAACTCAACGCCCTGATCGCCCGTGATCCGGACCTGGCCAACCGGGTGTCGGTGCGGCTGACGCCGGGGCAGGTCAGCACGCGCGTGCGCGTGGATGTCCCCGCGGACGTACCGCTGCTGGGCGGGCGCACACTGAACGTCAATTCCGGCGTGCATTTCGAGACCACCGAAGACGAAGGCGTGCGTGCGCGCCTGGTCGGGGTCAGCGTGGCCGGGATCCCGCTGCCGGATGCCTGGCTGGGCGGACTGAAGGACGAGGACCTGCTGGCCCTGGAGCCGTTCCGGGGACTGGGCGCCGGGATCGAGTCGGTGGAGGTCGACGAGGGGGCGATGACCCTGCAGCTCGCCCCCTGACTCTTCCGGCCCGGACGGATCAGGCCCTGAAGAGTTAGGTAATCACGTCGGGGCGTTCGCGCCCCGTCAGCGCCGGGATGTCGCCCAGGTCGCCTGCGGCGTCGATCAGTGGCCGCAGCACCTCCTGCGGATCCAGGTCGAGCCTTGCCGGGTCGGTTTCGTGCTGTTCGATGTACAGGCGCAGTGTCGCTCCCTCGGTGCCGGTGCCCGACAGCCGTAAGACGATGCGCGCACCGCTCTCGAACATCACCCGCAGGCCCTGACCTTCGGCCACCGAGCCGTCCACCGGATCGGTGTAAGCGAAGTCGTCGGCGGCCCGGACCGTCTGTCCTGCGAGCGATTGCCCCGGCAGGGTGGCCAGCCGGTCGCGCACGCGCTCCATCACCGCCTCGGCGTGTTCACTGCGGATCCCCTCGTAATCGTGCCGAGTGTAGTAGTGCCGGCCGAAACGCTCCCAGTGCTCGTGCACGATGCTCTCGACCGACTGCCGGCGCACGGCGAGCAGGTTGAGCCAGAACAGGACCGCCCACAGGCCGTCCTTCTCGCGCACGTGGTCGGAACTGGTGCCGAAGCTCTCCTCGCCGCACAGGCGGATGCGCCCGTCGTCCAGCAGGTTGCCGAAGAACTTCCACCCGGTGGGCGTCTCGTAGCAGGGGATGCCGAGGGCCTCGGCCACGGTGTCCACCGCCTGGCTGGTGGGCATGCTGCGGGCGACGCCGCGCAGACCGTCGGCGAAGGCCGGGATATGGTGGGCATTGGCCGCCATCACTGCGAAGCTGTCGGATGGCGTGACGAAGAAATGCCGCCCGAGGATCAGGTTGCGGTCCCCGTCGCCGTCGGAGGCGGCACCGAAGTCCGGGGCGTCGCGGCCGAACATCGCCTCGCGAAGCTGGCGCGCGTGGGCCAGGTTGGGGTCGGGGTGTCCGCCGCCGAAATCGCCCAGTGGTTCTGCCCGCAGGATGCTTTCCGGGGCCGCCCCCAGGCGGTCCACGAGCAGGGTTTCCGCATACGGGCCGGTCACCGCGTGCATGGCATCGAAGCGCAGTCGGAAGTCGCCGGCCAGCAGCTCGCGAATGGCGTGGAAATCGAACAGCTCGTCCATCAGATCCGCGTAGGCGGCGACCGGATCGACCACCTCCACGTCCATGCCGTTCAGGGTGGTCGCCTGCAGATGATCCAGATCCACGTGCACCGCTTCCTTCAGGATGCGGTAGTGGGTGATGGCCTGGCTGCGGGCGTGGATGGCGTCGGTGACCGCGGGCGGAGCCGGTCCGCCCGCTGCGGTGTTGAACTTGATGCCGAAGTCGCCTTCCGGTCCCCCGGGGTTGTGCGAGGCGGACAGGATCAGGGCCCCGGTGGCACCGCGGCTGCGGATGAGGTGGCTGGCGGCCGGCGTGGACAGCAGCCCGCCGCGCCCGACCACCACCCGGCCGACGCCGTTGGCGGCGGCCATGCGCAGGATGGTCTGGATCGCCTCGCGGTTGTGGAAACGGCCGTCCCCGCCCAGCACCAGTTCGGCCCCTTCCAGCGCGGGCTGGCTGTCGAATACGGCCTGGACGAAGTTCTCCAGGTAATGCGGCTGGCGGAAGCGGCTGACGCGCTTGCGCAGACCCGACGTGCCTGGCTTCTGGTCTTCGAACGGATGGGTGGTGACGACGCTGATGTCCATGTGCTGCGTGACTCCCCTGACTTTATCCCGACGGTAGCAGAAACGTACGGGGGTGTCCGCTCTGAGCGCCGGGATGCCGGACGGTGGCGGCGCAGGGCTGTTAGACTCCGCCGCCATGTTGCTGGACAGCCGTACCCCCGCGTACCTCCAGCCGCGGCCCGTCACCTTCGCCGCGTTGATGGAGCTCTACGAGGACAACTATCTGCAGTTGCGCCGCCTGTGTCCCGATCCCGCCGCCGTGGGCGGACGGGCCGTATCGCGCGTGGACGGGGCCCTCGATCTTCATCTGGAGGTGCTGGAGCGCACCCGTTACACCACCACGCTGCGCCTGACCTACCGCTTCGGCGAAGGCGACCGGGTGCGCGAGCAGCCGGACGTGCGGGTGCGCATGTTCCACGACGCCCGCCAGGCCGAGGTGCTGGGGCGCTACTGCCGCAGCACCGGGGAAGACCGCATGATCGATACCCTCGCGGGCCAGCCGGGCCTGGGGTGTCGCTGGCGGCACAACCGTTTCCTGTACAAGTGGCTGCGCTACTGCCTGCGTCAGGGGCATCGTTTCGTGGCCGACGGCTCGGCGGCCCCGGCCGCGCCGGTCAGTGGCGAGACCCCGGAGGTCTGAGCGCCGCCCGGATCATCCCGGGGAATAGTCCAGCGGGAGCGCGGTGCGGTCCAGCACCCGGCGCAGCACGAAGCTGGAGTGCACGCTGTCCACTCCCTCCAGCCTTGTGATGCGCCGCAGCAGGAATTCCTGATAGGCATCCATGTCCGGAACCACCACCTGCAGCATGTAGTCGGCTGCCTGGCCGGTGATCAGGTAGCAGCGCTGCACCTCGGGGTAGGTGGCCACCGTTTCCTCGAAGTGGGCGAAACGTTCCGGGGTGTGCCGATCCATGCCGATATGGATCAGCGCGGTCAGCTCCAGGCCCAGACGTCTCCGGTCCAGCAGGGCCACGCGCTGCAGGATGATCCCCGCATTCTCCAGCGCGCGCACCCGGCGCAGGCAGGGCGAGGGACTGAGCCCCACGCGCTCGGCCAGCGCCTGGTTGGAGATGCCGGCGTCCTCCTGCAGGATCTCGAGGATGCGGCGGTCGTAGCGATCGAGGCGGTGCAGTTCGTTTTCCATGAGCCGAATCTTGCGTACATGGGCTGTCCGGCGCAATCCCATGGCGAAATGGAAGCGCCATGGGGGTAATTCGCAATTCCCTGCGGCGAACTCTGCGTTATTCTGTTGTCCCAACAGGAAAGCCGTAAGCATCCGTATCAGGAGACCGATCGTCATGAGCTTCGATCACACCAAGTACGCCCCCTTCCCGCCGATCGACAAGTCGGACCGGCGCTGGCCCGCGCGCCGCACCACTGCGGCCCCGCGTTTCTGCGCGGTGGACCTGCGCGACGGCAACCAGGCGCTGGTGCACCCGATGAGCGTGGAGCAGAAGATGCGCTTCTTCGAGGTGCTCGTGGACATCGGGCTCAAGGAGATCGAGATCGGCTTTCCGGCCGCCTCGCAGATCGACTTCGACTTCACCCGCCGGCTGGTGGACGAACAGCGCATCCCCGAAGGCGTGTACGTGCAGGTGCTGACGCAGGCGCGCGAGGATCTGATCGCGCGGACCTTCGAGGCCCTGGAGGGCGCGCCGCGCGCGGTGGTGCACGTTTACAACTCCACCAACCCGGCGCAGCGCGAGCAGGTGTTCCGCATGGACCGCGACGGCATCCGCGGCATCGCCGAGAACGGCGCGCGCTGGGTGCGCGACTACGCCGCGAAGTACCCGCAGACCGACTGGATCTTCCAGTACTCGCCGGAGAGCTTCTCCACCACCGAGCTGGACTACGCCGTCGAGGTGGTCGACGCGGTGACGGCGATCTGGCGACCGGATCAGGGCCAGAAGGTGGTCATCAACCTGCCGGCCACGGTGGAGTCGGCCACGCCCAACGTGTTCGCCGACCAGGTGGAGTGGTTCTGCGATCACGTGCAGCGGCGCGAGCACATCTGCGTGTCGCTGCATACGCACAACGACCGCGGCACCGGCGTGGCCGCGGCCGAACTGGGCCTGCTGGCCGGGGCTGACCGCCTGGAGGGCACGCTGTTCGGCAATGGCGAGCGCACCGGCAACATGGACCTGGTCACTGTCGGCATGAACCTGTATTCGCAGGGCATCGACCCGACCATCGACCTGTCCGACATGGAGCGGTTGATGGAGGTGTACAAGGAATGCACCGACATGCCGATCCATCCGCGCCATCCGTGGGCCGGCGAGCTCGTGTACACCGCGTTCTCCGGCAGTCACCAGGATGCGATCCGCAAGGGGCTGGCACATTACCGCGAGCATGGCGGCCACTGGAACGTGCCCTACCTGCCGATCGACCCGGGCGACCTGGGACGGCGTTACGAGGAAGTGGTGCGCATCAACTCGCAGTCCGGCAAGGGCGGGGTGACCCACGTGCTGGAGCGCGACTACGGCATCGAGCTGCCGCGCTGGCTGGCGGTGGAGTTCGCCCGCATCGTGCAGCAGGACGCCGAGGCCTCCGGCGAGGAAGTCACCTCGCAGCGCATCCACGAGCTGTTCGAGAAGCACTACCTGGCGCCGGTGCCGGGCTGGGATCTGGTGCGCTACGAAATGGAGAAGGAAGGGCCGGTGGTGCGCCTGGATGCCACCGTGGGCCCGCCCGGACAGGAGACCCGCCTGAACGGGGCCGGCCACGGCGCGGTCGAGGCGCTGGCCGAGGCGCTGCACGCCAGCCGCAGCGTGGAGGTGCGCGTCAGTCATTTCGACGAGCACGCGGTGGAGGCCGGGACCGAGGCGCGCGCGATGGCCGCGGTGGATGTCTCGGTGGACGGCGAGCGCTCGGTGGGCGTGGCCCTGGGCGAGGACACCACCGCCGCGACCCTGCAGGCGGTCCTGAACGCCGCCGGCCGGCGCCTGGGCAACGAGGCCCCGCGCATTCCGGATGCGGTGATGGCCGCGGCCAGCGCCTGACCCCCCGGCGCAGACGGCCCGAGCGATCGTGGCGCCGCGGTCGCAGGGGCTTCATGGCGGACCCCGTGTCGCACGAGCGGCACGGGGTTTTTTGGTGATCTGGCGCCTGTGTTCCGGTGAGTGGTCTACCTTCGATGAAGCGGCCGAGGGCCGCGCAACGGCGGGAGGTGGAACATGAAACGGTGGATTCTGTTTTTGCTGCTGCTGGGCTGGACTCCCGGCCTGATGGCTTCGCCACCGGATGCGACGCAGGAACCGGAGCTCGATCGCGAAACGCTTCAGCAGATGGTGCGGCACAGCGCCGAGGTGTTCCGGATCGAGGACGGGGTGAGCGTCGAGGAGGCGGTGGAGTCGATGCAGCTGCGGGCCAATCTGCGCAACTTTCAGGAAGTGGCGAACCTGCCGCTTTCCGAGCAGGTGACGGCCATGGGCGGCGAGGGCAACTACATGCGCATACTGGCGTTCTGTGATGCCCTGATCGCCAATCAAATGGTGCAGCACGACATCATCTTCGCCAGTTTCCTGCCGTGTCGCATCGCGGTGGTGGAGGACGACGAGGGCCAGGGCTGGATCGTGACCACCAACATGGACATGATGCTGCATGCCACGGATCTGCCCGAGGATCTGGAAGAGGTCGCGCGCGAGGTGAGAGACACCATCTACAGCATCGTCGAAGCCGGCCGCACCGGCGATTTCTGAGCATGAGTCGACGGCCACGGCGGGGTGCGCGTTGCCCCGCCGTGGCGTAATGCGGCGTTCATTCTTTTTCTCTACACTCCCCGCCGCGATGAGCAAGGCGGCCCCCAGGGAAACACTGATCCATGTACACGCTCGCGTTGGCACCCCGGGTTTTCCGAGACAAGGCGCGGTGCGCAGCCGGTAGTGGTTCTACCGGCAAGGGCCGCAACGCAGGATCGGGGAACCCGGGGTGCCAACCCCCACAAGTTATTGAATGCAGGGGCTCGGCCGCCCGTTGTTATCGAAAACGGGCGCGCGCACGGCGTTGCGGCTCCCTTGTGCAGAATGACTGCACGGCGGTCACCGCGTCTTGGTCGCACGCAAAAGCGACTCGAGCGCGAGCGTGTACATGAATCAGCGTTTCCCTGGTCCGGATCCTGACGCTTCGCCGGTACTCGGCGTGGGCGCCTACGCGCGCATCACCGCGAACTATTGGGCGTTCACCATCACCGACGGCGCGATCCGCATGCTGGTCGTGCTGTTCTTCCACCAGCTGGGCTACAGCCCGCTGGAGATCGCCTTCCTGTTCCTGTTCTACGAGCTGTTCGGGGTGGTCACCAACCTTACCGGCGGCTGGCTGGCCGCGCGGCTGGGGGTGAACACCACGATGATCGGCGGGACGCTGTTGCAGGTCGCCGCGCTGTTGATGCTCACGGTGCCCGAGGCGTGGCTGGGCGTGGCGTACGTGATGTTCGCGCAGGCCCTGTCGGGGATCGCCAAGGATCTGAACAAGATGAGTGCGAAATCCGGGGTGAAGCTGGTCGCCGGCGACGGCGAAGGGCGTCTGTTTCGCTGGGTCGCGGTGCTCACCGGCTCCAAGAACGCGCTGAAGGGGGTCGGTTTCTTCGTCGGTGGGGCGCTGCTGTACTCGGTCGGATTCCAGATGGCCCTGGTGGTCCTGGCCGGGATGCTCGCCGTGGTGATGCTGTTCTCGGTGGTCGGGCTGCCGCGTGGCCTTGGCAAGGTCGGCGGCAAGCCGAAGTTCACCCGGATGTTCTCGAACTCCACCGCGATCAACGTGCTCTCGGCCGCGCGCTTTTTCCTGTTTGGCGCGCGCGATGTCTGGTTCGTGGTCGCGCTGCCGGTGTTCCTGAGCGCGACCCTGGACTGGAACCACATGCAGGTGGGGGCGTTTCTGGCACTGTGGGTGATCGGTTACGGCATCGTGCAGGCGTCGGTGCCGCGCCTGCTGGGCCGCGGCGGGCTGCATCCGACCGGGCTGACCGCGCGTCTGTGGGCGTTCGTTCTCATGCTGCTGCCGCTGGCCATCGTGATCGGCCTGGAGGCCGGCCTGGATCCGGCCTGGGTGCTGATGGTCGGGCTGGGCGTGTTCGGCGTGGTGTTCGCCATCAACTCGGCCGTGCACTCGTTCCTGATCCTCGACTACGCCGAGGCCGACCGCGTGGCGATGAAGGTTGGCTTCTACTACATGGCCAATGCCGGGGGGCGTCTGGTCGGGACCGTCGCCTCCGGTGCCATCTTCATGCTCTGGGGGCTGGAGGGGGCGCTGGTGGCTTCCACCCTGTTTGTCTTTGCCGCCTGGATGATCTCCTCGGCGCTGCCGCGCGAGGCCCTGCACGCCTGAGCGAATCCCCGTGCCGGTCACGGTATGCCTCTGGTACGCTCACAGCTGTCGTGGGATCCTGCACTGTCAATATCCATTCGAAGGGGAAGCGGGTGGCCGATCGTCCCAGCTACATGCCGTATGGCGGTCTCCCGGTGTCGCTGCCGCGCCCTTCCCCGTGGACGGCCGAGTTCCCGGACCGGGAGCTGGAAGGACGTTTTCGCAGCGAGCGTTCGCGCGGGATGCGGGGGACGTTCCTGGTAGTCCTCGCGCTGATACTGGCCATGCTGGGGGCGCTGGTCTCGCTGGATCTGTCGCGCCTGGAGGCCGAATGGCTTTCGCTCGCGCTGGGGCTGCGAGGGATCTTCGCGGTGATGCTCGTGGCGGCGGCGGTGAGTGTCTGGCGCTGGCCGGAACGCTTGCTCACCGTCGCCCCGCTGACCGGCATCGGCGTGACGCTTCTGACCCTCGCGCTGACCTTTGTCTATGGACTGGAACACTCGAATCCGGCGCTGGACGTCAGCCAGTTCGCGTTTGTCGGGGTGGTGTTTGTGCTGTTGCTGCCGAACACCGGTCGCTGGCGCTGGGGACTCACCGTGGTCCTGTTACTCGCGACCTGGGGGGTGGTGCTTGGCAGTGCCGCCGGCGCCGAGGAAGCCGAGGCCCGACTGGCGGGGCTGTTTGTCTCCTTCGTGTTGCTTGCGCTGCTGGCCATCGCGCATCGCGAGGATACATTGCGCCACTGGCAGTTTGCGGCCATGGACCGGCTGGTGCGGATGTCCACCACGGATCCGCTGACCGGCGTGGCCAACCGGCGCGGATTCTTCGATGCCGCCGAGGCGGCCCGCCATCGCACGCGTCTGGAGGGGGAGCCGCTGACCGTCGTGCTGCTGGATCTGGACCACTTCAAGGGTGTGAACGATCGCCACGGTCATGCCGTCGGTGACGAGCTCCTGCGTCGGGTGGCGCGGGTGCTGATCGATGCCCTGAAGCCCGGCGAGACCCTGGCCCGGCTGGGCGGCGAGGAGTTCGGGGTTCTGCTGCCAGGCGTGCCGCTGGAACGGGCGGAGAAGCGCGCGCAGGGCCTGCGTTCCGAGGTCGAGGCCCTTTGCGTACAGAGCGGGAATGCGGTGGTGCGCATGACCGCGAGCGTGGGAGTGGCCGCCTGGATGCCGGAGGAATCGGTCGATGCCGTTCTGGCCCGGGCGGACCTGGGTATGTACGAAGCAAAGGCCGAAGGGCGCAACTGTGTGCGCGTGCAGGCCGACGACGCCGCCTGAGGGAAACACTGATCAATGTACACGTTCGCGCTCGAGTCGCTTTTGCGTGCGAACAAGGCGCGGCGACCGCCGTGCAGTCATTCTGCACAAGGGAGCCGCAACGCCGTGCGCGCGCCCGTTTTTTGATCAACAACGGGCGGCCGAGCCCCTGCATTCAATAAATTGTGGGGGTTGGCACCCCAGGTTCCCCGATCCTGCGTTGCGGCACTTGCCGGTAGAACCACTACCGGCTGCGCACCGCGCCTTGTCTCGCGGAACCTGGGGTGCCAACGCGAGCGTGTACATTGATCAGTGTTTCCCTGAGCGGCGAGAATTCAGGTCTGCGTCGCGCCCTCCAGTTCCTCGATGACGGCCTGCAGGGCACGCGAGCGGTAGCGAGCGGCGTGGCGTACCCAGCCGAGGGATCGGACAACCGGGGGCCCTGGCCAGTCGAGCACCGCGAGATCGTCGGTGGCCATGTCGCGCGGCAGAAAACCGATGCCGAGACCCGCGGCGATCATCATGCGGATCACCTCCAGATAGGGACTCTCCTGGGCGGCGGCCGGGTGCAGCTCCGCCGTGGCCAGGGCCTGTTCGATCCGCCGACGGGTGGTGGAATCCACCGGGGGAAGGATGGCCGGCCAGTCCCGCAGGCGCGCGAGGGTGTCGCCGGGCGTTCGGATGGCCTGCGTGCGGGCGATCATGGGCACCAGTTCGTCGGTCCACACGGTCCGGGCCTCGATTCCGTCGGGCAGCGACTCGGGCAGCGTGGCGAGGGCCAGATCGGCGTCGCCGTGCAGCACGGCCTGGATACCCGCCTCGGAATCCATGAATGCCAGCTCGAGTTCGAGTTCCGGGTAGCGCCCGCGCAGCGCGGCCAGCGGGTCGGGCAGGCGGTGCAGCGCGATGTGATGGGAGGTGGCCAGGCGGATGCGACCGCGTACCACGGTGTCCAGATCCGCGATCTGCTGCTCGATCGCCCGCAGCCGGGCGAGGATCTCGCGGGCCTCGGGCAGCAGGCGTTCGGCGACTTCGGTGGGGCGCACGCGGCGTCCCTGACGTTCGAACAGAGGGCGTTCCAGGGTGGCCTCGAGTGAGTGGATGCGCTTGCTGATCGCTGGCTGCGTCAGGTGCAGACGTTCGGCTGCCGCGGAGAACGCACCCGTGTCGACCACCGCGACGAAGGCCTGCAGGGACTCAACACTCAGTTGCTCCGGGCGCATGCCTGTCTCTCCGGGGGCCGCGTGCGATAATGGCCGATTCGATGGCGGAATCCGGCTCGTCTGCCGCCGATTGATAACCATATGGAATGATACGGATAAGAAATCGGATTTGAAAGAATAGAAGAGCGGCCGCAGACTCTGCTTAAACGGTTGTCCTGAAATGACGTCATTGCGCCGCGTGGCCAGTGGCACCGTCATTGCGAGGCCCCGCAGGGGCCGTGGCAACCTCCGTCCGGAACCACCGGGACCGGACACTGGCGCTCTGCCAGCTTTCGGAGGTTGCCGCGTCGCCTTCGGCTCCTCGCAATGACGGTGCGTGTTGGGGCGCTGTGCAAGGGCGGGCCTTTATGGCGCCGGTGGATCGCCGGCGGTGGGGCGCAAGAACGACAGAACGCGGCGCGGCCGCGGGAGTGAGAAATGGCAGGCAAGACCCTGTACGACAAGTTGTGGGAGGCGCATGTGGTGCGCGAAGAGCCGGACGGCTCGACGCTGCTCTACATCGATCGCCACCTGGTGCACGAGGTGACCAGTCCGCAGGCCTTCGAGGGGCTGCGTCTGGCCGGGCGCGAGCCCTGGCGCGGGGATTCCGTGCTGGCGGTGCCGGACCACAACGTGCCCACCACCAATCGTGATGCCGGGATCGAGGATCCGGTCTCGCGCACCCAGGTGGAGACGCTGGAGAGCAACGTGTCCGGTTTCGGGCTGAAGTTCTTCCCGATGGCCGACGTGCGCCAGGGCATCGTGCACGTGATCGGTCCGGAGCAGGGCGCGACCCTGCCGGGCATGACCGTGGTCTGTGGCGACTCGCACACCTCCACCCACGGTGCGCTGGGCGCGCTGGCCTTCGGCATCGGCACCTCCGAGGTGGAACACGTGCTGGCCACGCAGTGCCTGTGGCAGAAAAAGACGAAGGCCATGCAGATACGCGTGGAGGGCGAGCTGCGCCCGGGCGTGACCGCCAAGGATATCGTGCTGGCGATCATCGGCCGTATCGGCACCGCGGGCGGCACCGGCTATGCCATCGAGTTTGCCGGATCGGCGATCCGCAGCCTGTCGGTCGAGGGCCGCATGAGCATCTGCAACATGTCCATCGAGGCCGGGGCCCGCGCGGGCATGGTGGCGGTGGACGAGAAGACCATCGAGTACGTGCGCAACAAGCCGCAGGCGCCGACCGGCGAGATGTTCGAGCGGGCCGCCGAGTACTGGCGTACGCTGGTTTCCGACCCGGATGCCGAGTTCGACGCGGTGGTGGAGCTCGATGCCGCGGAGATTGCCCCGCAGGTCAGCTGGGGCACCTCGCCGGAGATGGTCGCGCCGATCGACGGCCGGGTGCCGGACCCGGCGGCCGAGTCCGATGCCGTGCGCGCCGAGGGCATGCAGCGCGCACTGGCGTACATGGACCTGCAGCCGAACACGCCGATGACCGAGATCCGGCCGGACAAGGTGTTCATCGGCTCCTGCACCAACTCGCGGATCGAGGACCTGCGCGCCGCCGCCGAGGTGGTCAAGGGTCGCAGGAAGGCCGACAACATCAAGCTGGCGATGGTGGTGCCGGGCTCCGGGCTGGTGAAGCAGCAGGCGGAGCAGGAAGGGCTGGACCGCATCTTCCTGGACGCCGGCTTCGAGTGGCGCGAGCCGGGCTGTTCGATGTGCCTGGCGATGAACGCCGACCGGCTGGAGCCGGGCGAGCGCTGCGCCTCGACCTCGAACCGCAACTTCGAGGGCCGTCAGGGGCAGGGCGGGCGTACCCATCTGGTCAGCCCCGCGCTGGCGGCCGCGGCGGCCGTTGCCGGGCATTTCATCGAACCGTCGAAGCTGGAGGGCTGAGCGATGCAGGCCTTTACCGTTCACAAGGGGATCGTTGCGCCGCTGGACCGCTCCAATGTCGATACCGACGCGATCATCCCCAAGCAGTACCTGAAGTCGGTGAAGCGCACCGGCTTCGGCCCCAACGCGTTCGACGACTGGCGCTACCTGGACCCGGGCGAGCCGGGCATGGACCACTCGCAGCGCCGGCCGGCCCCCGACTTCGTGCTCAACCGGCCGCCGTATGATCAGGCGACCATCCTGCTGGCGCGCAAGAACTTCGGCTGCGGCTCCTCGCGCGAGCACGCGGTGTGGGCGCTGACCGATTTCGGCTTTCGCGCGGTTATCGCACCGTCGTTCGCCGACATCTTCTTCTCCAACAGCTGCAAGAACGGGCTGCTGCCGGTGGTGCTGGCCGAGGACGAGGTGCAGAACCTGTTCGAGCAGGTGGAGGCGAATCCGGGTGCGCAGGTGGAGGTCAACCTGGAAGAGATGACCGTAACGGCGCCGGACGGTACGGTGTTTCGTTTCACGCTCGACGAGGACCGGCGCCACCGCCTGCTGAACGGGCTGGACGATATCGCCCTGACGTTGCAGTACGCCGATGACATCCGCGCCTATGAAGAACACCTGCGGCAGGAACGCCCGTGGATGGTGGAATAACGGTCGGATCGACCGGGCGCCAGGACGGGGTTACCCCCGTAGGAGGCCAGCCCTCTGGCCGATTGGGCGCCAGGACAGGCTCCATCGGCCAGAGGGCTGGCCTCCTACGGGTGGAAAAAATTTGATGGATCTGATGGTTAGGAGAGGTTTGTGAGCCGAATTCTGGTATTGCCCGGTGACGGGATCGGGCCCGAGATCGTGGCCGAGGCGCTGAAAGTGCTGGAACGCGTCGCCGAGATCGGCGGCCTCGAACTGGAGATCGAACAGGGTCTGATCGGGGGCGCCGCGCATGATGCGGCGGGCCACCCCTATCCCGAGGCGACGCGCGAGCAGGCGCGCCGCGCCGATGCGATCCTGCTGGGCGCGGTCGGCGGCCCGCAGTACGAATCCCTGGAACGCGATCTGCGTCCCGAGCGCGGCCTGCTGGGGATCCGTTCCGATCTGGAGCTGTTCGCCAATCTGCGCCCGGCGATCCTCTACCCGCAGCTGGCCGCGGCCTCCACCCTCAAGTCCGAGGTGGTGAGCGGGCTGGATCTGCTGATCGTGCGCGAACTGACCGGCGGGATCTATTTCAGCCAGCCGCGCGGCATCGAGCAGCGCGACGGCGAGCGCTACGGCTTCAATACCGCCGGTTATCGTGAATCCGAGATCGAGCGCATCGCGCGGGTCGGATTCGAAGCCGCGATGAAGCGCAACAAGCGCCTGTGCTCGGTGGACAAGGCCAACGTGCTGGAGGTGTCCGAACTCTGGCGCGAGGTGGTCGAGCGCGTCGGGCAGGAGTTCACCGAGGTCGAGCTGTCGCACATGTACGTGGACAACGCGGCCATGCAGCTGGTCCGCGATCCGAAGCAGTTCGACGTGATCGTGACCAGCAACATGTTCGGTGACATCCTGTCGGATGCCGCGGCGATGTTGACCGGGTCCATCGGCATGTTGCCCTCGGCCTCGCTGAACAGCGAGGGCGTCGGCCTGTACGAACCGATCCATGGCTCCGCGCCGGACATTGCCGGGCAGGGCAAGGCCAATCCGATGGCGACGGTGCTGTCGATTGCCATGATGCTGCGGCACAGCCTGAACCGCAACGATCTTGCGGAACGCCTGGAAGCCGCGGTGGGCCGGGTGCTCGATCAGGGCCTGCGCACCCCGGACATCCATGGCGACGGCATGCAGCTGGTGTCGACCCAGGGCATGGGCGATGCGCTGGTGGCTGCGCTGGATGACGCCTGACACCCCTTCTCAACGTTACAGGACCCCGACATGAGTGATCGCAAGTTCAACGTGGCCGTCGTCGGCGCCACCGGTGCCGTCGGCGAGACCCTGCTCTCCATCCTGGCCGAGCGCGACCTGCCGCTGGACCGGGTGCATGCCCTGGCCAGTGAACGCTCGGCCGGCAGCACCGTCTCCTACGGGAACCGCGAGCTGATCGTGGAAGACCTCGCGCAGTTCGATTTTTCGCAGGTGGATATCGGGCTGTTCTCGCCGGGAGCGTCGGTGTCGAAGGAATACGCGCCGAAGGCGGCCGCGGCCGGATGCGTGGTGATCGACAACACCTCGCAGTTCCGTTATGACCCCGAGATCCCGCTGGTGATTCCGGAGGTGAATCCGGATGCGGTGGGCGACTACGAGCGCCACGGGATCATCGCCAATCCCAACTGCTCCACCATCCAGATGCTGGTCGCGCTCAAGCCGCTGCACGACGCCGTCGGCGTGGAACGCGTGAACGTGGCCACCTATCAGGCGGTTTCCGGTACCGGCAAGGACGCGATCGAGGAGCTGGCGCACCAGACTGCGGCACTGCTGAACGGTCGCCCGGTGGAATGCAGCGTCTACCCCAAGCAGATCGCGTTCAACGCGCTGCCCCACATTGATGTCTTCCAGGACAACGGCTACACCAAGGAAGAGATGAAGATGGTCTGGGAGACCCGCAAGATCATGGGTGACGAGTCCATCCAGATGAATCCCACGGCGGTGCGCATCCCGGTGTTTTACGGGCATTCTGAAGCGCTGCACATCGAAACCCGCGAGAAGATCTCGGCCGAACGCGCGCGCGAATTGCTGGCGGCCGCACCGGGCATCGAGGTGCTGGATCGCCACGAGGACGGAGGGTACCCGACCGCCGTGACCGAAAGCAGTGGCACCGATGCGGTTTACGTCGGCCGTATCCGCGAGGACATTTCGCATCCCCGCGGGCTGGATATGTGGGTGGTCTCCGATAATGTGCGCAAGGGCGCAGCCTTGAACACGATCCAGATCGCCGAGGTTTTGATCCGCGATTACCTGTGATTAAATCCCACAATATGCCGGGGATCTGGTAGCCTCATTGTTCAAGGGGCCGGGCAACAGCCCGTGTCGGCAGAGACACGGGCGGCCCCGGACAGCAACCACGCACACACAGGGGGACGTTCGTGCGCAAGTTACTATTCGGGCTCATTATTCTTTTGCTGGTCGCGCCGGCCTCTTCCAGCTCCGTGGGGCTGGGCGATCCCCAGATCCGGTCCACATTGAACCAGGCGCTGGATGTCCGGGTGGCGCTGCGCGGAGGCGCGGCGACCGATGAATCGCTGCAGGTGCGTCAGGCCTCCGAAGAACGGTACCGCCGTGCAGGACTGGACCGGGGCCGCGTGCCGGGGGACCTGCGGGTTGAACTGCGTGGCGAAGGGCAGGATCGCGAAGTCGTCCTGCGCACCCGCGAGCCCGTGCGCGAGCCCTACATCGGGGTCCTTCTGGAAGCCCGCTGGGACGGGGGGCGCAGTTACCGTGAAATCAACCTGCTGCTGGATCCTCCGGGCACGCTTCCGGATGATCGTGCGGCGGCACGCACCACCGCGGCCGCGCCCGATGATGACCGCCGGGCCCCGCAGGACACCTATCGCGTACGCTCCGGTGACACGTTGTATGCGATCGTGCAGCGGGCAGGGCTGAGCGGGGTCAGCAACGAGCAGGCCATGCTCGCGTTCCTGCGGGAAAATCCCGATGCCTTTATCGATGGCAACGTCAATGCGCTGCGTGCCGACGCGGAACTGCGCACGCCGGACCGTGCGGCGCTGGAAGCCGTCGATGCCGCCGGGGCGCGTGAAGAGATCCAGCGTCAGACCGAAGCCTGGCAGGCGCGTACGCGTCCCGAACCGGAGCCCGAGCCCGAGGTCGCCGAAGACGAGGTGACCGAGGAGACGGATCCGGACGTGGCCGAGGAAGCCGTCGAGGAAGAGGCCAGGGACGAGCCCGAGGAAGATCCCGAAGAAGTCCGTGAAGAGGAAGCCGAACGCGAAGATGACGAAGCCGTGGCGGCCGAAGACGATGCGGACGCAGTGGATGATCGTCTCGAAATCGTCACCGACGTGCTGCCGGAAGGTGAGGAAGCGGCGCTGATCGCCGAATCGCCCGAAGTCGTTCAGGAGGCCCTGATCTCGCAGCGCGCCGAAATGGACGAAATGCAGGAAGAAATCGCACGCATGCGCGAATCCCTGCAGGATCGCGAACAGGTGGCCGAGATCGCCAGCGAGGAACTGGCCACGCTGGAAGCCCAGCTCGCGGAGCTGCAGGACGAGCGGGCGGAACTGCGGGCGCGCATGGAAGAGGCCGAGGCCGAACGTGACGCTCCGCTGCACCAGCGGATCATGAACGATCCGCTGCTCATGATGATGGCCATCGCTCTGGTGGTGCTGCTGGTGCTGGTTCTGCTGGCATTTGCCCGCGGCGGTCGTGGTGGCGGCCCGGGTGGCCCGGGTGGCGACCGCAATGCCCGGGTGGACAACTCCGGCGTCAAGGCGACCCCGGATCCGCGCAGCGGTTACGAGGCCCGCGAGGAGGCGTCCGAGCCGTCCGTTTCGGGCGCCGCGGTGGCGGGTGCCACGGGGGGGGCTGCCGGAGGCGCCGTTGCCGCCTCGACTGGCGACTCCGCTGCGGAACCGCAGGACGAGGTTCCGGCCACTCCGGCGCGCCCGGGCGGTGGGGACGACACGGGCATTAGCCAGGCGGAAGAATCGGTGGGCGAGCCGACCCCGGTTGGTGAAAGCGGGGCGTCGGAAACCGGGGGTATGAGCGCCGACGACGTGCTGGCCGAGGTGGATGTCTGCCTTGCCTACGGCATGAACGATCAGGCCGTCGATACCCTGTCCTCGGCCATCGACGACGAGCCCGATAATCTCCAGTACCGCCTGAAGCTGGTGGAAGCCTTCGCGGCTCAGGAGCGCGACTCCGAGATGCGCCAGGCCGCCGCCAGCCTGCGTGAACGCCTGGGTCCGGAAGACGGCGAGATCCGCGAGAAACTCGCGGACCTGGAAGCCGGATCGGGCGACGGTTCTGCGGCCTCGGGTACGCCGTCCGCGGATACCGCAGCCAGCGATTCGGCCGACGAACCCGGGGAGTTTGACCTGTCGGGTTTTGCCGAGGAACAGGAGGGCTCGGGTGCGGGCGAGCCGGCGGCGCCGGAAAAGGCGGCCGGTGAGCTCGATTCCGGTATGGATTTCGAGGCCGATACCGGGCTCGACGAAGAGCTGGCCGCTGCCAGTCAGGGTTCGGAAGCCGGGGATGCGGCGGGGGATCTCGACGACCTCGACAATCTGTCCTTTGATATCGAGGAATCGGATCTGCCCTCTGCCGATGACAGTCAGCCTGCCGGCGGCGATGCCGGCAGCGATGTCCCGTCCATGGATCTGGACGAACTGCTGGGCGACGAAGCCGGCGGCGACGAGCCACCGGTTGCGTCCGCCGAAGCAGACGAACCGGCGGCGCTGGATTCCGCAGCTCCGGCGGCCGAAGGCGAAGATGATAACGAGACCCGGCTGAACCTGGCCCAGGCCTATGCGGACATGGGTGATCAGGAAGGCGCGCAGGACCTGATCGACGAGATCATGGCCTCGGGGTCGGATGAAGAGAAAGAGCGGGCCCGGGCGATCCAGGACCAACTGAAAGACGCCTGACGGGGTGGCCGGTCGGCGGGTTCGCCCGCGGTCCGGACCGTACCGGCGAGAGGGGCCTGCGGGCCCCTTTTCGCGTTGGGGAGGTGGTCATGCAACCGGCGATCGGGGCCCTGGGGGCCGTTCTGCTCTTGTCGGGGGGCGTGCTGACGGCATCCCCGGTGGCTGTCTCCGTGACGGTGCCGGCTCTGCTGCTGGCCCCGGGGCTGCGGGCGTTCCCGTGGGAGCGTGCGCTGCGCATGTGGTGGCGCATGAAGTGGTTCTACCTGTCGCTGGCCCTGTTCTTCGGGCTGTGGCCCGTGGATGGAGGCACCGCGGCGGGGCTGCGGGAGGCAGCTACGCGGATCGTGGCGCTGATGCTGGTGGTGCTGGCCGTGGTCTGGCTGACGGATCGGTACGCGCGCACGGAACTGGTGCCGGCCCTGGGCAGCGTGCTGGGCGGTCGGCGGGGTTCAGCGCTGGGGGCCGGACACTCTTTCGCGCGCCGGCTGTTCCTGGCGCTGGAGGCGTTCGAACGCGACCGGGCCGGAATCGAAGCTCGGCGGGGCCGGCTGTCGGGGGACCGCAGGGCGAGGGTGGATACGGTGCGTGAATGGCTGGTGCAGCGGCTGGACGCGGCCCTGGATCCGGCCGAACGGGAACAGTCCGTTCCGGGCTCCCCGATGCCGGTGCGCGAGGATCGCTGGCGCGGAGTGGAGACCGGCTGGATGGCGCTGGTGGGAATGGTCGCACTGGGGTTGCAGTGGGGCGGTTGGGTGACGGGATGAACCGGCACCGAGGAAAGACGGGGAGTACGGGCAGCGGATGGGCGAGACAAGGGAACCGGAGGCGGGCTTGCAGCGCTGGGCGGCCGGGGTCGAATACGACGGTACGCCGTGGCTGGGCTGGCAGCGGCAGAAGGACGGGCCCAGCGTGCAGGAGAAGCTGGAGAAGGCGCTGAGCTTCGTCGCGAATCACCCGCTGGAGCTGACCTGCGCCGGAAGAACCGATGCGGGGGTGCATGCCACGGCTCAGGTGGTGCATTTCGACACCGCGAGCCGGCGTGAGGCCCATGCCTGGATCCTGGGGGGCAACACCAACCTGCCGGATTCGATTGCGATTCGCTGGGCGCAGCCAGTCGCACCGGCGTTCCATGCCCGTTTCGCGGCGCGTTCCCGCCGGTATCGCTACGTGATCGCGAACCGACCCGTGCGGCCGGGTCTGGAGGCGGGCCGCGTGGCCTGGTGGCGGCGGCCGCTGGATGTCGCGCGGATGCAGGAGGCGGCGCGGCATTTTGTCGGCGAGCAGGATTTCACCAGTCTGCGCGCGGCGGCCTGTCAGGCGAAGTCGCCGGTGCGTCGCGTGCACGAAGTGACGGTCCGGCGGCGCGGTGAGTACGTGCTGGTGGACGTGCATGCCAATGCGTTTCTGCATCATATGGTGCGCAACATCGCGGGCGTACTGCTGGCGGTGGGCGACGGCCGCGCGGAGCTGGAGTGGCCCCGTGAGGTGCTGGCGGCGCGGGATCGACGCCAGTCGGGGATCACGGCGCCGGCCGGGGGGCTGTACTTCGTGCAGGTGGAATACCCGCCGGAGTTTGCGCTGCCGGATCAGGAGGCACCGGTTCTGGGACCGGTGCCGGCCAGTGTGTAAGGGTGATCCCGGGCAGGGTATCCGCGGGAATCCGGCGCGTTCTGGTAGGCTTGGCCAATGCGTTATCGGATCAAGATCTGCGGGGTCACGACCCCGGAACAGGCGCGCGCGGCGGCCGAGGCCGGGGCCGATGCCGTGGGCCTGGTGTTTCACCCGGCCAGTCGGCGTTGCGTGGGCGCGGAGCAGGCCGCAGGGATTGCCGCGGCGCTGCCGCCGCTGGTGAGTGCCGTGGGTCTGTTCGTGGATCCGGATCCCCGGCGGGTGGAGGAGGTCCTGGACGTCGTGCCGCTGGACTGCCTGCAGTTTCACGGGAACGAGGAGGCGGCGGACTGTGCGCGGTTCGGCCGGCCGTATCTGAAGGCGGTCGCGATGGCCGGCGATGTGGATCCGCGCCGGGCGATGGACGCGCACCCGCAGGCACGCGGGTTCCTGCTTGACAGCCACGGTGGCGGGCGTACCGGCGGAACCGGTCACCGCTTCGACTGGTCGCGGATTCCGGCCGATCTGCCACGGCCGTGGCTGCTGGCCGGCGGTCTGGATCCCGAGTCGGTACAGACGGCATTGAACGTAACGCGGCCCTGGGGGGTCGACGTGAGTTCCGGGGTGGAGTCCGCACCCGGGATCAAGGAACCGGAACGCATGCGCGCCTTCGTGCGCGCGGTGCGACGCAACGAGGTGACACTGAATGAGTGAAGCGATCGACTGGGGGGCGTTCCCGGATGCCCGCGGGCATTTCGGCGTGTATGGCGGGCGGTTCGTGTCGGAGACCCTGATGGGGGCGCTGGACGAACTGCAGGGCGTGTACGAACGTTACATGAAGGACCCGGCATTTCTGGCCGAGCTGGATCGCGATCTGCGGCAGTTCGTGGGGCGGCCGAATCCGCTCTATCACGCGGAGCGGCTGTCGCGCGAGCTGGGCGGCGCGCAGATCTACCTCAAGCGCGAGGATCTCAACCATACCGGCGCGCACAAGGTGAACAACACCATCGGCCAGGCACTGCTGGCGCGGCATCTCGGCAAGAAGCGCATCATCGCCGAGACCGGGGCCGGGCAGCACGGCGTGGCCACCGCCACCGTCGCGGCTCGCCTGGGCCTGGAGTGCGTAATCTACATGGGCGAGGAAGATACCCGCCGCCAGGCCCCCAACGTCTATCGCATGCGCCTGCTGGGCGCGGAGGTGGTGCCGGTGACCTCCGGGACCCGCACCCTGAAGGATGCCCTCAACGAGGCGATGCGCGACTGGGTCACCAACGTCGACGACACCTTCTACATCATCGGCACGGTCGCCGGTCCGCACCCGTATCCGGCGATGGTCCGCGACTTCCAGGCGGTGATCGGACGCGAGGCTCGCGAGCAGCACGTGGAAGCGACCGGTCGCCTGCCCGACACTCTGGTGGCCTGCGTGGGTGGCGGTTCCAATGCCATCGGACTGTTCCATCCGTTTCTTGCGGATGAGTCCGTGGAGATGGTCGGCGTGGAAGCCGGCGGCGAGGGCGTGGATACCGGGCGCCATTCCGCGCCGCTGGGCGCCGGGCGCCCCGGCGTGCTGCACGGCAACCGCACCTACCTGATGGAAGACGACAACGGCCAGATCATCGGCACGCACTCCATCTCGGCCGGGCTGGACTACCCCGGCGTGGGGCCGGAGCATGCGTGGCTGAAGGACATCGGCCGGGCGAGCTACGTGTCGGTGACCGACGATCAGGCCCTGGCCGGCTTCCATCGACTGACCCGCACCGAGGGCATCATCCCGGCGCTGGAAACCAGCCATGCGATCGCGCACGTGCTCGATCTGGCGCCCACCATGCGCCCGGACCAGAGCATCATCGTCAACCTGTCCGGCCGTGGCGACAAGGATCTCGCCACCGTGGCCGACCGCGAGGGGATTACGCTGTGAGCCGCATCCAGCAACGCTTCGAACAATGCCGTGGGGCCGGGCGTGCGGCCCTGGTGCCCTATATCACCGCCGGCGACCCGGAACCGGGCGCCACGGTCGACCTGATGCATGCGCTGGTGGAGGCCGGCGCGGACCTGGTCGAACTCGGGGTCCCGTTTTCCGACCCGATGGCCGACGGGCCGGTGATCCAGCGCGCACACGAGCGGGCCCTGCAGCATGGCACCGGGCTGCGCGACGTGCTGGAGATGGTGCGTCAGTTCCGCGAACGCGACGCGGATACCCCGGTGGTGCTGATGGGCTATCTGAACCCGGTCGAGCGCATGGGTTTCGAGACCTTCGCCACCGAGGCCGCGGCGGCCGGGCTGGACGGTCTGCTGACGGTGGACCTGCCGCCGGAGGAATGCGACGAGGTGACCGGGCTGCTCGACCGGGCGGGGATCGATCCGATCTTCCTGGTGGCCCCGACAACCTCCAGCGAACGGATCGGTCACCTGGCGCGTGCGGCACGCGGGTTTGTGTACTACGTTTCGCTCAAGGGCGTGACCGGTTCGCAGAGTCTGGACCCCTCGGCACTGAATGAACGTCTCGACGCGATCCGCCAATACACCGATCTGCCCCTGGGCGTAGGCTTCGGGATCCGCGATGCGGAATCCGCGGCGGCCGTGGCGCGGGTGGCCGACGCGGTAGTGGTTGGCAGTGCGCTGGTCAGTCTGGCGGAGGCCCATCCGGGGGATTCGGCGGGCTTCATCCGGGCGGCGGCGGACAAACTCGGTGAGATGCGTCGCGCGATGGATGCGGCACGCTCCACGAGTGCCGCCGGCTCGGTGTAGAATGCGCGTTTTGCGTCCGTGACGGAGTCGGCATGAGCTGGTTCGAAAAGTTGATGCCCTCGCGCATCCGCACCGACAACGCGAACAAGCGCGGGGTCCCGGAAGGTCTGTGGGTGCGTTGCGAAGGCTGTGACGCCACGCTCTACCGCCCCGAGGTGGAGCGCAATCTGGATGTCTGCCCCAAGTGCGGGCATCACCGGCGCATGCACGCGCGGCGGCGTCTGGAGACCTTCCTCGACGAACAGGGACGCGAGGAGATTGCGGAAAACATCGAATCCTCGGATGTCCTCAAGTTCCGCGATTCCAAGAAATACAAGGACCGCCTCGCAGCCGCGCAGAAATCCACCGGTGAGCGCGACGCCCTGGTGGTGATGGAAGGGCAGCTGCTGGGCCGGCCACTGGTGGCCTCGGCCTTCGATTTTCGTTTCATGGGCGGCTCCATGGGCTCGGCGGTCGGCGAGCGCTTCGTGCGCGGTGCGGATCGGGCGCTGGAGAAACAGATCCCGCTGGTCTGCTTCAGCGCCTCGGGCGGAGCGCGCATGCAGGAGGCGCTGTTCTCGCTGCTGCAGATGGCCAAGACCAGCGCGGTACTGGCGCGCCTGCGCGAGGAGCGCATCCCGTTCGTCTCGGTGATGACCGATCCCACCATGGGCGGGGTTTCGGCCAGTCTGGCCATGCTGGGCGATGTCAACGCGGCGGAACCCCAGGCGCTGATCGGTTTTGCCGGCCCGCGGGTGATCGAGCAGACGGTGCGAGAGACCCTGCCGGAGGGCTTTCAGCGCTCGGAATTCCTGCTGGATCACGGTGCCATCGACATGATTGTCGACCGTCGCGAGATGCGCACCCGCATGGCGTCCATCCTGGGCATGATGATGCACGCGCCGGCCCCGGGTGAGGATCCCGAGCCCGGAAGCCGCGAAGCCCATTCCGGTTCCGTGGACGCGGCCGTGCCGGCCACCGCGGGAGCGGACGAAAGCCGCGGCCGGCCGGCCGACTGAGGCCGTGCGCTTCGAACGTCTCGACGACTGGCTGAGCTGGCAGGAGACCCTGCATCCGGTCGCCATGGATCTGACCCTGGAGCGGGCGACCCTGGTCGCCGATCGCCTGGGGCTGTGCCGGCATGCGCCGCGTACGGTGCTGGTGGCCGGGACCAACGGCAAGGGCAGTGTGGCCACGCGTACCGCGGCCCTGCTGCAGGCAATGGGTCTGCGCACCGGTCTGTTCACCTCCCCCCACCTGGTTCGCTACAACGAACGCATTCGCATCAACGGCGGCGAGGCCGAGGACGATGCACTGTGCCGGGCCTTTGACGCGGTGGATCGGGCGCGGGGCGAGGACTCGCTGACCTATTTCGAATTCGCCGCGCTTGCCGCCGGCTGGCTGTTTCGCGAGGCCGCGGTGGACGTGCAGGTGCTGGAAGTGGGCCTGGGCGGGCGGCTGGACGCGACCAATATCTGGGACGCCGACATTGCGGTCATTACCGCTGTGGATCTGGACCATCAGAAATGGCTGGGCGACACCCGCGATGCGATCGGGGCCGAAAAGGCGGGGATCCTGCGCGAGGCTCGCCCGCTGATGCTGGGCGACCCGGATCCGCCCGACAGCGTGCAGGCCAGGGCTCGCCTGCTCGACGTGCCGGTACGTCGGGTGGGCGAGGACTACGACCTGCAGCCTGCAGTGGGGCGCGCGGATGCGCTGCGGTGGTGCTTCGAAGGCGAGGAGACCCTGCTGGAACTCGCGCCGGAGGTGGTCGCGAGCGTGGATGGTGCGGCACGCGTGAACCTGGCCACGGCCATGGCCGTGGTGGCGGGTCTCGGGCTGGAATACCGCCTGGACGGCGCGGTGGTCGAGGCCGCGTTGCGCAGCCAGGCGCCGGGTCGGCTGCAGCGGGTTCTGCCGGGTGGGTCCGAGCCCGAATGGTTGCTCGACGTAGCCCATAACGGGCATGCGGTCGCGGAACTGGCTCGCTGGCTGCGGGCGCGACCGGTATCGGGTCCGGTGGTGGCCGCCGTGGCGGTGATGGCCGACAAGGAGCGTGCCGCGATGTGGGCGGCCCTGGACGAGGTGGTCGACCACTGGGTGCCGCTGTCCCTGGATCTTCCGCGCGCGCTGCCGGCGGCCGATATGGCCGCGGAGCTGGCTGCAGCCGGTGTCGGCCGGGTTGAAGCCCCTGCGGCGAGCGTGGCGCAGGGGCTGGATCGGGCGCGGGAGCTGGCCGGGGCGTCGGGCCGCGTGGTGGTGTTCGGGTCGTTCCACACCGTGGCTGCCGCCGCGACCGAAGGGCCCGCGTTCCTGGCCGAGGCGGCAGCCACGGCGACGCGCCCGGTGAAGCGGGTATGCACGGCCGAGGTGTCACCGTGAGCGACGAGCCGGTTGTTCGTTATCGCCTGGTCGGCGCGGTGATCCTGATCGCGCTCGCGGTGATTTTCCTGCCATGGTTGTTCGACGGGGCGGGCTACCAGTACATGACGGATGCGGAAGACCCGGTCCCCGAGGCACCGCAGTTCGCCGAGCCGGACGTGCCGTTGCCATCGGAACGTGACACGCGCATGCGCGATGAAGCACCGGAGGACGAGATGGAAACGCCCGGCATGGATACGTCGCGCGTTGCGGAGGCGCGGAGACTGCCATCGGACCTTGACGCGGAAGACGACATGGCCGGGGACGACGCGGCGCAGGGGCCGGAACCGCTGCGGCGCGAGGGGGAACCGACGCAGGAGGTTAGCAGTGGATGGGCGGTCCAGGTCGGCAGTTACCGTGACGGGGATAATGCGCGCGAACAGGAACGGGCCCTGCGGGATGCCGGCCTGGCGGCGTTTATCGAGGACGTGACGGTGGACGGCGAGACCGTCTACCGGGTGAAGGTCGGGCCTCGGGCCGATCGCGAAGCGGCGATCCGCCTGCGCGAGGACCTGGAAGAAGAACGGGGTTTGTCCGGGATCGTGGTGACCTTCCCCTGAAGGTCGCCACGCATCGATGTACGTGTTCCAGCAAGCCTGCGATAGACTGATACCGTGAACTGGATCGACCTTGTCATTGTTGCCCTGATCGCCGTATCAGGAGTCATCAGCCTGTTCCGCGGATTCGTGCGCGAGACCTTCTCGCTGGCGACGTGGATCGTGGGCATATGGGTGGGCATCCGCTTTGCCGCCGACGTGGCCGTGGTGCTGCCGGATGCGATCCCGGACGAGACCATCCGTCTGGCGATCGGCTTCGCCGTGCTGTTCATTGCCGTGCTGATCGTGGGCGGCCTGCTGGGCGTGCTGGCGGGCAAGCTGGTGAAGGGAACCGGGCTCACCGGGACCGACCGTGCCCTGGGCGTCATCTTTGGTGCTCTGCGCGGTGTGGTGCTGGTGGCCATGCTGGTGTTCCTCGCCTCGCTGACCCTGATGCCGGAGGAGGGCTGGTGGGAGCGCAGCATGCTCATCCCGCATTTCGAGCGCGTGGTCGACTGGATGCTGGGACTGCTCCCCGAAGACTGGCAGGAACAGCTGGAGGGTCTGCTGTCCGGCGGCGAGACGGACGCGGGCGCCGGCGGAGAGGCCTCGTTCCCGTTCGAGTCCGGGGCCGAACCGGACGCCGAACCGCCGGATGCGCCGCAATAGGACGTCATCCGTAATCATTACCCGTCGAAACGAATCACCGATCCGGCCCGGTCACGCAAGGGCCATCCCGAACCCCCTGGAGTCAGTATGTGCGGAGTTGTCGGAATCGTTGGCCGTTCCCCGGTCAATCAGCCCATTTATGATGCCCTGCTGGTGCTGCAGCACCGTGGCCAGGACGCCGCGGGCATCGTGACCTGCGACGATGACGGGCGGCTGCATCTGCGCAAGGACAACGGGCTGGTGCGCGATGTGTTCAACAATCACCACATGCAGACGCTGACCGGCAACATGGGGATCGGCCATGTGCGTTATCCCACCGCCGGTTCCTCGTCTTCGGCCGAGGCCCAGCCGTTCTACGTGAATTCGCCGTTCGGCATCACGCTGGGGCACAACGGCAACCTGACCAATGCCGGGGAACTCAAGCACGAGCTGTTCGCGACCGATCGGCGCCACATCAATACGGATTCCGACTCCGAAATCCTGCTCAACGTCTTCGCCCAGGAGCTGCTCCGGTTCATCGACAACGGCCTGACGCCGGACTCTGTCTTCGATGCGGTGGAACGGGTGCACCAGCGGGCGCGCGGGGCGTACGGCGTGGTGGCCATGATCGCCGGCCGCGGGATGCTGGCGTTCCGCGACCCGCAGGGGATCCGGCCGCTGGTCTACGGCTCGCGCGAGGCCGAAGACGGTGAGGGACGGGAGTGGATGGCGGCCTCCGAGAGCGCGGCGCTGGAGTCGCTGGGCTTCGAGCTGGAGCGTGACCTGGCCCCCGGCGAGGCGCTGTTCGTTACGCCCGAGGGGGAGGTGTACACGCGCGCCTGCGCGGAGAATACGCGGCTGACGCCCTGCATGTTCGAGCATGTGTATTTTGCCCGGCCCGATTCGGTGATCGACAACGTGTTCGTCCATCGCGCGCGCATGCGCATGGGCACCGCGCTGGGCGAGAAGATCCGCCGCGAGTGGCCGGATCACGATATCGACGTGATCGTGCCCATCCCCGACACGGGTCGCACCGTCGCGCTGGAGATGGCCCACGAGCTGGATATCAAGTACCGCGAGGGCTTCATCAAGAACCGCTACATCGGCCGAACTTTCATCATGCCGGGGCAGACCAAGCGGCAGAAGTCGGTACGGCAGAAGCTCAATGCCATCTCGCTGGAGTTCCGGGGCAAGAACGTGATGCTGGTGGACGATTCCATCGTGCGCGGGACCACGTCGCGCGAGATCGTCCTGATGGCGCGCGAGGCGGGGGCGAAGAAGGTGTATTTCGCCTCCGCCGCGCCGCCGGTGCGCTATCCCAATGTCTACGGGATCGACATGCCGGCTGCACACGAGCTGATCGCCCACGGGCGCGAGGAGGACGAGGTGTGCGAGGCGATCGCGGCCGACCGCCTGATTTATCAGGACCTGGAAGACCTGAAGGCGGCGGTGTGGCGCGGTAACCGCGCGATCGACGAATTCGACTGCTCGGTGTTCACCGGTGAATACGTGACCGAGTTGCCGGATGGCTATCTGGACCAGCTGGCCGCGGCCCGCGCCGACGGCGTGAAAAACACCCCGGTCGCGGGCGAAGTCCTCGACCTGGCCAACAAGAAGTAGGCGACGTGACCTTGCCCTCGCTCGAATGGATCGAACCGGTGGTGGCCGACGCCCGTGAACGGGCGCGGGCCTCCGCCGATTTGCCGGTGGTCGTGGTCCGCGTCGACCAGCAGCGCCTCTACGTGTGGGAGGACGGCCGGGTGACCGACATCTTCGAGGTGTCCACCGCCGAGAACGGCGTGGGTAACGAGGACGGGAGCCTCAAGACCCCGCCGGGTCTCCATCGCATCGCCGAGCGCTTCGGCGAGGGGGCCCCGAAGGGCACCATCTTCCGCGCCCGGGGCAATACCGGGCAGACGGCCGAGATCCTCACCGGCCCCGATGAACGCAGTCCGCGTGACAACATCACCTCGCGGATCCTGTGGCTGGAAGGTCTGGAAGATGGCGTGAACCGTGGCGAGGGCATCGACTCGCTGCAGCGTTACATCTACATCCATGGTACCGACGAAGAGGGGCGTATCGGCCAGCCGGCCTCGCATGGTTGCGTGCGCATGCGCAATGACGAGGTCATCGAGCTGTTCCCCCGTCTCCCGGTCGGCACGCCCGTGCTGATACTGCCGGAGGCCCGGGCGGGGTCGTAGTCTGTCCGGGCCAATAGCCCCGATACCGCCACGGGAAAAAATCCCCGCGATTGTTGGAACTTTGCCCGTTCCCGAATATCCTAATGCGTACAACCGTTAGAAAAGCGTGAAATCTGTCAAAACGCTTGTTAGGATAGCGGAATTATTCCTGACCATGGTTGTCGGGAACTAGGAACGGAATCTGTTGCCATAAGGACTGGGAAAAGGAGCAAGGCGACATACCGACCACGATTTCGGAGGCGAAAGACATGAAACTCTCGACCAAGGGCCGCTATGCGGTGACAGCAATGATGGACCTGGCGATTCACGACCGGATCGGTCCGGTGACCCTCGCCGACATTTCCCAGTGCCAGGGGATCTCCCTGTCCTATCTGGAGCAGCTGTTTGCGAAGCTGCGCAAGGCGGGTCTGGTCGAAGGGGTCCGCGGTCCCGGCGGTGGTTACCGTCTGGCCAAGCGTGCTGACCAGATCAGCGTCGCCAACATCATCACCGCGGTGGATGAGTCGGTGGACGTGACCCGCTGCAAGGGCCACAAGGACTGCCAGGAGGGCGATCGCTGCCTGACCCACGAGCTGTGGGACGAGCTGAGCCAGCAGCTGTACGATTTCCTCGACGGCATCACCCTGGCGCAGTTCGCCAACCGTCCGGAAGTGCAGAAGGTGGCGCGGCAGCAGGACGAGCGTCGCGGCGCCCGGCACCACTTCATCTTCCGTAACGACGCCGCCTGATCACGATCAACGGTGCGGCCCGCTCTGGCGGGTCGTGCCGGGTTCGTGGTCCGGTACCCTATCCGCCCCGTCGGTCTTCTCCCCCCGGAAGTCCGTCGGGGCGGTCCTCATTCAGGGGCGTTCCCGCTCGGGATGGCAGGCGGGATCCAGCAGGCCGTCCACGACATCCGCCAGATCGCCCGCCAGTCCCGCGCCGGGGTGACCGCACAGGTTCTCGTCGCCGGGCTGGTACTTGCCCGTCTGCACCAGGCAGGCGGCCATGCCCGCCTCCAGTGCCCCGTCGACATCGGCGGTCACGTCATCCCCCACCATCAGGACCTCTTCCGGTTGCAGTCCCAGATCGGCCACGGCGGCGTGGAACAGGCGCGGGTCCGGCTTGCCGAAGTTTTCCGCGGTGACGTCGGCGGCGAATTCCAGCGCGCGCACGAACGGGCCCAGATCCAGCGACAGACCGTCCCCTTCGCGGAAATACCGGTTCAGTCCCATGACCCACAGGGGTGCCCCGTGCATCAGGACCCGGAACGCGCCGTTGAGATGGGCATAGTCGAAGGCCTCGCCCATGTCGCCCATGACCACGACGTCGGGATCTTCCGTCGGCAGGTCCGCGAACTCCGGTGCGAGATCCGGATTCAGCAGCAGGAGCGGCCGCCGCCCTTCGGCCTGCAGGCGGGCGTGAATGGCCGCGGGCGCGGTGGCCAGGTGCTCCGGCTGGATGCTGAAGCCCAGCGCGGCCATCTCCCGCACGATGCGGGATCGGGAATGCCGCGTGGTATTGGTGACGTAGCGCACCGGGTAGCCGGCGCTGTGCAGGCGCCGGAGGGCATCGGCCGCCCCGGGCAGTGCCTTGTCCCCGACATACAGGACACCGGAGAGATCCAGAAGCACCGCGCGGATGGCGTTGAGGCCGCTGGGGGGCTGCAGGAACATGGTCACCTCCCGGCCGCCGGGCGGCCCGTGTCAGCGCCGGATCAGCCGGCGCAGGATTTCATGCTTGCCGTTGAAGTGCTCCGTGGCCCCGGCGTCGTCGCGCCAGATCCAGTGCTCCTCGGGAAACAGTGCCTGCATGTCGGGCAGCGCGCAATGATAGGGCGGTCCGCCTTCTCGTTCGGTCTGCATGAAGCAGGCGAACAGCTCGCCACCCGGGCGCAGCCAGCGCCGCAGGCGATCGGCGTACGCCTCCCACTGCGCGGGAGGCAGGGCACACAGCGAGGTCTGCTCGTAGATGGCGTCCGCGGGCGCCTCCGGCATCCAGTCGAGCATGTCGGCCTGTACGGCTGCCGCGTGTGCCTGCAGGCCCCGGCGTTCCAGCACCGCCTGCAGATGTTCGACCGGGGTGGGCGCCACGTCCAGGCCGGTGACCCGGAAGCCGCGTTCGGCCAGCGCCGGCACCTCGTGGCCATAGCCGCAGCCCGGCACCAGCACATGGGCGCCGGGCGCGAGATCGGTGAGCGCCAGCCAGCGCTCCAGGGAAGGGCTGGGTTCGCCCCGGTCCCAGCGGGTCGAGCCCGCGTCATAACGGGCCTGCCAGTGCTGTTCGGGGGTTTCGGCTTCGGGCGCGGAACTTTGCATGACGTTTCGGGATTCCACAGGATACGGGTTTACTTCCTTATGGTAGCCGGCCCGCGTTCCGGGCCGGAATCGCGACAGCATTACCACGGACATCACCACGGAGACAGCCAATGCCCCAGTCCAGTGCGCTTCCCTATCGGATCCATCGCCAGGAACTCGGTCCCATGGAGAACTTCGTCTACCTGATCGAAGATGTCGGCAGCCGGCGCGCCGCCGTGGTCGACCCTGCCTGGGACCCCGACGCGATCCTGCGCCAGGCGCGGGAACAGGAGGTGGAGATCAGCGACATCCTGCTGACCCACAGCCATCACGACCACATCAACGGCATCGAGGCGATCCTCGAGTACAACCCCTCGGCGCGTCTGCACCTGCTCAAGCCCGAGGCGGAGTTCTGGGGCCGCGATCTGGAACAGCCGCAGCTGCACCACGGTGGCGATCGCTTCATGCTCGGCGACACCGAGATCCGCCTGCTGCACACCCCCGGCCACACCCCGGGCTCGACCTGTTTCCACATGCCGGCCGGCGACGACCTGATTACCGGGGATACCCTGTTCGTGTTCGGCTGCGGCCGTTGCGATCTGCACGGCGGCGACCCCGAGCAGATGTTCCACACCCTGAAGGGCCTGCGCGAGGGCCTGCCGGAGCACACCTGCATCCATCCCGGCCACAACTACGCGGAAAAGTCCGAATCCACTCTGGCCGAGGAAGAAGAGGGCAACCCCTTCATGCACTTCGAGGCGGTGGATGACTTCGTGCACTACCGCATGCACGAACACGACCGCGTTCGCAGCCAGCCGTATCACCCCGTGCCGCGCAAGCGCTGAAAGGATTCGGCCGGGGGGCTTGCATCACTCGGTCCGGATCCCCATAATTCGCGTTTCAGTCGACGCGCCCGTAGCTCAGCTGGATAGAGTACCTGGCTACGAACCAGGCGGTCGGAGGTTCGAATCCTCCCGGGCGCGCCATTATTTCGAGAAAGGGATCAGTGACTTACAGTCGCTGGTCCCTTTTTCATTTAGGGCTCTCCAGCCCTCTGTGCCCCGCTGGTGGCAAGTTCGGGGCATGGACCGTGCCGTCCAGTGTGATGTGCCCGGGTGCCCGTACCCATGACGGACCGGGTGCGAACGGGGTATCGTCCGGGATCGGATGCCAAGGGGACCCGCATGACCGAAATCGCTGCCCGACTGCGAAATGTCCGCGACAGTCTCGCCCGTCTCGAGGCCCTGGCGCGTGATGACCAGGCTGCCGCCCAACGGCTCGCGGCCGAGTTGACCCGCAATCTCAATCAGGCCATTGAGGCGGCCGCCGAGTTCGAAGGCCGCCAGGGCACGGGGGAATCCGAGGAGCCGCGGCCGCCGCGCGACCCGATCGAGAAATGTCCCCGCTGCACCCTGCGCGGGTTCACGTTTCAGGAGGGCACCATCCGCGAGAGCGCGACGCGAGCAGGGCACTACGAGGCGCTCTACCACTGCATGAGCTGCGGCTACGAGGCGTGGCGGCCGCTCTGAGTCCGGCCCCTCGGGTTCATCGCCCTCCGGGACCGTCCCGCGCGACTGCACGCCACTCGACGGGATCGCCGACCCACAGGGTGCTGGCCTCCAGCGGGCGCAGGCAGATGCCGCTGTCGTGGCGCAGGGCGGCCGCAAGGTTGTAGCCGACGACCTGGTTGAGCCAGCCGCAGGGCGGTCGGGGGCGTTCGATCACGAAGCGCGTTTCGCCGATACGCAGCTCGCCCTCGCGGGGACTGCGTCCCAGGCCGGATACCACCAGATTGCGACGGTGTTCGCCGGGCGCAGGCTCGGCGGGCTGGCGCAGGCGTCGCGCACGGCGACCGGCCCGTTCGAGTTCCTCGGTGCCGATCAGGGTGACGCGACAGGCCTCGACCGTGTGCCAGTGCCCGCGACCGTGCCGGTAGCGATCCCCCTGCAGGCCCGCAGGGTCGACTTCGATGCGCTCGCATGCAGTCATCGGCGCGCCGGCGTGTTCGGCGATCCAGATGGCCTCCAGCGTGCCGGTCGCGGTGCGGCGGCGGAAGAGGGGGAGCATGGTTCAGGGTGTCCCGTACACCGGCGGATGCCTCCGGCCTCCGGCGGCAGGATGACGGCGCCGGCGCGCTATTCTTCTTTGTCCTCGTCTTCCTCGCCGCTGGGGGTGATGGTGCGCCCCAGGGCGGCCGCGGTGCTGCCGGTGGCCTTGACGGTGCCGGTGGTGACGCTGACGGCGGCACTGGTGGCCGAGCTGGCCACGCTGACGGCTGCGCAGCCGCTGGCAAGCGGCAGGATGATGGCGAGGAGGAGCAGCGGGCGCGCGCAGTGATGCATTCGCATGGGAGGGGCCTTGCGGGGTGGACAGGGCTACAGTCTGGCCGGAACACCCGTGCCTTGAAAAGTACGCGGCTGGGGCGCGGGTCTCATCAACGTTGCCGGCAGACCAGGAAGACTTCTTCGACGCCGTCGGTGGCGACCATGCCGGAATGGAGTTTCAGCGGTTTCTGCAGGCGCAGGCCCAGGGGCATGAGAAAGCGGTTGTAGACCTTCATGGCTACGGGCCGGCGGCGCTCGAGGAACCACATGCCCAGGTCGTTCAGCTGCGAAGAGCGGGGTTTCATGCCGAAGATCGCGCTTTGTTCCACCTCGAGCCCGTGGCGGTCGAGCAGGTCCATGAGGTGGTCGGGTTCATAGCGGCGATAGTGGCCGACGATGTCGTCGAACGGCGTCCAGTATTCGGGGTGGAGCGGGGTGGAGAGCAGGACCTGTGCGCCGGGTTCGGCCACCCGGCTGATCTCCGCCAGTGCGGCCTCGTCGTCCTCCACGTGTTCGATGATGTCCAGGGCGCTCACCAGACCGAAGCTGTCGTCGGCGTGCGGCAGTTCGGAGACCGGCGCGGTATGCGTGATGCCGCCCTCGGCGGCGAGGGTGTCCAGCGCCGGCGGGCTGATGTCGACGAAGTGGGTGTTCTCGACGGGCAGTCGCGGGCGCATGCCGGGTCCGACCTCGAGTCGCCGGTCGTGACTCTGGGCCAGGCCGGAAACCAGGTCCCAGGTGTTGAAGCGTTCGGGGCGCACCAGCCGGCTGTCCGCCCATAGCTGGTCGTAGAAGCGCTGGTTGACGTCGCTGACCTCCGATGCCGGAGGGGTGGCTGGATCGTGCGTCATGGGGAGGGCCGGTGTTGAGCGTGGGGCCCAGTGTAGTCGCCCGGGCCGGGGGACGCAGGTGGCGGTTCCGGGTGCTACTGGCAAAAAGGGGAATGCGTCACGTTCTCAGTCCTGCGGCGCGTCCGGCCCGGCAAGCACGGCGACCGCTTCCGCGGGCAGCCGGAGCCCGGTGTGATCCAGCCGGATGTCCGGCTCGGAACGCAGGTGCAGGGACAGGTGCGAGGCCTCCGGGGGCAGGGTGAGGGTCTGCGGCCGGGCGGCGAGATTGCAGGCCACCACCAGATCCGGACGCAGCAGCAGGAGCCAGCGGCGGGATTCGTCGAATTCCACGCGCATGCGGTCGAGACGATCCTCGGCGAGGGCGGCTCGGGAATGGCGGAGCCGGATCAGGGCACGGTGCCACTCGAGGAGGTCCGCATGGGGTGCATGCAGCGGTTCATCCCAGTCGAGCCGCGAGCGCTCGAAGGTTTCGGCCGCCTGCGGGTCGGGGATGCGCGCGGGATCGTGGCCGAACCCGGCGAATTCCTCGCGGCGCCCCTGACACACCGCCGCGGCCAGATCCGCGTCGCGGTGGTCGGTGAAGTACAAAAACGGCGTGGACGCGGCCCATTCCTCGCCCTGGAACAGCAGGGGGATGAACGGCGAGGTCAGCACCAGTGCGGCCCCGACCTTGAGGAGCCCCGGCGACAGGAGATGGCTGCTGCGTTCGCCGGTCGCCCGGTTGCCGATCTGGTCGTGGTTCTGCAGGCAGCCGACGAAACGTCGCCCCGGCACGTCACTGGCCGGCCGGCCGTGCGCCCGCCGGCGGTAGCGGGAGTAGCGTCCGTCCAGGGCGAAGCCGCGGGTGAGCACGCGGGCAAATTCTTCCAGACGCCCGAAATCCGCGAAATAGCCCTGCGATTCGCCGGTCAGCAGGGCGTGCAGGGCGTGGTGAAAATCCTCGTTCCACTGCGCATCCAGGCCGTACCCGCCGACCTCGACCGGCCGGATCAGGCGCGGATCGTTCGCATCGCTTTCGGCGATCAGCGCCAGCGGTCGGCCGGTCTGCGTCTCCAGGTGCCGAACCTCGTCGGCGAGGGCCTCCAGCAGGTGGGTCGCGGAGGTGTCGACGATGGCATGGACCGCGTCCAGGCGCAGGCCGTCGAAGTGATAGTCGCGCAGCCACATAAGGGCGTTGTCGAGGAAGAAGCGTCGCACCTCGTCGCTGTCGGGGCCGTCGAGGTTGACGGCATCGCCCCAGGACGTGCTGTAGGTGTCGGTGAAATAGGGACCGAACTGACCGAGATAATTGCCGTCCGGACCCGGGTGGTTGTAAACGACATCCAGGAGCACGGCGAGGCCGTGTCGGTGGCAGGTGTTCACCAGGCGCTTCAGCCCGTCCGGGCCGCCCAGGGCGTGATGCGGGGCGAACAGGCTGGTCCCGTCGTAGCCCCAGCCGCGGTCGCCGGGGAACTCGGCCACCGGCATCAGCTCGATGTGGGTGGTGCCCAGCCGGACGAGGTGGTCCAGGCGGTCGATCACTGCATCGAAGGTGCCGGCCGGCGTGAAGGTCCCGACGTGGATCTCCATGATGAGCGCGGAGGCCAGCGGCGGGGCGCGCCATCCGGCATCGCTCCAGTGGAACCGGGAATGCTCCAGCCAGCGCGACGGCCCGTGGACGCCCTGTGGCTGCCAGGGTGAACGCGGGTCGGGGAAGGGGCCGTGATCGTCGACCCGGAAGGCGTAGTCCACGCCGTGCGTCAGGGCGGGCGCGTCCACCGCCCACCAGCCACCCTCGCGGCGCGCCATCGGGAACCGTTCGCCGGCGCATTCCAGCGTGACGTGGCCGGCGTGCGGGGCCCAGACCGTCACCCGCGTCACTGTGGCGCTCCCACCCGCTCCAGAAGGGCGACCGGGAACGCGGCCAGCAGACCCGCGAGCGGGATGTCGCCGCCTTCGAGGTCTTCCCCCGTGAGGATGTTCCGCCAGTGTCCCGGTGGCAGGGGAAGTAAGGTGTCCTGCCAGTCGTCGGCCAGTCCGAGTATCAGCCGGGGCACCACGGTCAGCACCTGGTCGCCGCGGAAAAAGGCTACGGCGTGGTCGGCCCGGGGTCCCCGCGCGGCGACTGGCTGATAGCCGCCGTTGGCCCCGAACGCCCCGGGTCGGCGCCGGCGCAGGGCCAGCGCCTCGCGCAGCAGCCACAGCTTCGGCAGGCCTTTATCGGCGTGATCCATAATCCGGGCGGGCGGCAGCACGTCCAGTCGGGTCAGCAGGTCACGACGTAGCCGAAAATCCACCGGCCGCCGGTTGTCGGGGTCCACCAGGCTGAGATCCCACAGCTCCGTCCCCTGGTAGGTGTCCGGCACCCCGGGTGCCGTGCACTTGATCAGGGTCTGCGCCAGGCTGTTGACCCGTCCGGGCGCCACTAGCGGCCGGACGAAGGCCTCGAGCGCCTCGACGAATGCTCGGTCCTCCAGCAGGCCGCGGGCGAAATCCATTACGGCCCGTTCGTAGTCCGGGTCGGTCCGGGTCCAGCGCGTGTGCTGCTTTGCCTCGCGGATGGCCTTCTCCAGGTAGGCGCAGAGGCGTTCCTGGTCGATGGGCCAGGCGCCCACCAGGGTCTGGTAGATCAGGTATTCCGTCGCGGGGTCGGGACCGGTACTCGCACGGTGACGGGCGTTGCGCTCGCGCCATTTCTCCACGGTACGGCCCCAGTCCTGCGGGATCTCCGACAACAGCAGCAGGCGGGCGCGTACGTCCTCGCTGCGCTTGGTGTCGTGGGTCGAGGTGGCGAGCATGGTGTCAGGGTGCTGCTCCAGTGCCTCGCGACAGGCGCGATGGAAATCCGCGGGGGATACCCCGAACCGGTCCGGCGCGCCGCCCACCTCGTTGAGTGCCACGAGCCGATGAAACCGGTAAAAGGCGGTGTCCTCCACGCCCTTGGCCATCGCCGGGCCGGTGAGCTGCTGAAAGCGCAGGGCCAGTTCGGCCTCCTGTTCCCCTTCCACCTCCAGCGAGAGCAGGGCGCGCAGGAAGTCCAGGAGCTCGGCATCCAGCTCCGGGGCTTCGGCATGCGCCTGTTCGATGGCGCTCCGGATGCAGCGGGCATCGGCCTCGGTCACGTCGGCGTCCCGCGCCAGGTAGGTGCGGTAGACGGGAAAGCGGGCGGCGACCTCCAGCAGCACGTGATGCAGCTGCTCGCGGGTGTAATCGCGGTGGCGGCGATGACGTTCGCAGATCAGCACGAACAGCGAGGTCAGCCGATGGAGCTCGCTGCCGAGAAGCTCGCGCAGGACCTGGCGCTTGCTCGCGACCACCACGGTGCCGAAATCCGCGGGCTCCCCGGTAAAGTTCTCGTACAGCGCGGTCATCGGGGGCTCCCCGGCGGGGTCCACGAACAGGCCCTGGACCCGGTTCAGAAAGTCGTAGCCCGTGGTCCCCGCGATCGGCCACTGTGGCGGCAGGCGCTCGCCGGGTTCCAGGATCTTCTCCGCCACGATCCAGGCCTCCGGGCAGGCCTCGCGCAGGCGCCGGAAGTATTCTTCGGGGTCCCGCATCCCGTCGGGGTGGTCGACCCGCAGACCGTCCACGGTGCCTTCGGCCGTCCAGCGCAGGGGCAGCTCATGGATCGCGTCAAAGACCACGCGTCGCTCCACGCGCAGCCCGGCCAGGTCGTTGATGTCGAAGAAGCGGCGGTAGCCCAGATCCTCTGCGGCGGTGCGCCACCAGGCAAGCCGGTAGTTCTGTTCACCGATCAGGGCGTCCAGCGCATCGGGGCTGGCGTTGATGGCATCGACCTCGGCCTGTACGGCGGCGCGGGTCCCGGCATTGTCGCGGCAGGTCTCGTCCAGCAGCCGGTGGATCACCTCCTGGTCGCGCCGGCGCCGTTCGGCCGGCTCGCCGCCGGTTACCCGCGGGCGTGGCAGGCGTGCGCAGGACTCGGCCAGAAAGCCGAGCAGCTCCGGGCCGCTGCGCCGGTAGACCCGCTGGAGCAGGTCATGCAGCGAGGAGGGGTCGACGGGGAAACGGTGTTCGTAATAGTGCAGCGTGAACCGGCCTTCGGCGAACCGCAGCTGCAGTTCGCCCGCCTCGAGGATGCGGCCGTAATGGTCGCCGAGTACCGGCAGCAATACCTTGTCGGGCCAGCGCTCTTCCGCGGCTGCCCAGTCGACGTCGAACCAGGGGGCGTGGCGGCTGGAGGGCCCGTTTTCGAGGACATCCCACCACCAGGGGTTCTGGTCGCCGGCGATCGCCATGTGATTGGGAACAATGTCCAGCACCTGTCCCATGCCGGCGCGGGCGAGGGCGACGTTCAGCCGTTCGCGCGCGGCTTCGCCGCCCAGTTCGGCATTCACGCGGCCCGGGTCGACGACACCGTAGCCATGGGTGCTGCCGGACACCGCCTGCAGGAACGGCGACAGGTAGACATGGCTGATGCCCAGATCCGCCAGATACGGCACGACCGCGGCTGCGTCATCCAGGGTGAACCCCGGATGCAGCTGGAGACGGTAGGTTGCGACGGGTCGAGCGCTCACCCCTCTCTCATAGCACGAAACCGTCAAAACCGGAACGCCCGGCCGGGTCGGATGCGGATCAGGTCCGGCCCAGGTTGATCCCGGTGGAGATCAGCCCGACGTGACTGAACGCCTGCGGGAAGTTGCCGAGAAAGGCCCCGCTGGCGGGGTCGATCTGTTCCGGCAGCAGGCCCAGCGGGCTGGCTCGGGCGCACAGCGATTCGAAGAGCTCCATCGCCGCGTCCCGTTCGCCCTGGCCCAGAAGGTTGTCGGCCAGCCAGAAGCTGCACAGCAGGAAGGCGCCCTCGTGGCCGGCCAGTCCGTCGGGGGATTCATCGGGAAGGTAGCGGAACAGCAGTCCGTCGCCGGCGCCCAGCCGACGCACCACCGCGCGAGTGGTGGCGATCATGCGCGGATGGTCGGCGGGAATCACCCGCCGCAGGGGCAGGGCAAGCAGGCTGGCGTCGATCCCGCCGCCGCCGAGGTGTTCGGTCAGGGTCTGCTGCTGCGGGTCCCAGGCCTGCTCGAGGATGGCCGTGCGGATCCGCTCGCACTCGAGTTCCCAGCGTCGGGCATCGGACTCCATGCCCATGGACCGGGCCATGCGCGCCCCCCGGTCCAGTGCCACCGCGCACAGCGCCGCGGAATAGGTGAACGGGCGCCCCGGCGTACGCACCTCCCAGATCCCGTGGTCGGGCGTCTGCCATTCCCTCGCCGCCGCTTCCACGAGGCGCCGCAGCCGGTCCCATAGCGCGGGTTCGAGTGCGCCGCCGCGACGCACCCATTGCCAGGCGCAGTCCATGATCTCGCCGAACACGTCATGCTGGCGTTGCTCGGCGGCGGCATTGCCCCACCGTACCGGTGCGGACCCGCGGTAGCCCTCGAGTCCGGGGTCATGCCATTCCGGTGGCGGAGCGTGGCCGTCCACGTCATACAGCACGCGTGGCCGCCCGGCCCGGTCCACCGCATCGAGTACCCAGCCAAGAAAACCCTCGGCCTCGTGCCCCATGCCGATCTGGGCAAGCGCATAGACCGAGAAGGCCGCGTCGCGGATCCAGGCATAGCGGTAATCCCAGTTGCGCGGTCCCCCGATCGCCTCCGGCAGCGAGGAGGTGGGCGCGGCGATCATCGCGCCGGTCGCGGTGTAATCCATCATCTTCAGGGTGATTGCGGAGCGGCGGACCAGTGCCGTCTGCGGACCCTGGTAGCGGAACGAGCGCATCCAGTCGCGCCAGACCGCGATGGTGTCCGCGAGGAGTTCTTCCGGCGGGCGGGGATGGAAGCGGTGCCCCGCGGATTCCCAGCTGAGGATGAGGTGGTGGCGTTCGCCCGCGGACAGCTCGTGGGTGGTGTCCAGCCCGGCCAGCGGGAGCGAGGAGGTCAGGTGCGGCTCGAGCTCCGGGCGACGCTGCAGGCGCAGCTGCAGGCCCGCGGCATGCGGTCGGCACTCGGTGTCACCGCGCGGTTCCAGCCGGACCCGCAGGCGCACGCGCCCCTCCACCACCTCGATCATCCGCAGGAGTTCGCCGCGCCCGGCGGGGGCATCTTCGGACAGGTCGGCGCCGGCGCGGAAGGTCAGCGCGTCGGTCACGCGGACGCGTCCCTCCGGCCCCGAAACGTCCGTTACGAGCACCCCGGTGTCCGGCTCGTAGCGCTGCGTGGCAGCGGTCAGGTTTTCCGGGGCCACCGTGAAGGAACCGCCGTTGCGATGGTCCAGCAGGCCGCAGAACAGGGCGTCGGAATCGAACCGCGGGACGCAGAGCCAGGAGATGGAGCCGTCGCGCCCCACCAGGGCCGCGGTGGTGCCGTCGCCGATCAGCCCGTGGTCCTCGATCGGGAGGTAGCCATCGCGCGGGTACGGGGGCAGCTCGGTGGCGTTCAACGGAACCCCCTGCAGTCTTGTCGTTAGCCAGAAGATTGGGGTTTCGTGACGAATCCTGTCAATGCGTATGATGGAAACCGCACTGCCCACCACGTTGCGCGGGCGCCGTCCCGCCGGAGGCCAGCGGATGAGCGTTCAGACCGTCGACGAACTCCTCGCCTCGCGTTCCCCCGAGTCGGGTCGCGAGGCGGTGGTGGCCATGACCCGCGATGGCCACGAGACCACCGAGTGGGCCGAACTGCTCGAAAGGGCCGCGAGACTGGCGGCCGGGCTGCGCGCGGCGGGCCTGGAACGCGGGGACCGCGTGGTACTGCTGGCCCCCAACAGCCCGGACTGGATCGTCTCGGCGCTGGGCGTGATGAATGCCGGCGGTAGCGTGGTGCCCCTGGATACGCAGATGCCGTCCGAGGACCTGTACCACGTCCTTGCGGACTCGGCTCCGCGCTTCGTCTTCACTACCTCGGGGCTGGAAGAGCGGCTGGCGGATGTCCCCGGTGACTGGCAGGTCCGCCTGTTCGACGCCGCAGAGGATGCCCCGAATGCCTGGGCGAGCCTGCTGCAGGCCGAGCCCGCCGGGTCGGTCGCGCAGGCCGGGGATGTGGCCGCGGTGTTCTACACCTCCGGCACCACCGGTCCGCCCAAGGGCGTGCCGCTGACCCACCGCAACCTGGCCAGCAACGTGGAGGCCCTGTGCGCCGAAGAGGTCGCGGACCATAAGGATCGAGTGCTGGTGCCGCTGCCGTTCCACCACGTGTATCCGTTCACGGTCGGCATCCTGGTGCCGCTGACCCTGGGTGCGTCCATTATCGTGCCGTTTTCGCTGGTCGGGCCACAGATCGTGCGCGGCCTGCGCGATGGCGAGGCGACCGTGATGCTGGGCGTGCCCCGGCTCTACGAGGCCGTGTGGAAGGCGCTGCAGGATCGCGTGGCCGGCCGGGGGCGGGTAGCGGCGCTGCTGTTCCGCGCGATGCTGGGGCTGTCGAAACAGGCGCGCCAGCGCTTCGGTCTGCGCCTGGGTCGTCGTCTGTTCGGAAGTCTGCACCAGCGCCTGGCGCCGCGCCTGCGCATGGTGGTGGCCGGCGGCGCGGCGCTCGACCCCGCGCTGGGCCGCAACCTGCAGGCACTGGGCTGGGAGGTGGCGACGGGCTACGGCCTCAGCGAGACGTCGCCGATCCTGACCTACAACCCGCCGGAGCGGGTGCGTCTGGACGCCGCGGGGGTGGCGCTGCCGGGGGTCGAACTGGCCATCGACGACAGCGGCTCCGGCGATGGCCGGGGCGAGGTGATGGCCCGCGGGCCGAACGTATTCGCCGGCTATCTCAATCTCCCGGAAAAGACCGCGAAGGTCCTGGACGCGGACGGCTGGTACCGTACCGGAGATACCGGCGAGATCGATGCGGATGGATTCCTTTATCTGCACGGTCGGGAATCGGCCATGATCGTGCTCTCGGGTGGCGAGAACATCGATCCGGAACGCGTGGAGGGCGCGCTGCAGTCGGCCGAAGGGATCCGCGAGGCGGGCGTGCTGGAGCATGACGACCGGCTGGCGGTCGTGGCGGTGCCGGATGCAGGCCTGATGCGTGAGGCCGCCGGCGAAGAGCTCGAACGGCGGACCCGCGAGGCCGTCAACGAAGCGGCCAAGTCGCTGCCCACCCATCACCGCCCGGGCGTGGTGCGCGTCGCGCTCGATCCCCTGCCGCGCACGCGTCTGGGCAAGCTGCGCCGGCACAAGCTGGAAGAACTGTTCGAGGAGCTGGGGCGCGAGGACGCGGTCTCGCGCGCCCGCCCGGAGCCGGTGTCGCCGGAATCCATGGCCCCGGAGGACCAGCAGCTGCTGTCCGACCCGGGCGCCGAGCGCACCTGGAACTACCTCGCCGAGCGTTTCCACGACCGGCGCCTGACCCCGGACACCGGTCTGGCCGAGGAGCTGGGCATCGATTCGCTGAGCTGGGTCGACCTGACCCTGGCGCTGCAGGATCGCGCCGGGATCGATCTGGACGACACGGCGATCGAACGGGTCGAAACGGTGCGCGATCTGCTGCAGGAGGCGGCCGCCGCGGGCGTGGCCCGCGAGGGGCAGGCCGATCTGAAGGAACAGCTCGCGGATCCGGAGTCGCTGCTGGAGGCCGACCAGCAGACCGCGCTGGAAGCGCCCGGCCCGCTGCGCCGCGCCGCGGGGATGGTGTTGCTGGCCGGCGCGCGCGTGCTCTCCCGGCTGCTGATGCGCGTGGAGGTGCACGGTCAGTTCCCCGCCAGCGCCCCGTACGTGATCGCCCCGCGCCATCTGAGCTTCGTCGATGCGCTCGCGCTGTTGCCGGCGCTGGACCGGCAGCGTCTCGAGTCGCTGTACTGGGCGGGACTGCAGGGGTACCTGTTCACCGGCCCGCTGTCGCGGGCCTTCAGCCGCACGGCGCGGATCCTGCCGGTGGACCCCGGGGCCGCACCGCGTCGCAGCCTGGCCCTTGCGGCGGCCAGTCTGCAGCGCGGTCACGGACTGATCTGGTTCCCCGAGGGCCAGCGCTCGCCGGACGGAAGCCTGCAGCCCCTGCGTCCCGGCATCGGGCTGGTGCTGGCCGCGCAGCCCGTCCCCGTCGTGCCCGTGTGGATCGAGGGCACGCGCGAGGTGATGGCCCCGGGGCAGCGTCTCCCGCGGCCGGGCAAGAAGGTGCGCATCGTGATCGGGGACCCGGTGGATCCGACGACCGCCGGCGGGGATGAACGGGCGATCGTCCGCGACCTCCAGGCGGCACTGGAGGAACTGGGGCAGAAATGACCCGGTTGCCGCATGCCGAATGCCGGAAATGATCGGCAAGGGTGCTCCGGGGACACTGGAACGATCCGGGGATGCGTGAGGATCCGGGGCGCCGCATGGAGCGGCGCGGCCGTGCTCGGGAAGATTCTGGCATGCGTTTCGCTTGGCAAGGTTGCCCCGGCTCCGTTCATTTGGAGCGGGAAAACCTTTCGAGCAGGAGCACGCCATGATCAACAGTATCGGACCCAATCCGGCCACCATGGCCCAGACGGCGGGCATGAACGGACCGAATGGCGCCGGGAATCAGGGGCCCGCGGCCGCGGCCGGGCAGAACCCGGCGGGCCAGGCGAGCGGGCAGGCCGCCGGCATGGCCGCGGCGCAGCAGGCCCAACCGGCCCAGGCGGGCGCACAGGGCGGCATGCAGGCGGCGCAGCCGGCTCAGGCCGCAGCCAGCCCGGCCATGGGACAGGCCCAGCCCGCACAGAACGCCACCCAGGCAGCCGCTACCCAGAGCCCGGCGGCTCCGACCGGTTCCACCGGCAACACCGGGAGTACCTCCGGAATTGGCGGCACCGAAGCGACGCAGTCCGCGGGCGAGATCGATACCGGACTGTCCGTCGATTCGGAGATGCAGGCGGGCGATTCCTCGACGGACACCGGCTCTGGCAACCCGGATAACGGCGCCGCGCAGGACGAACCGGGCGCCGAGGAAGAGATGGGCTCCACCTTCATGGCGGACGGCAGCCTGGCCAGCACGGGCCCGGATACCACCGGCTCCAGCGTCAACATTCAGGTCTGATCGACCCGGAGACCTGTCCGTTCCCGGAGTGGCCGGCGATTTGCTAGTCCCTCCGGCATGGACTGGACGGGGACACAACGAATCCGGATCCGGGCTCGCGGGGGGCGCCGTACGCCCGGGTGCCGCGGGTGTGGCAATGTGCCACATGGGTCGCGCCGACCTGTCGCGTTTCGACACATAACCCCGAACTTCGAGCTCGGGGCCGAAGTTGCTGGCGCGAGCAGGGTGGCCGCATGACCGCCCTCTCGGCATCGCGCCTGGAGGGCCTGGATCTGGCGCGTGCGCTGGCCGTGGCCGGCATGCTGTCGGCGCATGTCGGGCCGGTGGGCCTGGAGACGCTCGGCGGGCAGCTGTACGCGTTGCCTCAGGGTCGGGCGTCGGTGCTGTTCATGCTGCTGGCCGGGGTGGGCGTATCTTTCCTGGCCGCCTCCCGGCGTCCGCGACGCGGCGGGGCCGAGGCCCAGTTGCTGTGGCGGGCCGCGCTGCTGTTCCTGATCGGGCTCGGGCTGCAAGCCCTGGAGCCCGACGCCATCTACGTGATCCTGCCGGCCTACGCGGCTCTGTTCGTGCTGGCGATCGCCATGCTGCGCATGCCGTCACCCGGACTGCTGGCCATCGCTGCATTGATGCTGGCTCTCGGTCCGGCGATCTTTCTGCACGGGCAGCTGACTAGCCCCGAGGTGTTCGACCGTTCGCCCGTGATGCCGGGGCTTGCCGCGGGCGAGATGCTGCACCGTCTGGTGCTGTCCGGCCCGTATCCGCTGGTGACCTGGATCGTGCCGTTTGCGGTCGGGATGTGGCTGGGCCGGCTCGATCTGCGCAGTACCGCCGTGCGCCGGCGTCTGGTCGTGGTCGGGGCGGTGGGGACGGCCGGGGTGCTGCTGGCCAGCGCCGGGCTGCAGCGGGCGCTGGGAGTGGATGCCGACGACTGGGGCTGGAACCGGCTGCTGGTCACGCAGCCTCACAGTCAGATGCTGTTGTGGCTGGCCGGCTCGGTGCTGACCGCCGGCGCGGTACTGGGGCTGTGCCTGCTCCTCGCCGATCGGACGCGCCGCTGGCTGTGGCCCCTGATCGCGTCCGGGCAGCTGGCGCTGACCTTCTACGTGACCCACCTCCTGGTGCTCTGGATGCTGCGGGAGACACTCGAGAGTTCGGGCCTGGACGACCACGTGATGGACTCCCCCGCGATCGCGACCGTGGTGACCCTGCTGGCGATGGCGGCCTTCGCCGCCTTCGCGGTCCTGTGGCGTTCACGGTTCCACCGCGGTCCGCTGGAGAGCCTGCTGTTTCTGCCGTGGATCGCGCGGCGGCAGGGCCAGGACCGGCCTCGCTGAACGGGCTTTGAGCCGTGTCGCCCCCTCCTTTTGGAGGGGGCGTTCTTTTGTGCATTGCGCGATCCTCTCAAGGGGAACATCGGGCCAATCAATGGCACTGAGGGGAGCGGACAATGTACGGAAAACTCTGGCGCCGGGCCGTGGCCGGCGGTTTGCTGGCCGGCGCATTCGGCGTGGCGTCGCCGGTGATGGCCGATGATCACGTGAGCATCATGGTGTTCGATGCCTCGGGGTCCATGTGGGCGAGGATGGAAGACGACAAGTCGCGCATCGAGGTGGCGCGCGAGGTGGTCGACGAGTTCGCGGCCAGTCGCGACGCCAGCATTCCCTTCGGTGTGGTGGCCTACGGGCATACCCGCCGAGGGGACTGCGACGACATCGAGGCCGTGCTGCCGCTGGGTACCCACGAGGGTGACGAGATCGCGCGCACGATCCACGATCTCAATCCGCAGGGCATGACGCCGCTGACCGACTCCATGGCCAGGGCCCGGGAGATGATCCCGCGCACGGCCGAGTCCGCGGACATCATCCTGGTGACCGATGGCCTGGAAAACTGCGGTGGCGATCCCTGTGCGCTGGCCGCCGAGATGGCGGAGGAGGGCATCGACCTGCGCGCCCATGTGGTCGGCTTTGCGCTCGAGGAGGAAGAGGTTCAGACCCTTTCCTGTGTGCCGGAGCAGACCGGTGGCCAGCTGTTCACCACGCAATCCGGCGAGGAACTCAGTGCCGCCCTGGACGAGATCGCGGTAGCGGAACCCGAGGCGCTGCGTGTGCAGCTGCGCGCGCTGGACGAACGCAATCCCGAAGAGCACGTGCGCCGGGTGGACTGGGACGTCGCCGAGGAGGCGGGCGAGTCGATCTTCTCCGGGGAGTCGCGGGGCATCATCGACCTGGAGCTGATGCCCGGTCATTACACGGTCGAGGCCGAAGCGGAGGTCTTCGCCGGCGGGACCGAGTTCGAGATCACCCCGCAGACCGACGAGCCGGTCGACATCATGATGGCGAAGACGCAGGCCACGCTGGAGCTGAGTGCCGAGGATGCCGAAACCGGGGAAGCCCTGGACGGGGTCGACTGGGTCGCACTGAACGTGGAGACCGAGGACGCGGTCGAGGTTCGCAGCGAGGATACCGATCCGCTGGAACTCCACCTGGAGCCCGGGGAATACCGCATCACTGCGGAACGCGGTGCGACGAGCGGTGATGCGCGGGAGACGGCGACCCTCGAGGAAGACCGGGAAGTGGTCGTGACGCTCGAACAGGAGCTGCCGGACGCCGAGATCCACGCTCCGGACACCGCCGGCGTCGGTTCAATGGTCGACGTCGGCTGGGACGGGCCCGGCGAGGATCGCGACTTCATTGCCGTGGTGGAGCCGGGCGCGCCCGAGGATGATACGGGCCATTCACGCCGCGCCAGCGACCGCGTGCAGGGCGAGGAGCAGGTAACCCTGCAGATGCCGGATGCCCTCGGGCCCCACGAGCTGCGTTACGTGCATCGGGAAACGGGGGCGGTCCTGGCCACTCGTACCATCGAGCTGGAGCCGGTGGAGGCAACCGTTTTCGCATCCGAGGAGGTTTCGGCCGGGGCGCAGTTCGAGGTCGAGTGGGAAGGTCCGGTCAACCGGAACGACTACATCGCGATCGTGGAAGCCGGGGCCCCGGACGACGACACCGGGCATGGCCGGCGGGCCACTGCGCGGGTTTCGGAGGACGGCGAGCCGGTGACCATCCAGGCCCCGGATGCGCTGGGCACCTACGAGGTGCGCTACGTGCTGCGCGACAGTCGCCGGGTGCTGGCCTCCCAGGAGGTGACGCTGACCCCGGTGGAGGCGTCCGTCTCGCCACCCGAAGAGGTTCCGGCCGGGTCGCGGTTCGAGGTCGAATGGGAAGGTCCGGTCAACCGGAACGATTACATCGCGATCGTGGCGGCGGGGGCGCCGGACGATGAAACCGGGCATTCCCGCCGCGCCAACACCCGGGTTTCGGAAGACGGCGAGCCGGTGACCATCCAGGCCCCGGATGCGCTGGGTACCCACGAGGTGCGCTATGTGCTTCGCGAGAGTCGCCGGGTGCTGGCCTCGCAGGAGGTGACGCTGACCCCGGTCGAGGCGTCGCTGGAAGCGCCGGACATCGTGCTGCCGGGTGCCGATTTCGAAGTGCGGTGGGAGGGACCGGAGAATCGCAACGACTTCGTGGCCATCGTGGAGCCGGACGCGCCCGAAGGTGACAGCGGTGACAGCCGCAGCGCCAGCAGTCGTGTCTCCGGCGACACCGAGACCCTGACCGCGCCGGACGAGGAGGGCGAGTACGAGATCCGCTACGTGATCCACGAGTCCGGCCGCACCCTGGAGGCCATTCCGATTACCGTCGGCGGTACCGATGTGACCCTTTCGGCCGAAGATTCCGTGGCCGCCCGGAGTACGGTGGAGGTGAGCTTCACCGGACCGGGGCGCTTCGAGGATCTGATCGAGATCGTCAAGGCCGGCGCGGACCCGGACGACAGCGCGGTGCAGGATGCACGGGCCTCGCAGGGCAGTCCGGTGCAGCTGTTCGCGCCTTCCAGTGCGGGCAGCTACGAGATCCGCTACCGCGCTTCCGACAGCGGCGAGGTGCTCGAGAGCATCCCGCTGGAGGTGGAATAGGAGCCGGGGGCTCAGGCTTTCACCAGGGGCAGGCGCCCCTGGTCGACCCGGCGCAGGCCGTACACCAGGTCAGCGACGGGCGAGGCCGGTGCCATGTTCGGACCGGGGAGCGGACCGGGCGGAAGGATTCGCCCGTATGCCCCCGGCGGGTGCACAATATGGCCTGTTTCAGGCCTGCAGGACGCCCCGGGCAGCACCTCGTACATGGTGGATCATCGGCAATGACGGCTTTATCAACCGAAGCAGAAGTCCGGGCGGCGGTGGAGCGGTATTTCGATCGCTACTTCCGCGAGCGCGACCTCGTTGCTACATGTGAGCTGCTGAGCCCCTCCATGCACGGCATCGGGACCGGTTCCGGCGAGGTCTGCTTTACCCGGGAGGCGTCCGAGCAGCTCTACCGGCACGACATCGAGCAGGCGCCGAATCCGGTGCAATACTCCCTGCGGGATCTGCATGTGTCGCAGCCGGCGCCAGGGGTGGCGATCGCCAGCTGTGTGCTGGATCTGCACACGACCATTGCGCGTCAGGCCGTGCGCTTCAACGGAGTGCGACACAGCCTGGTGTGGAGCCGGCACGATGACGTCTGGCGCCTGGAGCACATCCACGTGTCCTTCCCCGGTGTGGAGCACGGTGACGATGAAGCCTACCCGGCCAAGGAGCTGGAAGACCGCAATGCGGTGCTGGAGCGAAGGGTGGACGAGCGCACGGCCGAGCTCCACGAGGCGCTGGCACGGATCGATCGTCTCGCTCGCACCGATTCGCTGACCGGCCTGGCCAACCGTCGCAGCATCGATGAAACCCTGCAACGGGCCCTTGCGCAGACGGGTGGCGGGGCCTCGACGCTGGCCGTGATTCTGCTGGATCTGGATCGGTTCAAGCGGATCAACGACGTGCACGGTCACCTCGAGGGAGACCGGATCCTGAAGGCGCTGTCCGGCATCCTGGCGCGGACTGTCGAGGGCGCGGGCCACGTCGGGCGCTGGGGCGGCGAGGAGTCTGTCATTATCGCGCACGAGATGGATCTGACCGTCGCCTGGCATCTTGCGGAGACCATCCGTGGCGAGATCCACGGCCTGCGCGATCCCGACGGGGTCTCCGTGACCGGCAGTCTGGGCGTGGTGGAGGCTCGTGCCGGGGATACTCATGAAACCCTGATGGCGCGTGCGGACCTGGCCCTGTATGCCGCCAAGGCCGGCGGACGCGATCGCGTGGAGCGCGGCTGACCCCCACGGCTCTCGCGTTTCGTGTATAGTGCGAAGCTGACCGTGTGGTCATTCCTTTTCGCCGGGCCCGGGGCACGCCAGTGCCGTCGCTGTTTCCGGCCCGTGTGAGTACTGTGTGATGTCCGAATCTCCCTCCTTTGACCAGCTCGGTCTGTCCGAGTCGCTGGTCCGTGCCCTGTCGAATCTGGGCTTTGCCACCCCCACCGCGGTCCAGGCCGCCTGCATCCCCGCCCTGCTGGGTGGTTGCGACGTGCTGGGCGAGGCCCAGACCGGCACCGGCAAGACCGGCGCGTTCGGCCTGCCGCTGGTGGATGGCGTGGACGCGGCCCTGAAGGCGCCGCAGGCGCTGGTGCTGGCCCCCACCCGCGAGCTGGCCGGTCAGGTGGCCGACGCCCTGAGCGGTTTCGCGGCGGGTCTGGACGGCATCGAGATCCTGCCGGTCTACGGCGGCCAGCCGATGGGTCAGCAGCTGCGTGCCCTGCGCGACGGGGCCCAGGTGGTGGTCGGTACGCCCGGCCGCGTGGCCGACCACGTCCGCCGCGGGAGCCTCGACCTGTCCAGCCTGCGCATGGTGGTGCTGGACGAGGCCGACGAGATGCTGCGCATGGGCTTCGTCGAGGAGATCGAGTGGCTGCTGGAGCAGACCCCGGCCGAGCGCCAGACCACGCTGTTCTCCGCGACCATGCCGGCGCCGATCCGGCGCATCGCGCACCGTCACATGCGCGAACCGGAAGAGATCCGCGTGGGTGCGGGCAACGAGGCCGGCGTCGACATCGACCAGAGCTACTGCCTGGTCGATCAGCGCAACAAGCTCGAGGCCCTGACCCGCCTGATGGAGACCGAGCCGGATCTGGATGCGGCGGTGGTCTTTGCCCGCACCAAGGCCGCGACGGTCGAGATCGCCGACCGGCTGGGCGCCGCCGGCGTGGCCGCCTCGGCGCTGAACGGCGACATGGAGCAGGGCGAGCGCGAGCGCGTGGTCGCCAACCTGCGCGACGGTCGTCTGGACGTGATCGTGGCCACCGACGTGGCCGCGCGCGGGATCGACGTCCCGCGCATCAGCCACGTGTTCAACTTCGATGCCCCGGGCGATGCCGAGGTCTACGTGCATCGGATCGGGCGTACCGGCCGCGCCGGGCGCAAGGGCCGGGCGATCCTGTTCCTGGAACCGCGCAAGCGGCGCATGCTGAAAGACATCGAGCGTCTGACCGGCAAGTCCGTACGTGAACAGGCCGTGCCCGACCGCGAGGCGGTTCGGGCACGGCGCGAGGATCGATTCGCCGAACGCGTGCGGGCTGCCGTGGCGGATGACGCCGGGGGCCGTCACGCGGCCCTGGTGGAACGCCTGCTGGCCGATGGCGAGACCTCGCCGCAGGATCTGGCCGGCGCCCTGGTGGCCCTGGCCACCGAGGGCTCCCCGCTGGATGCCTCCGCCACCGCCGGTGCCGACCCGCTGGCCGGTGCGGCCCGTGCCGGTCGCGACGACCGCTCCGGCGGCCGGGATCGTGGCGAGCGTACCAACAAGCGCCGCGAAGGCGGTCGTCAGGGCGATCGTGATGCGGGCCCCGAATCCGGCATGGTGCGCTACTACATGCCCGTGGGACGCACGCACGGCGTCGCGCCGGGCGCGATCGTCGGCGCGCTGGCGAACGAGGGCGGGCTCAAGGGCCGCGACATCGGCCGTATCGGGCTGCAGCAGGAGCACTCGCACGTGGACCTGCCGGAGAGCCTGGACGAGGGCGCGATCCGCAAGCTGGGCGGCATTCACGTCGCCAACCGCCGCCTCGGCCTGACGCTGGAGATCCCGGCCCCGCAGGGCCCGAGCCACGACGCGCCGGCGCGCAAGTCGAAGCCCGCATCCCGCAAGCCCGCCGGTGGCAAGCCGGCGACCGGCAAGCGCCCCGCGTATCAGGCGACGGGCAAGGGCTCCGGACGGGCTTCGGGCAAGGGCCAGAGCAAGAACAGTACCGGAACCCTGGGCATCCGCCGCAAGGCCGCCAACGGCTGACCGCGACCGCCCCATCCGGATGGCGGATGGGGCGGCGCATGGCGGGGAGTCAGTCGCCGGTTTCGTGCTCCAGGTGGTCGATCAGGCGCTGGATGTCGCCCGGGTCGGCATCCGCGGGCACGCGTTCCAGGACGTACTGGCGGCGCTGCTCCGGCGTGAGCGGGTCACGCTCGTCCAGCAGGCCGTGTTCCTTCAGCCAGGACTCCAGCTGTTCACGCTGCCTGGTCCGCAGGCGCTGCTCGGTGCCGCTGGCCATGGTGATCGGATCCTGGCGCAGGCCCTCCAGCAGCTCTACAGGGTCACCCCCCGTTTCTTCCGCACGTCGTACCACGCCCTCGAGCGTGTTGTCGGTCAGCACGCCGTCCGCGTGCGCCTGTTCCAGGATTCCCCGGTTCACCGGTTCGCCATGGCCGATCCGCCAGGCGTCCAGCCAGTGCTCCAGAGCCATGCTGCGATGGGCCAGGGTGGTGCGCCGGCGTGTCTCGGGCAGGGCGCGGGCGGCGATCCGGCTGTCCAGCAGGCTGCGCAGCGGTCCGACCCGCTCCACCCGCCAGTCCTGCATCAGGCTCCGCGCGGTGGCCGGGTCGTCGAACAGCACGTGCAGCAGATGGACCTCTTCGGCCGGAGCCGTCGGTTCCGGGCTCGGGACCCCCAGCTCGCGGGCCCAGCTGGCGATGTCCCGGTCGCCGGGTTCGGGGATGGTCGGCGCGGCGGGAAGGCGGAAACGGGCCGGAGTCCGCCCCGAGCCTTCCCCGGACTTGTCCATCGCGATGCCGCGTACGGCCTGCAGGTCGACCCGGTGAGGTGACTCGCCGGTGGCCTGCTGCCACAGCTGCACCTCGTAGTCGCTGGCCGCCAGATACAGGATCTGTCGATCCTGCGCGAGTTCGCGCAGGGTGCGGAACATCACGCCGGCGCGTTCGGGGTCGGTAGTGGCCAGGGCTTCGTCGATCAGCAGCGGCCAGCGCCGTGATCCGTCGCCGGCCTCGCGGGTCTCCACGCGGGCCAGACGCAGGGCCAGCAGCAGCTGCATGCGGGTAGCGGTGGAAAGCTCGCCGGGGGTGCGCAGGGCCCCCTGCACGCGGTCCTCGCCGAGGAAGCCGTCGTCCTCGTCGCTCAACCGCAGGGTCCACTGGTGGTGGGTGAAGCGGGCGAAGGCCTCGCGCGCGCGGCGCAGCAGCTCGGGTTCTTCCTCGCGGCGGAACTCGTCCTGGATGTCGTCCAGCAGGAACCGGCCGGCGGTGCTTTCGAGGGCCCTGGCGCGGTGCTGCTCCAGCGCCTCGCGCGCGCCCTGTTCGGCCGCCATGGCCCGTTCGCGTTCCCCCTTGAGCCCGGTCTGGCGGATGCGTTCCCGGATCTGGCTGCGTTCCTCGCGCAGTTCCTCCAGCCGTGCGGCGCGGTCGACCGCCTCGGTGTGGCGCCGGGCCAGGGTGTCGCGCTCGCCGGGGGAATCCTGCGTGCCGGCCAGGGCGAGCAGGTCCGGACGGGCCTCCAGTTCGCGCGCGAGGTCGTCGCGGCGCCGGCGCTGTTCTTCCCGCTGGTCCCGCAGTTCGCGCCACGCCTCGTGCTGCTCCAGACGCTGTTCCAGAATGCCGCGCTGATCCGGCCCCAGGCCGACCTCGGCCAGCTCGCGGGCGGTTTCCTGCTCGATCTCCTCCAGCGTGTCCCGCAGCCGCCGCGCCTCGCGTTCCTTCTCGGCGGCCTCGCGCTCGGCCTCTGCGGCCTCGTCGGCGCGCTCGCGCAGGGCGGCCACGGCAGGCGCCAGATCGACGTGGGCCGGGGATGCGTCGGGCGCGGCGTCGGTTTTGGTGCCGGGCCAGCGGGCGAGGGCTTCGCGCAGTTCCGTGGACAGGGCCCGGACGCGGCCGGCGGTGTCCGCCCGCCGGGCTTCGGCTTGCTGCAGGGCCAGCTCGGCCTGCTGCAGCTCGCGGGTGCGCTGGAGGAAATCGTCGAGCCGCCCGGCAAGCGTCGGGTCGAAGCCGGCTTCGCGTGCGAAGGCGGCCTCTTCCTGTTCCAGTTCCTGCAACTGTCGGTCCACGCTGTCGCGCTCGGACCGCAGCGTGCGGGCCTCCTCGAAACGCTGGCGGTCCAGCCGCAGTGTATCGCGGCGGCGTTCGATGGCCTCGAGACAGGCGCGCACGCCGGCCGGGTCCCACGGCGCATCGGGGGCCTTGTCCAGGCCCAGCGCCGTGAACTCCCGGGTCAGCTGGTCGCGGCGGGCGTCCGCGGCCAGCGCTTCGGCCGAGCGGCGCAGACGATCCGGCAGGATCCCGGAGATCATCCCGGGAAACCGCAGCGGCAGCAGCGCCAGCAGCATCACGCCGCCGCCCACGGCAGCCAGCCAGCCGGGGCCGACGAGGCCGCCAACCACGGCGATGATGGCGCCCAGGCCAGCCCCGAGCACGGTCGGGAGGACGGGACGCTCGCGGTCGGCCGGCGACGGCAGGGCCAGCCAGTCGTACAGCAGCCGGGCGCCGCGTTCGTGGCGTTCCAGCTCCTCTTCCGGGGAGGACTCCGGGGCACCCTGCACCCGGTTCTCGAGGACGGTGCGGCGGTCTTCCAGCTCGCGCCGGCGGCGGGCGAGATCGTGCGCCCGGTCGAGGCTGGCGTCGTCCAGTTGTGGCAGTCCGCGGGCGGAGTCCTCGCGGCCGGCGAGCCGGGCGAGGGCCCGGTCGCGCGCGGTACGCGCGTCGGCACAGGCGGTGTCGGCATCGGCCAGTGCCCGTTCCTGATGGTGCAGGGCCTCCAGACGCCCGCGCAAGCGTTCGAGTTCGGCGGGATCCGGGCGGGCGTCCTCCAGGCCGGTGCGTGCCAGCCGCTCGTCGGCCTGCCGGCGGGCCTGTTCCGTGCGGGCGAGTTCTTCGCGGGCGTGCTCGCGGCGGCGGTCCAGTGCGGCGAGGCGTTCCGGTTCGCGGCCGGTCAGGCGCTCCATGTCGGGCGGGAAGTCTTCCAGGCGTGCGGCGGTCCCGCGCAGCGCCTGTTCGGTGTCCAGCAGGCGCAGTGCGGTCTCCAGGGCCTGCTGCTCTTCCTGCGCCTCCATGGCCTGCGCGATCTCGCGGTCCAGTTCCGGCAGGCGCTGTTCCCCGGCGGCGGCCTGGCGCTGTTCTCGCTCGACCTCCTCGCGCTGCTGGCGGGCCCGTTCCAGCGCCTGACGCTCGCGGTGTCCGGCGCGCGGGGCATGCGGGAACAGCTCGTCGCGCAGTGCGGGCAGATCCAGCCCGCCGTTGAGTTCCCGGCGCAGCTGGCGGGCGAGGGCCTGCTCGCCGCTGCCCTGGATCTGCACCAGGTCCTCGACGCCGATCAGGTAGCTGTCGAGCAGATCCGGCGGGGGCGGGGCGGGCGGTTCGGTCGGGCGACCATCACACTGCCACGTTACATGCGCGCCGTTGCGGTCTACGGTCCACAGATGGCGCCCGTCGTCGAAGCCGGCGGTCAGCGACAGCTGGTGCGGGTCGCCCGGGCGATGCCCGGCCAGCAGATGGCGCAGGGCGCGGATCAGGCTGCTCTTGCCGGAAGCATTCGGCCCGGTGACGAAGTTGACCGCCGGGTCCAGGGCGTCGATGACGAAGCCCCGGTCGATGCCGGGCAGCCGGCGGATCTCGATGGATTGCAGTTTCACGCGCCGGCCTCCGTGTCGGTCTCGGCGTCGGTTTCGGCCAGCAGGCGTTCCAGCAGGCGGCTGCCGGTGTCAGTCAGGTGCTCGGCGATGGTTTCTTCATCCAGTGCCGCCGCGGGCAGGCCCTGCCAGCGGGCGTCGTCGGCGACCGGTGCCAGCTCGTCGCGTGCGCGTTCGATCAGCGCGCGGCGGTCGGGGTCGTCGGCCGGGCGGTGCAGGTCGCGCAGCCGGCGGGCCAGCAGCCCGGCGTGGTCCTGCCGGCGGGCCAGCTCGTCCAGATCGACCGGCGGCCGGGTATCGGCGAGGATGCGCTCGATGAAGGTGAAGCGCTCGGGGCTGGCGGCGATGCTTTCCTCGCGATGCCCGTCCAGCTGGTGTGCCACCTCGCCGGCGAGGGTGGTGGCCCCGGTCAGGCGCAGGCGCAGGCCCAGCGCGCGCGGCGGGACCGGGCGGGCGTCCAGTCCCGCTTCCAGCTCGCGCAACTGCTGCAGCAGGCCGGTGCGGGCCTGTTCGGCGGTCTCGAGGCCGGTCAGGTCCAGGTCGACGCGGGCCCAGTGCAACGGAGCGAGGCACTGCTGTTCGATCGCTCGGATGCGGCCCGCCGCCACGGTCAGCAGCCACGGGCCGCGCGCGCCGTGTTCGCCGGGGTGCAGGCCGGTAATGGAGCCGAGGTAACCGCCGGTGTAGCGCCCGTTCGTGCCCGCCGCGTCGAGGGCGTCCGGGCGATGGATATGCCCCAGCAGCCAGGCATCCAGTCCGGCGCCGGCCAGTTCGGCCGAGCGCACCGGGGCGTAGTGCGAGTCGCGCGCGTCGCGGTCGGCGTGCAGCAGGCCCAGCTGAACGCCGGCCGCGGCCCCTTCGTTCGCGTGGAAGTCGTGTCCGGCGAGCGGGCTGGTGGTCACCCGCCGCGACGGGAATGACCAGCCGTGCAGGGTTACGCGGTCTTCGCCGGTCCCCAGGGTGACGCTTTCCCAGGCCCCGCCACGGCCCAGCAGGTGGAAGCCCTCGAGTTCATCGGCCAGACGCGGCAGCACGGCCACGTCGTGGTTGCCGGCCACGCCCGCCACGCGGATGCCGGCCCCGGTCAGACGGTCGATGCCGGTGCGCAGCTGCCGGTAGGCCTCGAAGAAGTCGTCCTCGCGTTCGACCAGGTCCCCGGCCAGTGCCACCGCGTCCACCTGCTGTTCGATGGCCAGGCGGACACAGCGCTCCCAGGCCTCGGCCGGCCCCAGGCGCGCGCCGTCGTCGGCCAGCGCGGCCGGCAGCCGGGAGGGACGGCGGCCCAGGTGCATGTCGCCCACGGCGAGGATTCGAACGGGCATGGAGATCCCTTTCCGGTGTTCGGGGCCCTATGGTCGCACCGCCGGAGGCAGGGGAGAAGTGGGCCCGCCCCCTGTATCCGGAGGGGGACAGGAGTGTCCCCTGTGGGTGATGCTGGTGCATCACAACGGGACCTTTTCGGGGGGGCAACGCCATGAAGGACTTCAGCATGCGGGAGACCCTGGGTCTGCTGCGCAGTACCGCACCGTTTCTGGTGTTCCGTTTCGTCATCTACGTGGGGATCACGCTGGCGTACGTGATTGGCACGGGGGTCGGTGCGGGCCTCGGCTACGGGATCGGGTATATCGGCGACAACCCCGGGGTATTCGGTCTGTGGGGCGGCTTCATCGGCTTCGGCCTGGTGGGCGCGGTGGTGTACTTCTTCCGCGAATACCTGCTGTACATCGTGAAGGCCGGGCATATCGCGGTGCTGGTGGAGCGCATGGACGGGCAGGAGCTGCCGCAGGGCCGCGGCCAGATCGAGCACGCGCGCGAGGTGGTGCGCGAGCGCTTTGCCCAGGCCTCGGTGCTGTTCGCGGTGGACCAGCTGATCAAGGGCGTGCTCAAGGTCTTCAACCGAGCCTTCTTCAGCATCGCGGCGTTGATCCCGCTGCCCGGGACCAGGGGGCTGGCGAGCTTCATCAACACGGTCATCAACCTGTCGCTGACCTACCTGGACGAAGTGATCCTGGCCTACAACATCCGCACCCGGGCCGATAATCCGTGGGCGGCCAGCCGCACCGCGCTGATCCTGTACGCGCAGAACTACAAGGCGTTCCTGAAGAATGCATTCTTCCTCGCGTTCTTCATCTGGGGCATGACCTTCGTCGTGTTCCTGATCATCCTCGCACCGATCGCCGGGCTGGTGGCGCTGATCCCGGCGCTGGCCGGCCCGCTGACGGTGATCATCGCCCTGGTGCTGGCCTGGGGCGTGAAGCAGGCGGTGATCGAACCGGTGGGCATGGTCGCGCTGATGCAGGTATTCAACCGCGTGACCGAGGGCCAGGACCCCGACCCGGAATGGGAGGGGCGGCTGGAAAAACTGACCGGCAAGTTTGGCGAGATGCGCCAGAAGGCCGCCGCCTGGACCGGAGGCTCCGGGCGTTCCGATGAGGCCGATGGCATGGCGACGGCCGGTGCCGCCAGCGGTGGTAGCGAGGGGGCTGACCCTGATGCCCCGACAACGGGCTCCGGCGAGCAGGATCGGGAAGACCGTGGTCGGGACGACCCCGGATCGGGGCGTTAGGAACGCGCGGCCGTCGGTCTTCCGGATCCGGGGCAGGGACGTCCACCACGCCCGGGCGGATGCAGTAGCATGCGCCTCATGGACGCAGAGACCGATTCCGGAGTGGAGGGCGCGCGCCGGCTGGCCGAGCGGCTGAAGGCGCGCTATCGCAAGCGGATCACCGGCGAGCTGGTGATGCCCGCGCGGCCGGCCAGCACCGCGCCCATCCCCGACGACCTCGATCCGGCGATCGCCTCCGCGCTGCGGGCGCGCGGCGTCGAGCGGTTGTACAGCCACCAGCGGGCGGCCTGGGATCGGGTGCGTGCCGGGCATCACACCGTCGTGGTCACGCCCACCGCGTCGGGCAAGACCCTGTGCTACAACCTCCCGGTGCTGCAGGCGGCGCGCGAGCGCAAGGCGAAGGCGCTGTATCTGTTCCCCACCAAGGCGCTGTCGCAGGACCAGGTGGCCGAGCTGATGGAGCTCAACGAGGCCGGTGATCTGGGCGTGCGCGCCTACACCTTCGACGGTGACACCCCGGGCGATGCGCGCAAGGCGGTGCGCACGCGCGGCGACATCGTGGTGACCAACCCGGACATGCTGCATCAGGGCGTGCTGCCGCACCACACCAAGTGGGCGCAGTTCTTCGAGAGCCTGGAGTACGTGGTCATCGACGAGACCCACAGCTACCGCGGGGTGTTCGGCTCGCACGTGGCCAACGTGATGCGCCGGCTGCGCCGGGTCTGCCGCTTCTACGGCGCGGATCCGGTGTTCATCCTGAGTTCCGCGACCATCGCCAACCCGCAGGAGCTGGCGGAAGGGCTGGTGGGCGCACCGGTGGAGGCGATCACCGAGAGCGGCGCCCCGGCCGGTGAACGCCACCTGCTGCTGTGGAACCCGCCGGTGGTCAACGCCGATCTGGGCATCCGCGCCTCGGCGCGTTCGCAGGTCACGCGCATCGCGCGCATGGCGCTGCGCTCGCGGCTGTCCACCATCATCTTCGCGCGCACCCGGCTGATGGTGGAGATCATCACCCGCTACATGAAGGACGTGTTCGACAACGACCCGCGCAAGGCGGCGCGGGTGGCCGCCTATCGCGGCGGCTATCTGCCGAACGAGCGCCGCGAAACCGAGAAGGCGCTGCGCGGCGGCAACGTCGACTGCGTGATCGCCACCTCCGCGCTGGAGCTGGGCGTGGATATCGGCAGCCTGGACGTGTGCCTGCTGACGGGCTACCCCGGCACCATCGCCAGTACCTGGCAGCGTCTAGGCCGCGCCGGGCGGCGCAACCGGCCGTCGCTGGGCGTGCTGGTGGCCAGTTCCGAGCCGCTGGATCAGTACATCATCCGCAACCCGGAGTTCTTTCTCGGGCAGTCGCCGGAGCAGGCGCGCATCGCCCCGGACCAGCTACTGATCCTGCTGGACCACGTGCGCTGCGCCGCCTTCGAGCTGCCGTTCCGGCGCGGCGAGACCTTCGGCGGCGAAGATCTGGAGGCGCTGCTGAATTACCTGGAAGAGGAGGGCGTGCTGCACCGCGAGTCCGACACCTGGCACTGGACCGAGGACAGCTACCCGGCGCAGAGCGTCAGCCTGCGCTCGGTGGCCGAGGGCAACTTCGTGGTGGTGGATACCAGCGACGGGCAGCAGAAGATTATCGCCGAGGTGGATTTCTCCAGTGCCGTCGAGACCCTGTACGAGGGGGCGATCTACCTGGTGCAGGCGGTGCCCTACCAGGTCGAGCACCTCGACTGGGACGGGCGCAAGGCCTTCGTGACGCGCACGCGCGCCGACTACTACACCGACGCCATCGACTACACGCGGCTGAAGATCCTCGACGACTTCGAGCGCAGCGCGGCCGGGCAGGGGGAGGCCGCGCGCGGCGAGGTGCATATCGTCCGCCGCATCCCGGGCTACAAGAAGATCCGCTACTACACCCACGAGAACGTGGGCTACGGCAACATCAATCTGCCGGACCAGGAGATGCACACCACCTCGGTCTGGTGGCAGATGGCGCCGGAAGCGCTGGAGGAGCGTTTCGCCTCGCGCCACGAGGCGCTGGACGGCTTTCTCGGCGCGGCCTACGCGATGCATCACGTCGCCGCGCTGGTGGTGATGTCGGAACCGCAGGATCTCGGTCGTGCGGTGGGTGACGGCGACGCCCGCTGGTTTGCCACCGTGGGGGCCGGCGGCCGCGGCCAGCTGCGCACCCTGGACGGTGGCGAGCGCGACCCCGAGCAGGAGGCGCGCTTCCGCCCGGCGGTGTTCCTGTACGACAACTACCCCGGGGGCGTCGGGCTGTCGTCGCCGCTGTTCGATGCCCGGGTGCGGGTGGTCCGCGACGCCCTGGCCTTGATCCGCAACTGCGGCTGTGCCCATGGCTGTCCCGCCTGCATCGGCCCGATCCTCGCCAGCGACGAGGTGCGCGGGTTCTCGCCCAAACAGGCGGCGCTCACCGTGCTGGAGGCCCTGGACGTGGAGGTGGCGGCATGAGCCTGTCCGACCGGCTGAACACCCTGCGACGGCAGGCCGGCGTGACCCCGGAACGGCGCAACGCGGACGAGGTGGTCCGGGACGGGGCCGGGCCCTCCGGTACGGCCCCCGGGGCCGAATCCGGGCAAGAAACCGGTTCGCTGACGGACCCCTCCGCAGATCCGGAGGGTACGTCGGGAAACGACGGGTCCGTGCGCGAAGGCCGGGCGCCGGCGACCGGGCAGGGCGAAAGCCCGCAGCGTGCCCGCGCGCTGGCCGAGCTGCGCGAACGGATCCGGCGTATGGGGGCTGCGCCGAAACCGCCCAGTCCGCAGGATGCCCCGCCGTCCGCCGTACCCCCCGCAGTCGGGAAGGCAAACAGCGCGACGGCGCCCGCCATGAGTCCCAATGGCCCGCCTGTATCCGTCGATGAACTCGCCGAACGTCTCGGCGGCAGTCGCATTGGCGAACACGTGATCCTGCTGGATCGCGAGCTGCCACCGGGGCACGAACATGGCCGGCTGACTCTGGGGGAGACCCTGGGGGCGGCGTGGCCGTTCTGGGAGGCCGGCGAACGGGTGGGCTTCATCGACACCGAGACCACGGGGCTGGCCGGTGGTGCCGGGACCGTTGCGTTTCTGGTGGGCCTGGCGACCCCGAGCGGCGAGGGCCTGCGCCTGCGCCAGTGGCTGATGACCGCTTTCGCCGGCGAGGGCGCCATGCTGGAGTCGGTGGACGCCGCGCTGGCCGGCTGCGAGCGCCTGGTCAGCTACAACGGCAAGACCTTCGACCTGCCGCTGCTGCGCGACCGCCGGCGCATGCAGCGTCGAAACGATCCGGCGGACAGTGCTCACACCGACTTTCTCCATCCGGTACGCGCGCTGTATGGCCATGCCTGGCCCGACTGCCGCCTGCGCACCGCGGAAGAACGGCTTCTGGGCCTGCAGCGCCCCGATGACCTCCCCGGGTCTGACGCGCCGTGGGCGTGGCAGGCGTATCTGCGCTTCGGTCAGGCGGATTTGCTGCAGCGTGTGGTGCGGCACAATGCCGACGATATCTTCAGTCTGGCTGTTCTGGGTCCCGCGCTCGCCGGGGTGCTGGCCGACCCGCCGGCGCAGCTGGCTTCGCCCGAGGGCGCCGCGCGTCTGTTGCACCAGCTTCGGGGGCCGGTGGAAGCCCGCCGGCTGCTGCAGCAATGCGAACAACGGCTGACCCCCGCCGGGCGGTTGTGGCTCGCCCGGGAATGGCGTCGCGCTGGCGTCCGGGAACGCGCGGTCGCCCTGTGGCAGCCTCTGGCCGATCAGGGCCATCCGGAAGCCATCGAGGCCCTGGCCAAATACCACGAGCATCAGCGCCGTGACCCCGCGACCGCCCTGGAGTGGGCGCGTCGCCTGCCGGATTCTGCCGCCGCGCGTGCGCGGTGTGCCCGTCTGGTACAGCGCCTCGGCCGGGATGCAGGCCTGCTCGCCGACGCGAGCCCGGACTCGGCCCCCGATCGGCCAGAGGGCTGGCCTCCCACCGGTTGAAGCCGGGCTTGGCCCCGACCGGTCCGTTCCGGTGCCGGGGATTTGTTACGATTCCGGAATCCCTCGCCACGTCGAGTCCATGCCCATGCGCCTGTCGAACGAAACCCGCGAGACGATTCGCACCACGGTGCGGGAGGTCTTTGGCGAGGAGGCTCGCGTGCTGCTGTTCGGTTCGCGCACGGATGATGCCGCGCGCGGCGGGGACATCGACCTGCTGGTGGAGCTGCCGCAGTCGATGCCGGATCGGCGGTCGCGGGAGCTGACCCTGGTGGCGCGCCTGCAGAGGCGCCTGGGGGATCGCGAATTCGATGTGGTCACCATCGATCCCGATACGACCTGCGAGCCGATTCACCGCGAAGCCCGTCGCACGGGGGTGCCGCTGTGAACGAGGAAAGTTTGCTGCCAGTCGATCGCTTTCTGCAGACGCTGGAGATCGTGCGCCGGGAGGGAGAACATCTGGACTGGAGTCGCGGGCGGCTGGCAGCGGAATCGATCGACGCTGAATGGGTGCGAGCGCTGGGCGACGCCCCGGAGCGAGCGGAGCGCATGGAAGCATTCGTGTCCCGTTTCGGCCGCATGCAGGACACCATCGCCGACAAGCTCCTGCCACGCTGGCTTCTTGCGCTGGCGGAAACTCCGGGCAGTCAGATCGAGGTCCTCAATCGGGCGGAACGTCTGGGTGTGATCGAGGACCTGGAAGACTGGCTTGAAGTGCGGCGGCTGCGCAACCGGCTGGTGCACGAGTACATGCGCGATCCGGAGACCTTCGCCGAAGACCTTTGTCGTACCCGCGCGCACACGGATATGCTGCTGGACACCTACGAGCGGGTGCGGCGTTTCGCGGTGGAGCGCATGGGACTGGATTCCACGGCGGTGCCCGTATCGCTTGCGGGAGCGGAATAGTGCCGGCATGTCGCTGATCCGGCGCTATCCGCCCAAGGCGCCGGCGCCCCGCCGGGAGATCTTCGGCTGGGCGATGTTCGATTTCGCCAATCAGGCGTACACCCTGCTGATCATCACCGTGATCTTCGGCGATCTGTTCACCCGCGTGATCGTGGGGGACGGGCCCGATTACCGCCTCGGCAATCTGCTGTGGAGCGTGGCGCTGGCGGTGAGTTACGGGATGGTGGTGCTGCTGGCGCCGCTGGCGGGGTCGATCATGGATGCCACGGCCACGCGCAAGCGGTTCCTGCTGGGCTCATGGCTGTTGACGGTGGTGACCACAGGACTGCTGTATTTCGTCGAGCCGGGGCTGATCTGGTTCGGCATGGCGCTGATCGTTGCCTCCAACTTCGGTTACGCCATCGGCGAGTCGTTCATCGCCAGTTTCCTGCCGGACCTGGGCCCGCCGGAGCGGCTGGGCTGGATCTCGGGGCTGGGCTGGGGGCTGGGGTATCTGGGCGGGCTGGTGGCCACGGCGTTTGCGCTGGGGCTGCTGGGTGAGGTGACCGAGGAGAACTTCGACCGCATCCGCTGGGTGGGACCGTTCGCGGCGGCGTTCTTCCTGGTCTCGGCGCTGCCGACCTTTCTGTTTCTGAAGGAGCGCGGCACGCGCCGCGAGCTTGCGCGCCGGGTGCAGCTGGGGCTGGGCTGGCGGCGCGTGCTGCTGGCGCTGCAGCGCCTGAGCGAGGATCGCGCGCTGCGCAGCCTGTTCGTGTCCATCTTCTTCCTGATGGCGGGGATCTACATCATCATTGCCTTCACCTTTATCTATGGCTCGCAGGTGATCGAGTGGGATGAGTCCACGCGGGTGACGATGTTCGTGATCACCCAGATCACGGCGATCGTCGGGGCGATCGGGTTCGGCTGGCTGCAGGATCGCGCGGGGCCGGTGCGGATCTACCGTCTGACGCTGATCATGTGGTGTCTGGCGGTGCTGGCGATCTACGCCACGCCGACGGTGGCGGACGCGCTGGCCGCGCTGCTGGGCCGCCCGGTGGAGGCGCAGGAGGTGTTCCTGGTGGTGGGAGCGGTCGCCGGCCTGAGCCTGGGGGCGGCGCAGTCGGCCGGCCGCGCGCTGGTGGCGATCATGTCCCCGCCGCGCGAGGCCGGGCGCTGGTTCGGGTTCTGGGGGCTGGCGGCCAAGGCCGCGGCGATCTTCGGCCTGCTGGGGCTGGGCCTGCTGCAGACCTGGCTGGGGCTGGCCAACGCCATCCTGTTCTGTCTGGCGCTGTTCGTGATCGCCCTGATCGCGTCTGCCCCGGTGCGCATGCCCGACCACATCGCCGGCGTGTGAACCGTTGAGCCGGCCGGAGCCGGCTCGCGGTTTATGGCTCAGTGCGCGTGGTGGCCCTGGTGCAGGTATTCCACGCCGTCGAGGCTCTGGAGCTGGATCTCGCGCACCGGGATGAAACGGGCGCTGCCGGGGGTCACGATCTCTTCGGTCACGCGCACGCGGTAGGGCGGCTCGTGGTTGAGCAGCTGGCCCACGTAGCGCTTGCCTTCGGCCTCCACGCGCACCGGAGTGGTGTCTTCGTACTGGCTGAAGTTGTAGGAGACGTTGCGCGGGTACTGCAGGTTGCCTTCCGAAAAGGTGTTCATCGCCGGATTCTCGCTGTTGGGTTCATGGGATCGCGGACCATTCTACCCGCTCTGCCTGATGGTGGCGAAGGCATCGAGGGCGGCCTGGCGGCTCTGTCAGGGCCGGCAAGAGCCGCGGGCGGCGTCAGTCAACCACCCATTCCAGTATTTCGCTGAACATCCAGATTGTTGGTTCGCGGTCGCCATCGAAGGCCCGGACGGCGGTTTCGACAATTTGCCACTGCGGGACGAGACCCCAGTTTACGGAGACACCGGAAAATGCCGCCAGATCTTCGATAAAGAGCCTCTGCGTTCGTCCGTTGCCTTCCGGGAAGGGGTGCAGGCGATTGATCAGGTCGTAATAGCGAGCGAGATTCCGAGTGAATGGCTCGCGGTCCAGTCCCCGAAGAAAATCCTGTTCGGCCAGTTCCGTGTAGATCTGATGAGCGTAGTGTTCGATGGACCCGGCGGGGGTGAATTCGCAGTAACCCTTGCGGATGTCGAACGAGCGGATATGCCCCGCCCAGTCATAAAGGTCCTGAAAAATCTGGTGGTGGATGTGACACAGGTGTTCGAGGTCGAATGTGGCGGGGCGGTGGGGTCGATCCCGGTACTCTTCGATGCGGACCCAGGTGAGGGATGCTTCGGCTTCGGCAAGTTCCCGGCGGTCTTTCAGACCGAGGTGGTTGATGTAGACGTTGGTGCCGGGCCAGGTTTCAGGTTCGACCGGCATACCAGGAACGGATCTCGCCAACGGCCTTGTCGGCATTGATCTCCCCGCGAGCCATGGCTGCGACCAGGGCTTCGGTCCGCGGGTCGGCGTGCAGTCCCTCAAGGCGGATGTTGGCGCGGGATCGCCGCACGCGCTCAACCGGGTCGTGTGGCCCGAGGGGCTGCAAGCTAAGGCGCGGTCTCTTGATCGGCTTCATTTCCATTCTCAATCCAGAAAAACTCTCTAACATTCCAGTGTAGCACCGTACGTTTCGCCCGGTCTGCGATGACGACGACGGTGCCTCAACCATGGTCGGACCTCGGCGGGTTCTTGATGGTGGCGAAGGCATCGAGGGCGGCCTGGCGGCTCTGTTTCAGGTCGACCATGGGGGCGGGGTAGTCGGCGGCGAGGCCGGGGCGCAGCTGGTGGATGTCGTGGGCGGGGGCGCGGGCGAGTTCGGGGACGAAGCGCCGGATGTAGGCGGCGTCGGGGTCGAAGCGTTCGCCCTGCCGCTGCGGGTTGAAGACGCGGAAGTAGGGCGCGGCATCGGCGCCGCAGCCGCCGGCCCATTGCCAGCCGAGGGTGTTGGCGGCGAGGTCGGCGTCGACCAGGGTGTCCCAGAACCAGCGCGCCCCGGCGTGCCAGTGCAGGCGCAGGTTCTTGGTCAGGAAGGAGCCGACGGCCATGCGCATGCGGTTGTGCATCCAGCCGGTCTCCCACAGCTGGCGCATGGCGGCGTCGATCACCGGGATGCCGGTACGACCCTGCTGCCAGCGCTCCAGGTCTTGCGCCGACTCGCGCCAGGGGAAGGCCTCGAAGCGCGGGTTCAGGGGCTGCTCCGGGGTGTGCGGGAAGTGGTACAGCACGTGGTGGGCGAAGTCGCGCCAGCCGAGTTCGCGCACGAAGGGCTCGGCCGGGCCGTCGGTCGGCTCGAGCCCGGCCTGGCGCAGGGCGCGCAGGATCTGGGTCGGGCTGATCTCGCCGAAATGCAGATGCGGCGACAGCCGCGAGGTGCCATCGGTGTCGGGGCGCTCGCGGCGTTCGGCGTAGGCGCCCACGCCGTCTTCGATGAAGCCCTGCAGACGCTCCAGAGCGGCGCGCTCGCCGGGGTTCCAGGCCGCGGCCAGCCCGCTGTCCCAGAGGATGCGCGGCAGCAGCTCCAGGGCCTCCAGCGGTTCCGAGGCCGGAGGCGACGGCGGCGCGGGGATGCGGCTCGGGGCCGGCAGCGGGTCGCCTTCCAGCCCGCGCTTGCAGGCGGCGCGCCAGTACGGGGTAAAGACCCGGTAGGGCGTGCCCTGACCGGTGGCCAGTTCCCAGGGTTCGTGCAGCAGGGCGGCGGCGAAGCTGTGCACCTCCAGACCGTCCTCGCGCAGCGCGGCCTTGATGGTGGCGTCGCGCGCGGTGATCGCCGGTTCGTACAGGCGGTTCCAGTAGACCGCGCCGGCGCCGGTCTTGTGCACCAGCGCGCGGAGCTGCTCAAGGCTGGGGCCCCGGCGCAGGGTCAGCGTGGCCCCCAGGGCCTCGAGCTCGCCCCCCAGCGCCTGCAGGCTGTGATGCAGCCACCAGCGCGACGCCGCTCCGGGGGCCCAGGGCGCTTCTTCGTCCGGGGCGTGAATGTACACCGGGATCACCGGGCCGCCGCGGCTGAGGGCGGCGTGCAGCGCGGGCTGGTCGGCCAGACGCAGGTCGCGGCGCAGCCAGACGAGGGCGGGGGACGGGGTACTCACAGGCGGTCTCCTTTGCGCAGGCGCCGGCGCAGCTCGCCCGCGCGGTCGCGGATCTGCTGCAGGCGCTCGGGCTCCATGCGTTCGACGTGTTTCCACTGCAGTGCGGTGCGCGGGTGGCGGGCGAAGCGTTCGCGGTGGCGGTCGAGGAAATCCCAGTACAGGGTGGTGAACGGACAGGCGCGCTCGCCGGTGGCCTCGCCGGGATCGAAGCGGCAGTGACGGCAGTAGTTGCTCATGCGCTGGATGTAGCGCCCGGTGGCCGCGTAGGGCTTGGAAGCCATGCGCCCGCCATCGGCGTACTGCGACATGCCGAGCACGTTGGGCAGCTCCACCCATTCGACCGCGTCCACGTAGATGCCGAGATACCAGGCGTGGATCGCGCGCGGTTCCACGCCCAGCAGCTGGGCGAACAGCCCGGTCACCATCAGGCGCTGGATGTGATGGGCGTAGCCCAGCTGCAGGGTCTGGCCCACCGCCTGCGCCAGGCAGGTCATGTCGGTGTCGGCGTCCCAGTACAGCCGTGGCAGCGGTTCGTGGGCGTCCAGCGCGTTCCAGGCGTGCCAGTCGTCGCCGAAGTGGAAATACAGCCCGCGCACGTATTCGCGCCAGCCGAGGATCTGGCGGATGAAGCCCTCCACCGCCTCGATGGGCGCGTGCCCGTCGTGCCATGCGGCCTCGGCCTCGCGGATGGCCGCGCGCGGGTCCAGCAGGTGCAGGTTGAGCGCGGCGGAGATCCGCGCGTGGTAGAGCCACGGCGCATCGGTCCACATCGCATCCTGCCAGGTGCCGAAGGCGGGCAGCCGGTTCCGGATGAAATCCTCCAGCGCCGCCTGCGCCTGCTCCGGGGTGACCGGCCAGTCGAAGGCCTCCAGCTCGCCCGGCAGGTCCGGCAGGTGGGTGCGCACGTCGTCGATCGCCTCCCGGGTGATGGCATCCGGCGCGAAGCCCAGGGGCTCCGGGATCAGGCCGGGGCCCTGACGACCGAAGCTGCCCCGGTTGCTGGCGTCGAAGTTCCACGCGCCGCCGGCGGGCGCCTCGCCGTCCATGAGCACGTCGTGCTCGCGGCGCAGCTTGCGGTAGTAGTGCTCCAGGCGCAGTTCGCGGCGCGACCCGGCCCAGCGGCCGAAGGCCTCGGGGGTGTCGATGAAATGCGGGTCCTCGCGAATCTCAAGACGCAGACCGTGGCGTGCGGCGGCGTCTTCCAGATCCTGCTGCACGCGCCGTTCGCCGGGCTGCAGCACGCACAGGCGTTGTGGCTGCAGGTGCGCCAGGTCGTGTTTCAGCGTGCCGCCGAGGTCTGCCGGGCGATCGGTCGAGCCGAGCCGGCGGTAGTGCACGGTCAGCCCGGCCGCGCGGCGGCGTTCGGCGAAGTGGCGCATCGATGCGAGGAACAGCGCGGTGCGGGCCCGGTGCGAGGGGACGTGAGTGGATTCGCCGGTGACTTCGGCCATCCACAGGGCATCCTGTGCCGGGTCGAGGGTGGCGAGGACGGGGTGTTCGGGGGCCAGCTGGTCGCCGAGGACGATCAGCAGCGTGCGCAGGGGCGTCGCCATCGCCTCGGGCCCATCCGGGGGGTCAGCCGCGGCCCAGGTACTGCCAGAGCCGGTCGGCGGCTTCCAGGGGGGCGCCGGGCAGGACTTCCACCGGACGCTGGCGGTCGAGCTTTGACAGCTCGAGGGCGGCGGAGCCGGCCAGGTAGACCGGCGCTCCGGGTGCCGCCAGGATTCCCTCCACCTGATTGAGGTCCGGGCTGCGCAGCAGGCGCGACGAGCCGTGCAGAACAATCCCGCGCGCACCCAGGGTGCCGACCAGCGACTCCAGCGCGGCCGCACTGGTCGCGTCGAACAACGACAGGGTGGCGAGACCGCGCCGGGCACAGCTGACCTGGAGCAGCATGCCGCCGACCTGTTGATGACCGCCGCCGAGCACCAGGCAGGGTGCCACAGGCCCTTCGCAGGCCCGCAGGGCATTGCGCAGCTGGTCGGCCAGGGCGGCGGTGGCCCAGGCGGAGAATACTGCCAGGCGCACCTCGCCCTCCGGCGAATGGCGGGACTCCTCGCGCAACTGACGATAAACCTCGAGGAAGGCGCGTTCGTGCACCCCGTCCCATCCGTGGCGCATTACCAGCCGCGCGTAGGCGCGGTCCAGCTGCTCCACGTCCAGCGGGTCGACCGCGTGGTAGAGCGCGTCGGCGATGGGGTCGGCGGTATGCGGGGCAATCCCGGGGCCACTGATCGCCGGCCGCCGGCCGGGTGCCGGCGAGGCGGGTGCGTCGTCCGCCTCGGGGGCGGCCGATTCCTGTGCCGCGGCGTCTTCGTCGCGCTGCAGCACGCGATGGACCTGCGAGACCGGGATGCCCTGGTCCAGCAGTTCCATGATCCGACGGACCCGCCGGATGTCCTCCTCGCTGTAGAGGCGGTGCCCCTTGGGGGTGCGCATCGGGCGGATGAGCCCGTACCGACGCTCCCACGCGCGGAGGGTGACATCATTGATGCCGGTCTCCGCACAGACGTGCCGGATCGGGTACAGCCCCGCCTGCTCGTTCGAGTCGTTGTCGGTTGCGATGGCCATGCTCCGAACTATACAGGATCTGTACAGACCATGTACGAAAAAGGTGGATGCCGGCTCGGGAATTCCGCGAGGGAATGCTTGATCAACTTGAGCGGTCTTACAGACATTACACGTCCGGATTGAGGTAGGCCATGAGTTTCATGAATCCCGTGTCCGAAATGCGCCGCACGCTTGCGGTTCTGGCGGCGGGTCTGGCGCTGGTCCTGGCCGGAGCCCATCCGCTGGCGGCCGAGCCGGCGAATCCGGAGATGGCCGACAGCATCTCCCCGTATCTGCGTCTGCACGCGGAAGATCCGGTGCAGTGGCGGGCCTGGGACCGGGACCTGCTGGACGAGGCGCGCGAAAGCGGTCGGCCGCTGCTGATCTCCAGCGGTTATTTCTCCTGCCATTACTGTCACGTGATGCACGAGGAAAGCTTTCTCGACGAGGGCATCGCCGAGCGGCTCAATGAGCATTTCATCCCGGTCAAGCTGGACCGCGAGGTGCATACCGCGCTGGACACCTATCTGCTGGAGTTCCAGCGCGCCACCGGGGGCAGTGCCGGCTGGCCGCTGAACGTGGTGGTGATGCCCGAGGGCCATGCGCTGACCGGGATCGTCTATGCGCCGCGGGATGGCTTTGCCGAGTTCCTCGACGGCGTGGTGGAGCGGCTGACGGCGGATGAGGAGCGCCTGGCCGAACTGGCCGCCGCCGGCTCGCGCGAGCTGGAACAGCGTCTGCGCGACGGGGAGCAGCCCCTGTCGGCGGAGCGTGCGGCACGCCTGCCGGACGTCCTCTGGAGTCGAATGGAACGCGAAGCGGATGATCTGGGCGGGGGCTTCGGGCAGGAGACCAAGTTCCCGCATTCCCCCTATCTGGATGCACTGCTGACCGCCCACGAAGACACCCGCGCGCCGGAGTGGGTCGGGGAATTCCTGAGCATCACTCTGGAAGAGATGGCCGGATCCGGGCTGCGCGACGTGCTCGGCGGCGGCTTCTTCCGTTATTCGGAAACCCCGGACTGGGGCACGCCGCACTTCGAGATCATGCTGGAGGATCAGGCGCAGCTGGCGCGTGTCTACCTGCGTGCCGGCGAGCTCTTCGGGCGCGAGGACTGGACGCGGATCGGCCTGGAGACTCTCGATTTCGTCGGCCGCGAGATGGCCCTGCGCGATTCCGACCCCGGCGCGGCGGGCGCACCGGAGAGCGATTTCCGGGGCTTTGCCTCCAGCCTGTCGGCGCTGGACGACGAGGGCCGCGAGGGCGGTGCCTATCTGTGGCCGGGCTCGGCCCTGGATGCCGCGCTGGAGGATCACCCCGAGCCGGAGCTGGTGCGGGCGCGCTTCGGCATGGACGGCGCACCTGCGTTCAGCGCGGGGCATCTGCCGGCCGACCGGATGGACACCGCAGCCCTGGGCGAGCGCTTCGGTCTCGACGAGGAGCGGGTGCGCGACTACGTCGACCGGGGGCGCGAGGCGTTGATCGAGGCACGTCAGGAACGCGGCCTGCCGCGTGACGAGAAGGTGCTGACCGGCGCCCACGGTCTGCTGCTGTCGGCGCTGGCCGAGGCGATGCGTCAGGATCTGGGCGAGGAGTACGCGGCCATGGGCCGGGACGTGCGCCACTGGCTGGCGGCGCGGGCCGACGAGCCGGAGGATCTGCCGGCACTGCTGGGCCTGCCCGCGGAGGAGGCCGGCCCGGCCACGCTGCCGGATTACGCGTACGTGGCCCGCGGCCTGCACGACTGGGACGCCGCCACTGACAGCGGAGACGGCGAGCGGGTGCGCGCCCTGCTGCGTACCGCCTGGACGCGTTTCTCCGGCGAGGACGGTTTCCGCACCACCGAGGACCCGCCGCTGCCGGGCATGATCGCCGAGCGTTTCCATCCGGCCGTGCACCGCCCGTCGGGTACCACCGCCGTGCTGCAGCTGACGGCCGAACACGCCGCCGCGGATGCGGATCTGGAGTCCGCGCTGGCCGACTATCCGCTGGAGCCGGGGCAGGGCATCGAGAGCAATCCCCTGCACCACGCGGGCCTGATCCTGTGGCTGGAGGATCGCGGGGACAACGTTCGAAGGTGAATGGGATGGAAAGGCGAGGGATAGGATTTTGTGAAGTTATTCCCTTGATTCCCGTGTCCACATACGGGAGGGTTTTCCGACAAACTACGCCCTGACCCTGGACTGAACCACGGAGTGGTTAATGCCTTCTCGCAATGGACTGTTCTTCACCCTCGCGCGTGCGGGGGTGGACCCCGAGACCCTGCCCGCCGTTACCCGCTTCACCCTCGACGAGGCGCTGTCCCGGCCCTTCACCCTGAGCCTGGATCTGGTCCACCCCAGCCCCGATCTCGACCCCGACGACTGGATCGACCAGGACCTGGCGCTGGCCATCCACCAGGACGGCCAGGTCACCCGCCGCGTCCACGGCATCGTCACCGACTTCGAGCGCGGGCGCACCGGCGCCCGCCGCACCGCCTATCGCTTCGTCGTCCGCCCCGCGCTCTGGCGCCTTGCCCTGCGGCGCAACGCCCGCATCTTCCAGCAGGCCGACCCGCTCGACGTCATCCACACCCTGCTCGCCGAGCACGGCATCGACGACGACCCCGAGGGCGGCCACCGCCCGGTCTTCTCCGACACCCACCGCGGCCTGCTCCACCTCGGCGAGCGGCCCTGCCGCCCGCGCGCCGGTGGGCGCGCCGACGAGCGCCACATCCACCGCCTGCAGGAGACCGCGCGCCTGCGCCCGCACCGCGCCACTCTGGAGGACCGCTACTTCCGCAACCCGCGGCGCCGGCTCCTGCACGAGGAAGCACTCGACACCCCGATCGAGGCCTACGAACACTACGACTTCCCCGGTCGCTTCCAGCGCGATCCCGAGGCCACCGCGCGCACCCGCGTGCGCCTGCAGCAGCTGCGCGCCGACGCCCACACCGCCGAGATCGAGAGCGACCTGCCGGAGCTGCACCCCGGCACCCGCTTCACCCTCGACGGCCACGACAGCGGCGAACGCCGGCGCGACTGGCAGGTGGTCGGCGCCCTCCACGAGGGCCACCAGCCCCAGGCCCTGGAAGAAGACGCCGTGCTGCTCGGCGACACCGACCCGGCGGCGCGCGACGGCGTCGCCCGCCTCCACAACCACGTCACCCTCGTCCCCGCCGACCGCGACTGGCGCCCGCCGTACCACCCCGACCAGAAACCCCGCGTCGACGGCCCGCAGATCGCCCGCGTCGTCGGCCCCGAGGGCGAGGAGATCCACTGCGACGAACACGCCCGAGTAAAGCTGCGCTTCCCCTGGGACCGCTACGCCGAGGACAACGAACACGCCAGCGCCTGGATCCGCGTCGCCCAGGCCTGGGCCGGCCCCGGCTACGGCAGCGTCCTGCTCCCGCGCATCGGCCACGCCGTGATCGTCGACTTCCTCGAGGGCGACCCCGACCGCCCCGTGGTCACCGGCGCCGTCCACGACGGCGACAACCCCCCGCCGTACCCGCTGCCCGAACACAAGACCCGCTCCGTGCTGCGCACCCGCAGCCACCAGGCCGAGGGTTACAACGAACTGCGCTTCGACGACGCCCGCGACGCCGAACAGATCCACCTCCACGCCCAGCGCGACCTCGATCTGATCACCCGCAACGACCGCCGCGAGACCATCGAACGCCACAGCCATCTTGGCGTCCACGGCGACCGCCTCGCCGAGGTCCGCGGCAATGAACACCTCACCGTCCAGGGCGAACGCCGCGAACACACCGCCGCCGACCAGCACCTCACCGTCGACGGCACCCTGCACCAGCGCTTCGGCACCGCCCAGCTCGTCGAGGCCGGACGGGAGATCCACCACGCCGCCGGCACGAAGATCGTCCTCGACGCCGGCGCCGAGATCACCCTCCAGGCCGGTGGCAGCTTCATCAAGGTCGACCCCTCCGGCGTCACCCTCAGCGGCCCGAACGTCCGCCTCAACTCCGGCGGCAGCCCCGGCTCCGGCAGCCCACCGCAGGTGCAGATGCCCGAACATCCCCGCAGCGCGGACGCGAGCCCCCGCAGCCGTTCGAGCACCTCCGGACCCGCGCCCGGGGCAGGGGCCGACGCCATTCGGGAGGCCTCGATGGCCGAAGGCACCGCAGAGCGTGAGCGGGAATTGCTGGTGGATATCACCAGCGGCAGTGAAGACGGCCAGCAGGTCCGCCTGCGCCAGGGTCGGGCAGACGCGGCTGCTACACAGGCACGCACGCAAGCACGGCCCTCCGATGAGCACCAGGGCGCGGGCAGTGGACCAGATAGCACAGCTGCCGCAAAGGAGAGACCCTCAAGTGAAAAAGAAGAGGGCACTGCCGGAGCTGCAGTGGATCAGTGGAGGTTTGCCCGTGAACTGGCTGCACAAGGGCAGACCGAACGGGTGGTGTCAAACCGGAGGCTAAAAGTAGAGCTCATCAGCCACACCATCGGCCTTGATGGTGCGCATGTGGCCGTATGGGTCAATCCGCTGGACGACAGTGGAGAAGTAAAGCCGGTCGCGCGAGCACTTCCGCCCGTGGGCCGCCCCAGGGCGGAGCCCGACTTCAATGTAGGCGGGCATGTCGGTCTCGGACAATCCGTGACTCGAGTCATCGATGCCGGTTACGACTCCGAGGGAGGACACCTCTGGACTCTTGAGCTACCCAGGCAACAATCACCCCACAACAATTCGCATGGCGTTGCCGTCCGGATTTATACCCTTGTCGATTGAAATGAGCCAAAAGGTCATGAAGATTTCTGCGAACATGCTGTTTTTGGCTCTCGCCCTTTTGCTGGCGGGTTGCCCGAACACCTCTGACCGCGAGGCCTCGTATGCAGGAGAAGACCGTGGCGGCTGTATCGTGCGCTTCGACTTGACGGGTGATCTGGACACGCCCGATGCCGTAAGGCAAGTGAATGACATGATCTCGCGCACCATCGGCAGGCAGGGCCTCGCCACGCAGTATCGCATTGCCTCCGTATCGTACAACTCGCCACGTCCGGAATATGCCGTCCGTTATGTAAAGGACTGCGGCAAACGCCATGAACATACGGCAGCTCTACTGGAGCACCTTGTCCGTGAGATCGACGCGATCGAGAACTACCACATATATGAACGCGACTACGTCGACGAACATGATCTTGTCATGACGCAAGGGACGCCCTGGGGGCCACCTCCGGAACAGAGCAAATGAGCCCACCCACCGGGTTTTGAACAACGTGCCTGCCCGGAAGGCCTCGTTCCGGCCGGCTGAGAACCATTCCCGCTTTTCAGCGCGGAGCGACTTTCGAACGAGGAGCACAAGGAATGAGTGAAGGCGATCTCAAGGAACTGAACGAGGAGGCCGTGGAACTGGGCGTGCGCCGCCGCGCCGAGTACTCGGACGAGGAAGACGGCACCCTGGCGCTGGTGATCCCGAAACGCGAGGGGGGCGGCGAGATCGAGATCGCGCTGCTCGAGCATGCCCGCGCGGTCGAGGAGCGCGAGGACGGGGAACTGCAGGACAACACCCTGGTGGCCATCCGTCCGCTGGCACAACTGGTGCGGGGGCTGCCCGCCCACCTCGGGGGTGGCAGCGAGGACGCATCGGTGACATTCGGGATGCTGCGGCCAGGCTATCTGTATGTCTTTTTCCGCGATCGGCTGTGGCGCGAACTCGAGGTCGGTCCCGACGGCCGCCTCAGCGAAGTGGACCTGGCCGCCTGCCGCGAGCAGACCGACACCGGCGAACTGCCCGATGAACGCCCCGCCGAGGGGGAGTGGCTGGAACACATCCTCGCTCCCGCGATGCTGCAGGGGGAGGCCACCCTGCACAAGGTGCGTCTCGCCTACAGCGAGATCGCCTGGAGCGGCTCCTACATCCGCTGGTTGGAGGCGGACCCCGCGCGGATCAAGTCCCGCAGCGCCGCCATCAACGCGGCCGCGGCGGTGCTTGCTGACGGGGAGCGCCAGTTGTCCCTGACGCGGGGTTTCCCCGCCGGCCGCCTCGCCGACGTCCTTGCCCTGCGCCGGCGCGATCTCGGCATGGAGCTGATGCTGGAGGCCCCCGAAGCCTTCACGCCCGACTTTAATGCCCCGGCCGAGGACGAACTGTGCGCCCGTCTTCGGCACCGCTGGGCGCAGGCCGGCGAGGACGACCGGGCCGCTTCGCTGGATCTGCAGTGCGAGGATGGCGAAGACCTGCTCGACGGCCGGCGGGACAACGACGGCGTCATCGCCGTGCCGATACCGGACCCGCTGTTCGCGCTGCGTCACGCCCTGGCGCAGATCCATCTCGCCCAGCACTACCTCGACGCCCTCGATGCGGAACTGGCGGAGCAACCGCTGGGGCACTCGGCCCGGCTGATCCGCCAGGCCCTTTATGCCGCACCAGAGGACGGGGGCACCAACCCCCTCGCCGACTATCGGGACGCCCTCGACACCGAGCGGCTGGACGCGGTTCTCCAGCAACCCGAGCGCGACGCCACGGTGGCCCTGCTGAACCGGCAGCTCCACACCCTCCAGTGGCTGGCGAGCGAAGGGCAGATCACCGCCGTGCTGCGCGACTTCACCAGCCATCACGACCTCGGCCTGTGCGAAGGGTATGCCCTGTGCGCCGACCTTCTCGGTGTGCTGCAGCAACTCCCGGGCGTCCTGCACGATCACCCGGATAGCGCTCCGGCAACACGCGCGCGCAACCTTCTGCAAACCCTGCTCACGAGCGCCGACCTGCAATCGCTGTGGAATCCGTCTGCCCCCGAGCAGGCCGATGCCACCGCGCCCGGTACGGACGACGGCGATGGCGCCCCGTCGGACGCCCTCCTGCGCCGGCTGGCCGGGGACGACAGCGAGATCGACGAAGCCCGAGCCGAGGCGCTGGGTCTCGAGACGCTCGGGCTGATGGCCCGCAATCTGGCCGAACAGGAGCAGGAGCAGACAGAAGCCGTTCTCCACCTGACCAACGCCGGCAGGGTCGGGGGGCTCCTGCGTGCGGTGGTAAGCCAGTGGAGCCAGGCCGTGCTGCGCGCCGTGGAACGGGTGTCCGACGACGTGGAGGTGATCCGGCTGCAGCGCCTGTTCACCGCGGTCGAGAGCCACGCCAACCTGATCGACGGCGACCTGGGCGGCGAACTGCGCATCATGCGCCGAGGCGAAGTCGACCTGGACCGCTACACCATCCTGGGCGTACATGGCGACGGCCTCCACTGGGGTCTCACCGACCGCGACCGCGCCAGCGAGACCCTGCAGACCCGGCGGGACTACCTCTTTGCCGACCAGGTCGATGCCGACAGCAACCTCACCGGCTCCACCAGCCCGAAACGCATGAGCGCGGAGGTGGACGACGCGATCCGGCGCGTGGCGGGGCACACCCTGGTGTTCGTGCTGCCCGCGGGCCACCCCGAGGCAGCCCGGGCCGCCCAGCTCCGCCTGGCCAAGGTGGCCGGGCAGGCCCGGGTGGTGGTGGATGGGCCGGCCATCTCGCGGATGCTGGTGGGCTTTGCGATTTATAACCTCGCCCGGGAGTATGCGGCTGTTCAACAGGCCGAACGGGCAAACCGGAGTCTGTTCCAGGAAGCAAAAGCTTTCGGAGCCTTCATTGACCTGACAGCGGCCTCCATGAAACTGCATACCGCCCTTTACCCGGAACCGGTATCGCGGACGGGGCGTTTTGTGCAACGGCCCTGGTTCGACATGAAGAACTGGCCGCTGATCGGCGCCCGATTGCAGAAGGTCGGCGCCAGCACCCTGGTTCGCACCGTCGGCCTGTTCAACTTCGGTGCAGGCGTTGCCGCCGTCGGCATCAGCGCCTGGGAACTGCGCATCAGCCTGCAGCAGGGCGATCGCGGGGCCGCCGCCGCACTGTTCGTGACCGCCCCGCTGCTGACGGGCCTGTTGCTGATCCCGGGCTGGGGCTGGGCCCTGCTGGGCCTGGGGCTGGCCATCGGCGGTACCAGCTACGCCGCCATGAACCAGGACACCGACTTCGAGCAGCTGCTCCGCCAGGGCCCGCTCGGCACCCATCCCCAGGCGGAGCCGGAATCCACGGACGACACCCGCTACTACCCGCAGTTGCTCACCGCGCTCAGCCCCGTCGAGACCGAGGTGCAACGCTACGGCCGGCTCGGGGCGGACGAGCAGCAGGCCCTGCTGGCCAGCATCGGCGAGACGGCCGGGCCCGGCAACCGCGATTACGTCGTCACCGTCCGCACGCCCCTGATCAGCCGCTTCCGGATCGGCCCGGGCGAATCGTTGACCCTGGCCGTGCAGGAACTCACGCAGACCACGGCCACGACCCCCACCCGGTTCGGGGATCAATACGCCTCGACCTACATTACCGAGGCACCGGACCCCTTCGTGATCGGCCGGCGCCAACTGCTTCCGCAGGAGAGCGCCGTGCGCTTTCTGGTTCGGCGCCGGGCTGCCGAGGAACGGGTCGAGATGGGCGGCGTCTCCGTCTCGTCCAGCGCCCGCCTGCGGATCGCGCTGCAGGCTCGCATCGCGTGGGAGCGGGGCGAGATGGTCCTGCCCACCCCGGCGCTGACGCAGTACGAGCCCTACCGGGACGGCGAGCATGGCGAGCCACCGGGTCGAGCACAGCGCACGGTCAACAATCCCTTTACTGCGCTCGTCAAACAATTGGCCGGGCGCTCACAGGACCCGCTGTACTGGCACATCCAGGAGTTCGACGTATGAGCTGCCCCGATCCCTCCGGTGACTACGCCCCCGGGGCCTACCGTTCGGATGCCATCCCGCCGCTGCCGGCGCCGCCGAGGGCGCGGGACCGCTTCGGCGAGACCCTGCTGCCGTTCGGCGACTACGCCCACATCGACCCGCACCAGCAGGTACTGGAAGACGCCGAGTTCGTACAGCACCAGGAGCAGCAGGATCCGGAGTTCTACCGGTCGGACGACTGGTGGTGGGACCACGAGCGGATCCGCTTCCTGAAAAGCCAGCTGGGGCTTTCCGTGCTGATACTCGCGGTTCCGGTGGTTTATTTTTTCGCCCTGCTGGCCATTCCGCTTTTCATTACAGATCAGATACGCGACCCTCTGTTTGAGTACAACGAGTCACTAGCACCCACGGTAATCTTCTTTATTCTGGGGGCCGGCGTTCTGGGCGCTGGCATTATCGGTGCCTACACCACCCAACCCCTGATGATCGGCCTGATCCACCTCGGCGCCTTCCTGCTCAAGCCGTTCCACGGGGTCATCGCCGCCCGCAGCCAGCGCTACCTGGACAACCGCAGCAGCGAGTTCAACCTCCGCACCGGCCAGGTCCGCTTTGCCCGGGGCCGGCGCAAGCCACCGCTGGAGGCGCCGTTCGTGGAGTTCGATGCCTATCTCGAGCGGGTGGTGCAGCGGGGCGGGATCTTCTACCGGCTGATGTTCGTGCACCGCTACAGCGGCGAGCAGTTCAACCGGACCTCGCTGAGCGGGGTGGTCGATCACGATCACGAGGTGCGCGCCCTGTGGGACATGATCCAGCGCTACATGGACATCACCCAGCCCATGCCGGACGTGCCCCGCCTGGAGCCGTTCCGCGCCCGCGACCCGGTGACCGCCGAGCACGACCGCCAGACCGGCCGCGACCCGCGCTTCTGGCGCGACCTCGACCTGGAGGCCTGGAAGTCCGGCGAGGGCGCCGAACGCCGGAGGGCCCAGGCCCGCTTCCCCTGGCGCAGCCAGCGCTGCCGGCTCACCCGGCAGATCGGCCGCATCGGCATGGACGCCTACCGCCAACAGCAGACCCGGCTCCAGCCGGACCCGGCGGGCTGATGAACCCCTTCGTGATCGGCCGGCGCCAGCTGCTGCCGCGGGAGAGCGCCGTGCGCTCACAGGACCCGCTGTACTGGCACATCCAGGAGTTCGACGTATGAGCCGCCCCGACCCCTCCGGTGACTACGCCCCCGGGGCCTACCGTTCGGATGCCATCCCGCCGCTGCCGGCGCCACCGAGGGCGCGGGACCGCTTCGGCGAGACCCTGCTGCCGTTCGGCGACTACGCCCATATCGACCCCCACCAGCGGGTGCTGGAAGACGCCGAGTTCGTGCAGCACCAGGAACAGCAGGATCCGGAGTTCCACCAGTCGGACGACTGGTGGTGGGATCACGAGCGGATCCGCTTCCTCAAGAGTCAGCTGGGACTCTCTGTGCTGATACTCGCGGTTCCGGTGGTTTATTTTTTCTCCCTTTTGGCTATTCCACTTTTCATTACAGAGCAGATACGAGATCCGCTGTTTCAGTACAACGAGGCGCTCGCGCCACCGGTAATTGCTCTGATTTTGTTAAGCGGGCTTTCTATCGCAACCATACTAACTGTCTACACCACCCAACCCCTGATGATCGGCCTGATCCACCTCGGCGCCTTCCTGCTCAAGCCGTTCCACGGGGTCATCGCCGCCCGCAGCCAGCGTTACCTGGACAACCGCAGCAGCGAGTTCAACCGCCGCACCGGGCGGGTGCGCTTTGCCCGGGGCCGGCGCAAGCCACCGCTGGAGGCGCCGTTCGTGGAGTTCGATGCCTATCTCGAGCGGGTGGTGCAGCGGGGCGGGATCTTCTACCGGCTGATGTTCGTGCACCGCTACAGCGGCGAGCAGTTCAACCGGACCTCGCTGAGCGGGGTGGTCGATCACGATCACGAGGTGCGCGCCCTGTGGGACATGATCCAGCGCTACATGGACATCACCCAGCCCATGCCGGACGTGCCCCGCCTGGAGCCGTTCCGCGCCCGCGACCCGGTGACCGCCGAGCATGATCGTCAGACCGGCCGCGACCCGCGCTTCTGGCGCGATCTCGATCTGGAGGCCTGGAAGTCCGGCGAGGGCGCGGAGCGCCGAAGGGCCCAGGCCCGCTTCCCCTGGCGAAATCAACGCTGCCAACTCACCCCGCAGATCGGGCGCATCGGCATGGACGCCTACCGCCAGCAGCAGGCCCGACTCCACCCGGACCCGGCGGCATGAGCCGGGGTCGCTGTCATGACGCCTCTGGCGTGAAGCTTGGCCCGACGCAGTCCAGCGGCGGGCTAGCCGCCGACAACGACTGTCGCCTGCTGTGGCTGCCGCCTGAACGTTTTCTTGCTTGTCGGCGTTGGCGTTGGACGGGTGTGCTTGCTTTTCATAATCATCATTGTGGCCCGCGGCTGGAGGATCGCGGGGACGGTCGCTAGACTGCGCCTTTTCCACGCAAGCAGGAGTGTGCGCATGTCCGGTCAGCCCACGGCGCTGAAATCCGTCACCTTCCACGGCCTGGAGCCCGGGCCGCGCCTGATCGTGCTGGGTGCGGTGCATGGCAACGAGCTGTGCGGCACCGAGGCGACCGAGCGGCTGCAGGCGGAACTGGAATCCGGCGAACGCGAGCTGCTGCGCGGCACGCTCACGCTGGTGCCGCGCACCAACCCGCTGGCGGTGCAGCGCAACCAGCGCATGGGCGAGCGCAATCTCAATCGCAACCTGCGGGTGACCGAGGATCCGCAGGATTTCGAGGATCGTATCGCCAACCGGCTGTGTCCGCTGCTGGCGGCGCACGACGTGCTGCTGGACCTCCACTCGTTCCACACCGGCGGGCAGCCGTTCATCATGCTCGGCCCGCGTGACAACGATGGCGATCTGGAGCCGTTTGCGCAGGCGGCCGAGGAACAGGCGCTGGCGGCCTGCCTGGGACCGCGGCGCATGGTGGAGGGCTGGCTGGACACCTATGCGCGCGGGGTGGAGAAGCGCATGAAGAACCCCAACGCGAGCCACCGGACGCAGATCCTGTCCACCGATCCGAGCTACGGCATCGGCACCACCGAGTACATGCGCAGCCAGGGCGGCTACGGGGTGACCCTGGAATGCGGCCAGCACGACGACCCGCAGGCGCCGGAGGTGGCGTACAACGCCATCATCAACGCGCTGGCCCAGCTGGCGATGCTGCCGCAGCACGCCACGCCCGGGCAGGCCGACCCCGAGGTGCTGCGCCTGGTGGAGGTCATCGACCGCGACCACCCGGATGATGCCTTCGCCCGCGAGTGGAAGAGTTTCGATCCGTTGACCCGGGGTGATCTGATCGGCGTGCGCGCCGACGGGACCGAGGTGCGCGCGCCGGAGGACGGTTTCATCGTGTTCCCCAACCCCAACAGCCTGCCGGGGAACGAGTGGTTCTACCGCGCGGAGTTCAGCGACCGCGAGGTGCCGCCCGGTCCGCAGTAGGCCCCGGGGCCTGATTGGGGGCGTTGGCGGCTCAGTCGTCGTCCGCGGGCAGTCGGGCGGCGCGCCGCAGGGCGCGGTCCACGGCGTTGAGCGCCTCGAGCTCCTCGCGGCCGCCGCGGTCGCCGCTTTCGGCACGGATCAGCTCCAGGCGGGGCGGGGTGGTGTCCGGGGGCGTCGTCAGGGCTTCCAGGCCGCCATCGCGCTCCACCCGGTTGATCTGCTGCCAGCCGCGTTCGGTCTGCAGCACTCCCTTGAGGCGGTCCGCGTCCTGTTCCTGGATCAGGGCCTCCAGCGCCGCGTGATCGAACACGGTGGACGTCGGGAAGCGCCATGAACGGCCGACGAACCCGTCGCCGCGATTGTCGATCACGACCCAGTCGCCGGGGTCGGAATCGGCGCCGTGTTCATGTTCGTGGTGGTGCTCATGGTCATGGTCGTGGTCATGGCCATGATCGTGGCCGGTGTCCGCGGTCGCAGCCAGGAACGCCCGGGCCTCCGGGAACAGGGCGCCACCGTGCTCCAGGCGCGGGGCGTCCAGCAGCGCCGCATCGATGTGCCCCTTACGGGTCTCGATCACCTGCGGGCGCGGAGCTGGCAGGCTGGCCACGAACGCATGCAGGGCCTCGCGGTCGGCCTCGCTCCAGGCATCGGCCTTGTTCGCGATCAGCACGTCGGCCACCGCGATCTGGTCGTTCCAGTTGGGGTGCTCGCGGTGGCGCGGCGAGGCGAGGTGGCGTGCGTCCATCACCGTGACGGTCGCGCGCAGATCCAGCGCGGTGTCGTAGGGCGGGGCGGTCAGGGTGCGGATGATCTCGGCCGGATGCCCGAGGCCGGTGGGCTCGATCAGGATGCGGTCGGGCTGCTGCTGGCGGATCAGACGGTTGAGGCCCACGGTGAACATCTGCGCGGAGACGCAGCACAGGCAGCCGCCGGGGATCTCCTCGGTGCGCACGCCGGTGTCGGCCAGCAGGCCGCCGTCCACGCCGATCTCGCCGAACTCGTTGACCAGTACCGCCCAGCGCTCGTCCTGCGGGCGCTGGGCCAGCAGGGCGCGGATGGTGGTGGTCTTGCCGACCCCGAGGAAGCCGGTGACAAGGTTGACCGGGATGTCCCGGTGGGCGGGTTCTGTGCGGCTCATGGCGGTCTCCGTGGTGCGACGGTGAAACATGATAACAGTGGTGGTTCGCGGATCCCGCGGTGACCGGACCCGGCGCGATCGTTTGATTCGTACCCGCACCCGCACCGGTTCGCGAACCCGTTTACGCACCCGCCCCCGTTCATGTTCGCGCGACGCCATTCGCGTCCCCGTCATCGCGATTCGCATGGCCCTCCTTTTCCCCGTCATCGCGAGTCGCGCAGTGACGTGGCGATCTCCATCCGAAGCCGCCTGTGCCAGGGTGCAGGCATCTTTGGCCGATTGCCGCGTCGCCTT